>NZ_DAMASY010000008.1:0-164900 GCF_032080165.1 Sedimentibacter sp.
ATTTGATTATATATCCGGTGAAGTGTTATTTGGGTTGGGTGTATTTGACGCTTACATAAAATCTAGTAGATATGTTCACATATACACAAAAACCATTAAATGTCAGCTACACACTCAATGGCTTAAACTATTGGTATTACTCAGTTTCATTTTCTTTCGAGCTTAGCCACTACCTCACAATGCGTTGTTGCTGTGATTCTGATGACCACATAATCTGGTATACCCTTGGCATCAGTGTGTTTACCTGCCTTTTCATATCATTCAACATTTATAAAATTCCTATAATTGTTTTGCGTTTAATCTAGTAGTATTCAAAAGTATTGAATATGCGCCAACAGAGTAGACGCAATACACTCTTTAATAAAATGTCTTTATTTAAAGTTTCACAGCCTTAATACAATTACATAATCTAATGTTAATTTTCTACTCAAAAATATAATATAAATAACTACGTAATGTATGAGATAATTTAACACATTCCTCCAGTATACCGTTCTTACCATTTTCTGCAAGATGAAAAGTTCCTATTAAATAATCATATCGTTCAAATTCCAACATATGTGCAGGCATACCACACGGAAGATATGTATTTATTTGTATTGCATTGCCTGCTCTTAAAAAGCCATGTCTTTCAATCAATTTACCTTTATTAAATTTATTCTTCTTATAATCATATTCGCACTCATATATCTTAATCCAGTTAAGTGGTACTTCGGATGATACAATTATCTTTTCGGAATTACCTGACCCTATATAATACTCATCAACAATTTTAAAATTATTTTCACAAGTATTATAATAAACCGCAATGCTTTCATATCTTAATTTTTTGCTCATTTTAATCCTAATAAATTTTCCTATAAAATAAATTATAAATGATATCAAAGTGACAAATGATGAAATATTTCCTATTGTTTGCACTATTACCCCCAAATTTTTTCAAAATACTTATTCTAAAACACAACAAAGATATTATCAATATTCAAGTTTCTTAAATGATGATATATTGTTTCTTCAAGATTTTAAAAAAATCCTTCATTGAACATTTTAAACATCTCTATTAATTATACCTATTAATGATTCTAATTATGTTAACTGTGGTTGCAACAGCACTATAACACAATTCAGAATCAATGGCTGTAGCGGTCCGATTATGTGTTAGTTCATTCGAAAAATCAATTGCTGATTTAGCAAATTTCAGTTCACGAGGATTCTTTCGGTGCTTTAAACAGGCATTAATGTATGCTTCGAGCATTCTTTTCGAATCCGCCTTACCAATATCTATTCCATCCACAGATGGATGTTTATCTTTGTTAAATACTAGTTGAGCTAATGTTATCAAAACCTCACGGCCATACATTCCGACAGATTGATAATCTTCAGTTAATGAAGCACTAACTAAAATTTCTTTCATTTTTATTATAGCATCATCAACCTTTTCCCATCCTATCGGCACATAAGAAACAATAGAATTATCTTGTACTTTAGATTTTACTAAAATATTAATTATTTCAGAATATAAATTGTTCCATAATTTCTTGATATGTTTCTTTTTCATCGTAGATTACACAATACTCATCAAAATCCAAGTAAAAAACCAAGTCATAATAATCAATTCCACCATTCCAATTATCATGGTCACGCCATTCCATTGCATATTCTGACTTCTTTATAATCTCTATTAATTTCGTATGCTTACTCAGTCTCAAGTTTTGAATAATCATTGAAACTATTTTATCCAATAATTCAATAGCCATTTTCACACCTCTATTACTAATTATATATCTTTTTTTATAAAATTTTAAATAGTTTTCTATCTGTATAAAGGATCTTAATTTATAAAAAGCTATATAAACAGCCATTGCTTGATAAACCAGGTATCATTGAATTTATCAACAACGTGACATGAATATAATCTCTCAAATGTTATTAAAATCAGTGCCAGTTGCATGGATTATATGGCATTGAGATTCTGACATACATTTAAATTCACCAGACATATAATATAAATACTTTTACTAATTCCAACTATCAATTATCATGTTTGATATACTTTTGAGAATAATAAATTATCCGGATCTTAGCAGGTTAACTTCAATTCCATAATCTATATCTTCGCCATAAAAACTTACATTTCAGCTAATAGGTAAGCCAATACCCATTCCATATTTAAAGCTACCTTTTACTACATAAATTAACATAATAGTATGTTCTCTGCACTCTATAAATAAATTAATGAGTACAATCATGCAAAATATCTTTATTCCTCCAATCTATTTACCTCTTAAATCAGGAATTCTCTCAAGCTCAACATTTAAGATAATATATGCTCTTGACCTTTAACCTTAATATTATTGATTTTAAATATATAAATCTTTTAATTCAGGAGAAAAAGTTTCAAGACTCAAAACATATATTTTATATTGTTCTTTCTCTATAATGATTTTTGATAAGATCAAAAATGAGCAAGATACTCTATAGAGTCACAAAGTAACGTGTTTTGTAATATTAATACGGATTATTTAATTTGCTCACCATACACTGTGCAATCAATAAATTCATCAAACTTTTTTGCATCAAGATATTCTGTATTATGTAAAACAAATAATATTGTATATCGTAAAAAATCGACTGCAATTTTTTCTATTTCGACTTCAGAATCATTTATTTTATGATACTTATCTTTTTCCTTTATTGTATCCCCATGAACAACCTTAGATCTATAATTATAAATTTTTTTCATAATTTCTCTGCAATTTTTTTGTGTGTAATGTTCGTTACGCTCATGCGCAAAAACAACAGAAATTCTATTTGAAATTGTATACGTAATTTCTGATTTGTTACCACCAGATAATAACGTTTCTAAACCAATTGTTGCATCTATTGCCATATCATCATCTTCATCCCTAAGCATACATCTGTTAAGCCGTCTTAACGCAAATGTTAACCCACCTTTTGCTTTGTCAGCTTTGCTCGAAAGAACAGTAGCATATAGTTTCTGAATTTCAAATACTTGCTCTGAACTAATCTTACTTACTGATAAATGCATCCACATTTTATCTATTTCTTTTGCATTAACAAAATGTGACTTAGCACCATATAACGATGTAAGATCTGCACAAAAATCATCAATCCAATTAAGTGGACGAGTTAAGATTTGTTCATATCCAATAGTGTATCCTGTCACGACTCGTATAATAGCCATAATCTCATCAATATTAACAAGAGGATATGCATGATAATTCCGAGTAGCCTTATTTATTGAAATAAATTCATCGTTATTAAAGTGATAATTATGTAAAACTATCATATGAGTAGCACATGAAGCCAACCAATCTTCATTATTTGTTTCATACAAACAAGCTTGTTGCCTTGACTTTTGTATATCATCAGGTATACGAGTGATTTTTACTTGTTCTGACAAATTAATATTATCATCTTCAAATGTTGCTAAACAAATTGGAATATAAATATCAATACTCAACCGAGGATTAATGTATCGTAATATCTTTTCTTTAACAAATGGTTTAAGCTTGTCACCTAAATCATCTGGAATATTTTGTGAGCATTAATGCTATATAAATATCTTTCTACTATCCCTGAAATTATATACTTTACTCTATATTCCAAGCTGTCTAATTTATCTTCTTCGATCATTAATTTTTTCAAATCAGAGCTTTTGTTAATATAATCCAGCAACTCTGAGTATCCCTCAATCAATGTAATATTAATACGGTCATTACTGTAACCATTAAATATTGCTCCGTACTGAATTCTATCTATATAGAAATCTTTCAATTCGTATCTTGGTATATCATAAATAAGATATGGTATTTTTTGATGAACCCATAAATACTCAGCATTATCCTTTGGGAATATTATATCCCTAGTTGGGTATTTAAGATATCCTGTTATCCTACTGTGAGACTCAAGATATTTATGTGCTTGAATTGCAGTTTCTCTATCAAGATTTAATGATAAGTTAAAAAGCGTTTTAGCTGTTTCTTCATTAATAGCTATAGCAATCCCTCCTTAATTTCGGATCATATAAAATAATAAATGTGAATTCTAATAGTTACACAAACTGCTTAATTGTTTTTTTGATCTTATTCTTGGCACCTTAAACGTATTTGTAATTCTTGTTGTATTTCATAAGGATTTAGTTTTCGCTTTCCGCCATCTGTCTTAATAAATATTTCGTTTTTTGAAGTTGAAAAAAGTATATCCGAATCAGAAGACTCAACTGATACTTCCACTACATATAAATCATTAACAATTTTATCGCAACAAGCAATTTTTTCAAAGGAAATGTGAATACCGTCAGTGCTAACATACGGCTTCATTTGGCATATTCTTTCGGATATCTTTCTATCAATTATGTCCTTATCTTTTTTGGAAAGTTTTACGCCTTTTACAATCCCATCATCCGCTATTCCCCATTTTATTACTCCTATACCTGATACCCTACTATTAAGAAATGCATTGATATATATTTCCGCATTATCAATAATTGAATTGCACGGATTATTTCCTTTTATTTCTTTAAATTCTACATTCATATTCTCTTCTTCACCTATTTCTTCATCCAATTTATATTTAATTATAGGTTTTTCATTTAACAACTGTCTTTTATTTTCTGCGTCAATATAAAGACGCTTTATATCGTCACTAAATATTCTTCTATAGTCAAAATTAGGTCTTTCATACTTGCTGTAATATTCATATTTCATATCTAAATAGATTTTAGTATAATCACTTTTTATGTCTACACTCGAATTTGTGGTTAATATAAACTGTATACTTTCCATTTTCCTAATTATACTCAAGAGTTGTTCCCTAATGTGCAAGTCTAACATAGCAAAAGGTTCATCCATCATAAAAACACTTTCTTGTGGAATATGGTACAACAAATTAAGGATCCAATAATACGCTTGCATGCCTCCTGACATAAAATTATAGGAGCTATTATATTTTATAGAAGTAGACATCGTAAATTCATCTTCTATACCTAATTCAGTTAGTAGCTTTAGAGCATTGCTAATCATATTGCTATCTAATTTATACTTATGACCTATAAATTCACCACTAAACAAATATACTTTATTGCGTTTAATAGACATTAAATTTTTCATTTCTTCAAAAGATTCAACAATTATTTCCGAACGATTATTTCTATAACACTTATTCAGTAAGATAGTCTTATTATCATCTACTATTTTCAGATTTATTTGTGCTTTATTATTTTCACTTTTATATTGCATTATCTCTTTATCTTGCAACATGGAATACAAAGCAGCTAGAATAGTGGTCTTCCCACAACCATTTTTACCTTGTATAATATTAACATTATTACAAAATAAAAGCTCTAAATTTCTAATATACCCTAATTCAGAAATTGTTGCACTTTTAATAAACATTATTCCTCCACATAACTCTAATTCAAATACCAACTACCATTTAAAATCCTTAACACAATTATACCCTAAAATTGTATACCCTTCCACCATAATTATTTAAATTAAGATAATTTTCGATGATTTTCTTAAAAAACTATCGCACAATGGAAGCAATCAAGTCCAGAACCCATAAATTCTACCGTATACCATAAGAGTCCATTTTGTAGAGGATTTTATATTTCAACACTCTATAATAACCCTTTCTTCTGAGAACCATCATCTAAAAACATCAAAATAAAAGTATCAAAAACTTGAATTTTTTCAACTCCATTTCTCACTACGCCTTCATCATAAATTCCATTCTTACAAACAGCTTCACCTAATATATCCTTAATACAACTTTCATCTAATGTGGGCGAATTAAGGCAAGCCTCTCTTCCTTTTTCAATCCTTGTTGCACATCTCCACACTACTTTACCTCTTTCTGTCCTTCTTCGATAAGGCATACCACAATCTCCACACACAAGTAAATTTCCAAGAATATATTTGCTATTATATTTACTACCACTTGTTTCTAATGTACCCTCCTCATTACTCACAAACCTCGCACGTTTTGCCATTTCCTCCTGAACTTTATCAAATACTTCAGCAGAAACAATGGCTGGATGACTATCTTTTATATAATATCTGTTTCGCTGCCCTGTATTTTTAATTTTCTTTCCTGTCATAAGATCCTCTGTAATAGTCTTTTGCAGCATTGTATCGCCTTTGTATTTTTCGTTTTTCAGCATTTTATAGATTGTTTTTGTATCCCAAGTTTCTTTTCCCATTGCAGTTTTAACACCTTGAGATTCCAAGTATGACTTTATTTGCCCTAATGAAAGACCTTGCAAATATAAATCAAATATTTTTCTGACAACCTCTGCCTGATCCGGAACAATGGTAAGATTATCACCCACACTCGTATATCCCATGAAACTTTTATACTTTGTAAAGATATTTCCTTTTTCAAATTTGCGTTGTAATCCCCACCGAATATCCTCACTTTTATTTCTGCTTTCATCCTGTGCCAACATACCTCTTAATGTAATTTCATATTCATTGTTTATATTGATTGAATCTAAGTTTTCATTTTCAAAATGCATATTAATCCCTCTCTCCCTTAAGTTTCTTATTATCTTTAAAACTTCTAAAGTGTCTCTTGATATTCTGCTGATTGACTTTGTAATAATATAATCGATTTTACCTTTTTCAGCTTTCTTAAGCATTTTATCCAAGTCAGTTCTTCCTTTTCGACGCAGTCCGCTTTCGACATCATAAAATACACCGGCAAATCTCCAATCTTTATTATTTTTTATCATTCTCGTGTAAGCTTCTATCTGGGTATCCAGACTATGTAACTGAACTGGTCCAAATGTGCTGACACGACAATAAGCAGCAACTCTCATCTTTTTATTCTTTTTAGGCGCAGGGGGTATAATCCATATTTTTTTCATTTATATTCCTTCTTTTATCTATATGAAATATTATGGTACATTAATATTTTATCAAAAAAAGAAAGAACGCGAAAGCCATATCATTCTTTCGCGTTAAAATATATTTTTATTTAAGGTGCTTCAATCCCACTATTCATCAGGCATCCAGCCGTCGCAGCAGGATTACGGTCTCCACATGCACCGTCCATGGGAATTGGTCTACGGGTTGAGTTTTTTTCAACTTATATCCGCTGTTTTCTAAAAGTTTTATATCTCTTGCTAAGGTTGAAGGGTTGCAGGATACATATACTACTTTTTTTGGTGACATGTTAATGATGGTGTCTATTACTTCTTTTTCGCAGCCCTTCCTTGGAGGATCGACTATAACAATGTCTGCCTTTATATTTTGTTTGTATAGCTTCGGAACAATTATTTCTGCTTTGCCGGCGAAAAATTCAATATTATTGATATTATTTTTTTTAGCATTTTCTCTTGCATTTATAATTGATTGCTCTACTATTTCCACTCCATATACTTTTTTTGCCTTTTTTGCAGCCATTAAGGAAATTGTGCCTATGCCGCAATATATATCAAAGCAAATATCATCTTTGCCTATGTCTGCATATTGAATAGCTTTTTGATACAGCTTTTCTGTCTGGACAGGGTTTATTTGAAAAAACGTTTCAGGTGATATGGTAAAAATCAAATCATCAATCGTATCTGTGATTGTACCTTCACCATATATAGTAATATTTTTTCTTCCAAGAATTAAATTTGTATACTTATCATTAATATTTTGAACAACAGTTTTAATACTTGGTACGAGGGATGTTATTTCTGCAACTAAATCATCCTTATTTTGAAATTTTTCGGCAGTTGTAACTATTATAAGCATTAATTCATTTCTTCTGTTGTTCCTTATTACAATATTTCTTACAACTCCCTGTCTTGTATTCTTGTCATAAGCTTTGATATCGTATTTTATCATCAGATTTTTAAAAGCTTTTACAACATCATCCGCTTCCTTGCTTTGAAGCATACAGCTGCTAATATCAACAGTATTGTATGTACCTTGTTCGTATGGTCCGATTAGTATTTCGTTATTTTTTTCCGTAACGGAAAATGCTGTTTTGTTTCTGTATCTATACGGGTCTTTCATACCAATAGTATCTTCTACAACTGATTCTTCAAATTTTACATCGGCTCTATTTAACTCATTTATTACCCTGTTCTTTTTATACTTTAATTGTTTGTTATAATCCATATGCATTAGCTGACAGCCGCCGCATTGCTCATAATGTTCGCATGGTGACTTTATTCTGAATTCAGAAGGTTTAACAATATTTATTATCTGCCCGACCGCATAATTTTTCTTTGTCTCTGTTATTTCTATCTCAACTACATCTCCTGTAATTGCTACGCTGACAAATACAACAAAATTATCTATTTTAGCGACTCCCTGCCCTGTGTGATTTAAATCTATAATTTCAACTTCAGTTATCGATCCTCTTATAAGCATAATTACTCCCATTCATTTGTTATTTTAATTATACCCTTAATTTTATCCTTGTCAAATTAAACCGAATTATCATTTTTATCATTTAAGATTGACCGGTTTTACCCATTTTACTCGGCACGAATGATCATATTGCCCGCAAGCGCATAAATCCAGAAGCTGTCGTCCATACAAATAAAAGGCTCAGATAATTATTAGAGCCTTTTATAGCAGCAAAGTTTTTAAATTTTGTATTAACAGCATCTGCAGTTATTATCTGCAACTATTGCGGAAAGTCTTGCGTTGGTAATAGTAACTGAAGCATCAGCTGTAGCGGTAGTTGCTACTACTGAATATGTGCAGCATTCATCGGGGCAAATGTCACAATCACAAACAAAGAAAGAGAATGTTGAAGTGCCAGAAAATCCAGGTGCTATAGGTGGATCTATTATAGTTGTATATGGAACTGAAAAAACCAACTGTGGTCCTACTGGTATTGAGTTACGCTGATTGTCGCAAAGTCTAAATACCTGGAAGTTTACAACTGTGCTGTCAATAGTGGTAGGGCTTGAATAAGATATAGTGTTTGTGAATTCAAGCCTTACACAGGGATTGCACAGGCAGGAAGTGTTTAAAGCAAGAGTACCAAGCGTAAAAGCAGTACCTTCTAAAGTTCCTGGAACTATTGGTATTGAACCACCCGGCGTTCCGCACTTTAAAATAGTCTTGTCTTCTTTATGACTAAGTTTATTACAGCAACAATCATCATCTTGTTCCGGATTGTCTGTAATAATTGCAGATAACCTTGCTGCAAAAACGCCAACATTACCAATAACGGGAGCCGCTCCGCCAACTGAAACAACAACACTATAGGTACAACGTTCATTTAAACATGAGTCACAATCACATACAAAAAATGTAAACATATTAGCAAAGATAATAGGTATGGATTGTGCAAAAGAAAATTGCGAACCAATAGGAATTGGTTGTTGATCATTACAGGACTTATATATTTGAAAGTTTAAAGTTCCTTGAAAAAGTGTTCCAATTATATTAGATGTAAATTCGAGTATTATACATGGGTTGCAAAATTCAGAAGTATCTATGGTGATAGTAGCTGCAGGTACAGAAGTTCCTATACTCGCATCATTAAATAATAATGCTTGACCAACCTCTCCGCATTTTAGTATTTGTCCGCATGTGTCACAGCTCTTATTACTATTTTCATGATCATCCTTAAAATTAACTCTTGATGATAAATTCATATTATCTACTCCTTACATTGAGAGTTTTAAAAATTCAACTTAACATTACTATATACTTATAAAGAATATGTTAATGTAGTAAGTTATTTATTCATTTGTCTAATATAGAATATGAGACAAATGAATAAATGTGATTATTTCTTATACTCATTTACTTGGCAAATACCGATTCTTTCTTTTTATTTTAGAGTGCCGGTGTCGAACTCACCGGTAATGACCTCACCATCGGATGTCATCACCCGTGGCGGCATCAATTTCTCATAGACCTCGTAGTCCGCCTTTCGCTTCATGATGATGCTGTGATCCAGCCTGTCAATATGTATTTTACTTTATTGTCAACAAAATTTTTGTCCGTAAATAATACATATTCAGAGATTTTATTTCCGGATGATTCAAGCAATGTTCAATTAAATAAAACTTCCTGAGCTGCCTCAGTACATAACACTTATGAACGTAAGTCCTTTTTCTTATATATTTCATGTGCAGCTATATAGCAAATAAGAATGGTCAATATCCCAACTATCCATTCTTCCATTCTTATCCCTTCCGTCATTAATTTTTGTGTTTTAATCCAATCCATAGGCGATAAATAGAATAGAAAACTTAAATCGTCTACTATTACACCCATAATTCCTAAAATAAATGTACCAAATACAATTGCTATTACAATTCCGGAAGAGCCTTTACTGCTTTTTATTAAAGTGGATAGAAAAACTCCCAATGCCATAAAAACGAATCCGACATACAGGATGGCAGAATAAAAGACAGCAGCTTCCTTCATGCTTTCGGCAAAATTATAATCGCTGTAGGATAGATAACCAATAACAGCTACAATATAAAGAAATATAAGTATACAAATAAAAGAAAAGATATTTGCAAGTGTTTTCTGCAACAATATTGAACTGCGTGAAACCGGCTTGCTATATAAGAATTCAATGGTTCCGTCTGTTTCTTCTTTAACAAGAGAATTTACTGCCAATTGTGTAACGAGCACCATTATAGCCAAAGTCATATATTGAAGCACATAACCAAAGAAATTTGTTATAACGGTGAAATCTGTGAGTTCTGCTAACCCCAGTGCTTCCAATAATGCAGGATCTATTCCCTCCATTTTTGCTCCTGCAAGCTCCTTCATAGACTCGGATTGCATAGAAGGAAAAAATGCAAGAAGCATATATGTAATACCTCCTAAAGCAATCGCCCACCTCAGGGTACTTTTCCATGTGTTTTTTAACTCTAATCGGAAAACGTTCATTGCTCTTCCTCCTTTCCGTAAAGATTCATAAACTGATCTTCCAGACTTTCATTTTCAATGGTAAAATCGTCAAACTCGGCATCTTGTAATAATTTAAGCAGCATAGAACTATTTCCCTTATAGCGAAAAACACGTTTAGCTTCATTTCGTTCCAACAGCTGTATGTCATAGTGAGCGATGTCCTTGCCGCCCCAAGTGGTTAGTATTTTCTGAGGCTTGCGTATTTCTTTTAAGTCTGTTAATGCCAGGATTTTTCCTTGTTTGATAAAAGCAACTCTATGGCAATATTCCTGTACTTCTCCAAGATTGTGGCTCGATAATAGGATGGAAACTCCATTTGCAGACTGATTTTTCAGTTCTGTGAATAATTGCTTCTGCATAATGGGATCAAGTCCGTTAGTTGGCTCATCTAATATCAGTACTTTCGGTCTTACTGTTAGTGCACAAACAACTGCTACTTTTTTCTTATTTCCCATAGATAATTCGTAGAATTTCTTTGTCCTGTCCAATTCAAAAACTTCGCACAGCCGCTCTGTTTCCTCCTCACGGGAACTGCTGTAAAATCCATTGCTCACTCGAATTAAATCCCTTACTGACATATCCCCGTAAAATCTGACATCACTGGGAATATATCCCGTGAATTTCTTAATCGCTTCACTTTCCTTTACTACATCCTTACCGCATATTGTTGCGGAGCCGCCGCTGGGAAATATAAAATTCAGCAGCATTCTTATGGTTGTTGATTTACCGGCTCCATTTGGTCCGACGAATCCGAATATTTCACCTTCCTTCACAGAAAATGATACATTTTCAACACCGAGATGTTTCCCATAGTATTTTCTCAATTTGTTTATTTGAATAGCATCCATTAACAAGCCGCCTTCCGTTATGGTTTTATTTCTTTTCCAAGAATTCAATTTAAACATCATTTAGTTATTTTATCTGTGTTAAAATCATAATATCCACTATTATCATAGCTTACCTTTTCATTCTAAAAATATTCGCTTTTCTTTGTGGTAGCTCATCTGTAAAAGAGTCACCTAATTCTTTTATACTCATTTTCTCATGCGCTTACTCACCTCAGAATAAAAAAATATGGGGCAGTTCATAGATTAAATTATGAACTGCCCCATATATATTAACACCAGTCTGCTAAGCGGCTTGTTCAAATTGGCTGTTATATAGTTCGGCATAAAATCCATTATTTCGGAGCAACTCGTCATGAGTGCCGCTTTCAATTATATCTCCGTCTTTCATAACCAGAATCAGATCGGAATTTTTGATTGTAGAAAGTCGATGGGCAATAACAAAAGAAGTTCGTCCGTCCGTCAGTTTATCCATTGCACGTTGAACAATTCGTTCGGTACGGGTATCCACAGAACTGGTTGCCTCATCAAGTATCAAAAGCGGTGCATTCTGTATCATTGCACGGGCAATGGTAATTAACTGCTTTTGTCCTTCGGAGAGACTTGCTTTGGAACTCAGAACGGTATTGTATCCCTCCGGCATGGTTTTTATGAAATGATGTAGTCCCACCGTCTTACAAGCAGCAACAACCTGCTCTTGTGAAACCCCCTGCTTACCATATACGATGTTATCACGGATGGTTCCTTCAAAGAGCCAGGTATCCTGTAAAACCATGCCAAACTGTTCATGCACATTTTCTCTCGGAACTTGACTGATAGGAATATTATCCAGACGAATTTCACCGCCATCCAACTCATAAAAGCGCATCAGCAGATTCACCATGGTCGTCTTTCCTGCACCGGTAGGGCCGACAATAGCAACCTTCTGTCCTGCCCTTACATTAGCTGAGAAGTCATGAATGATCGTCTTATCCGGAGTGTAACCGAATTTCACATGCTTAAATTCAACATCGCCTTTTACATTATAAAGCTGCTTTTGTTTCTGATCTTCATTGATCAGTTCCTTTTCCTCAAGAAACTCAAACACACGCTCTCCCGCTGCGGCTGTTCTCTGCAGATTATTAAATGCCTGAGCTATCTGGGAAAGTGGTTGTGTAAAGAAACGGACATACATCATAAATGCAACAATAACTCCGAAGGAAATAGTTCCATTCATTGCGAGAGCTGCTCCTGCCACACAGACTGCCACATAACCGAGATTTCCGACCATGCCCATAAGAGGCATCATAAGTCCTGATAAAAACTGAGATTTCCAAGCGCTGCCATAGAGCTTGCTGTTAATCTCTTCAAAGGTTTTCTTTGCATCCTTACTGCCGTTATAAACCTTTACCACATTATGTCCGGTATAGATTTCCTCTATATGCCCGTTGATCCTGCCGAGTTCTCTCTGCTGCACTACAAAATGCTTCTGTGATTTACCCATAATAAGCATCATCAGAGCGAATCCGATTACACTGGAACCAACCGCGGTCAGCGCCAAAATCCAGTTGTTGTAAAACATCATGATCAACGAGCCGAGCAACATGGTTATGGAGGTTACCAGGGTTCCAATGCTTTGATTCAGGGTCTGTCCGATTGTATCCACGTCATTGGTCACACGGCTTAAGACATCCCCGTGGGTGGTGCGGTCAAAATATTTAAGCGGCAGGCGGTTGATCTTCCGGGAAATATCCGAACGCATCCTCTTCGAGATTCTCTGTGTTACCGTCGCCATCATAAGACTCTGTGACAGATTCAGCAGCATGGAGCCGGCATAAAAGAACACCAGCAACCATGCGATATCTGCCACGGTCTCCATATCAATGCTGTTCATTACCGGTACACCGCCTAACAGCGCCGGAAGACCCTTGCTGATTTCATTGGTCATGTCCTTGAGTTTATCCGGTCCGACAATCTGCAGAACCGTCCCTGCCGCAGCTGCAACCAGTGCAATGATAATAACAGGCAAATAGCTTTTGCAGTACCGGATCAGCTTGCCCATGGTTTCTTTAAGGTTTTTGGGTTTTTCTACCGGTCCGGACATCCCGTGGCCGCCTCTCATAGGTCCTTGATTATTTCTTCTTACACTATTTTCACTCATATTGCAAGTTCCTCCTCACTCAATTGTGACATTGCAATTTCCAGATATACATCGCAGTTATTCAGCAGATATTCATGGGTTCCTTTGCCGACAATCCTTCCTTCATCCAACACAATAATCTGATCCGCATCCATAATTGTTCCGATACGCTGGGCCACGATTAGGCTGGTCACACCGGAAGTTTCCTTCTTTAACACGGATCGCAGCACCCGGTCGGTCTTATAGTCCAGCGCCGAAAAGCTGTCATCGAAGATGTATATCTCCGGTTTACGGCAGACTGCACGGGCAATCGCCAGACGTTGCTTTTGTCCGCCGGATACATTGGTACCGCCCTGAGCGATCTCTGCCTCATACTTCCCGTCCATTTTCTCAATGAATTCTGTTCCCTGCGCAATACGGACTGCCTTCTGAATATCTGATGCAGAAGCTGCTTCACGGCCATTATCACCATAGCCAACATTTGAGCTGACCGACCCTCTGAACATCACTGCCTTTTGCGGAACATAACCGATTTTATTATAAAGAGCTTCCTGGGTGTAGTTCTTCACATTGACACCATCAATCAGAACCTCACCTTCGGTAGCATCAAAGAATCTGGGTACCAGATTTATCAATGTACTCTTCCCGCTTCCGGTGGAACCGATAAATGCCACTGTTTCTCCCTTCTTTGCAGAAAAGCTTACATCCTGAAGCACATAATCGGAAGCACCCGGATACCGAAAGCTGACATGGTTAAATACTACTTCTCCTTCTATTCCGTCCTTACCGCTTGTTATGTTACCATCGCTAATGACCGGCTCGGTTTCCAGAACTTCATTGATACGCTTTGCGGATACCATTGCCCTTGGCATCATAATGAATATCATCACCACCATCATGAACGCCATAATAACCTGCATTGTATATGATGAAAAGACCACCATGTTTGAGAATATGTCCAGCTTATCCATATCATTGGCGCTGTCGATCAGATATGCTCCAATCCAATAAATTGCCAGACCCAGCCCACTCATCATCATACTCATCATCGGATGAAATACTGCCATCCCCCGGCTTGTATACAGCTGGGTGGCTGTCAAATCCTCATTGGCTGCTTCGAACTTATCATTTTGATAGTTCTCTGCATTATATGCACGAACCACACGCAGACCTGTCAGATTTTCCATTGTTATGCGGTTCATATTATCTGTCAGCACCTGCATTTTTTTGAATTTAGGCATAATAAAAGCAAAAATTACCGAGATTACGGCAATAAGTATGAATAAAGCAACTCCGGTTGCTACTGTCCATTCAAAGCCCTTTCCGGCAATCTTTGTGACTGCCCACACCGCCAGGATCGGAGCTTTGATAAACATCTGCAACCCCATAGTTATCAAGAGCTGAACCTGTGTAATATCATTGGTGGAACGGGTGATCAGGCTGGCAGTGGAAAAACGGCTGATCTCTTCCATCGAAAAAGAATCGACCTTATTAAACAATTGGCTGCGAAGCCTTTGCGAGAATGATGCACCGATCCGTGCCGCGAAAAAACCTACAGTCATAGCCGCTGCAAAACTTCCTAACGCACAGAGAAGCATATATCCGCCGGCCTTCCATATCTCCGACATCTCGCTTCCGGGTGTCTGGGTCAGCTGTGTAATCTTTGACATATAGTCCGGAAGCTTCAGATCAAGCCAAACCTGCGCGATGATGAACAAAAGGCTGATTCCTGCTTGTAACCATTCCATCAAATTCAAACGTTTTAATATTTTTAACATTGAACATTCTCCATTCTAATAATAGCATTAATATCTAATAGTGTTAGCTTTATGGAAATAAATGGCGGTCACTTAAACCGCGACCGCTGATTAATCGGTTTTTCTATATTGTGCTGTTACTTTTTCAGCAAGCTTTTTACTGAGCCTGACATATTCCCTGGCATCTTCTTCTCCCAGCATTGATAGCAGTTTTATCGTATTTTCCATCATATTGCGATGATGCTGCTCTGCATGCGCTTTTCCCTCCGAAGTCAAATCCACTAAGATTCTGCGTCGATCGTCTGTGTCAATTCGCCGTGTTATCCATCCTTTTCTCTCCAGACTGTTTAAAGCGGCCGCAATCCGGGCTGTACTGATTCCCATGATATTGCTGATTTCACTTGGTAATACGGAATCTCCATGATGTGACAGGAATTGTATAACAAACGCTTCTCCCCGCATGGATTCCTCGATAGGCTTTTGCGGTCCTGCTCTTCTTATCGTATGCATGCATTCCATAAACTGCCTGGCTAATGCCTCATAATCCATTTCAACACCTCCTTAACACATATTAACTAACCATATTAGTAATATAATACTGTTAGCTATATATGTCAATAGGAATTTTTGAGAATATAGGGAGGATTTTTCAGAACCATTCCGTTGCGCTAAGTAGCACCGCTCCTCTTTCGAAAAAGTTTTGTCCGGCAGGGTAAGATGCAATATATCTTCAATAACCAATATTTTAGGTCAAATGGCATATCCATGGAATTATCGAGCTGCTTCATGCACTATTAAACCTACCCAACATAAAAATACATCATAACATAATGGCATAAAGAGCCTGCCAGCACAAATATGTGAAACAGCTCATGGAATCCAAAATATGACTTATTTATATTCGGTCTTCTCAGTCCGTAAATCACTCCGCCTATTGTATAAAATATTCCGCCTGAAATCAGCCAGTACATTCCCCCGGCCGGCATTTTACTTGTTAGAGGGGATAAAACCAATATGGCTATCCAGCCCATTGATATGTACAGCAAGGAGCTGACCCAGTTCGGAGCTGTAATCCAACAGAGCTTAATTACAACACCGACCAATGTTATTGACCAAACCAGTGCCAGCAGCCTGTAACCAATGCTGTTGTTCAGAACAAGCAGACAAATAGGCGTATAGCTTCCGGCCACAAAGACGAATATCATGATGTGGTCAAGCTTTCTCATTACCAGCTTGGCTTTTTGCTTCGACTTGTCTATGAAATGATAAATTGTACTTGTGGAGTACAATAAAACCATGCTGATGCCAAATATCAGAAAAGCTGCCAGGGTTACGACATTATTGGAATTTTTTGAATTATTTAAAAGCAAAGCCGTTCCAACAACTCCAAATACGGCACCTCCTAAGTGCGTAAACGCGCTTGTTAATTCTTTTTTATCAGTATTCATATCAATACCTCCTATGTAGTTTTTAAAACTATATTATGTAGTTATGATATTCTCTTCTTGAAAAAAAGTCAATGCTTACTTGAAAAAAATTTTTTAATACCATATAATATTAATAAATACGAATATGAGGAGTGCAATATGCAAGTCGAGGAATTATTAGATTTCTTAAATACTAACGAATTCATAAATCAAATTGAAAGTACAAAAATTCCTAATATTAATTTATATATGGATCAGGCTCTTTCATTCATGAATGAAAATCTGGAGCATTATAAACGCAACTCAAAAGATAAAATACTGACTAAATCAATGATAAATAATTATGTTAAAAACGAGCTTATTCCGAAGCCGGAAAACAAAAAATATTATCCTCAGCATATTATTTCTTTGATTTACATATTTTATTTAAAACAAATATTATCACTCGAAGATGTCAAGATTATAATGAACCAATATGAGAAAAATCATTTTAATTGCGAAAGTATCAATGATTTATATAAAATTTTCTTATCGTCTGAGCAAAAGGAAGTATTAAAGCTGGAAAAGGATCTTGAAGAACTGGCAAAAAATATATATGAAGACTGCCGGAATTTTGATGATGATGAAATTATTTTTCTTTTTATTATGCTGCTCTCATCACGTGCCAACACTTATAAAGTAATTATTGAAAATCTTACAGACTATTTATCAGGCAGCAAAAAATCATAATACAAACTATAGCCTAAAGACGGCAGGTTTCCACTCTATTAAAGATGATGTATAGCAAGATGCTACACACCATTATTTATAACCATTAAAATCGTATCCGCTGCCTTTTTGCACCTCCGGCAATTTTAAAACTTGTAGATATTTTATTCGCATTTTCTTTATAAGTATCATCATTTAATACTGCTTGATCGTACTTTTTATATGACTATGTTTATTTCCTTTAAGCATAAGTCCGCTTTATTTGTTACCCCAAGTTTCTCAGCAAACTGAACTTGCGTCATTTCATTTTTTTCCTACAGGAAGCTATAAACTTTCCTATTTTTTCTTGGTTCATATTATTTTCCTCCTTATCTTGATAAAATTATATTCTTTTCACATGCAGAAGTACACCCACCAGAGGTAGAATTGAAGTAGAACTCAAGATTATAAGGTCTTTTTGTTGGAGATTACTTTACTTATATTTCTACTTTCTCTGTTTGCATATCATAAGTTGGTTGAATACTTCGCCTCTTTTTCAATATTTTATTTTCATTTATATAAAACAAAATCACCAAGATTTTTTATCTCAGTGCATTTATATTCTATGTTGGTGATAAGAGAGGTTTTCACATTTTTATTAAGGTAAATTGAAATTTGTGAGCTTCTTGGTATGCTTATAATATTACAGAGGAAATCTCAAATTTGTATATTTTGCTCCAAATCCACTTTTCTTGAAAAAATATAGTATTTTTATATGCAATTATGATTTTTAAAGTTTTGATATGTAAATGGCAATAATATTACGCTTATTACAATAGCAAAAACAAGGATAAGTTCATAAGGTTGTAGGATTAATCCAAATAAATCTACAGAAAATATACCCGTAATATTATCAAGGTAAAACATATTTACAGGAATAAGATTGGATAAATGATATATCCACAGTACGTCTTCAGATATGTTCACAAACATAGGGAAAATCGTAATTACTGTCATTATTACAATAACTATAAATGGAGATTTTAATTTTGCTGATAACATCATTGTTAATGAAGTTGATAATATATTTCCAAATAAAATTATAACAAAGTACATCATTGCAACCTGTCTCATTGTAAATGGTCGTATTGATAGTGGTAAAAGAAATTGAATTGGTGAATTGCCACTTTCACATCCGTAAAATGTCATCACCATTATATAAGATACTACTGCAAGCACTATGCTTAATAGAATAGAAAAAGATATGCCTGTAAATAATTTTGTATATATAATTTTATTTTTACCGTATTTAGATGACAAAATAAGGCTATCCATTCTATCAGTATATTCGCCTGCAAATAATGGAGCGATGCAAACAGAACAGATAAAACATATTAAAATAGCTGTTATATACATTTGTGAAAAAAATCTTGTATATCCGCCTGAATATGAATAGATAAATGGTGTTTTAACTTCTCTACTCATATTTACAGAATTTGCTTTTTCTGTGGAACTCATTGTTGTGTCTTCTATGTTTTTTTCAACCATACTTTGACGTGTTGTGTAGAAATCATTAAGATTTTCTTTGGTAAGTGATGACATTTCCTCCAAATCATTTATATTATATGCTTTTCTAATCATATAGTAAATTTCGCTATATGGTCGGGCATACTGCTGATATTCATCAGTATCTGTATATTTCCCATCAGTAGGTATAATGTGAGAATATGCTTCTATTGTTTCTGAAAGTATATCACTGTTTATTTCTCTACCCGACAACCCTCTTATATATTCCCTATCTTTCTTCATAGCATCATAATTGCTTTCTAATACCTCCCCCTTTATGTAGTAATTTCCCATTAATGGTCCAACACAGCTAAATGCAGTAAGAAAAACAGTTAGCAGCAATGTAATGATAGTACTACGTTTTCGTAAAATTTTTCTGTATTCAAACTTAACTAATTCATAATAACTATTCATTCTTGTATACCCCCTCATTAAAATAATACAAGTATAAATCTTCCAATACGGCTGATACAGCAATCGCAGTTTCACATGGGGACTTTTCTGCTACTAGACGTAAAAAGGTTTTGTCTGATTCTTCTCGTATGTTTATAATTTGATAATTAGCAATTAGGTTATCTGCAGTTTTACTGTCTACTGAACATTCGAAAACTTTTCCTTCTATTGCACTAATGATTTCATCAAGGCCACCCTCATGTATAATTTCTCCATCTTTCATCATCAAAATTGTAGAAGCGATATATTCAACATCTGAAACAATATGAGTAGATAGTAACACAATTTTGTCTTTACCCAATCTGGAAATTAAATTTCGAAAACGTACACGCTCTTTAGGGTCAAGACCTGCTGTTGGCTCATCTAAAATCAAGATTTTGGGGTTATTTAGCATTGCTTGAGCAATACCTAAACGTTGCTTCATTCCTCCTGAAAATGTTTTAATTTTCTTTTTTGCCACATCAGAAAGTGCCACCAACTCTAATAGGTCATTTGCTTTTTCCTTTGCTCGTTGCTTTGTAAGACCCTTTAAGCTTGCCATGTAGAGTAAAAAATCATAGGCAGAAAATTGAGGATAATACCCAAAATCCTGTGGTAAATAACCTAACGAATCTCTGTATTCTTCTTCACTTGAATCGATACCATTGAATTTAACTTCTCCACTTGTGGGTTTTAAAACTCCACATATCATTCGCATAAAAGTTGTCTTTCCTGAACCATTTGCTCCTAATAGTCCATAAATGCCTTCTTTTAGTGTCAATGAAATACGATCGACGGCAATCTTATTTTTATATTGCTTTGTTAAACGGTCAATGATGAGCTCCATTGCAATTCCTCCATTTTCTTAATTAGTTTCGCAACCTCTCTAACACTCAATACAACTAAAACAATAAATGACATAACCCAGAATAACCAATATCTTTCTGTATAAATTTCATTTATTTGTATTGAAAGTAGAGTATTTAATATGCTGACAAAAGCTGTAACACAACCACAAATATACGTTGTTTCCTTGTTTTTAAAACGATTTATAGCAAATAGTGAGCCATAGCAATTGAGTAAAAATGGTGTTATTAAATATAGTCCTAATCTAAAAAATCCGAAGTCGGTTTTGCTCATGAATAAAAGCAAAATACTAATTAGAACGATAAAATTTGCTACTCCCAATATTCCTAATCGAACAAAACTAACCTCTAAGAAGTTGTGTTTACAGCTCATTTCAAGTTCCTCCATATTATATGTGGTGCCTCTAACAATTTCACTTATGCTTGCAAGAGAAACAAAAGGCAAAACAGAGGATACAACCCAGACAAAAGAGGTAGAAACTTTGTAAAAATATAGCCCCAGAAGTGTACCTGTGAATAATAATACAGACAAAAACCAAATACGTTTCCTTATATATCCTAATTGCGATTTGATAAAATCAATTCGACTTGCTGTAGGATAATCTAATTGGTTCAAAAATAGATTTTTTCTTGTAGGTGTTGGAGCATCAAAAGCTGCTTTCAATTCTTTTTTTAAATTATTTCTCACGAAAAATCCTCCTCTCTCAAAATGGTTTTTAGTATACCAAATGTCTTATTCAACTTACGGTAAACTGAAAACCGTGAAATCCCCATAATATTTGCTATTTCACTAATGCCAAGCTCGTTTGCAAATCGAAGCAAAAGTAATTCTTGTAAATCATTTGGTAACGAGGATACTGCCTGTTTTATAGCAAAATTTGTTTCAAATACAGAAACGTTATCATTACCTAATACTTCTTCGTAAAGATTTTCTTCTTTATCACTTTTTCTATAAAAATCAATATATAGATTTTTAGCTATGGTATATAGATAAGCAAGAGGTTTGCCCCTATTTATATATGAAGTTTGACTAAAATATTTCAGGAAAGTTTCTTGCGTCAAATCTTCTGCTATCTCTTTATTGTTTACTTTGAAATAACAATATCGGTATACTTTATCATATTGATCTTGTAAGCTTACGGACATAAGAAACCTCCTTTCACTATGTATAACGTATCACGATGGATAAATGTGCGGTTCATCTTAAAAAACCTAAGCACAAGAAAATTCTTATGATTAGGTTTTTCATAACTTTTTTGGACTCGTTCTCACTGAACAAAAAATCCCGGTTCGCAAACTCCTGCTTCCAAATTTAAAACCCCGTGAAAAGCTTATTTACAGATTTTTTCCACACTCACTTTTCAACCCTTGATATCAATACTACGCACTCCACATGCCTTGAGTGTGTGATTCTGATGACGTTCGAGCCTGGCACTCCCCTGGCGTCAGAGTTTATTTTCAATAATTTTTACTCCTAACTCTTACTTTTTATAAAATAACACCTTTAAGAATATCATCCAATTCCTGACGAGTGTCCAACGTTCTCAAGCAGCTTACAGAAGTTGTGGAGATATAATAAATGCTATTTTCGCGGTGCAATAGTTTCTGGAGCTGTTTCTCCAAAATCTCTGATGAAACGCGAAGCGGATGTAGACCGCCAGCTATAAGGGTTTGCAAGTATATTTATACCCAAGGCTTCACTCCCTGGAAGCCCTACAAATGAACTAATTATCAGCGTGCCGGGATAACCATCAACACTACTCTTGCATCGAGTAATTGCAACATAGAATAATCGCCGCTGTTCTTCCAATTGCTTTTCAAGGCTTACCTCACTTTCCTTATTTAAGCGAGGAATTAATTCATCTATTGCGCTCATTATAACAACATATTTTGCGCTTAATCCTTTTGAAGCATGCAGGCTCATTATGCGAACATGGTCGCGTTCTGATGTGTCTTCTGGAAAAGAAACTCGTTCAACGATATATGAATGGATTTTCTGAAGCCAAAGTTCTAAGCCAGATTCCTGTTCTTCTTCAGATTCTGCAACAGCTTCCGTGAGTATACTTCTAAAATCGCTGTTTTCCGGAATGTCCTCTGCGAAAATGTCAATCAGGACCTCACCATCATCTTTAACAACAACCATTATATTTTTAATTTGATCCATAATTTCTGAATATTTCTTCAATAAAAAAGAAATATTGGCAACCTTTATACTACCTTCAGCGCATTTGTCCAAAACTTCAAAGACAGATAAGTCATTCTTATTAGCATAGTCAAGTAATTTCATATAACTTTTTGTACGGTAATTTTGACTGCCATGCCCTAATAAAAAACGAAGAGAAACCATGTCATTTGGTTTAGCCATTAAAGTCAATAAAGCAAAATTGTACTTTAAATCGTCAGTGCTTATAGCCGACTCCCTAAAATATGATTTAGCATTAATACCTCTTTGTACGAGTGAGTCACGGATTCTATAACCAATTTTTCTTACTGGCGCAAGAATTAATATATCTTCCGGACTAATCTTACCTTTTTCAATATCTGAACACACTTTATTGCTTATTCCTTGAATCTCGTCATCAAGGGATTTCCACTGGGCAATTTTTACTTCGCCGTTTTGATTTTTCTCAAAAGCCTGCAAATCGCTTAATGTGCGATTGGCGTTCTGGGTTATAAGGCGTGAAGCCATAGTCACTACTTGTTTTGGACAACGCCGGCACTGGTCAAAGTCGATAGCGTCACATCCTGGATGTGTTTGAGGGAATTCGCGTATTCCCTCTGGATGAGCATGCTTGAAAGAATATATTGATTGATCATCGTCTCCGATGATAGCTAAATTACAATTTGTTGATAATAGATCAATCACAGCTTGTTCAGCTTTATTAAGGTCTTGATATTCATCAACAAGAATATGTTCAAACTCTCGCCTTTCAGAACATTTTGGATTATTTCTAAGGTAATGAAATGTTTCGATTATCATTTCTCCAAAAAGCATTGCTTCATGGTTTTTAAGCCATGAGAGTACTTCTCGTTCAAATTGTTTGTCAATCTCGTCTAATGGAAATCCAGGCTCTTCCGATTGAAGCCTTGCCCAAGCTGCTTCAAACGCCTTAAGCCTTTTCTGCTTATCGCTTAATTTACCAAAGACATTCCTTATGTCATATAACATGGGTTTCTGTTCAAACTCTAACATGGGTCTTGGAAAGCGCCCGGTATTTTTAATAATATCTTTCTTATTTAGTAGGCCAAAACAAAAACTATGTAAAGTCTTAGCAATTACCTTTTCAGAGCCTTCCACTCCAATAGATTGTATTTCATTTTTTAAATCTTGCGCTGCTGTTCTTGTGAATGTGACCGCAAGGATTTTTTTAGGGTTTTGTCCCTGTTCTAATAAGCGGGCAACTCGACGTTGTAATCCAAAAGATTTTCCTGTTCCTGGCCCGGCAACAACACGAATTACCCTTGAGTTATCTGCAGCAAATTTATACGCTGCCGAATTTTTGTCTAATCCCGTATTCCATGACATAATGATTCCCCCATATTTGATATTATTTAAGATATAAAAATTCCATTTTCTCTTTATTCACCTAAATTTTTATTTTATACTACATAACGAAAGTATGTCCTGCATATACGTGTGGGGTAAATATTTTACCCTATATACAAACTCATTCTCCCTATCATTGGGAATACTGTTGGTATAACAAATTATCCACATTTTTTTTGATTCTATCCATTATATCATAACAACTTGATATCATTTCAAAAAAACATCTCCAATAATTATCATATCCACCCCAGTTATCAGTTTGATATGAAAAATTTAAACAACTACAATAATTATCAATCTCTTGGCAAATCTCAAATCCTAAATCTAAGGAATATTCCATCAACGTATTTTGCAAGGCTACTCTTTTTTCCAAATAGATGTAAATTTCCTCTAAGTTTTCTTTATATAACCCCCAATGTTGAATTAGCTCATTCTCCAAAAAAATATCATAAAATCGGTTTTCAAAATTATGCTTCCAATACTCATATGCGTATCGCAATATATTATGTAAATTATCAAATGCTTCTTTTATTTTTCTACATGCAATATTTTTCCTATTTTCAAATACCACTTCTGCTTTCAACGAGTTATCTACCTGGTTAATAATGCAGAACTGTTCATACTCTGCCATACTTTTCCACATATTCAGCAATTCCACCGGATATTGTTTTTCGTCATTATCTATCATTGTTGCACATGAATTACATAGCCAAATCCCATTATCTATACTCTTTCTTTGTTCAGACGTTAAGTTTGGATTGTATCTTGGACCACCCTCAGCAGCTGCAGTTATATGTGCAGCCTCTCCTATTGATACTCTTTTTTGTGAATCGCTGTGAGGACCTTTTGTTTCTCTTCTGCAGCTTGGATTAGAACACTTTCCTCCCACCCTTTCACACAATCTATCTATAGTTTTTTGCGAAAATTCATCTCTTTTACTCATCCAAAACACTCCTCATTTTCCCCGAACATAAACTCCATGGCACTCAAAGCATTCAAAATCTGTATGCATTCATATCTTTCGATCTCTCTTGCCATCCTACCATGCATCAGCCAATTTCTGTTTAAATAGAGGGGTTCAACATTCTTTTTAAACGGGTATGGTTCATCATAAAATATCCGATTCAAATATTCAATTAATGATGGATACATTTCTAAAAAATATATTTTCTTAGATATTAAACTTCGTCTTTCAGTGAGTTCTTTAAAATCTTCCGCCTTTTGATTACAAATCCCTCATTCGAATATTTTTCTCTATTAGGCATATATTTATCAGGAAAATCTACCAATTGATTTACTCTAAAATCAAGCAACGCAAACAAATATATAGCAGTAGTCATATAATCTTCCTTTACAAATGCTTTTATCCCTTTATTAAAATATCGTTGAGACACACCTGTAACATACTTCTCTTTCAACTCTTCTGTGACTACATCAAGAATTGCTATACCATTTCCGTCAAAAAATCCAGCTATTCTTGCTTCTCCTTCACATAGCGATTGCTCCCATTTCTTAATATCTGCGAGATTTGAGTGTTGGGTAATGACCCAACCATTTCTTCCAAACTTTTCACTCCATTCAATCTCGTCTCTATATTTTTCTTCATATTCAGACTCAGTTAACCCTTCATTTTCTCTGACCTCTTGCTCATAATTTTTGAGTATTTCTGCCATCTTAAGAAGACCAGGCATATTATTGATTGAGTTTTTCCACTTACTTATTTTATCATTGAGTTCTTGAAGTTTTGCTAATGCTTCCGGAGATATTGCAGTATATGTTTTTATAATACTTTTATATAGTTCTTCCTGCTTCTTCACTATTTCAAGTGCTTTCTTAAATTCTTTTGAATTTTCAAAATCATTGTTCATCCTCTCAGATCCTCTTACATTGCTCTTTATGATGTAAAATAATTTTTGCCAAAAGTGTCCTTGCGCCAAAATGTATGCCACTACTTCCAAAACACATATCCTCTGGGGTAAATAGGTTCTCAAACTCGCTCTGTAACGACAGAAACGCACATCCATTTTTCTTCTAAAATGCCGAAATCCTTTAATTTATTGGGCTTTTCGCGCCAGAAGGCAGATCATCTCCACATACCTTGAATGTGCAATAATGAAGACCATCACATCTGATATCCCCTTGGTGTCAGGATATATCTCAATATGATTAGTAAATGGAAATTAGTATCTATAAATCTTTCAATGCCTTCTTCTTTCAGCAATACTGCATAATCTTTCTTCGTTTCATATAACATATTTTCCTTCATAGAAATTGTAACTTCTAACTTCAATTTGATAAGCAAAAAATCAATAATACCTTGCCATTATATTATTTTCATTACTTTTATCACTACTTGATAAACCGCCAAAGTATACATTCTGCTCATAACGAAATTACTCCACTCTTACAATAAGATATCATAAATTTATTCACTTCTCTAACAACTCTTTTTCACAATATTAAGAGCATATATTATTTCCCTTACTATTTATGTAATAACGCTTATAAATCTCCAGTATTATTTTCATCATCATCACTATCACTTTCAGATGAAAATGATACAAAGAATGGATTAAACCCTGATTTATTTTCATTAACTAAATCTTCAGAGTGACTTGGCTCTACCGATAGACTTTCGAATTGTTCATCGTCAAACATAAAAATCTGAAGATTCTCTCTCCCTATGCTTTCATAAGCTTTTGAAATTACTTTCCCTATAGCTTTACAATTCTTTTCATCAAATGGTTTCGATATATGATCAATTACAAGAATAGGTATTAATGGATATCTGTTGTCCTCAATCAAAAGTTTTAAAAAAGCTAAATATCCACAAAGTTGAATAAGCGTATGTCTCGCCATACTACCAATATAATAATTAACTTCTTTTTTATTGTTTATTTGGCCATCAATCTCTTCAGCCCCTGTTATCATCGGTTGTAAAATATTGCCCCGTTTAATATATTGAATTTTAAATCCTTCCTGATTCATATCATCTTCAACAACGGATGATATATCTTTAGCAGAATAATATAAATCTGTTATAAATTCAGAAATCGTCCTTATTTTTTTAATATCATCCATAGCTTGAAGCACTTTTAATTCTTCTCGTATTTCCTTAATTCGTCTTCTCTTTTCTTTTAGTTCCTCATCCGAAAAAAGCACTTCTGTCATTAAGCAATCTTCAATCATTGCTATTGATTTGGATTTATCCTCTAATGTATACATTTGAAACCGAGAGTTATTTCTTCTTATTGCAGTTCTAAGTTCTTCTCTCTGCTTTCTTAATTCCTTAATAGTATTATCACTTATTACGTATTTACTGAATGCTATTGTATTATCAATTTCAGATAATAGCTTTTTGAGAGGATTTATCAAATAGTCAAACTCTTCCTTTTCAATTATTAGAGCATCAAGTTTACTTAATAACAATTTTCTATTTTCATTATCTTTTTCAAATTGCTTCGCATCAGACAACCTATTTTCATATATCTTTACTTGTTCTGAAATGTTATTATACATGACCTCCAAATCTGCTATATTTCTTTCGTTCTTTTTTTTGCTTATGTTCTGCATACTTTTAATGGAACTTATATATTTTTGTATGTCATCTGCATTCTTACCTGTGTACCAAATATTTCCATCCAGCTTTTGAAGATTTTTGTTAACTTGATTTATAACAAAATCATATCTAGTGGAGTTCGTTTCCAGCTCTTTCATTTCAGACAACAAGGTTTCAAGCTCATTTTGCAATTCATATATTCGTTCTAAATTATTGTTGAAGATGAAATTCAAAACCGGTGCTAATTTGACCGAATACCTTACATCACTACATTTATCTAAAAAGTCATGTATTGCTCCCTGCCTCTTTTCACCAAGAAAATTAAACATTGTAAATGTTCTATAAGTTAATTCTTCATCAGTAAAATTCCGAATATCTTTTAATAAGTTTATATCTCGGGCAAAAATGGAGTTCAATTTATCCTTATATTCCCTTAAATCTATGGAATCTGATTCTTCTTCGTCAAGGTAATATAAATAGTTCTGATTAGGCTCTCTGGTTCTTGTAATACAATACTTAATATTGTCTATTTCAAACACCATAGTAGCTTTCTTAAGAGAATCCACATACCAAGGCTTTTTCCTTATATCTTCAGACGAACCAAACATAAAATCTATAAAACTATAAAACTCAGTCTTTCCTGAACTATTTTTCCCTCGAAAATAATTTACTCCTGTGCTGAATTTATAGGTATATATATCATCGTCCATACTAAACATCATTAATTTATTTATTTCAAACATTGTATATTACCTCTTTCATAAATTGTTTGTCAGTCATTCTCTTGCTAGCCTCAATAGTTTTTTCTAAAAAGGCACTTTCAAGGTAAACTAATTTAGCACTATCCATAGTTGAAATAGCTTTAATGATGCTGTTTTCTACAAGAATCACATCTTTTACTTTTAAAAGATGAATAGCCTTAACAATATATTCGATACTCTCACAAAAACCTATATAATTTCCTGAAAGTAAAGAGAGGCCTTTATAAATTAAATCCTGAGAAGAATTGGCATTATATACATTGTTCAATAAGTAATTATCATTTTTTATTAGATATGAAAAAACCAACATTTTACTTAAACTTAATTCATTGTGTTTTTTTAAAATTTGTTTAATTATGTTGCAATATATGCTAATCTGGATAGATTCTGACTCATACTTTAGATTTCGCATTCTACTCATCCTCCCATGAAATTTGTCTATCAACTATATCTTCTCTTGTAAGATAAATACCACAACCATACCTTATTTGCTCATTTTCAGCATGAGAATTAGGCATTTTTTTCGTTTCTTCTAACCTGTTATATGGTAAATCACAACCATCTTTTTTTAGTCGAAATACTACATTTTCAAAATTCTCAAATGTAGTTTCTTCAATTTCCTCAATCTTGCTAATCTTAGTCGTCTCCATATATTTCAAAAGTATATTCTCATAGTAATTCTTATATGTTAGATGCTGTTTTACTAAATTGTCCGACAATTGACATGCAAGAAGTTGTTTATACTCTCTTAACTTTGATATTTTACTATCCGAAAGGTCAATCTGATTGAGTTTTTTAAAATCCGAGTAAATTGGAGCAGTAACTTTTTCAGTTAAACGCGATGAAATATCCTCAGTCAGTTTAATAAATCCGGAATAGTCAATAGTATAAGAAGTTTTCTTGTTCACTGCTTCCATTATTTCGACTGTAATGTGTTGCAACAATTCTTTAAGTCTTTGGTTATAGACTATAGAGTTAGCAGCTTTTTTAAAGTGAATAGCACATTTATCATCAATTTGTTTATCGATGTCATCCAATGATAAAAACTTATATTTTTCGTTTATAGCATTATATATCTTTTTAAAATCTTCATAGTTATTTTTATATAACTCTTTAACTTTGGATATAGTGGCATTCTTTTTCTTATTTGATTTTTTAATAGTTTGGTATACTTCTTCTACTGTATTATCAAAAATATTGTCTTTATTGTTATAAACGCTTTCAGTCAATAAAATATATTTCTCCACATTATTATTTGAAGACTCAAGCAATATCCAATTTAATAGGATTTTCATAGCAACATCATTTGTAATCGTTGTTCTTTTAACCTGAATAGCTTGATTTGTGTTTTTACTCAAAAGAGTACTTCGAAAATTCTCACTATTTTCATCAATATTATCAGCTTTAATTTTTTTAACGTTTACATCTTCAATTGTTTCAAATTCTATTTGCATGCCTTCCTTAAGTTCAAGCATATAGTATACAAACACTTTAATTTGAAACGAAAAACCGCTTAAACTATTTATTCCGCTAAAATCTTGTTCATATTTCATCACTTCACACCCCACTTTCTTCCCTTTGATATTATCGCTGCCCCTCTGATGTCTTTTAAATTTGTATAACCCCAACATCACCCATTTTAATATAATTAAGAAATAAAGTCCCTAAAAATCGATCACTACGAGAAATTCTGTTCCACTTATATCCTTTAAATATATCTTGAGTCAAAAACTTCTTCATGTAATAAATTCATTCAGTTTTTGCTGTCTCTAATAACTCATTCACAGTTGACATTTCCTTAACTCCTATAATAATATTAATAACATGGTTAAATTAATTATAACCTTATAAAAAGTTTTTCACAAGAAAAATCGACTAAATACTTGTAATTTTTCCTATTTACAACATACAAAATTATGCTTGTGTCACCGCTCTTTCCTCTACACTCCAAAGGATATATTTCTTCCATAATTGCTTCTAAAAAATCTTTTGGATTAAGTTAGACAAAGTAATTACATTATTTTCTGCTTATCATTACCTATAACGCTCAACTTCTATTTATTATTCAACTTGACATAAAACATTATTTTATTTTTACAGAAAATTTCTACACGACTACAATAAACCAAAATCTTTTCAATTATATTTCGTACTATATCTTCGTTATAGAGATTATTTTCACAAACCATTTCACCTAAAACTTTCTGGATCCATTCTTCATTCAACGTGGGAGAATTGACGCATACCTCTTTCCCTTTCTCAATCCTAGTAGCACATCTCCAGACCACTTTGCCCCTTTCTGTCCTTCTCCGATAAGGCAAACCACAATCTCCACATACAAGTAAATTTCCAAGAATATATTTGCTATTATATTTGTTTCCACTGATTTCTAATGTACCATCCTCATTACTCACAAATCTCGTTCGTTTTACCATTTCTTCTTGAACCTTATCAAACACTTCAGCAGAAACAATGGCTGGATGACTGTCTTTTATATAATATCTGTTTCGCTGCCCTGTATTTTTAATTTTCTTTCCAGTCATAAAATCTTCTGTAATAGTCTTTTGCAGCACCGTATCACCTTTGTATTTTTCATTCTTCAGCATTTTATGGATTGTTTTTGTATCCCAAGTATCTTTTCCCATTGCTGTTTTAATGCCTTGAGATTCCAAGTATGACTTTATTTGCCCCAAAGAAAGACCTTGCAAATATAATTCAAATATCTTTCTGACAACCTCTGCCTGCTCCGGAACAATGACAAGTGTATCATCTGTGCAAGTATATCCCATGAAACTCTTATATTTGGTAAAGATATCTCCTTTTTCAAATTTGCGTTGTAATCCCCACTGAATATCCTCACTTTTATTTCTGCTTTCATCCTGTGCCAACATACCTCTTAATGTAATTTCATATTCATTGTTTATATTGATTGAATCTAAGTTTTCATTTTCAAAATGCATATTAATCCCTCTCTCCCTTAAGTTTCTTATTATCTTTAAAACTTCTAAAGTGTCTCTTGATATTCTGCTGATTGACTTTGTAATAATATAATCGATTTTACCTTTTTCAGCTTTCTTAAGCATTTTATCCAAGTCAGTTCTTCCTTTTCGACGCAGTCCGCTTTCGACATCATAAAATACACCGGCAAATCTCCAATTTTTATTATTTTTTATCATTCTTGTGTAAGCTTCTATCTGGGTATCCAGACTATGTAGCTGGGCCGGTCCAAATGTGCTGACACGACAATAAGCAGCAACTCTTATCTTTTTATTCTTTTTAGGTGCAGGGGGTATAATCCATATTTTTTTCATTTGTATTCCTTCTTTTATCTATATAAAATATTATGGTACATTAATATTTTATCAAAAAAAGAAAAAACGCGAAAGCCATATCATTATTTCGCGTTAAAATATATTTTTATTTAAGGTGCTGCAACCTCGCTATTTATAAGGCCTCCAAGCGTTGCAACAGGATTACGGTCTCCACATGCACCGTCCATGGGAATTGGTCGACAGGCTGTTATTAATCCCATTGTCCAGGGAATCTTAATTTTTGCAGTTTGGGGAATCTTTTATTGAATTCTTCTACTTCTTCATTCGGAAGATTATCAAAAACCTCTGAATAGTGAAATTTTCCCTTTATACCTTTTAAGCTGTCTTCCGCTAATTCAATCGCCATAAATGCATCGAAGTTTTTACCGTCAGAGGTTGTAATATTAAAGTTATCACATGTTTTAAATCCTATTCGGGGATAGTAATCCGGTTCCCCGAATATTACTATTCCTTTATATCCTTTGTTTGCAGCTAAGCTCATTGTTTCTCTCAATAACAACTCTCCAACTCCGCATCCCTGCCATTTCGGCTCTACGCAAAGAGGTCCGAAGGTTATAATTTCATATGTGTCTTCTCCGTCAACAATTCTTGACTTCGTATACATTATGCATCCTATTACCTGTCCGTCCTTTACTGCTATTCTGCTTAATTCGGAAAGGTAATCTTCGTGGCGGTGCAGTTTGTGTACAAGATAATGCTCATCACAGCCAAGATGATGTTTATTCCAAAATGCATGCTGTGTCATTAATTCTACATCATACCAATCATCTTTGTCTTCCATTCGGATTTCTATATCTTTACTGTTTAATTTTTTCTTTTCTTCTTGAAGCCATCCGAATTCTAACCTTACTTCTTTTCTTTGGAGGTCATTGTTCTTATAGCTGCAAGTGTCCATACCGATTAAGGTAAAGCCCTCATGCAGATAAAAATCTATCGCATTTACATTGCAGGATTGTGTTTCCAATATAACAGCCCGCCGTCTTTCTCTCCTTGCCTGCTCTTTGGCAATTTCTATTAAAGCATGACCGATTCCTTGCTTCTGATATTTTTCCGATACCCAAAGCTCTGTAATTCTCAGTCTATTAGACCATAATTCTTGATCGGTTTCCATTGCAGCGATTAATTCGTCATTAACTACCATTCCCCATGCATATGCGTTTTCCCAGTGGTCTTCATACAATTTATCTGAAGAATAGTGTGTTATAGCTTCTTCAAGCTCTTTCTTTTCTATCTCTATAGTAAATCCACTGCCTGTTTTGTTTACATGAACATCATAGTATTTGTCTGTTGTATATTTTATGGGTATTACAGTTCCCTTCCACTTGTCTTTTGGCAGATGTATAATTTCAAATTCCATAGCTTTTTCCTGTCCTGATTTATTTATTATTCTAAATACATATCCGTGTTTTGCCCTTATTTTACCACAGGGCTTTCATTATTACTATTAAAAAAATAAACAACTTGCCTGCAAACTTTTTTATTGACACAGAAATATTTTTGTGATATGGTTATATACACAAGTGTATAACTATATAACTAAACTCTTAAAAAGGAGTGAGTGCTATGAACAATAGCTTTAATAATGACAAACCGATTTTTATCCAGATACGTGAAATAATCGAGGACCAAATAGTTAACGGTCTTCTTTCAGAGGAAGAACAGGCGCCATCGACTAATCAATTAGTAAATTTCTATAAAATAAACCACGCAACTGTTGCAAAGGGTATAAACCAGCTTGTTGATGAAGGAATCTTGTATAAAAAACGTGGAATAGGAATGTTTGTATCAGAAGGAGCTAAAAATAAGCTTATGGATAAACGAAAAAAAGCTTTTTCGGATGAATACGTCGTACCCTTGGTTCAGGAGGCATCTAAGCTTGGTATATCAATAAATGAAATTATTAACTTAATCAATCAAGTAAAAAGGAGTGATAATCAATGACCTACAATATTGAGGTAAATAACTTGTCTTTAAAATATAGGAATTTCGAAGCATTGAAGGATGTATCCTTTAATCTTGAAGATGGAAAAATATATGGTTTACTGGGGAGAAACGGCGCAGGCAAGACGTCTCTTTTGTCAATTCTTGCTTCATACAGACAACAGACTGCCGGAAGTATAAAAATTGCTGGAGTAATTCCTTATGAAAACGCAGAAATAAATCAGAATATATCCTTTCACTTTCAGACAAATTATGAAGAAGAAACAGAAAAAGTAAAAAAAATGCTGTCAATAGTTGAAAAGTACAGACCTAATTATGATGCAGAATATGCAAAGTATTTGGTAGAGCTTTTCAAATTACCAATGAATAAATATGTCAATAAACTTTCAAAGGGAATGCAATCCGCCTTAGAAGTAATTATGGGATTAGCAAGCCGTTCACCAATTACAATCTTTGACGAATCATATCTGAGTATGGACGCGCCCACAAGAGTGAAATTTTATAATGAGTTGTTAAAGGATCAAGAAAAACATCCGCGTATTTTTATATTGTCAACTCACTTAGTTTCCGAAATGGATTATTTGTTTGATGAGGTTTTAATACTTGACAACGGAAAATTACTGCTGCACGAAGATTATGAAACCTTAACGTCAAAAGGCATGTCTATAACCGGTAATGCAGTGGAAGTTGATAAATTTGTTGCAGGGAAAAGAATACTCAGCTCACAACAGCTTGGAAAAACAAAATCTGTTATGATTTACGGAGAAAGAACAGAAGAAATTGAAAATATGGCTGACCGCTTGGGATTAGAAATAGGCCCAATTTCACTTCAAGATTTATTTATTCATTTAACAGAAATGGAGGATTCATATGAAAACAAATAATGTTATGAAGCTTGCAAAAGATATTTACATCGAACAAATGAAGTGGTCTGCTTGGTTTATAGGAATAATAATAGCTGTGTATACCGGTTTAGGCATAGCAGGTTCTTATTATAATTTCAGTTTTATAAATAATCTGTTTATGTTTTCAGCCGGATCATCCATGATATACATGTTTGTTATCGGTATTATTGCAGGTGCCTCGTTTCTGCCACAATTTGTTAAGCTTGGGGTAACCAGAAAAACATGTGTTTACGGTATGGCGGTTGCCGCATTATATTTATCGGTCACATTGCCGTTAATATTCAGTTTGCTTGCTTTGATTGAATCCTTAGTCACAGGAATGTTTGAATTTAATTTCGCTTCTTTTGTATTATACGTTTTTGATATATTCATTGTATATCTTCTTGGATGGATGATAAATATAGGATTTTATAAATTCAATTGGATAATAGGTTTGTTTTTTATAGTTCTTGCTATTTTCATAGACTTTATTTATGCATTAATCTGGAGTGGCAATATTACTCCCTTGTATGAGCTTAGTGATCTATTCACTAAAGTATTTGAACCCAATATACTGTATTCCGATTTGTCATTTTTAATCTCATCCATACAAGCATTATTATTAATAGTAATTACACTGATAATAATCAGATTATTAACCAGAAATATGCCTATTAAAATAAAATAGAAATTACAAAAAAACTCTGAGGTGAACCTCAGAGTTTTTTTGTAAAATTAGTATCATTTATTAATATTATTAATTCGTAAATTAAAATTATTAATATTTTTATTAATTTTTTTAATTTTTTATTGACATTTTATAAAAATAAGTATATATTGTTTATAAAAGGATGGTGAGGAAATGAAATATAAAGCACCAAGCAGATGCCCCGTATGCGGTAATAAACTTTCAGTTACAAAATTATGCTGTCACAAATGCTCCACTTCGATTGAAGGAGATTTCCAGCCATGCGAGTTTTGCAGCTTACCGGAAGAAGATCTTGATTTTGTCAAGATATTTATCAAATGCCGCGGAAATATTAAGGATGTGGAAAGAGAGTTAGGCATTTCATATCCGACGGTTCGAAGCAAATTGGATGCTGTAATAAAGAGCCTGGGACTCGAAGTCAAAGAACCAATTAAAGAAATTGAAAATAAAAAAACGGAAAAAGCTGCTATACTTGACCAGTTATCAAAAGGAGAATTGTCTCCTAAAGAAGCAACGGAAAGAATAAAAAATCTGTAATTAATTGGAGGTTCAAAATGGATGAACAAAAAAGAATATTGGAAATGATTGAAAAAGGCCAAATTACTGCCGCAGAAGGAATGGAGCTGTTAAGTGCACTAAATTCATCAAGCGAATACGAACAGCAAGGAAATGATTTAATACCATATGATTCTGTAAAACGTAATTATAAATTTCTCAAAATAAGGATTACGTCAGATAATAATTCGGTAAATGTCAAGGTTAATATTCCTATACGTTTATTGACCGTTCTTGGTGGAATAGCCGGTAAAATGACTAACATGGTACCTAAGGATGCCCGTGAAGAATTGGAAAGCCAAGGTATAGACATAACAAGTATTGATTTTGCCAAAATTATTGAAGAATTAATGAGCGGAACGATAGATGACCCAAGTATAGTAGATATTGAGGCATGGGATGAAGAGCACAATACAACGGTAAAAGTAAAAATATATGCTGAATAACAGTCAGAGGGGACAGTCAAAGGGGACGGTTCTCATTGACTGTTTCTCTCATCTTCTTATATATTTTAAGTATTGCGTCTTTGTTAATATTTGTAATTAACTCCATTTGTCTTACTGATAAATCAAATGCTGATTTCAAATTAACTACCTATAGTATAAACATTCTTGTTGTTGCAAAGTCTCTTGCATTGCTTGCAGTATATTTTACTGTGTGCGCATCAATTTGTGTTACTCCCGGATAATAGGATGCATGTCTTGCATTTTTATGTTCTTTGTAGTTTATTTCTACTTCAAATTTTTCAGGAATTTGAAGCTTACAAGCGGATATATGTTTTAATCCGTTTTTAACTCCCTCTTTTATCAATTCACATGCCAATTCAGGATTAATACTTATTGTAGCTCCTCCGACACCTTCTTTAACTGCAACTGTTTCAATTCCTTTATTGAATTCTTTAGCTTTTTCACAGAGCATTTTGTCACCGCTTAAAAACACCACCGGAACTCCGTAATCTGCTGCTATGTAAGAATTTAAAACAAACTCTGAAGCATAATCTCCGTTAACTCTAATATAGTTGATATTTGTATTCATAGTGTGGGCCAATGGGTTTCCGTCAGTTCCGGAGGCAGTGTGATATCCTATAAATATTGCCGCATCAAAGTCTTCATCTATGCCTGCTACCATCGAATCCGGACAGTCAGTCCAGCCGCGGCTTAACTTAGCACATTTCGGAAGCTTGGTTATGTCAATGTTTCTTGCTGAGTCATGAGCATCCTTAATAAATATTTCCTTTGCTCCCATAGCAATTACGCCCTCACATGCTGCAACTGTTTCATTTGTCATTTGCTCTGCAAATTGTTTATAATCATGGTTACCCAATGTTGTTTCGCTCCATGATGTCACTCCTGTAATACCTTCAATATCTACACTTATAAATATTTTCATTTTTCCTCCTATGAGATCCTTCGCATTCGTTCAGGATGACAAATTATTATTTTTTTAATAACGATAATATATTTTCTACTTGTAATAGTACTCCTGTTTTTAAGCATTCTTCGTCTATGTCAAATGTATCTGTATGGATTAACGAGGTAATACCCTTTTCTTTGTTGCCGCATCCCAAGTGAAAGAATGCACCCTTCGCTTCATCTGAAAAATACGAGAAATCCTCTGCTCCTAAGCTTGGAAATTCCTTGAATACTATATTATCCTTACCTAAAAGTTTTTCCGCATTTTCTTTTACTACATCAACAACCTCATCATTGTTTATTAATGCCTGATAACCGTCATGGAAATCCACCGAGCCGTAACCACCGTATGCATTTGCTGTATTTTCAACTATTTCTTTGATTCTCTGTTTAACGTAGTTTCTTGTATCATCATCTAAAGCTCTTAAGGTACCTGTAATTTTAACTTCATCAGCTATTACATTGTCTTTTACTCCGCCTGATATTCTTCCGAATGATATTACCACGGAGTTAAGCGGTGAAATATTTCTGCTTACAATTGTCTGCAATGAGGTTATAACACTTCCTGCCATTGCAATTGCATCTATGCCCTTGTCAGGATAAGCTCCGTGAGCTGATGTTCCCTTTAACGTTATTTTAATTGAATCCGTAGATGCATTAAGCTTGCCGTATTTCAGCTCTACCATGCCTGCCTCAATATATGGCATTACATGTAATCCTAACACATAGTCAACGGTGGGATTTAACATGCAGACTTCCTTAACCATTCTTTCAGCTCCGCCGATCGTTTCCTCCGCAGGTTGAAACAGCAGCTTTACATTACCATTTATCGAAATTTCTGAATCAGCCATTTCCTTCATAATTTGGGCTATTCCGAGGAGTATGGTAGTATGTGCATCATGACCACAGGCGTGCATAACCCCTTCGTTCAATGAATTATAGGAATGATTGCTTTTTTCATGTATGGGTAAAGCATCTATATCAGCTCTGATGCCGATTGTTTTTCCCGGATTCTTTCCTTTTATTAAGCCAACCACACCTGTTTCAGCACACACATGATTTTCAATTCCCCATTCATTTAAATAGTTCTGTATTTTTTTCTGTGTTCTGAATTCCTGCTGGCTAAGCTCAGGATTCATATGAAAATCTCTTCTGATATGTATCAGCTCATTAAATATTTCCGTAACTCTTTTATTTATATCCATAGCTGCTCCTGTAATAAATAATTTAATACTTTTACAACCTTACCGCCCTTAGTGTAAACTCTTGGCGTCCTTCGTGAAAATCTGCAAAGTATATCATTTTTATTTGTATTTAACAAATCAGCCATGCCCTGAATATCTATTGTATTGTCAGTTCCGTCCCCGTAAATTATTACTTCATCTCCAACTGCTGCTTCAGGTATGTCAGTTAAATCCACCATACATTGATCCATATTTATTATGCCTATTATTTGAGCTTTTTTACCATGAATTGTAACGAAGCTGTCTCTTATGCGGGGATAACCGTCGGCATAACCCATAGGCAGCGTTCCTACCAATGTTTTTTTCGTTGCTTTCCACCTGTAGCCATAACTGACACCTTCTCCTGCCTGAAGCTCCTTAATCTGATATATCTTTGTTTTAAATGTTAAGCAAGCTTTCATAACTACCGAATCATCCTCATAGGATTTCATACCGTAAATAATTGCACCCGGTCTTATCATGGTCAGTCTGTATTCAGGATAATCTATTGCTGAAATACTGTCGCAAATATGTTTATATTTGAAGGTCTTCCCTTTTTCCTCTATTTTGTTTACAGCATTTATGAATCTTTTATACTGTTTATCGTCTTCTTCTCTGTTTGTTAATGCAAAGTGTGAGAAAATTCCTTCCACATCTATATTTTTCAAATTGAAAATTTCAACTATTTCATCTATGCTTTCCTGACGGTCTTCATATCCTATACGATTCATGCCTGTATCGTATTTAATTTGAACTTTAGTAATTGTATTGTATTTAATGCTTAAATCATTGATTAAAACAGCTTGTCTTAAAGAAAATATTGTTTGTGTTATATTGTTTTTTACTATATATTCCAAATATTCATCAGGAGTGTAGCCCATGATAAATATACTATAGTCCTTGTAACGATTTCTTAGCTCTAATGCTTCGGTTAATGTGGCAACTGCCAGCATATCCGCCCCATTTTCCATAATAGTGGGCGCTATGTCCACAGCTCCGTGTCCATAAGCGTTTGCCTTTACCACTGCCGCTATTGCTACATCCTTTCCTACTATTTCTTTTAATTTTCTGACATTGTAGCCAATGTTGTCCAAGTTTATTTCTATGTACGTATCACGCAGTAACGGTTCCATTTATTTTCCTCCATTATATGAAATTCAATGCAAAATCCGGAATAAAAAGGGAACTAACATGTTCCGCTTTCCATAAATATTATTTTATTGTTATAAGCATCCACCTTAACGTGGGTACCAAGAGGAATTGTTGGCTGAGGAAAATTGTGTCCTGCCCTGAAATTACCTATAATCGGCTTATTGAAAGGTACTACCGTGTTATTGATTACCTCGTCTAAATTTAAATCAAAACCGCCCTCATATGCTTTTTCTTCCCTGTTGCAGTTAGTGAAGGTGCCGAATATAACGGCTTCACAATCTTCAAACTTTCCTGCCAAGCTTAAAGAAGTAAGCATTCTGTCTATTTTATATATTGGCTCTCCGACTTCTTCTATAAAAATAATTCTACCCTTTGTGTCAAGCTCGTATTTTGAGCCCAAAGTTGATACTAAAAGTGTCAGGTTTCCGCCTGTGATTATTCCTTCTGCCGTACCCCCATTATAGCTAAAGAGCTCTTCCTTGGGTGGATTTATATAATGACCTATGGGTTTATCGGTAAAAATATTTTTTGATAAGCTGTTATAAGTATACGATTCAAAGCTGACATTGTCGTTTTTAATCTTAGCAAAATTGGATGTAGCCATAGGTCCGTGAAATGTGACCATATCACATATTTGATTAAAGGCAACATGCAATGATGTTATATCACTGAATCCCATAAACACTTTAGGGTTCTTCTTGATCATTTCATAATCAAGCAAGTTTAGTATACGTGGTGTTCCATATCCTCCCCTAAGGCATATGATACCTTTTATACTCTCATCTCTGAAGCTGTCATTTATATCCTTTGCCCTCTCTTCATCCTTTGCGGACAAATGACCGTAATTAGTATAGCATGTCGGAAACATAACGGGATTTAACCCTAAGCTTCTTAATTTCAGTTCACCGTTTTCTACTGATTTTAAATCCGTCGCAGAAGCGGGTGCCACTACAGCAACCTTATCTCCGAAATTTAATTTTTTTGGTTTATTCATAATTCCCCCCTGTCAAATGTAGTGGTTGTTGAAAAAGTTCGTCCTGCAAGGCGCCGGAAGTTGGGCAACCGCAGCGTATTCAGACATACGCGAGGATTGACCGACTGAACGGCAACGAAGCAGGCGGGCGTTTTCAGCAGCCTATTTTATTCGTTGGCTTGTGCTATACTATCATCCTCTTCCGCATTTGCCGATAAATTCACATTGTATATATCATAAACTAATTCTGTTATTTTCTCTCCGTCAGCTAAATAAAAGGAATATTTGCCAAGCATCCTGTCAGTTCCCGGAAGGGTGATGGTTTCCAGATTTTCTGTTGTAAAGCCTATTACATCCTTGACCAAAGTCAGCATATCCGTTAACGTCAAATCTGTTTTAACATGAGGATACACTGAACTTATTACACTTGGAAGCCTTAAGCTCAATGATTTTTTTACGGCAGCCTTTATGAACTGCTGCTGAGTCTGGACTCTTCCCAGATCACCGTTGGGATAGCTTCTATATCCATCTACATTTGATTTTCTGAATCTCAACAACTCCAGTGCCTTGTCTCCCATAATAAGCTGTTTTCCGCCCGGAACGTTAATATTCAACGGAGGATCATCATAAGGGTCGATATATCTCATATGAAACGGAACTTCAAACTCCACTCCTCCTACCGCATTTACGGCAGCCCTGAGTCCCTCATATTCAATTATGGCATAGTTGTTGATAGGAATTCCTGTTAAATCCTCAACAGCTTTCATTAAGGCATAAATTCCTTCTTCCTCCATACCGTATACAGCGTTGATTTTTTGTACGTCCGAATACTTCTCATATCCTTCCCTGTAGTAATATGTATCTCTCGGAATTGATATGATATTCCCTTCCTTTGTTTTTCTGTCATAGCTTGCCAACATTATTGTATCTGATCTCGGCCCTTCTAATCCGACCAATAAAACATTTATTCTTTTGCTGTCCTTCATTGCTTTTTCTAAAGGAGTTTGAGCAGAATCATCATCGTCGTCATCATCTCCCGAATTAATTCCTTCACCGATTCTGTTTTCATCTGAATCTTCGGGTGATAAAAATTTAGTGTAAGTATATATTCCGGTTGTTACTACTAATGAAAATATTATAATTGAAAATACAAATATCTTTAAAAACTGTTTCATACTATGTTTCCGCCTTTAATCAATTGTTTTGTGGTTTATTTTCTGCTGTCTCATACATGTCTGATACCATTTCGGCTATACCTTCATCATCAGGTAAATAAAATGATAAACCTTCTAATGGTGCTTCTTTTCCCGGTAAAGTGTTCATGCTTATATTATCTGTTGAAAACCCTATTACACTGCCGGTCAAGCTGATTAAATCAGTTACTTTTAAATTAGTATCTATATAAGAATATGCTTCCTTTATCAGTGATGGAAGCTCAAATCCCAAAGCTTTTTTAGCTGCCGATTTTATAAATTGCTGCTGCGCTTCAATTCTGCCTAAGTCCTGATTACTGTATCCTTTTCTGTATCTTAAGAACTTTAAAGCCTGCTCGCCGTTTAGCAGCTGCTTGCCTTCAGGTATATCTATATATAACGGCGGTTTGTCATATGGGTCGGAATATACCATGTGAAACGGAACATCCACCTCAACGCCGCCTAATTTATCTACACAGGCAATTACTGCTTCATAATTTATAATCACATACTTGTCTACGGGTATTCCAAGCAATTTTTGAACAGAAGCCGTCAAGCTTTCTATTCCTTCCTGAGAATAAACAGCATTGATTTTTTTAAATTCTGCTTCATCATCAATGTTTCTCGGATAATATGTATCTCTTGGTACGGATATTAAATCTGCATCTTTGCTTTCCGTATCATAACTTGCCACAATTATAGTATCGGTTCTCATATTCTCAAGTCCTACAATGAGAACATTAAATCGTTTACTGTCTTTAGCAAGCTTTCCAACATCTGTGCTGTAATCAAATGTGCTTGACTCATATATATTGGATGCGTCTGTTGTTTTATTTGTTTCCTTGATCTGAATTTTCCCAATAACCATATCCTTATCAACAAAAACAATATATCCCAAAGCAGTCACACTTAATACAACCGTGACAAAAATAAAAGACGCAAAAAATACCTTAAAAAAATGCTTTATCATATGTTCCCCTAAATATTAATCTTGCCATATTAGTGATTATATTATACTTAGTTCATTATATCAAAGCATTAAATTAATTTCAAATGTTTATTGAAAAATAAATTGCGCATATCATGTCAAAACACTAATATTTATGCATGTAAATTTCCGCAGAAAAACATTTTCTTTTTTTCTCATTGTCTATATAATGCCCTAAATTCTAAGCATATTTCAATTATGAAAATTATTTATTAATTTTTTAATAAATATGTATTGCATTTTTAATGGAAAACTGTTACAATACAAATATCTTTTTTAATATCGGAGGATTTTTTAATGAAAACAGGCACAGTTAAATGGTTTGATTCAAAAAAAGGTTTTGGTTTTATATCTTGCGATGATGGCAAAGATGTATTCGTTCATTTCTCTGCAATAGCTGCTGACGGATTCAAAACTCTTGAAGAGGGCCAAAAAGTAAACTTTGATATAGTTGATGGTCAAAAAGGACCTCAAGCTAGCAATGTTACTATAGCGTAATATTTGTTTACGAAATAATATTTAATATAGATTTTGCAATAATTATATTAAGATATTTCAAAAGACATGAAAAAGAACTATGTACATAGTTCTTTTTTGCTTATCTATCATCCAATTGTTTTAGAGTAGGCATTCCGCTTTGCGCCCCCAATTTAGTTATTGAAAAGCCGGCTGCCCTGTTTGCAAACCTGATTGCTTCTTCTAAGCTTTCACCTCTTACAAGGGCTGAACCGAGGCTTCCGCAAAATGTGTCTCCTGCTCCTGTCGTATCAACAACTTCAACCTCATAAGAAGGTATCCGCTTAATTTCTTGTCCGTCAAAATATTTTACTCCCTTTGAACCCATTGTAACTATTAGTTTATTTGGATGCTGTTTCAATATATCATCTATATTCTTTTCACCAAACAGTAGCTTAAGCTCATGTTCATTAGGAGTGATATATGTTGCTTTATTTATAATATTACTGTTTAATTTTGCTGCAGGTGCCGGGTTTAAAAGAACCTTAACATTATTTTGACTGCACAGGTTCAATGTATATTCAACGGTGCTAATTGGTATTTCAAGCTGCATTAAAACCATGTCAGCCGATAATATTACATCCTTGTATTTATCTATAATATCCTCTGTTAAATGAATATTAGCTCCTGCTATTACTATAATGCTGTTGTCATTTTCTGCAACCACTATATTGGCTACACCGGTACTAATATCATTTAATATTTCAACACAATCAGTTTTTACTCCCATAGATTTAAGGTTGTTTATTGAAAATTCACCGTTAGAGTCGTTACCCACACAACCCACCATAAAGCTTTCTGCTCCTAATTTTGCTGCTGCTACCGCTTGATTTGCACCTTTCCCACCGGGTATCAGCGAAAAAGTGTTACCAAGCACAGTTTCTCCTGCCTTCGGTCTTATGTTTGAGGTAAAAACCATATCTGCATTGATAGAGCCGACAACAACAATTTTTCCCATAATAATCTCCTTGCTTAATCCAATTTTCTCAAATCATCTAACAGTATTTCTCTGAATTTATTAAGGTCTACGCCTGTTAAAACCTTTGGATATGACTCATCGTAATTAATCCACTCTCTTACATCACAAACTGTATTTCCTCTGCATAATACCTCTGAGCAGTCAACCTTTACATCCATGTGTCTGTACGAATATAATTCAGGATGAATCAAATACATAAAAGCACTTGCATCGTGTATTGGAGTGAATGTTCCGTTATTAACATGATCCCCTCGGAAATAAAAATTCAATATTTCTCCGCACATTTTAGTAACTCTGCCGTTGCTTTTTAACAACTCGTTTACATCCTCTCTAAAAAGCCCCGTTGAATGAGTCACATTTAATCCGCTCATGACGATAGGAAGCTTAGAATCAAATACAATTCTCGCCGCTTCAGGGTCAGCCCATACGTTGAATTCTGCAACAGGTGTAGTGTTGCCTACGGTTGTTGAACCTCCCATGATTGATAGAAGCTCTATATTTTCTAAGGTCTCAGGGAATGTTTTAATCAATAGTGCAATATTAGTCAATGGCCCTATCGGAACCAATGTCACTTTTTCCTCAGAAGACAGTATTGTATCTCTTAAAAACAATACCGCATTGTTTGAATATAGTTCTTTAAAGTGAGGAAATTCATAATCACCCACTCCATTTTCTCCGTGAACATTAATTGCAGGGCGCTTTTCCCTTATTAAAGGGCATTTTGCTCCTTGCGCTATTTTTATATCCTTATCAAGAAATGACATTAACCCGATTGTATTATTTGTTACTTTTTCTATTGATTGATTGCCTGCAACTGTAGTAATTCCCAATATGTTAAATTTATCTTCATTTGCAATAGCAAAACAAAGAGCAACCACATCATCTATACCCGGATCACAGTCAATAATAATATTGCGTTTGTTCATTTGTACCTCCATTATAGCAGTAGATTAACAGTAGAAAATCTATCTTTAAATCCATTGATTATCAATTGCCTATCCATCGCTAATCCATCGCCTATCAATTGTTATTACCCTCTGTCGCTTAATTTTTGTCTTTTTTTCATTCTTACGTAGCTGTAAATTGCTAAACCGATAATTGTTGTAATATACGGAAGCATCTGTATAATTTCATATGGCCAGTTTCCAAGCTGAAGTATATTGGCCAATGCTGAAGCTGCACCAAAAAGAAGTGATACAGATAAACCACCCACAGGGGTGTTGCCTCCCATAGAGCTTGCTGCTAAGGCAATGAAACCTCTTCCTGCACTCATGCCGGTTGTAAAGTATGTCATGTAGCCTCCTGAAAGGAAAAAGCCTCCCATTGAAGCCAACACACCGCTTATTATCAATGCAATATATTGAATTTTCTTAGAGCTGATACCTACTGATTCCGCTGCATTTTTATTTTCTCCCACAGCTCTTATTCTAAGCCCCAAAGGCATTTTATATAAAAATATATGAACTACTGCCACCATTAGCAGTGATACATAAGTCAATACATTTTGATTGGAAATAACTGCGCCCAAGTATGGTATATTTTCTATAACAGGTATATTTATTCTTGGCAAGGCAACTGAGTTTACGGATGATGAAACTCCTCTGTCTCCGGATACCATAAGCAGTATCAGGATTGTTGCTCCGTTTGCTATTAAATTTATGGCTATTGCTGCTAAAATTGCATCTGTCTTTAATCTAAGTACGAAGAATGCCAATAATAAACCAATCAAACCGCCTATAACCATTGTTGCAACAAGTCCTAAGAAACCGCTTTGGAACATTGCAGAAAATAAAACACCAAACAATGCTGAAAACAACATAATACCTTCAAGAGCCATATTAATAATACCGCATTTTGATGCTACTGCGGAAGCTAATGTAGCAAACAGTATGGGAGTTGTAGCTCTTAGGGTGGCATTTAGAAATTCCGGTGATAAAATTGCATCTAATATCATTATTCTGCCTCCTTTATGTTGCTTAATGAAAGCTTTGCTTCTTTTGCAATCATTTTATGCTTATATTTACTTAAGAATTGTTCCGCAACTACCAATAATATTATTATACCCTGTGTTACTGTTATAATTTCTGTAGGTACATTTGTGGCAATTGACATTTTGGAAGCACCTGTTCTTAAATATGCAAGGAAAAAGGCAGCAAAGGGAACGTATAAGGGGTTCTTCTTAGCTAATGTTGTAATAATTATGGCATCCCAGCCGTATCCAAGAGAAGAAGTCCATGAAAAACGGTTATACATACCAAGAATTTCAACACCGCCTCCCATACCGAATATAAATCCGCCTAACAGCTGTGATATTAAAGTAACCTTTAAAACGTTGATTCCCGAATATTTTGCAAAATCAATATTTTCTCCGGTTACACGAATTTCATAGCCGATTTTTGTTTTATATAAAAATACATAGCCGAAAAATGCTACCGCCAATGCAATCAATAATCCCAAGTGAATCCTTGTTCCCGGAATAATTGCATTAAACTGAATATGAGCAGGTATCGCATAGGATACTACGGCTCCTGCCTTCGGATCTCTCAAAATATAGTTCAGCACATAGTTTGCAAAGAAAATTATTATATAATTCATCATAAGTGATGAAACTAATACATCTGAATCTGTCTTTATTTTCATAACTGCAGGAACTGCAGTAACCATAGCACCAAAGAATCCTGCAGCCAAAACACATGCCAAGGGACTCAATCCCATAGGAAGAGTGGCATTTAATGCAACAAAGGTAGCCACAAGACCTCCTAAATGGAAAGAACCTTCTCCTGCCAAATTTATTTGGTTTGCAGCAAACATTATACTTACTCCAACTCCCGTAAATGTTAATGGTATCATTGTTTCAATAACATTACCGAAACGTCTTGCGCTTTTTAAAGGTCCGGTCAATAATTCCAATATGGCTTTTACCGGTTCATCGCTGGCAATTAAAATTATTAAGAATGAAATTAACAATGCAATACCGATAGACAGTACTGTACGTAATATATCAAATTTCTTGTTACTGTTCATATATTATGCCCTCCAAAATTTCATCTTTTTTAATTCCCAACATGTATTTACCTAATTCTTCTTCAGTTAGTTTTTTAACGTCTTTAAAGACACCGGAAAACTTGCCTTTATACATTACCGCAAGACGGTCACTAAGCTCAAACACTTCATTCAGGTCTGCCGAAATGAGTACAACCGCACACCCTGCATCTCTGAATTCGATAATTCTTTGTCTTATAAAGGATGCCGCTCCGACATCTATACCTCTTGTAGGCTGGTTTGCAATTATTATTTTGGGATTAGTGGAAAATTCCCTTGCTACAACTACCTTTTGTATATTTCCTCCGGACAGCATTCCGACATTTTGCTTATATGATTTACATTTAATTAAATATTCCTTTATTAACTCATTTACTCTCTTTTCAATTTTCTTTAATTTAAGCATAAAACGACCGGAATATTCGGAACTGTGATACTGGTTTGACAGCAAGTTATCCATAATATTCATATTAGCCGCGCAGCCCAATGTCATCCTGTCCTCAGGTATATGTGATACTCTTAGCTGTCTGATGTCATTTATGTTTTTATTGTTGATATTTTGATCAAATATTAATATATCGCCGCTATACTTTTTTGTGAGCCCTGTTAATGCCTCTACAAGATGCCCCTGACCGTTTCCTTCAACGCCGGCAATACCAAATATCTCCCCTTGCTTTACATCAAAGGATAAGTCATCAACCCTTACAATTCCTGTGGTTCCTTCAACTCTTAGATTTCGTACCTTCAATACAGTTTCCTTTAAGTTCAACGGCTTTTTATCAAATGACAACACAACATCTCTCCCAACCATCAGCTTAGACATTTCACTTGTGGAAATTTCGTTGACATTGTGTGTTCCTTTGCTTTTTCCGTTGCGCATGATTGTAGCTCTGTCGCATATGGATTTTATTTCATCAAGCTTATGAGATATAAATATTAAAGTGTGTCCTAATTCTTTTAACTTTTTCAGCTGTACAAACAATTCTTCAGTTTCCTGAGGAGTAAGCACTGCTGTGGGTTCATCTAATATTAAAATGTCAGCACCTCTGTAAAGTGCTTTCAATATTTCAACCTTTTGTTTTATTCCAACGGGAAGCTCTTCAACTCTTTGTGTAACGTCTATATCAAAATTATATTTCTTGGCTAATTCTTTAGAAATATCAATCGCTTTATTCATATCAACAAAAATGCTTGTTTTTGGTTCAATGCCAAGAACTATATTTTCTGCAACCGTCAATGAGGGAACAAGCATAAAATGCTGGTGAACCATACCGATTCCTTTTTTGATTGCTTCTAAAGGAGATTTTAATTGTATTTCTTCACCGTTTAAAATAATTTGTCCTTGTTCAGGTGATTCAAGTCCGAACAAAACCTTCATCAAGGTGCTTTTCCCTGCTCCGTTCTCCCCTAACAAAGCATGTATTTCTCCCTTCTGAAGCTCTAAAGAAACATCTTCAACGGCAACTACCCCATTGGGATAAATTTTCATTATATTCTTCATCTCAAGCACGTTATGGCTCATGGTCTTCGTTTCCTCCGTTAGTTCGTTATTAATAATTAAAAATTGACAAATAATGAAATCCTTCGCTTACGGCGGATGACTTACACGACAATTTTTAATCATTAATTATACACAACAGCCAAGAGTTTCTTGGCTGTTGTATGATTGGTCATCTGTGTATTATTGTACAGAATCTTTTATTGCCTGGATTTCTTCAGTTGATTTTCCTAAAGCAGTATCAACCTTGATTTCTCCATTAACTATTTTTTGTTCTAATTCATTTAATTGTGTTCTGATGTTTTCAGGTACCATTTTTTCATAGTGAGCGTCTTTCACTATTTCAACTCCGCCTTCAGCGAATCCTAAAGATTCGGCTGTACCATATTCAAGCTTACCTTCCAAGTCAAGCTTGATAGCTCTTATTAAGGAGTTACCGACATTTTTAAGTGCTGATGTCGGGATGAAATCTGCTTTTTCAGGCAATAATGCAGCTTGGTCGGAGTCAACTCCGAATGCGTATCTTTTTGCATCTGCTGCTGCTTCTATTTGACCCAAGCCGGCAGCACCTGCTACGTTATATCCTATATCAACTCCACCGCTTTGATATTGAGTTAATGCTAAATCTTTTCCTTTAGCTGAGTCCCAGAAGTCTCCTACATAAGCTATTTTAACTTTTACGTCAGGATTAACTTCTTTTGCTCCTTGAATATATCCAACCAAGAAGTCGTTTATTATAGGATTTTCCATACCGCCTAAGAAGCCAATGTTACTGTTTGAAGGATCGATCATTGGAAGTGATCCGTCAGTTGTCATTAATGCTGCAGCTGCTCCTATTAAGTATGATACCTCATTTTGTTTGTAAAGTACGTTGTAAATATTATTGTTGTTTGCTCTCTCTTCAAAGTTATATGTTTCATCGAAGAACATAAATTTTTGATCAGGGAATTGTTCTGATGCTTTTTCTAATGCATCAATCATTTGCCATGTTCCTATGATGATTACGTCATATTCGCCACCATCACAGTATTCTAACAATGTTGGTTCCCATTTCGGTTCATCCGCAGGAGTAGCTCCCATTTGTTCAACCTTAAAATCAAATTTATCAGCTCCTAATTCAGCTTTTAATTTTTCTAAACCTTGGTTAGCTGAATCAAAGAATGATTTATCACCTAATGTACCATTTAATAAAAGTGCTGCTTTGTAAGGTTTCCCACCGTTGCCATCACCGGCAGGGTTTTGTCCGCATGCAGTCATTGAAAAAATCATAACAACTACAAGCAATAACGAAAGTATCTTTTTCATTTCTTAAATTCCTCCTATAGTGCTTTTTTTATGTATTCTAAAGTATCATCAACCAAGGTCTCCAGCTCAATTTCCTCATAATATCTCATATAAGTGGTAAGCTTGTTAAATGCCGGAGAAATCAGTCGTTTTGGAATGATACGCATTCCCTTTTGAATTCCCAATACGGGCATAATCATGCCCGCATTGCAGTCTGCATCTATTCCGCACATTGTTATGATGTTTAAGGTTTTATCATAATCTCCATCACCATACATAAGTGCGATTATTTCACAGCATACGTTTGGATAAGCATGTATCCAGTTATATTTTATGTATTTTTCTTCACATTTTTTAAGTGCATCCTTCCAATTGTCATATTTCATACAGCAGTCATAAGCAAAGCTTACAACAGAATAATATTCGCTGTCGGAAGGTATTAAGGAAACAGCCCTTTTAACTATATCCTCAACATCATCATTTATAAATGCCATTGATATCATCACAGCATTAAATACTTCGCCCAATATTCCGTTGTTAATATGAGATACTTCACCGTCAATCCATGCAAGCTTTGCAGCAAGCTCAGGATTGCCCGGGGCAACCATACCGCATATTGCACCTCTCATTTGCGCACCAATCCATTCATTGAAGGGATTGTTCCACTTTGCACTTTCAGGAGGCATCATTCCTGCCCGAATATTTCTTAAAGCCAATTCCTCTGCAGACCATCCAACAGGAATAAGTCCTATCCAGGAAAGAGCTATATCCTTGCTTGTAACACCGTATCCTTTATCCTTGAATGCATCAAGAAATGCAATTTCAAATGTTATATCGTCGTTATAAGTATTTGGCTCTCTTATATATTCTGTTACATTTCCAAATGCTTCAAACAGATTTTTAGAAGTATATCCTTCAACCATGGTACCCATGGCCGCACCGATCAACTGTGACATCCAGGCAGCTTTTATCTGATCTTTAAATTTTTCGGAATTAACATCAACCTTTACGGCTTCCGGAAAAGCTACTTTTTTTTCATATTCTTCAAAGTTATTGTAATATGTATATTTCCAATAATCTGATTCTTCGTTTTTCTTGGCATTTAAAAATTCATTTCTAAGCTCTGCAGATATTTTTTGAAGCATCACCTTATCATTGTCTGCATGTGCTTTTATACCCTTTTCCAACAGATCATATGCATTGTCAACGGTATATCCTCTGTTTTCAAGAGCTTGCACTGCAGCAATCATCACCACTTCAGGAGCACCGGAACCGGGTACGTTGCTCTTCCAGTCTAAGCTTAATATACTGTCATAAAAATCAGCAACACTTTTTAAAGCACTCCACCCCTGTTCGTCTTCTCCCAAAACTGCAGGTTTTGCATTAGAGTATAAATCGTATGCCATTTCCCATGCTTTTTTCATATGTACACATCCTTATATCTTAATAAATATCCTCTTTACGCCAATTCAAGGGCAATTTTCATCATGTCTTTGAATCCCTTTTCCCTTTGCTCAGGAGTTGTTTCTGTTTGATTTACAATAGAATCTGATACTGTAAGTATCGTCAGCGCATTTACTCCCGCCCTGTTGGCATTGCAATATAATGCGTAGCTTTCCATCTCAGCGGCTAATAAACCCATTTTCGCCCAGCTTTTCCAGCTGTCTATATCATCCCCGTAGAAAACATCCGAAGTCAATACATTTCCTACCGTAGCTGTTATATTGTTTTCGTCGGCAGCCTTTTTTGCCTTAGATAAAAGTTCCCAGGAAGCAGTTGCGGAATAAATACCCGGCAGCTTATACTGTGCTCCATAATTTGAATCAGTGCTTGCACCGATTGCCAATACAATATCATATAAATTCAGTTTTGGATCAAACGCTCCGCAGGAGCCGACTCTGATTAAATTTTTCACTCCATACATATGTATTAATTCATAAGAATAAATGCCTATTGAAGGACATCCCATTCCTGTTCCCATTACAGATACTTTTTTGCCGTTATATGTACCTGTATAGCCAAACATATTTCTAACTGTATTGAATTGTTCTACATCAGTCAGAAAATTATCTGCAATAAACTTTGCTCTTAAAGGATCTCCCGGTAATAAAACCGTTTCCGCTATTTGACCTTTAGCGGCACTATTGTGTGGTGTAGACATAATTTCCTCCTCTATGTATATTTATGATTTTTATTCATAAAGCACTTATTATAGTACTTCCTTGTGTTGATTTTGTCAAGCTTAGCTTACTTTTTACCCTTTGTATATTTTTCCTTTTGCGGGTGAATTATTTGATTTTAATAACTTTATACCATCTCGGTTCATTTCAATAACCTTTCGTTTCATTAGACGGCCTGCCGCTTTTTTAAAGGAGCTTTTGCTGAGTCCCAGGACCTTATTAATAGTTTGCGGGTCGGAATCGTCATTAATTGATAAAAATCCCTTGTTCTTTGCTAAGATGCTTAATATTTTTTCTCCGTCCTTGTCTATTTGCAGCTTCGGAGCATCCTTCAAGCTTAAATCAAGCTTTCCGTCCTCTTTTATGTGACTTACTCTTACCTCGACTACTTCTCCCGGCCTTAACGGCTTTAAAATTTCACCTTCATGTATTAAGCCCAAATATTTGCCGTCTACGGCAACAGTTGCTCCTAAGCCCCTTTTTAAGCTGAAAACAGTACCCTTTACATTATCATTCACCTTATAGGGTGAGTCAGTTCTTAAAACCTTGAATAAATTCATTGTGGCGCACAATCTGTCTGACTTGTCGATGTAAAGTCCTACTAAATATTCACCGTTTAATTTAATTTCACCGATTTGCTCCTTAAACGGCAAAAATAAATCCTTTTCCAATCCCCAATTCATAAAAGCGCCTATTCTTGTTATTTGCACCACCTTCAAATAAGCTATTTCACCTATTATTAACTTCGGTTTCTTTACTGTTGCAATTATTTTGTCGTCTGAATCCCTATAAACAAACACATTTATTTTATCCCCTATTTCAATGTTGGCCGGCACTTGCTTTATGGGAAGCAGTACTTTGTCCTCCGATTTTTCATTTTCGGAACTTTTTAAATAAACTCCAAAATCTTTTTTTTGAGCTACTGTCAGTTCCTGCATTTCTCCTAATTTTATCATACGTTTTCGTTCTCCTCTATGGACCTTAGACCCTGTCTTGAGTCACGCCCTGCTATTATTATACTTACCTTTTTCTTAATAAGCTAAACATATTTTTTTTATAATGTTCAACTCCCGGTTGTGTAAATGGATCGATGTTGTTAGTATATCCACTGATGGCACAAGACATCATAAAGAAGTAAAAAAGCTTGCCAAGGTAATATTCGTTCATTTCCGGAACATTTACTATTATTCCGGGAACTTCTCCTTCATTATGCGCCATAAATGTACCTTCAAACGCCTTTTGATTTACGTAGCTGAATGACTTGCCTGAAATATAATTTAATCCGTCAAAATCTCTATTGTCATAAGGAACAATCATATCGTCCTCTCTGTTTTCTATGTTGAGAGTTGTTTCAAATATAATTTTTCGTCCTTCCTGCACAAACTGACCCATTGAATGCAAATCCGTCGTAAAATTTAATGCAGCCGGGAAAAGTCCTTTACCTTCCTTGCCTTCGCTTTCACCAAACAGCTGTTTCCACCATTCCGCAATAGAAATACAGGAAGGCTCGTAATTTACCAAAATTTCTACTTCCTTGCCCCTTCTGTTTAATATATTTCTCGCTGCAGCATACTGACAGCATATATTTTCATCAAAACACCTGTTTTTATACTCGACTGCACCTGATTTCAATCCATTAAGAAATTCTTCTACGTCAAGATTTGCAAAGGCCATCGGCAATAATCCCACAGGAGTTATAACCGAATACCTTCCCCCTATGTCATCAGGTATAACAAATGTTTTATATCCCTTTAAATCGGATGTTTTTTTAAGGGCGCCTTTGCTTTTATCGGTTACGACAAATATACGTTTTTTTGATTCATCCATATATTTTTCTTCCATCAATTCCTTTAAAACTCTGAATGATAAAGCAGTTTCAAGGGTTGTACCTGATTTCGAAATTACAATTAAGCATATTTCCTTATTGTTTACCACTTCTGTTAATTTTTTTAAATAAGAGCCGCTTAAGCTTTGCCCCGCAAAATACACCGCAGGTTTTTCGATTTCGTTGTGAAAATCTCCTCTTATTGCTTCTATAGCTGCTTTTGCACCTAAGTACGAACCACCGATACCAAGAATTATAAAGGCTTCGCATTTATCCTTGATATATTCTTTAGAACTCCTGATATCTTCATACTCACCGCTTATTCTATCTGCATAATCAATCCAGCCTGTCATATCGCTGCTCTTACCCTCTCTGTTTAATAACAGCTCCTGAGCGGAAATAATTTCAGGTTTAATATTTTCTATTTCTTTCTTACTTATAAAGCTTCCATCTAAATTTAGTGTAATATTTCCCATTTTCTATCCCCTTTCCAGTAAAATATACACAATAACATGGACACTAAGAACCATCCCCACTGTCCATTACTGTCAATTATATTATCTCTGCCATTAATATGGCATAATCATCCTTGTGAGCCTTACAATAATCGTCCAATGAAATTTTTAGATTATCAAGAATATTTCCCTTTTCCCCAATTATATCCATTAATCTGTTAATACCGTACTGTATCCCCTCGTCGTTGGTAGCTTCTGTTATACCGTCAGTATAAAGAAACAATTTGTCACCTATATCTAAATCTATTGATTTAACCTCATATTTTACATTATCAAATATATTTGCTATCGGATAACCCTTCGCATTTAGCAAGCTAATTTCACCTTTACTTTTTAACAGTATCGGCTCTGAATTATGACCTGCATTTATATACTTAAACTCATGTGTTGCTTTATCATAGATTCCTAAAAAAACAGAAAAATATCTGTCATAATCTAAGTTTAATGAAAGAAATGTTTTGTGCAGCTCCTTCATTATTTTATTGAGCTCCATGTTACCCTTTGCTATAGTTCTTAAGGATTGTCTGACAAAGACCGTTAAAAGAGAGGCAGTAACACCATGTCCCACCACATCGCAAATATAAATGCCTGTATTCTCCTCATCAATTTTAAATACGTCAAAAAAATCACCGCTTAATTGTTCAGAGGATTCATATAGATAATTAAGCTTCAAGCCGTTGTACATACCCTTTGGAGGAAGCATTCTTATTTGCATGTTTCTTGCAAAATTTATGTCCTCACTCATTTTTTTATTTTTTTCGCTGATTTTCCTTGTTAATTCCTTTTCTTTTGTAATATCTCTAAAAACTTCAACGGAGCATACCGTCTCATTAAATTTATCCTTTATGGGTGATGAAATAACCATGTATGTCCTGTTGTTGATATTTGCTTCCTTATACAATATTGAACCGTCATGAATTGTATGCTTGGATATGCAGTAATCACATCTGCCGCCTGAACAGAAAACCTCATAACATAATTTGCCTGTTATATCTCCTAAATCCTCTTTCATCTTTTTGTTTGCATAAAGAACCACGTTGTTTTTATCTACAACTCTAACCCAATCAATCATACCGTCAACTATTTTCAACTGTGATTCATCTATTTTTGATTTATGCATCAGATCACTTCCTTAGTTGATTATTTTTTTCATTAATGTAATTTAACAACAATTGTCCGATTTTTCCCGAATTATGTCTAATGTAGTTTTTTCTGATTTCAATAAAATTGCTGCTTATAACTCTGATATTCATTTCTTCAAGGGTCTTTATTTGTTCCTTATCAATCGTAACCTGAGCGGAACCCTTATATTTGTAATTTTCTATTTGCTCTTCAGGTATGAGCTCATCATTGGCAATAACATAATCAATTATATGTCTGTTGCTGTGCTTAATTATTGCATTTACATGGTCAAGCACATTGTAGTTATCTGTTTCTCCCGGCTGTGTCATAAGATTACATACGTAAAAAACCGTCGCTTTCGAGTCTGTTATCAAATCAGGTATGCTTTTAACTAACAGATTAGGCATTACGCTGGTATACAAGCTTCCGGGCCCTATAATAATAATATCCGCTTCCTGTATATCTCTTGCCGTTTCCTCTAAGGGTATGCAAATATTCGGCACCAAAGAAACCCTGTCTATTTTACTTCCTGATTTAGCAGCAAATTCGGGTATATCCTTTTCTCCTACTATGCACTCCCCGTTGCTTAAATATGCCTTAAGTTGTGTATCCTGTAATGTCATCGGCAGCACCTTGCCGGATAATCTGAAAATACTGCCTATTTCCTTTAATGCATGCTCATAGTCTCCAAAAATTTCATACATTGCCGCAATAAATAAATTACCGAAGCTTTGTCCGTTTAAATAACCATCTTTAAATCGATGCTGCATTAATTTAAGCATTATCGGCTCTATATCTGCCAAAGCGATTATGCAGTTTCTCATATCACCGGGAGGCAGCATTCCGAGGTCTTCCCTTAATACCCCCGAGCCACCGCCGTTGTCTGCCACGGTAACTATAGCAGATATATCCTTTGTATATTGCTTAAGTCCTCTGAGCAGTACGGATAAGCCCGTACCTCCTCCAAAAACAACTATTTTCATATTCTACCTCTTCTGCTTGTTTACATCCCTGTGATTTACTATAACTCTGTAATTTTGTCTGCTAAGGATTGAAGCAATCCGATTGGTGATAGTTACCGACCGGTGTTTTCCTCCCGTGCATCCGATGGATATAACAAGATTAGTTTTTCCCTCAATTACATAATGGGGCAGCAAAAACAAAAGCATGTCAACAAGCTTATCAATGAATACTTCCGATGAATCAAAGCTCATGACATAATCCTGAACATTCTTATCATTACCGGTAAAATCCTTTAATTCTTCAATATAAAAGGGATTCGGTAAAAATCTTACGTCAAAAACCAAATCTGAATCCTGAGGAATCCCATATTTATAACCAAAAGACATTAAGGTTATATTTAAATTGTACAAAATATTCCCCTGAACGAAAATATTGTGAAGCTCTTCTTTTAATTGTCCAAGCTTCATATTAGTAGTATCTATAATGTAATCTGAACGCTTTTTGACTTCCTCTAATTTATATCTTTCTTCTTGAATTCCGTCGACGATTGTTCCTGTCGCGCTTAACGGATGAGGTCTTCTTTGTTCCTTATACCGTTTAACAAGCTCATCATCAGATGCATCAAGATAAAGAATCCTGTATTTAATACCCTTGCTTCTTAATATTTCCAAGCTGTTAAACAAATCCTTGAAAAAAACACCGCTTCTGATATCCGCAACTACCGCAACCTTGTTTACATCCTTGGAAGAACTGACACAAAGCTCTGCAAAATTGGTTAAAAGAGCAGGAGGCATGTTATCCATGCAATAATAATTGATGTCTTCTAATATTTTAATTGCCTGACTTTTTCCGGCACCGGACATTCCTGTTATAATTACAAACTCCATATTCTCCTCCCTTTCTATTTTAAATTAATTATTCGGTCTAAATCCAATTTTGCATCCATTGCTGCTTTTAGACCATTCTCATAGCTGCCTATATTATCTTTTATATGAGAATCGCTGTTTATAACGAATTTAACGTTATATTTAGAAGCGATTTTTATTTCTTCCGCATTCAAATGACCGTGACTGTTATTTATTTCTAAAATTGTCTCGGTTTCCTCTGCTGCCTTAGCAACAATATCTATATTGCAGGGTATTTTATCTCCCGGATGCGTCAAAATATTTATATTGTATTTCTTCATCGCATTTGCTAAAGCTTTAGAATTTTCATCAGCCATATTTGTACTGAATTTATTTTTTACGGTAAATTTCAGAGCATCCTTAACGGAAGAAAACAATGCACCTATATGATAACCGCACAAAATTATATCACAGTGCTTTATTACATTTGCTGAAATGTCCGTTGTTCCGTCATAGCTTAGTATGTTGGCTTCTACACCGTACAGTATCTTGATTTGCGGAAATTTCTTGCGCATTTGTAATACCTTTTCTTTTGCTTCGGGAATTCTTTCTTCTTCTATCCCATACAAATAATGCTTAGGTCCGTGATCTGTTATGGCAATTTCCTTAAGGTTAAGCTCTACCGCTCTTTCCACAATTTCTTCAATTGTTGATTTTCCGTGATTCCGTCTTGAATATGTTGAATGTATATGATAGTCTGCTATTGTTTTCATAATTTCGTTCCTACTATTTTAACTTCCGGCTCAAGCTTTATGCCGAATTTATCATTTACGGTGCTTACAACAATTCGCATCAGTTCCAGCACATCTTCACAACTTGCATTGTCTATATTAACTATAAAGCCGCAGTGTTTATCTGAAACCATAGCCCCTTTATGAATTAAGCCTTTTAAACCGGCATCTTCAATAAGCTTTGATGCATATCCGTTTTCAGGTCTTTTAAATGTGCTTCCCGCACTTGGCAGATGAAGCGGTTGTTTAGAAATTCTTCTTTCGTTCAAATCTTTAATAACAGCAGCAATTTCATCCTTATTTCCGGGTGTCAGCCCTAATTCGGCTTCAATAACAATATATTCCGAATCACTAATCTTACTATGTCTGTAAGCGAAGTCCATTTCCTCATTTGAAAAATTATGTATATTGCCGTCTAAATCCATGCATTTAACGCTTTTCACAACCTGTTTCATTTCTCCGCCATAGGCACCTGCATTCATATATACGGCACCTCCTAAATATCCGGGAATGCCGCTGGCAAATTCAAACCCTGCAAGCCCTTCTCTTGCTAAATATTTAGCAAGTATTGAAAGCAAAACTCCCGCTCCTGCTGTAACTACATTATTTTCTCTGTGAAAATAATTAAACTTTTCTCCTATTTTTACTACAATGCCATTATAACCGCAGTCTGAAACAAGCAAATTAGTACCATTACCCATAATAAAGCAGTTTACTTCATGCTTTTTTATTAAGCTTAATACTGTTTTTAAGTCTTCTGTATCTTCAGGCTCTGCAAATATTGCCGCAGGACCGCCTATTTTAAAATATGTGTGATTTTTTAAAGGTTCATCTTTAAGAATATTTCCACGTGTACAGGAAGTTAAATTTTTATATAGTCCATTCATTTTTAATTGGTATTCCATTATTTCACCCTTTCCGAATCATCTGAATATATTTTAACATTTCTTATATATTTTTGAAAGATTTATTTTGCAAATTAATAAACACTTAAGATGATTGACAATGCTTATTGCCAATGTTAGTATAAAAAAAAGTAAATTAGAGGAGGACATATGAAAGAAAAGGTATTAAATTTAATTAATCAACTTACTCCTGAGCTTAATGAATTGAGCTTAGAAATTTACAAAAATCCTGAATTAGGATACGAAGAATTTATTGCATGTAAGCTTCATACAAATCTTTTGTTAAAATACGGGTTTAACGTTGAAAAGAATTTTTCAGGTGTTGAAACAGGATTCAAAGCGGTTTATAAAGGTGAAAAGCCCGGACCTGTCATCTCATACATGGCAGAATATGATGCACTGCCGGGAATCGGTCACGGATGCGGCCATAATCTGTTAGGAACAGTAAGTACAGGTGCGGGAATAATACTGAAACAAATAATAGATGAAATCGGCGGAACTGTTATAATTTTCGGTACTCCGGCCGAAGAAACAAGCGGAGCAAAGGTTACATATGTAGAAAACCACGAATTCGATGATGTTGATATAGCAATGGTGGCTCACCCGTTTAATGAATATATAAAAAGCGGAACATCACTTGCATTAGAGCCGGTACAATTTGAATTTTTCGGCAAAGCAGCTCATGCGGCATCGGCACCCCAAAAAGGAATTAACGCTTTAGACGCTGCTATACAAACATTTAACAGTATCAACGCTTTACGAGAACATATTAATAGCGATTCAAGAGTTCACGGTGTTATTTTAGACGGCGGAAAGGCAGCTAATGTAGTACCTGATTACACAAAATCACAATTTTATGTTCGTTCAACATCAAAAATATATAATTTAGAATTGTTGGAAAAGATTAAAAACTGCGCAAGAGGTGCAGCCCTTGCAACCGGATGCGAATTAAAAATAACTAAGTATGAATTCAATTATGATAATTTAGTAACCAATCAGACACTGTCCAGAGTATTCAGTGATAAAATTTTTGAATTAACAGGTATAGTAATGAGTCCGCCGAATAAAGGTGCCGGCTCCTTGGATGCAGGACAGGTAAGTCAGGTATGTCCAACCATTCATCCTTATTTTGATATAACAAAAGATACTAATATTGCAGCACACACAAGAGAAATGGCAGACAGTACAATTACCGATTATGCCAAGGAGCAAATGAAAAACACTATTGCTGCTTTAGTATTGACAGCTATTGATATAATTGAAAATCCAAAATTATTGGAAGAAATAAAATACGAATTTAACAACACTGTAAAATAGCAAGCGCCGGAGGCCGGGCAACCGCAGCGTACTTAAACATACGTGAGGATTGACCGGCCGAAGGGCAACGAAGCAGACGGCGTTTTAATATTGAAAATTTTCAAGCCAAATTTTTCCTTTATTTATTTGTCTCTGTACCTCTGTTGGTGCAGTTCCTCCATAGGAAGACCTTCCGTTTACGCAACCCTCCATGCTTAAATCCGGCAGCATCGCTTTATTTAATCTTTTATCGATTTTTTGCAAATCCTCATCTGTCAGCTCTTCAAGCTGCTTATGATTATTTTCGGAGTATTTAACCATTTTCCCCACTAATTCGTGAGCTTCTCTGAAAGGAATATTTATTTTTACGAAATTTTCCGCTATATCCGTAGCATTCAAAAATCCGCTGTTTAAATGCTTTTGTATATTTTCAATGATAAATTCAGTTTTTTCAAGCATTTTAGCCAAAATTAAAATACTGCTTTTTAATGTGTCAAGCGTATCAAACAAGCCCTCCTTGTCTTCCTGAAAATCTTTATTGTAAGCAAGAGGCGTAGCTTTCATGACTGTCAGCAGCTGTATTAAGTTAGCATATATCCTGCCGACCTTACCTCTTAACAGCTCCGCCATATCGGGATTTTTCTTTTGAGGCATAATGCTGCTGCCCGTGCAAAATCCGTCATCAATGGATATATAACTAAATTCTTGCGAATTCCAATATACAAACTCCTCTGCCATTCTGCTTATATGCATCATACAAATTGATCCGGCACTCATAAACTCTAATATATAGTCTCTGTCACTCACCGAATCCATTGCATTTTCGGTTACATTCTTAAATCCTAACAGTTCGGCTGTTCTGTGCCTGTCTATAGGAATTGTGGTTCCCGCAAGGGCACACGAGCCGAGAGGATTGTAATCTGTTCTATCGAGACATTGAACGAACCTTTCCATATCCCTTTTAAACATCTGGAAATATGCCATTAAATGAAATCCGACAGTTACAGGCTGCGCATGCTGCATGTGTGTAAAACCAACCATTATTTTATCATAGTATTTTTCTGATTTTTCCAAAAGAACATTTTCTAAATAATTTAACATATCTAATATGTTTTTTATTTCCTTTTTTACATATAGCCTCGTATCAACTGCAACCTGATCGTTTCTGCTTCTTGCTGTATGAAGCTTTTTCCCTGTATCTCCAAGGCGTTTAATTAATATTCCTTCAATGGCCATGTGTATATCCTCATCATGAACGCTGAATTCTATTTCGCCTCTTTTTATTTTCTCTTTTATGTTGTTTAATTCGGCGATTATTTTATTTTTTTCATCTACCGTAACAATTCCTTGTTCACAAAGCATTGTTATGTGAGCTATACTTCCTTCTATATCACATTCGTACAGCCTATTATCAAAAAAAATTGAAGCGTTGAACTCTTCAACAATTTTATCCATACCTTTTTCAAATCTTCCACTCCATAAATTAGCCATATATCTACCTCTTTAATTAAATATGCAATAATTTGTTTATTTATTATAGCACACTTAAGCAATATTGCAAGCAAAAATACGAAACGTCAGATTGTTGCTTATTATAAAGGCATAAATCCAAAATAATCTAATATACCTCTATAAATACCGTATGCTATATTCCATTGCTGGTCTCTTATAATCGCCGCATCACGAGGATTCGTCAAGTATCCCATTTCAACAAGCACTGCAGGCATATTAGTTCTGCGAAGAACATAAAGGGATGGATTTGTTCTTATACCATTGTCTGTAAGATCAGTAAAATTCAATAACCCGTTCATTATATGCTGAGCAAGCCAGTTAGCTTGAGTATTATAGCTGTAAATGTACATTTCAGCACCGCTAATATTTGGATTTACGTTAGCATTGGCATGTATACTTATAAAATAATTTGCCGGCCACTCATTTGCTAAGCGAACTCTCTCAGCTAAGCTTGTTGCATTGTTAGTGCCTAATACTGTTGTAGGGGTTGGCCGTGACAACCTAACTTCAAATCTTGGATCATTACTAAGCATACTTGCTAAATATTGTCCTACCTGATACGTAATATCCTCCTCTATCAAACCATGTCCTCTTGCACCTGTATTGTGAAATCCCGTGGGATTATGTCCCTGATCAATAAATATTTTTATTGCCATAATATCACTTCCTCTATATCAATAATAATTATATTATTCTACGTATAGGGATTTGTTACTTACTGTAACTGCACAAAAACAATAAAGGCAGAATTTAATGAATTCTGCCTTATAAAATAATAATTTTATCGTCAAATCAGAAAGTTACTGAAAAAGTTCGCCCTGCAAGGAAAGCGTATTAATATGCTTTTGTATACAGTTCAAAATGCGCTTGCGGATGATCACATACAGGACATACCTTTGGAGCTTCACTGCCACGATGTACGTGACCGCAGTTATCACAAATCCAAACTGTATCATTTTCTCTTTTAAATACTTTTCCTGTTTTTAAGTTATCAAGCAATGCCAAATACCTTTCTTCATGGCCTTTTTCTATTTTTCCTACTGCTTCAAATAAATGCGCTATTTTATTAAACCCTTCTTCTTTAGCATCTTTTGCGAAGTTAGCATACATATCAGTCCACTCATAATTTTCGCCTGCAGCTGCATCTGCTAAATTGAATTCGGTATCTTGAATTCCGTCATGCAACAGCTTGAACCAGATTTTTGCGTGCTCTCTTTCATTTCTTGCAGTTTCTTCAAAATATTTGCTGATTTGCACATAACCGTCTTTTTTTGCTTTGTTCTGATAATATGTGTACTTTACGTGTGCCTGTGATTCACCTGCAAAAGCAGTCAATAGATTTTGTTCTGTCTTTGTTCCTTTTAAATTCATCTTTCCACCTCATAAATAATATTTTAATGGCATTGCCATTTACTGACTTATTTCATCTCGACGATTTATATATACCCAAAAATATTATCTTTAATCATTTATTATGCTATACATTTCTTTATATGCGTCCTTGACAACATGCTCTAAAACCTGTTCCACTTTTATTTTCATGGGTTTTGTTCCAAAAATGATTTCTATTTCATCTCCGGTGTCCACTTCAGTCCCTGGTTTTGCCGTCTTGCCGTTAACTAATACTCTTCCCTGTTCACAAGCTTCTTTAGCAACAGTTCTTCTTTTAATTATACGGGCATTCTTTAAATATTTATCTATTCTCATGTCTACTCCGAAACTTTATTTAATTTTTCCGCCTGATCGGAGGTTAACAAAGCTTCAATCATTTCCGCTATATCTCCGTCTATAAATGAGTCTAACTTGTAAAGAGTAAGTCCGATTCTATGGTCTGTTACTCTTCCCTGAGGGAAATTATATGTCCTGATTCTTTCGCTTCTGTCTCCTGAGCCGACCTGACTTTTTCTTTCCTGAGCAAGCTCATCATTCTGCTCCTGCATGTATTTGTCATACAACCTTGCTTTAAGAACCTTAAATGCTTTATCTTTGTTTTTAAGCTGGGATTTCTCATCCTGACACGAAATTACTATACCTGTAGGTATGTGTGTAAGACGAACCGCAGAGTCTGTAGTATTAACGCACTGACCACCGTTACCTGACGAACGGAAAACATCCACTCTTACATCATTCGGATTGATTTCAATATCAATGTCGTCTGCTTCAGGAAGCACTGCAACAGTTGCTGATGATGTGTGTATACGTCCGCTTGATTCTGTATCAGGAACACGCTGCACTCTATGAACACCGCTTTCATATTTTAGTTTTGAATATGCTCCCTTACCTTTTATAGAAAATATTACTTCCTTATATCCGCCTATACCTTGGTCGTTAACAGATATAAATTCCGTTTTCCAGCCTTTTCTTTCAGCATATCTTAAATACATTCTTAAAAGGTCTCCGGCAAATAAACCTGCTTCGTCTCCTCCAACGCCTGCTCTTATTTCGACAATTACGTCCTTGTCATCATTAGGGTCTTTCGGTAAAAGCAATATTTTAATTTCCTGCATCAATTCTTCTTCATTTGCAGTAAGCTCCTTAATTTCTTCCTTTACCATTTCTTTAAAATCTTCGTCTAACTTTTCCTTAAGCATTTCTTTAGAATCATTTAACTGTGTAAATACTTCCATATACTCGTTGTATTTAGTTACTATCGGCTCAAGCTGAGCTTGTTCCTTCATAAATTTTTGTAATTTTTGTGAATCGCTCAATATTTCAGGATCTGAAATTTTTTCGCTTAATTCTATATATTTATTTTTTAAATCCTCTAATTTTTCTAACATTTTATACCTCTCTCTATCGTACATAACCGGTGATTACGCGGTCGTTGCCGCCGTAATCCTTATCGCATTCTATTCTATTAAATATTTTTGCATTATTAAATATTTCAGTCACAGCTTCTCTTTGATTATATCCTATTTCTACCGCAAGAACTGAATCTTCTTTGCAGATATCCTTAAACACTTTTACCATCTGCCTGTAATAATTTAATCCGTCATCTCCTCCGTCAAGAGCAAGCTTCGGCTCATATGTTGACACCTCTATGGGAAGCTCTTTTATTACATCCTTTTCAATATAAGGCGGATTTGAAACTACTATATCATATTTTTCATTATTAAAGTTATAATTAAAAATATCGGTTTTTATTGGCCATACATTGGTTAAGCTGTGTTTGACGATATTTGCTTCTGTCGTTTTCAATGCGATATCGCTTATATCCATCGCTGTAACTACCGAATTTTTTAAATAGTATCCAAGCGAAACAGCTATGGCTCCGCTGCCGGTGCCGATATCCAAAATGTTAATTTTTCTCTCATATTTACCTGCTATTTTTATAATTTTTCCAACTAAAATTTCCGTATCAGGTCTCGGTACAAGCACGCCTTCCTGAACATAAAAATTCAAACCCATAAACTCCTGAGAATTAGTCATATATTGCAGAGGGTATCCCTCATTTCTTTTTCTCGCCATTTCATAGAATTTCGCTGCAATATCATTATCAACTTCATTCTTTCTATGAATATGTAAATACATCTTATCCTTTAAAAGCAAATGGGATAAGATTAATTGCACATCAAGATGAGGATTGTTGTAATCCCTTTTTTTTATAATGTCAATACCATCCTTTAACAATTTTTCAATTGTTACCATGTATCATCTACTCCATCTCGTGGAATAACTCTTTCCATTGCCTTAATAGCTACCTCAATCATAGCATCGTCCGGCTCAGCTGTAGTTATCTTTTGTATTTGAAAACCCGGATAGGTGATTATTTTCGTAATAATATTTTCTTCGTTGCATTTTCCTACATATTTGTTTAGCTCATATGATAAGCCCGCAATAACAGGCAGCATAGCCAACCTTATAGCTAACCTCATTAACGGATTAGGCCATCCGAAAAATGAAAAAACGAGTATGCTTATAATCATTACATTAATCATGAAGCTGGTTCCGCACCTCGGGTGAAGTGTGGTATATTTTCTTACATTTTCAACCGTAAGCTCTTCATTATTCTCGTAGCAGTATATGGTTTTATGCTCTGCTCCGTGATACATAAACACTCTTTTTATATCGTTTAATTTTGCTATAAAATATACATATAAAACAAATACGCAAACTCTTATTATTCCTTCAACTAAATTTAAAATCAAGTTGTTATCAACTAAGTTTTTTAATACATTTGTCAAAAGAGTAGGTCCTAATATGAATATACCTATTGAAAATAACAGTGCGATTATTACGGAAACGTAGACAATCGCTGTGTCTGCTTTATCCTTAAAAACCTTTTTAAGAAATTTATCTAAAGCGTCTTCTTCGTAATCGTCTCCGTAAAATTCAGCCGAATACATCAGCTCTTTTACACCTGTAACCAAGGAATCTATAAGAACGAAGCTTCCTCTTATGATTGGCAGTTTAAAAAATTTATGCTTAAATATTTGATTGATTTCACTTTCTTTAACAACTATTTCTCCATCCGGCTTTCTGACTGCTGTTGCAATTTTTTCAGGTCCTTTCATCATAATTCCTTCGATGAGTGCCTGACCGCCTATAGTGGTTTTTTTAACTTCTTTTTTTTCTATATTACTCATTTCGTCCCCTTTACAATTGTCATTTTACTGATATTCCTGTAAAATGAGCACACTCAAAGTTATTATACAATTATTACATAAAATCTTCAAGCATTAAAAAATATTAAGCTTTGCAATTATTTTAAATCACAAAGCTTAATCAAATCTTTGGCTAATTAACTTTAAGGATTTCATATTTAACAACACCGCCCGGCGAATTAACGCTTACGGTAACACCCTTTTTCTTTCCTAAAAGTGCCGATCCAAGTGGTGACACATTTGAGATTTTTCCCGTAACAGGATCTGCTTCTGTAGCACCAACAATAGAAAATTCAAGAATTTCATCAAATTCCAAATCCTTGATTTCCACCTGACTTCCTATCTGAATTGTGTCTTTCTTCTTTTCATTATGCTTAACTATTTTTGTATATTTTAAAGTATGTTCAAGAACAATTATCCTTGATTCATTTTTATTTTGTTCTTCCTTAGATTCATGATATTCGGCGTTTTCACTTAAATCGCCTTCCTTCATTGCATTTTTTATTCTTTCGGAAATTTCTTTTCTTAATTTTGTTTTTCTGTATTCTAATTCATCGACAAGTTCCTTATAACCTGCTTCGGTTACTAAAATTTCTTTGTTATTGTCCATAATTCCACCTACTGTTTGATTATTTATATATTATAACCCAATAATCTCAAAATTCAAACATTTTATTCAAAAATCTTGGTCCGGTCCTTGCATCACGCATTGTTGACTGTATATATGCAATGGATTCCTCCATCTTCCTTGTTTCCCATTCATTTAATTCCACAGGAAGCTTCTTCAATACACCCTCACGCCCGATAATACATGGCATGCTCAAAGCCACATCGCCGTCATGCCCGTACTGTCCTCTCAAGGTTATACATGCGGGGTAAACACTTTTTTCGTCCAGCAGCACCGCTCTTGCCATAGTAACAGCCGCCTGGGCAACACCCGCGTTTGTCCAGCCCTTGTTGTTGAGTACATTGTATGCCGAGTTCACAACAAGTGCCTTAACATTTTCGGGCTCGCTGATTTCTTCCGTATTTTCAAAATACTGCCCCAGTCGTCCATATGGTATGCCCGCAACATTCAGGTTGCTTAAAACGGGAAATGCCGTAACACCGTGCTCTCCCATCATATATCCCGTAACAGATTTCGGATCTACTCCGCATGCATCCGCTATTATTTTACGAAGACGCGCAGAATCAAGCATTGTTCCCGTTCCGAAAATACGTCCTGCCGGATACCCAAATTCATTTTCCGCAATATAAACCATCGTATCCAACGGATTCGTAATAAGAATTATTATTGCCTCCGTGGTATAGCTTGTAATCCCCACCATCACCTCACGGATTACTTTGCAATTTGTCCTTGTAAGCAATGTGCGGTCCGGCTTTGCATTGGGGTTATTCGTATCCGGTATAACACTTGGTCCTGCAGCCACGATTATAACGTCCGCATCGGCACACTGCTCATATCCTCCGCTTTTTACATCCACATTGTTCATATATGTCAATGACGTAGCCTGAGTCTGATCGAGGGCCTCTCCAAACGAAACATTTTTCAAAATATCAATCAAGCCTATTTCAGCAAACAGTCCCGTCTTCATCGCATCTGCCAGAACATACGAGCCTACGTGCCCCACTCCCACAACAACTAATTTATTTTTGTGCATAATTACCTCCGGATAATTAGGCATTCCTCTGAATATGCCTGTCGTTTTTAAAATTGAAACCATAATATCATATCTTTAATTCTATATCAATATTTAATTAACGCTTACGTCAACTTATAATAAAAGCAGCATATGGAATACTGTCCATACACCGCTTTTATTTATAACAACACCATTCCCCTTGACATTAGGAAATTTATTGTTTTATTACTATTTTACCTTATAAACCCATCCTTCCGGAGCGTCAACGTCTCCCATTTGGATGCCGTATAATGTTTCATATAATTTTTTAGTTACAGGACCGACTTCTTCTTCACTGTAGAATACATGGAAATTACCTTTATGTTCAATTCCCCCGATTGGAGTAATAACGGCTGCTGTTCCGCAAGCGCCTGCTTCAGCGAACATATCTAATTTATCGATATAAACTTCAGTTTCAATTGCTTCCATTCTTAAATAATCTTTAGCTACCTGCATTAAAGAAATTCTTGTTATACTTGGAAGAATTGAAGATGAATGAGGGGTTATAAATTTATTGTCCTTAGTTATACCAAAGAAGTTTGCAGCACCAACTTCATCTATTTTTGTATGAGTTAACGGATCAAGATATATACAATCTGCGAATCCTCTTTCTACTGCCTCGTGATGCGATTGTAAGCTTGCAGCATAGTTACCGCCAACCTTAGCTTTACCTGTTCCATGTGGTGCAGCTCTGTCTGCATCAGTTGTTGTAAAGTTAACAGGATTCATGCCGCCTTTAAAGTAAGGTCCTACAGGCATTCCGAATACTCCAAATATATATTCAGGAGCCGGTCTAACTCCAATATTATCTCCAACACCTATAACAAACGGTCTCAGATAGAATGTTGCACCTGAGCCATATGGTGGTACCCACGCTTCGTTTGCTTTTACTACCTGCATACAAGCATCTATAAATTTTTCTACAGGAACTGCAGGCATCAATACTCTTGCACAGCTTTTTTGCATACGCTTAGCATTTTCATCAGGTCTGAATAACTGGATTCCTCCGTCTTTAGTACTGTAAGCTTTTAAACCTTCAAAGCATTCTTGTCCGTAATGTAAACAAGTTGAACCCTCATTAACCGGAATCATATTATCTTCTACAAGCTGTCCGTCGTCCCATTTACCGTCTTTCCAGCGTGATATGTATCTTTTGTCGGTTTTAATGTAACTAAATCCTAATTCAGACCATTTTATGTCTTTCTTTTGCATTTGATCCTCCTAAATAATATATTTTTCACAACAATAGTATAACCTTTTTATATTTTTTTTGCAAGTTATACTGTATTTTAAAAATTTCTTATCTTTTTCTACAAAATATTACCCGGGCAATTAAAGACCTAAGTCCTCTTTTGCTTCTTTGAATGATTTAATTGCAAAATCCAAATCCTCCTTTGAATGAGCCGCGGATATTTGAGTTCTTATTCTTGCTTTTCCCTTTGGAACTACCGGGAAATAGAACCCGATTACGTAGACGCCTTTTTCCAAAAGCTTTTCTGCCATTTTCTGTGATAATACCGCATCACCAAGCATAATAGGCACTATAGGATGCTCACTCTCTATAATGGTAAGTCCTATTTTCTTGATTTCTTCTCTGAAATATTTTGTATTTTCTTCTAATTTATCTCTGTATTTTGTACTTCCCTCAAGCATTTCAAGAACCTTAAGTGAAGCGCCCGCTATAGCCGGAGCCAATGTATTTGAGAATAGATAAGGTCTTGAGCGCTGTCTTAACAAATCTATTATTTCTTTTCTTCCGCTTGTGTAACCACCGCTGGCACCACCTAACGCCTTGCCTAATGTGCCTGTAATTATATCTACTCTGTCCATTACATTTCTGTATTCGTGCGTTCCTCTGCCTGTCTTTCCGACAAATCCAACGGCATGGCTGTCATCAACCATAACAAGTGCATTATATTTATCAGCTAAATTACAGATACCCTCTAAATCCGCAATTATACCATCCATTGAAAATACACCGTCTGTTGCGATTATTTTGATTCTTGCACCTTCCTTATCAGCTGAAATTAACTGTTCTTCCAGTGCGGCCATATCATTGTTTTTATATCTGTATTTTTTTGCCTTGGCTAATCTTACACCGTCGATGATGCTTGCATGATTTAATTCATCACTTATAATTGCATCATTTTCAGTCGTAATAGTTTCAAATAACCCGCCGTTGGCATCAAATGCCGATGAATATAAAATAGTATCCTCTGTATGTAAAAATTTACTAAGCTTTTGTTCAAGCTGCTTATGAATTTCTTGTGTTCCGCAGATGAATCTAACGGATGAAAGACCATATCCCCACGTATCATAAGCTTTTTTAGCTGCTTCAATAACCTCACCATTATCTGACAAACCTAAGTAGTTATTAGCACACATATTTAGTACACCGTTAACCATGGTCGTATTAATCCTGCTTCTTTGGGGAGTAGTAATTATTCTTTCATTTTTCCAAAGACCGCTTTCCTTGATTTCCTTTAATATATCTTCATAAATATGTTTAGAATTTTCGTACATTTTAACCCTCCTATTTCTTGGTAGTCCAATCCAATATTACTTTCCCGGATTTTCCGCTCATCATTACCTCAAATCCTTTTTCAAATTCGGTATAGTGATATCTGTGGGTTATAACCGGGGTGATATCGAGACCCGCCTTTATCATTGCCTGCATTTTATACCAGGTTTCAAACATTTCCCTTCCGTATATTCCTTTAATAAACAGACCGTTAAATACCACCTTGTTCCAGTCAATACGGGTGTCTGCATCCTGTATACCTAACATTGCGATTTTGCCGCCGTGAGACATATGATTAATCATGTCGTTAAAAGCAATGCCGTTGCCGGACATTTCCATGCCTACGTCAAAGCCTTCTTTCATTCCTAATTCGTTCATTACTTCTTTTAAGGATTCTCGTTTTGTGTTTACCGTTCTAAAATTACCCATCTTTTTTGCAAGCTCTAATCTGTAATCATTAATATCGGTAATAACTACATACCTTGCTCCTGAAAATTTAGCAATTGCCGCTGCCATAATACCTATTGGGCCTGCTCCTGTTATAAGAACATCTTCTCCCAAAACTTCAAAAGATAGTGCTGTGTGAGCTGCATTTCCGTATGGATCAAAAATACTGTATAATTCTTCCGGCAATGATTTGTCGCAAAGCCAGATGTTTGAAACAGGAAGCGCCACATATTCGGAAAATATACCTGTTCTATTTACACCGACACCTTTAGTGTCTTTACACAGATGTCTTCTTCCGGCAAGACAGTTTCTGCATTTTCCGCATACTATGTGTCCTTCACCCGATACTAAATCTCCAACCTTCAAATCCTTAACGCCTTTTCCTAATTCCACAATCTCGCCCACAAATTCGTGTCCGATGGTCATAGGAACAGGAATGGTTTCTTGAGCCCACTTATTCCAATCGTAAATATGTACATCAGTACCACATATGGAAGTTTTACGAATTTTGATTAAAACTTCTCCTTCTTGAGGAACAGGTACATCCACTTGTTCAAGCCACAATCCGGACTCTTTGTATTTCTTTACTAATGTATCCATTTTAGCCAATAATATCACCATCCTTAATATATAAAACTAATTCGAATAAAATATGTTCCCTTGAAGTGAATTAGTTAATACTGTTTTCCTCTGTCACGGACAAATATTTGTCCGTTTAAATAAGCAGACGACCCAAATTTTATATTTGGTGTCGGTCGCTTATGCTGTAAGTGAAATAAAAACAGTATCAAACGTTTCCCATAAAAATATGATACTTTATTACTGTTTCTGTGTCAAGAGCCAATTACGCATAGTGTTCACATTTCATATACAGACTCTTTACATTATTCTCTTCAGTTTAAAATCCATATAATCGCTTGAAACACAATGAAATTGTATTTGTTCAATCAAGCCTTCCTTAACATTTTTATGCCCGTCTTCTCCGTGAAGGTGTCCGTAAATACAAATATCCGTTTTAAACTCCTTCAATATTTGAAAAAATTCATTAGGCAGTCCAACTGAGTTAAAAGGAGGGTAATGGAGCATCACTATTATTTTATTGCCGTTTCTTTCCGCACATTCAATAGAAATTCTTAACCTGTTCAATTCTCTTAAGTAAATTTTTTCATTTGATTTTACATCCGTATGCTCCTCCATGGTATCCCATCCCCTTGTTCCGCATACAGATACACCGTTAAACTCATAGCTGTTATTTTTCAAAAATTTGATAGTCCTCAAATTAAGTTTATCCAATTTGTTGGATGTTGACCACCAGTAGTCATGATTTCCCTTTCCTATAATTTTAATACCGGGAAGTTTATCTATTTTCAACAAATCTTCAATTACCTCATTTAGCTTAACAGCCCATGAAATATCTCCGGGAACTAAAACCAAATCGTCTTCGCTCACGACTCTTTTCCAATTTTCTATTATTTTTTCCTCATGGTTTATCCAATTGTCGCCGAATACATTCATAGGCTTTTCTTTTTGACTGTCGAAATGCAAATCGGCTATAGCAAATATTTTCATAGGTCTTCCTTCTGGCAGGCTGTTGAAAAAGTTCATCCTGCAAGGCGCCGGAAGCCGGGCAACCGCAGCGTATTATACATACGTGAGGATTGACCGGCTGAACGGCAACGACGCAGGGGGGTTTTTTCAGCAGCCTACAGTTTAATATAATTAAATTTAATGTTTAAGCTTTTGGCAAACTCTGCTTCCCTTTCCTGACAGGTAAATAATATAACTTGCCTTCTTTCACTTTCCTTTGCCAGCATTTCCAATGAATTTCTTAATCTTTTACCATCGTACTGTACAAAGCTGTCATCAAAAATTAAAGGAATATTTTGATTTCCGCTTAGTATACTGCTGAGTCCTATCCTTAAAGACAAATAAAGCTGGTCTAATGTACCTCCGCTTAAGCTTTCCAATTCAATGTTTCTTTGCTTATTCACTTCTTCGGCAACCGTAATATTCATATCCTCGTCTATTATAACATCGCTGTACCTTCTGCTTGTCAGATATGAAAAATTGTCGCTTATTGATTTTTTTAGAAGGGGCATAAAATCTCCCTTTATGGAATCAGATATTTTTCGGATTTTCTCTGATGTAATTTCAGCAATCTTTATTTTATTTTTGAATGCAAAAGTTTTATTTTCATAAAAATCTATTTCTTCTTCTATTTCAGCCAATGTCCTGTTGCTGTTTTCTATTTCTTGAATTTCTTTTAAAATATTATTGATATCTTCCGATAACCTTGTTTTTTCTTCGTTCAGCTTATATATTTTTAAGCTGTATTCCTGCTTATCTACCGGCTTTACCTCACTGAGTTCAAAATTGCTTAATTTTTGAGCCAATTCATCAAAATTATATTCACCTAAAATATTTTGAAGCATATTTTCTTTGTAATTTCTGTCATTAATAAGCTCAGCGTACTCTTTATTTATTTCAACCGATTTTTTAAAGCTGTCCAGATCCTCAAAATCATTGCTTTTTAAAATCATGTTTAATCTTTTTTCTTCGAAGCTTATTTCTTTGTCTAATTTAGATATTTCATTCTTTAACTGCTCAATGTCCTTGCTTAATTTATCAATTTGATCCTTAACTGCATCTTTTCTTATGTATGCTTCATTTGCCGTATTTATATTTTCATCGCTAATTCTGTCCAAATTTAACGATAACATGCTTTTCTTCAAATTATTTATTATTTCATTGTTTTCATTAGTTAAAGCATCCAAAGAATCTTCATCATAATGAATCAGCTTCATTTTTTCTTCATACAGCTTCTTTTCTGTTACCATCCTGCCGAACATTTCCGTCATTTCATCGAAGCTTTCACAACCGGATTTTTTTATTATTTCATCCTTGGAATTATTTAAATTTCTTAAATTGATTGTGTGATCAGCAAACTCGCATTCCATACTTTCAATTTCATTTTTTGCACTTTTAGCTTTTGTTAAAAATGGCTTTATTATTATTAAAATCATAATACCGATAACGGCAGTTATAGAACCGGCTATTATATTTTCTGTCCAAGGTACTTGATAATATGTATTTATATAACCGGTAATTAATAATTTATACCACCACGTTCCAAAGGCTGCTCCGGCACCTGTTATCACCCATAAAAAACCACTTAAAATCTGAGCTCTTCTGAAGCTCTTCATTTTATTATAGTTTTTATCATCTAAGAAAATATTTACTGTTTCCGTCTTTCTGTTTATATCTTCTACATCATTATAGCTGTCAATAAGTTTATCTATTTCATCTGCGTTTGTATTCTTTATATTTTCTTGCCCTGCTGCTATTTTCTCTTTCAGTTCATTAATCTTTGCATTGTTTTCTTTATAAACGTTGTAATCAGCATTTATTCTATCAATGTCAAATTCGTTGCCTATTTTGTTGCTTATATCATTTATTGAGTTGAAAAGTTCATCCTCTTTCTCTTCTGTTGCATCAGAAAGTGTTCTGACCTGTTTGTACATTGATTTTAATGTATTTTCAATGGCTACGGCTTCTTTATAATCGCCCTCCGAATACTTAATAATATCTTCTTCTTTAAAGCTTAAAAGTTTTTTGTTAAGCTCCTCTATTTCCTTTTTAATTGGTTCTGCTTTTAATAATATTTCTTTTTCTTTAGAATATTCATAATCAGACAGTTCTTTTTTCAGTTCATCTATTCTTATGTTTATTTCCTGTATTTTATTTTTAATTTTTTTCTTTTCCATTGCTAAAAACATTACCTGTCTTTTGGCATTGATAGAATTTTCCCTTGCCTCATTCAGCTCTTTAAGGCGCAATGAATACTGCCCTAAAAGGGTTTTATCATCGTTTTCGTTTCCGGCTTCTTCCTTAATGCTGTTTAGTCTTTGAAAAATTCTGTCTATTGAAATTGATTCATCCCGTGTCTTACTCAGGTTTATGATTTTATTTTTAAGTTCCGCTGCAAGCTCTTTTTCGGTTTTATTTCCAAGCTGCCTAACACTTACCGTATTGCTGAAGGAAATTTTATTCATATTAAAAAAATGCTCGCCCGGATTTAATATTTCCTCTTCCTTTACTTCCTGATCATCAGATACATTGAAGAAAACCTGTGATGTGCCCAGCAAAAAATCCTTTGATATCAGGTATTTTTCGTCATTTGTATCTTTTAAACCGAGAGTACCCTTGTATAAGTTGCTGTTCCAGGGCTTATATTTATTAAATCTCTGTTCACCCTCTTCAGTGTCATCAAATCCATAAAGCATCGCTTCCATAAAATTATGCACGGTACTTTTTCCGGCTTCGTTTTCTCCGTATACTATATTAAATTTATTTTCAAAGTATATTTTTTTATGTATGAATTTACCAAAGCTTCTCAAATGTAATTTGCTGATATACATATTATTTTACCACCTTTTCTTTACGGAGAACTTCAAGACCCAATTTAAATGCCTGTTGTTCAAATTTGTCCTGATTGTTTTCAAATTGAAGCTTGTAGCTTTCAATTATGTTAAAATCATTATGGTCGTAAACTTTATCCTTTGAATTCATATATGAATAGTTTTCTTCAAATTCGATATAGTAAAAAAATTGCTTTGCTTCATTTTCAACTTCTTCCATGGACACATCCGTATTGACTGTACCATTTAAATTGATTCTTACATAATCTTTAATATTGGAGAAAGTATCTCCCGAAAATTTAATAAGATCAAGAATTTTATTGAAGCTGTAGCTTATTTCCAAATCTATATTGCGGGTTATAAATTTTCTTTTTGCCAGATGCAAAAATGTATATTCTACATATTTTTTATCCAATGTTCCGGTAATAATACCATGTTCATTGTCTTCTTCAAAATTAAGCGGCTCAGGAGTACCTGAATATACGATATGTCTTTGTACCTTTTCAAGATTATGCCTGCCGCCTAAGGCACAATAATCAAATTTATTTTTTATTAAATCAATATTAACAGGAAGCTTGTCTGATTCCGAATTAATATCGCAGTATAAAAGCAATACATTTATTTTACTGTCATCAACAGAAATATCATAAATTGCTTGTGTTTTATTATTGCTGAATCCGTTGTCCCAGCTCATTGAATGAACGCACAGGTTGTCATCCGTAAAATTCAGTTTTTCAACATAATCCGTATTTTTAACAATATACACATTACGCGGCCATTCTATATATTCATATAGATTATTGATATTGTAAGGGTCGCTTTTTCCGCACGCAATTACTACCTTGGTATCCGTAATAGTTTTAAATTTTTGAGCCGCTTTAACCAATGTATTAAAATTAATATATTCAATATCAGCTAAATCGCCGGCAATAAAAAGATATCGGATTTCTTCTTTCTTTGCCGTCTTAATTATTTCGTCAAAGGTATCCCATATTTCCTGTCTTCTTTTTTCACGCTCTTTTAAACTGAAATTTTTTATATCAAATTTCTTATCCAAATGTATATCTGATGTATGTATAAATTTTATACTCATAAACGCTCCCCTAAGCCAAAAAACAATAATTTTTATTATTTTATTGTATCATATAATGCATTTGCCTTCAATATTAATCAGCCAATTCTTTTAGCCTTTCGATATTTTTTATTTTTATTGTGGAACGATATACATCTATAATCCCTTCCTGCTGCATGTTTGACAATTCTCTTGAAAGAGAAGGTCTTTTAACGTTTAAAAATTCGGCCAGTTCCTGTCTTTTCATGGGCATATCAAAAATAAACGAATTTGTTTTTTTATGAAGAGATAATAAATACACCGAGATTCTGCCCTTTAAGGTTTCAGCGTTCAAAATATTCATTTTATTGTTAAGCATTACAATTTTATCAGATAGTATCGCAAGCATATTGCTTATAAGCGTTTTATGAAAATCACACATTTCTCTGCACATTGTAAAAAATATGCTGTAGGGAATAATTAACGCCTTACTGTTTCCTGAGCTCACCAAATCATAAGGTGATTCCTGAAGAGTAGAAAAAGCCAATGCTTCACCGAATAAATCGTTTTTCTCCAAGGTTGTTACTATAACCCTTGTACCGTTATATTTTTGAGAAACCAAATTAAACTGACCTTCTATAACAATCCCCATTTTTTTAATTTTATCATCCTTTTCAAAAATTACCTGATTGTCATGAAAATCCGAAACTACTGCCTTACAGCAATTCAAAACTTTTTTAATTTCATCTTCAGTCATATTTGCAAACAATTTATTATCTTTTATTAAATCTATTATATTTTCCATTGAATCCTCCATATTACCAGTTTGCAATTCGTAACATTTGTTACATACAATTCGTTTTAATTTTATTATAATTTTTTTCAAAAGTAAAGTTATATTTTGAAAGGGGAAAAAATGAAAAGAAAAATCGTTAAGATACATGAAGATAGATGTAACGGATGCGGGCTGTGCGTTAATGCCTGTCATGAGGGTGCCTTAGAAATTATAAACGGAAAAGCGGTTCTTCTTTCTGATGTATATTGTGACGGACTTGGAGATTGCCTTCCAAATTGCCCTGTTGATGCAATAGAAATTATCGAAAGAGAAGCTGAAGGGTTTGACAAGGAATTAGTGGAAAAAAGAATGGAAGAAAGAAAGCAAAAGAAAGAACAGCCATGTGGCTGCCCGGGACAACGTGCAAAAGAAATTAAGGATAAGAAAATTGAAACAAAAGAAGAAATTGTATTGAACAGCGAATTGAGACAATGGCCGGTACAGCTGAAATTAGTTTCACCTATGGCTCCATATTTTAATGAGTCACACGTACTTGTTGCTGCTGATTGTACCGCTTACGCTTATGCAAATATTCATAATGATTTCATGAAGGGTAAAATAACTTTAATCGGATGTCCTAAATTAGATGATGCGGACTATTCTGAAAAATTGACTGAAATATTAAAATACAACGATGTTAAAAGCATAACTGTATTAAGGATGGAAGTTCCTTGCTGTTCAGGCATAGTGAACTCCGTAAAAAAAGCAATTATTAATTCAGGCAAGTTAATACCATGGGGATATAAGGTTATAGCAACCGACGGTACCTTAATAGAGTCATAACAGAATAATATTTTCCATATAAAAGAGAGAATCCTTCAAACATACGGGATTCTCTCCTTTTAATTTTCCAGAAAATACAGCATCAGAGTTACAGCCAATAAATCAGCACATCCTCCGGGGCTTAAGTTTTTTTCGATAAACTGATTGTCTAAATCCATTATTTCAGCAATGCTTATATTTTCAATTCCTTTTTTGTTAATTAAATTATTTATCTGAAATTGTACTTCCTTTAGTGTTTCAATACTTGATCTTGCAATTATATTGGTATCCTTTACGTTTGCAATTAAATTCAGTAAGGTCAGAGCACCTGCTTGATTTAAAGAATAACCTTTTTTGATTAAAATCTTCAACACAGGGAGACCATAATTTTTAACCGAAGCAAATCCGCTTGCCGCCTCGCCTCTGATTCCTGCTATACCGTAGGCTGCATATAGCTTTTCTCCGAAGGTTTTAGCACTTTTTTCTGTTATTCCGTTAAAGTCATCATTTATTCCCGATGTCATTTCTCTTGAAATTTTAAGGATATTATAGGTATTAACAGCTTCTTCGTTTTTATATAAATATCCTGATGAGGCACATATGATTCCTAATGAAAAAATTAGACCTTTATGAGTATTAATATTGTTTGTTGCAGCAAACATACAGTCCTCTGCAAGCATTCCAAGATATCTGATTCTTTCAAATACTTCTTTAGGTTTTTCACTATAAAATTTAATACCTGATAATACAATATCTCTGAAATATGGAATCAATTCAGAAGTACTGTCAATAAAGGTATAAATATCCATGTCCTTGTGAGAACCGTTATTATTTCTGTCCACCAGACCCGGTTTAGGGGTGATGCACACCTCGTATAAAAGAGCACGTCCGGCACACGCAGCACAATTATCGGCAAATTGATTAAAGAAATAATTCTCCATTATTTCTTTAGCCTTTTTTTGAAGATCCTCTATAGGATGTTTTCTGCTTCTTGAACACGCATGTCCGATATCATTACATATCAAACAGCTTCTTTCAGCAATATTCAAATCACTTCTTGAAATTTTATTGCCTTCATCGCCTAATACATCAATATCAAAAATTCTTCCTAATTCACATGAGTTTTCTATGTCTGTCATTAATCTTTTAATTATTATCGGCTGCTCTTTTACAACGAAAAAACTTTCATATCCCGTTTTTACTTTATTTTCAGTTTGATAAATTATGGGTATACCGTACCTGCGCAAGCTGTTTGTAATTAACTTAACGGCTTCATTATGAGCCTTTATGCATAACGGAAATATCTTTAAATTTCCCGGAATATTGAGCATGAATGATATGAGGGTTCCCTTATATCTCTCAATTATTTCCCTTTGCATTTTGACTCTGTTTTCTCTTGCATCAAGCATATCACCTAAAGTAACTTCCCTATTTAAATCATTTAGCAAATCATTGACTCCTTAGTTTTTCTCTAATCTTATTTCCTTCATCTGATATTAAAAAATCATAGGTTGTCTTTGGAACCATGTTTTTAATTTTTTCATAATCGCCTTCAGCCAACAATTTTCTTACTAATGATGCACTGATTGCTGCATTGTTCGTTTCAAGCCGTTGAATTTCAACAACCTCTATATTATATTCATATAAAACTCTTTTCATCTCTATATTATATTCGGCGGTCACCTTGTCAAAGGGTTCTGTACCGACAAAACGCTTCTTAATATTTAAAATACCGGCAAAATATTCGCAAAATATTTTTAAATCCAATAAACAATTTATATTACCTGCCTTAAACTTATCCTTTATAAAATATGTTGGAAATGTGGCTGAAGAAATTAAATAATCTGAAGTAGTATGCACAACTACGTTATTTAAGTGCTTGACTCCATTTTTGACCAAATCATATCTCACCTCAGATGGAAATATACTCTTATCCTCGGAAACTACAAACAGGTGCAAAAATTCGCATTGTTTTGATGCTGTTTCAATCAAATAAAGGTGTCCGTTGGTAAAGGGATTGCAATTTAAAACTATCGCCCCTGTATCTGCATATGTAATTCGGGGTTTCAGAGAATTAACATACTCTGAAATCCCGTTCTTTATGTTTTCCATTAAGGCAGCATCTTTAGTTTTCGCAATAAGGTAAAAGCCTAAATCATTGAAAATATTTATGTTATCCGGCTTTGTAAATAAAAACAAATGGCTATATCCCTTTGATAAAGCTTGGGAAATTAATATTGTTACTATTTTTGCAGCTAATCCTTCCCCTTGAAAGGAATCCGATACAGCTATGCATTTCAATATTTTTCCCTCCAATGAACCGGTTGCGGCAATTTTTCCCTTTGAATCAACAAGATTGACGGTAAATTCTATGCCTTCGTCATATGTCAGCTGTTCCCCACTAAGAAAACTTATTAATTTTTGCAGCTTGTTACCCATCATCGGGTAGCCGAATTCTTCATAGAAAACTTCATAGCTCATTTTAAAGGTATCCTTTCTAATCGGGGACATTCCTCTGAGCTTACTCCATAGACTTTCCCTTCTCAGAGGTGTGTCCCCATTCCTATTCCACCGATTTTATCCTGTCTATTATAGTACCGTCACGATATATAACATTACCCACTACCTTGTCGCCTAATTCGATATCTTTTGGTATTCCTGTTATTTTTTCAGCTATATTTTTTAATTCGTTTATATCTATTATAGGAAGTTTGGCTTCCTTTAATTTTGTAACTAAATCGTCACGCAATGGATTAACTGCAATACCTCTTTGCGTAACCAGTACGTCCACTGTTTTTCCCGGAGTAGAAATACAAAGAACTCTGTCTGCTATCAGTGACAATCTTGCCCGGGTAAGAGGTGCAACAATCATCGTAAGCTTAGCTCCCGCCGCTGTATCGCTATGCCCTCCTGAACCGCCCATAATGTATCCGTTAGAATCCGTATGAACATTTACATTGAAATTTGTATCTATTTGGGTAGCACCTAAAATAACGACGTCTAAATTATTAACTATGGCACTTTTTGCTGTCGGACTTGCATAATGAGATGCCGTAACCTCTCTGTGTCTTTTGTTTTCTCTTATGGATTCCACAGCTTTCAGATCAAAGCACTGAACATCCATAAGTGTTTCAAAGCAGCCTGCTTCAAGCATATCCACTAAGTAACCTGTGATGCCTCCCATTCCAAAGCTTCCCTTAATGTTTTCCTTAAGCATTAATTCTTTTAAATACTTGGCAACTGCTAATGAAGCACCTCCTGCACCGGTCTGAAATGAAAAACCGTTTTGCAATAAACCGGAATACTGTATAACTTTTGTAGCATAAGATGCCATCATCAAGCCAACGGGATCTCTCGTAATTTTTGTAGTTCCTGAAACAATTCCTGTGGGATCTCCTATCTTATCTACAGATACTACATAATCCACATACGTTTCAGATATTGAAAAATCATATAGAGGGTAATCAACTAAGTTGTCGGTTATTACAACCACCTTTTTAGCATGCATAGCATCAGCAAATGCATAACCTAATGAACCGCATGCTGATGTTCCGTACTTTCCTGAGCAATTACCCATATTGTCTGAGGCAGGAGCAGCTATGAAGGCAATATCTATCGGAGTTTTTCCTGATTCTATGTCGCTGGGCCTTCCTCCGTGACTTCTGAAATCAACAGGCTTATTCAATATTCCTTTTGAAATTTCTCTTCCTACAACAGCACCCATATAATTAACCTCAAGGGCTGTAACTACATTGTTTTTGATATGATTTATGATAGGAGCATGTATGTCAAAGACCGAGCTTGCGTTAACAGTAATATCCTTATAACCCATACCAGCAATTTCATCTAAAACCATATTGATTACATGGTCTCCATTTCTTAAATGATGATGAAAGGATATCCTCATCCCTTCCTTTAAACCGCAAAGCTTGATTACTTCCTTTAAGGTATTTACAACCTTACTCATTAAACACACCTCCTAATTGCTCAGCCATTTCCAATGTCTGTCTTGCTCTTGTAACAATCGGTGCATCAATCATTTTTCCATGAAGAGAAATTGCACCCTTGCCTTGTTCTTCAGCAACTTTGATTATATCCATAACTTCTCTTGCATATTCTATTTCTTCGATTGTAGGACTGAATACCTCATTTATAGTTATAAGATGTCTTGGTGATATGGCTGCCTTACCTGTAAAACCGAGAGATTTAGCAAATAAAGCATCCTCTCTTAAGCCCTCTTCATCCTCTACATCTGTAAATGGTGTGTCATAAACATCTATGTTTGCAGCTCTTGCAGCTGTTACTAACCTTCCTCTGCTGTAGAAAATTTCATCTCCCTTTTTTGTTCTCTTGCATCTTAAATCTGCCGTTAAATCTTCTGCACCTAAGAAAATTGCTTTCACTCTGTCAGAGGATTTTGCTATCTCAAATGCATTTTCAACTCCAAGAGCTGTTTCAATCAGGGGGATAATATATGTTGAATTATCAATGTTATGTTTTTCTTCTATCTCTTTTATGTAATCAGCAACAATTTGAACATCCTTGGCAGAGTTAATCTTTGGAGGCATAATCATGTGAGGCCTCAATGGAATAATTTCCTGCAGGTCGCTCTTCCAGAACTCTGTATCGATTGAATTGATTCTGATAATTATTTCACAATTGCTGTAATTAAGATATTTTAGCGCATTTCTTACTAATATTCGGGCCGAATCCTTTTCCGCCGGTGAAACAGCGTCCTCCAAATCCAAAATTATACTATCGGCTCCCAGTGCATCAGCATTTAATAGCATTCCTGCCGAATTGCCGGGCATAAAAAGCATACTTCTTCTCATTAACTATTTACACCTCCCGCTCTTTTTAAGGCAGTTTCGACTCTTGCGCGTATTGCGCATTCAACGGCCCCTCTGTCCTTCAGTTGAATTTTTATATTTTCAACGCTAAAATCATTTAATACATCTCTTACGGTTTTTTCAATTTCTTCGCTGAATTGATTATAAACGATTGATTCAAGATGTAACTCGATACCCCTTTCGTTGGGTTCCACCACCACATAAATATCGCTGGATTCTATCGTTCCTGCCGCAGCTTTATTCTTAATTTCCATTTATCACCGCTCCTTTTCTATTCTTTCATTCTTTCTCTAAATAATGGTTTTATACCACCTGCTTCAAGAATACTCATTGCGTATTCACCTATTTTATCTGCCTGCAATATTTCCCCTGTTTTTAGAATTTTTACGGTTCCTTCAACGATATCAACCTCTATTTCGTCACCGTCAGCCAAAACCTTACTTATTCCCTTGCATACCAATAAAGGTAATCCCAAGTTAATAGAATTGCGGAAAAAGATACGGGCAAATGAATCTGCAAGCACCAAGCCTGCGCCCATATTAAGAAGTGCAATCGGTGCGTGCTCTCTGCTTGAACCACATCCGAAATTTGTTCCTGCTACAACTATGTCGCCCTTTCTGAAATTCTTTGCTATATTTTCATCTACGCCGTATAAACAATAAGTTCCTATTTCCTGCGGGTTAACAATCTCTAAAAATCTGCCGGGATAAATTTGGTCCGTATCAATATTGTTGTCTAATACTATAACTTTTCCTTTTATAATTGTTTCCATATACATCTCCTTCAATAAGGGCCTTTGCCCGTCGTTCAACTATCATAAATCACATGGATTTGTCAGATACCCTGTCAGTGCTGAAGCTGCCACTGTGGCAGGCGATGCCAAATATATCTTCGATTTGTTGCTTCCCATACGTCCCGGAAAATTACGATTCGAAGCTGTTACACACACCTCGCCCGGTGCCAAGACCCCTTCATGAGCACTTAAGCACGGTCCGCATCCGGGAGTTGAAATTGTTGCACCTGCATCAATGAAATCCTGTATATAGCCCTTAACGATTGCTTCCTGCATAACCTCTGCCGATGCAGGTATGATTATTAATCTTACATCCTTATTTATTTTCTTTCCTCTTATAATATCCGCACCTGCTTTTAAATCATCTAACCTTCCGCCTGTACAGGTTCCGATAAAACCTTGGTCTATTTTTACCCTCTTAATATCATTTAAAGGAAATACATTATCAACGCTGTGAGGAACCGCAACCTGCACCGCCAGATTTGATACATCGAAATAATAGCTTTCGCTGTATTGGAAATCCTCATCAGTATATTGTACTTCAAATGGTCTCACAGCTCTTTCTTCAACATATTGCAAAACTTTTTCGTTTGGCTGCATGTATGCCGTCTTGGCTCCCATTTCAACAGCCATGTTGCACAATACCATTCTTTCTGAAACATCCAAATTATCAATGTAGCTTCCCGTAAAATCAATAGCTTTATATACCGCACCGTCTGCCCTCATCTGTCCCATTATATATAGAATTACATCCTTTGGCATAATCCCCCGATGAGGAGTACCGTCTATACGTATTTCAATTATTTCAGGAACCCTGAACCATAACTCTCCGGATATCAATATTGTTGCCATATCGGTGGCACCAACACCTGTTCCCATTGCTCCAAGAGCTCCGTGGGTTGTTGTATGAGAGTCGGTGGCAACTATAATTGCTCCCGGGTAAATTAAGCCGGCTTCCGTTAAAACCTGATGACACACTCCGGCATTTACATCAAAGTGATACGTTAATTCATTTTGTCCGGCAAACTCCCTCATTTCTTTATGAATTTGTGCTGAGTTAATTGTAGGAGCAGGTGCATAATGGTCAAAAACGAATGCCACCCTATCCTTATCCCAAACATTTTTGCCGTTCATTTCTCTGAACGAATATATCGTCTGAAGGTACAAATCATTGACCTGTGCAAAATCAACCTTTGCCGTTACTATTTCACCGGTTCTTACAGATTTTCTACCACTGTTTTTAGCGAGTATTTTTTCAATAGCATGCATAATATTTCTCCTTTATTATGACAAGGCTCACCTTTTAGGGTGAGCCCAGATTATTGACAAAGTCATCAGGATGACAGATTTATTTTTCACTTACAGCATAAGCGACTGACAGCTGTTAACCGAAAAATATAGGTACGATAACCGAAGCAAGGAAAATAATAAATGCTCCGCCCAACCTTGAAGAAATTTGAGCAAACGGCATTAATTCCATTCTGTTTGCTGCGGTTAATACCGCAACATCACCGGTACCACCCATATTAGCCATACAAAGACCTGCAGTTATAGCTGCTTCTATAGGATAGAATCCAACTAATTTTCCTACTACTGCAGTTCCTATTACTGCTCCTAATACAACCAAGAAGCAAAGTATCAAATATACAGGTGTAAAAGCTGAAATTACCTGACCTAAGTCAGTGTAAGCAATACCTATACCCATCAACAACGCAGGTGTCCAGTTTGATGCAACAAATTGATACCATTTGGCACATGATTTTTCATATTTAGCCGGTAAAATATTTAAAGCTTTGGCAACAGCAACGGATAAAATCATCCAGGCATATGAATGAATATCTATACCAACAAAATTTTTCATTGCATATGCTACAATATTACCAAATGCAAAGAATGTTGTTGCAATGGCTATACCTATACCAAAATCACTCAATGCAAAAGGTTCATTTTCTTCTTTTGCTTTAAGCTCATCTTGCCCGATTTCCATCAACTTTCCGTCTCCGCTTAGTTTAGGGTATTTTTTCCCTACTCTGTCTAAAATACCACCGAACACAATTGCAACAGCGTTTCCTAAAGCAACTGCAGGAACTAATCTTGATAGAATTTGTTCTGTTGGAATTCCTAACCCTTTAGAAAATACATCAGCTATTGGAACAGCACCTGCTCCCATTCCGCCTCCCATTATAGGAATACCTATATATGCAATCGCTTCTGCCGGTGTATGACCAAAAAGTAAGCCCCCTATAGAAACAAACGCCATAGCTACCGCAAGACCACCTAATATACATGGAAAATATCTTATGGCTGCTTTAATGAGAAGCTTCTTATTCATACCGAGTATTGAGCCTGTTATAAGAGCAGCTATATAGAAGTCAAGAAACCCGCCGCCCTTCATAAATGTATCTACATTATTTGTAACTGCTTCAGGCAATATTTTAAAATATACAAGTGCTGCTGAACCAAATATAATAACTATCGGTCCGCCACCAAAGAAAGTTTTTACAATTGGCGTATTATTACCTATTACATCAAGTAATGCACCAACTATCATCATAAAAGCAAAGGCACCAATCATGCCTCCGGGCAAAACATTTAAAAAGATTGCAACAATTATTACTGCCAGTAATGCGAAATAAACCGGTAAGGTTAATCCCATTATTTTTAATTCTTTCATTTTCTATCCTCCAAGTTATTTATAATTATATTATTTGATAAAAATTAATATTATAACCTTGCTACACCTGATTTTTTTGCTGCTTCCTCTATCGCTTCAGCAACCGCACTTGCTACGCCCTTATCCAAAGCACTCGGGATTATGTTGTTTTCATTTAATTCATTGGCATCAATATAATTTGCTATGGCATAAGCTGCTGCTATCTTCATATTCAGATTGATTTCTTTAGCTCTTACATTCAGCGCACCTCTGAATACACCCGGGAAAACCAATACATTATTTATTTGATTTGGAAAATCCGAACGTCCTGTTCCTATAACTCTTGCTCCCGCAGCTATTGCAATATCAGGCATAATTTCAGGAGTGGGATTAGCCATTGCTAAAATAACAGCATCGCCAGCCATCGACTCAACCATTTCTGCCTTAACAACATCGGCAGCAGATACTCCGATAAATACATCTGCATTTTTTATAACATCAGCTAAAGAACCTTTTTCGCTATTAGGATTTGTTACCTTAGCCAATTCACTTTTTGCATCATTCATATTTGGCATACCTGCATACAAAGCGCCTGATTTGTCACAAGCTATTATATTTTTGGCTCCTGCAGCAGTTAATAAATTAGCAATTGCCGTTCCTGCAGCACCGGCTCCGTTAATAATTATCTTTATGTCTTCTATTTTTTTATTTACTATTTTCAATGCATTTATTAATCCGGCCAATACTACAATGGCAGTTCCATGCTGATCATCATGAAAAACCGGAATATCAAGCTCTTTTTTCAGCCTCTCTTCTATCTCAAAGCATCTCGGAGCTCCTATGTCCTCTAAGTTTATTCCTCCAAGTCCCGGAGCAATCAGCTTCACGGTCTTAACTATGTCATCAACATTTTTTGAATCTATACATATCGGAAATGCATCAACATCAGCAAATTCCTTGAAAAGAATAGATTTTCCCTCCATTACCGGCAACGCAGCCTTTGGCCCAATATCCCCCAGGCCGAGAACTGCCGTTCCGTCTGTTACTACAGCAACAATATTGCCTTTTGATGTATACTTATATACTTCATCTTCATTCTGATGAATTTTTCTGCATGGCTCAGCAACTCCGGGAGTATAAGCCAAACTTAAATCATCCCTTGTTTCTACCTTAATTTTAGAAATTATTTCAATTTTACCTTTGCTCTTTTCATGCAATTTTAAACTTTCTTCAAAATAATTCAAAGCGTTTTCCTTCCTTCTATAATATTTTCGTGTAAATGCATATTAACATTACATATGGTTAATGTAAATATTGTGTAAATTTAAAATACTTTTGGTTATTAAGAATATTTTGTCATTTTTTTATCAAAAATATGCATAAAAAAAGCCTAAACTATGTTAGACTTTTTTATGTTTCAGCTGCCTGCTCTTTTGTATTTGTGCTGAGGTCTCCCTATCTTCCCATATTCAATTATCTTGTCAACCTTACCTTCTTTCAGCATAAATTCAAGATATTTGCGTACGGTAACTCTGGCTACTCCCGATTTTTCAGAAATTTCTTCTGCAGTTTTATATTCATCAACTAATTTTTCAACTTCCCTCCAAATTACCTTATACGTATACTTATTGATTCCTTTTTCCAAATCATTATCCAAATTTTCGTATTCATTATTCAAAGCATTTTTTATTATATATTTGTCTAAATCACTTTGTTCAATTGTGTCAAGCTTCTTTATACCGTAATATCTTTCTTTATAATTATCCAATGCCTCTTTAAATCTATTAAAAGTAAACGGTTTTATAAGATAATCAACTGCTCCGTAACGAAAAGCTTCCTGTATCATGTTACTTGTTTTATCAGCAGTAATTAAAATAACATCTGTTTCAAATTCTTCTTTTCTTAACCACTTTAAGAAATCTATTCCGTTTTCCTTGGGCAGGTATATATCTAATAATATTAAATCCACCCTTTTTTGAAACAATAATTCCTGTGCTTCTTTTATGCTTGAAACCGGCTTAATCAGCTTAAAATTCGGCAGTTTTCCTAAAAATCTTGAATTAATTTCTCTAACCATCGGATCATCTTCTAAAATCATAACATGTATCATATATTATCACCGCTTTTCATAGGAATTTCTATATGCCATGCCGTTCCATTGTCTAAAGACAAGGTAATTTTCCCGTTGGCATTTTCTATTATATTCTTTACGATATACATACCGTATCCGTGATGTTCTGTTTTAGTACTGAAATTTCGTTCAAATATTTTAGCTTTGATATCATCCGTAATTCCGGGTCCGTTGTCTTTCACCTCAATAATCAAGACATTTTCAGTCTGAGATATTTTAAAATATACTTTTCCTGTACCGTCAACATTAACTGCCTCTAAAGCATTTTCAATTAAATTCCCGATAACGGAACCTAAATCATCACCGCTTATCAAATCAGGAAGTGTGGCTAAACCGGAATTCTTGTCTATTTCAAATTTAATTCTTAACTCTTCCGCCTTATAATACTTTGCCAAAAGCAAAGCCGCAATATTCAAATTCTTAATTTTGCCCGTTATTATACCCGTTATATCATTTCCGCTGTTTGCTGTTTTAGAAATATATTTTATTGCTTCATCATATTCTTCTAACTGTATCAAACCGGATATTGTGTGCAATTTGTTCATAAATTCATGATTTTGAGCCCTCAATGACCATGCCATTTTTTGTATTCCTGTTAATTCTTCGGACATCTTTTTAACTTCAGATAAATCTCTGAAATTTATTACGTGTCCTATTATTTGTTTTTTATCATTTTTCAAAATATTATATTTGCATAAAATAGTTACACCGGGTCTGACATTGACCTCAAAATCATTGTTTGTCTCAAGGTTTTTTAAATCCGGTATTATTTTATTTATTTTAGCTAATTCATCAATGTTAATGTTAATATCATTACCGGTTAATCCTAAAATTCTTGATGCCTCTCTGTTATACTGTATAAGCTCTCCGTTTTCGTTTAAGGTTATTATTCCTTCCTTAACATTATCAAGTATGGTTTCTTTTTCCTTTAAGAGCAAGGTGATTTCCCTTGGCTCCAACCCTAATATTTCATCCTTTATGGTTGCTGCCAGTACAACAGCACAGTAACTGCCCAAAAACAAACCTATAAATATAAATGGTATAAATTGTTGAGCTTTTATTAATATTTCCTTGCTTATTTCTACTACCGTGCTTCCTACACAGACTGCACCTAACTGTCTGCCTTCGTAAATAATCGGTACGAAGGCTCTTAATGATATACCTAAAGTTCCCCGTGCCTGAGATATATACTTCTCAGCTTCTTTGAGGACCCTTATTTCATCTCCGCCTTCAAATTTCCGACCGATGTTTTCTTTCACGGGATGAGTGAGACGAACGCTGTCCATATTAAATACAACTATAAAATCTACATTTGTTTCTGCTCTGATTTTTTCTATATGCACATTTAATTCAGGTATTTTACTGCTATCCTTAAATGCCTCCTTTACCTTATAATCCTCGGAAGCATATGTCGCAATATTCATTAGCTTATCTTTTAACTGAGCGGTAAGAATGTCTCTCATCTGATAGTAAGAAAGTAACGTCATACTTCCCAATGAAAACACCAAAATCAAAATAATATAAATATTAATTCTTGTACTGAGCTTCATAAAAAAATTCCTTTTCACATGCTAATATTCAACATCTTTTAAAAAAAGTGCTTTCGGCGGCACCATAGGACCGGCTTCAGCTCTTTTTTTCGCAGCTAAAATATTTTCTATATCTGTTATATCAAGCTTACCTGTACCTGCTTCAATTAATGTACCTATTATAATCCTGACCATGTTCCATAAAAATCCGTTTCCGTTTACCTCAACTTCTATTATATTATCCTTCTCTTCAATATTAATATAATTAATAGTCCTTACAGTTGATTTAGTTTTGGATTTTAATGTTGTAAAGCTTTGAAAATCGTGTGTCCCAACCAACGACTGCGAGCATTGCCTCATTTTATTCAGATTCAGACGTTCATTTACTCTATGTACATATTTTCTGTCAAACACATTCTTTGTCTGGCTGTTACTGATTCTAAATAAATAGGTCTTTGATAATATATTATACCTTGCATGAAATCTTTCGCTTGCATTTTTTAATGACAATAAAGCAATATCTTCAGGAAGATTATCATTTATATATTTTGACATATCATCAACATTCATCTTTGAATTTGTATGAAAATTGGCGGTATAATTTAATGCATGAACACCTGCATCAGTTCTGCCGCAGCCAACAAGTGTTACTTCCTCACCTGTCATGTTACTTAAAATATTTTCTAACCTTCCTTGTACGGTGTTAACATTTTCATTCTGCTTCTGCCAGCCCTTGTACCGTGTACCGTCATATTGAATTATCATTTTTATATTCCTCATGATACTATTGATTAGCAATTGACCTGCGATTGAACAGCAATTGACTGGCAATTGATTATAATTAATCAGCAATCGAAGTAAATGCTTCCTCCTTAATTAAATTTATAAAACAATTATATATATGGTCATTAAAAAAAACAAGGAAAGATTATCCTTCCTTATTTCTCCATTGTTAATCTATTGCTGATCCATCGCCTATCCATTGCCTTTCAATGGTTAAACCGCTTCAGCAAATGAACTGTAATTACGTGAATTATATATATCCATCAGGTCCTTCTCGGTTATTTGACCATTTCTTACATCTAACACTATACTTCCCCTGTCAAGCATTATAATTCTATCCGAAAATTTTATAGCGTCCTTAACATTGTGAGATATCATCATGGTTGTTATTGATTGGGTTTTTATAAGCTCTCTCGTTTTTTCCATTATCAGTCTTGATGTCTTTGGGTCAAGAGCTGCCGTATGCTCGTCTAAAAGTAATAATTCCGGTTTATTGATTGTCGCCATTAATAATGACAGCGACTGTCTTTGCCCTCCCGATAAAAATTTGACCTCGGTGTCTAATTTATTCTCTAATCCTAAATCAAGTGTTTGTAATATTTCTTTATAGAATTCTATCTTATTTTTATTTATTAACTTTCTTAGAGAGAATTTCTTACACTTCTTATCTGACAATGATATATTTTCTAAAATAGTAAGTGATGGGGACACTCCCTTTGAAGGGTCCTGATGTACTCTTCCTATAAACTGTGCTCTTTCATTTTCTTTTAGATTGTTCATCTTTTTACCGTTTAATAGTATTTCTCCGCTTTCCGTTGTTATAACTCCGCTTATTATATTAAATAATGTGCTTTTCCCACAGCCGTTTGCTCCTAATACGGCTGTGCATTCACTCTTTTTTATGTGAAGATTGAAATTTTTAAATATATTTACTTCGTTTTCTGTTCCTATATTAAAGCTTTTAGATAAATTATTAATTGTCAGCATATACTCCCGCTCCTTTTTTTATGCTTGCCTTTTTTAATTCCGGTCCGAATGTATTGTAACTTAAAAAGCAAATTACTATTATTGCATTTATTGCCTTTAAATCTGTTGGCGTAAGTCCTAAATCTATTGCAAGGTTACCGATAAACTTATATATTAACGCCCCTGCCACTGCTCTTGTTGTATTTTTTATTTTTTTATTGTTATTAATTATTGTATCCCCGATTATTATTGAGGCAATTGCAACAACTATAATTCCGGTTCCCATTGTTATTTCCGCAAATCCCTGATACTGTGCCATCAATGCCCCACTTAACGAAACAAGTCCGTTTGAAAGCATTAAACCTATTAATTTGTATTTATTTGAATTCTCCCCCAAGGATTTTACTAATGTCTCATTGTCTCCTGTTGCTATAAGTAAATATCCTATTTCTGTTTTTAAAAATAAGTCCATTAATATTTTTATTGCCGCTACTATTGCCACTAAGACTACTATTGTTGAAAAGCCTTGAAATATGGAATCATAGCTAAAAAGTCCTATGTTCGATTTTCCGTTTAATCTTAAATTCACCGAGTATAAAATTGTCATGGTAAGTATTCCGGATAAAAGCGCTCTGATTTTTAACTTTATATTGAGTGTATAAGTTAACAGCCCTGCAAATGTTCCGAATACAAATGCCAATAAAGTACTTGTTACAGGACTTAATCCCGAGGTTATAAATCTTGCAAATATGAATGCCCCCATGGGAAATGTTCCTTCTACGGACAAATCTGCAAAGTCAAGTATTTTATATGTTATTGTAACCCCTATAGCAAGGACTGCAAATATCAGTCCCTGCTCTGTTGATGTCATTATTAATGAGTTCATAAATATCCTCCAATTATCAATTGATTAGCAATTAATCAATAAATTCTGCTCCTTCGAAGGCTTTATTGTCTTTTGTAAGCCCTAATGCTTCCATAGCCTTGACATTAACCTTCTTATCTAAATTATCTAATGTTCGGACAGGAATTTCTGATATATCCTTTTTATCAACCAATATCTGCTTAGCCATAATTGCTGATTCTCTGCCTAATTCATAGTAGCTGATCCCCCTTGAAAGCAATATACCTTCCTTAACTTGAGAGGCGTCTGCCGCAACGGTCAATAGATCCTTTTCCTGAGAAAGCGTAGCTACAAGCGAAATGGATGAAGCAACCATATTATCCGTAACTATATATAATCCTTCGGCCTTTTTAGAAATAGTATCTATTGCCTGCGGAATATCATTGACAGATGCAATACCTAATGCTTCTATTTGTAATCCAATACCTTCAGCTATTTCCTTTGATTTATTAACCTGAATTTCAGAATTCGATTCACCTATGTTGTAAATTATACCGATAGTTTTAATATCCTCTTTTAACTCTTTAAACAATTCTAAATTTTCTTTTATAGGTGCGGCATTTGAAGTACCGGTAATATTGTTGTCTGTAACGTTAAAGTCAGTCACTAACTGAGAAAATACAGGTTCGGCTACTGCCGTAAAAACCAACGGTATATCTGTTCCGTTAATTGCCTGCTTTGCTGCCTGTGCAGTTGCAGTTGCAATTGCAAAAATTAAATCTACATCATCCCTAACAAATTTCTGTGCAATCATAAGTGCATTGTTTGTGTCTCCCTGTGCATTCTGATCAAGAAATTCCACATTTATAGCTTGATTTTTAAGTTCATCTATAAAGCCCTGCTTTGAGTCATCCAGAGCAGGATGATCGGCTAACTGTGAAATCCCTATAACAAATTTTTCTGTATCTGATGTATCGGCCGCACCTTGTGCGCATCCGGATAAAATCATTGGTATTAATATTAATGTTACTATTAATTTTTTTAATTTCATAATAAGCTCCTTTGAATTTAGAAATTTTTAATTTAACATTTAATTTATATTTAACTTGGCCAAGTTAATATCGTTACTTATTGAAACGTTTAAGGGTTCGCAGGGGAATGCATCAAAATCGGATCAAGTCATAGCAGGCTTTATCACCAATATATTTGCTCCCGTTGGTCGCATACATTGGGATATGCTGCATCTGACCTTCCGCTGTTTTTTCTGCGCTGTCACTTGAAAAAACAGGGATAGGTCATGAAAAAAGTCCCAATAAACACAAATGTGTTTATTGGGACGAAAGATTCCGCGGTACCACCCATATTATGATATATAAATATCATCGCTCATCAAGGTCTAACAACCTCTAACCCTGTAACGTGGGTTAACGTGTTTGCCTACTGAAATTCAACAAACCTGCTCGGCAGTGTATATTATATTCCTCAGTCATTGGCTCTCAGCACCACCAATTCTCTGTAAACCTCTGAAATACTTTTCTCTGCTTCAACGCATTAAATATTAATACACATATTAATCTATAAATATAAACTTGTCAACAACTTTTTTATAAAATTTTAAAATAAACTTTCTATGCTATTGATTCTTCTTTTATTTTAGAAAGATTAGATTTTAATTCATTTAATTCCTTATATAATTCAGCAGGAACTCTGCTGCCTATTTTATTATAGAATTCTTCTATGCTTCTTACATCTTCCATCCATGAAAAACTGTCAATCGTTAATAAGTCCTTTAATACATCTTCTGTTATGTCAAGTCCTTGTGTGTTAATATCCTCTACGCATGGAATATATCCGATTGCAGCTTCTTCAGCTCCCACTTTGTTTTCACATCTGTTAATTATCCATTCTAATACTCTGAAATTATCTCCAAAGCCGGGCCATATAAATTCTCCTGAAGCATTAGTTCTAAACCAGTTTACATGAAATATCTCGGGCGGATTACTTGCTTTTCTGCCCATTTCAAGCCAGTGTCCGAAATAATCTCCTGCATTATATCCAATAAAAGGAAGCATTGCCATAGGATCTCTTCTTACTACTCCAACCTTTCCCACAGCTGCTGCAGTTGTTTCCGATGCAAGCGTAGAACCAACGAATACCCCGTGCTGCCAGTTTCTTGATTGATATACTAACGGTGCTGTCTTTGCTCTTCTTCCGCCAAAAATTATTGCTGATATGGGAACTCCATCAGGTGATTCCCATTCCTTAGAAATACAAGGACAATTTTTAGCAGGCGCTGTGAATCTTGAATTTGGATGAGCACCCTTTTCCTTTAATTTCTTTCCGTTCCATGGATTGCCTTGCCAATCAAGTGCATTTTCGGGCGGATTGTTATCAAATCTTTCCCACCATACCGTATCATCATCTAAATTGTAAACAACATTTGTAAAAATAGCATTTTTCTTTGTTGACATCAATGCATTGGGATTTGATTTATCATTAGTTCCCGGTGCTACTCCGAAGAATCCGGCCTCAGGATTGATTGCCCATAACTTACCGTCTTCTTTAATTCTCAGCCACGCAATATCATCACCGACAGTCCAAACCTTATATCCCTTTTTCTTGTATAATTCCGGTGGTATAAGCATTGCCAGATTTGTTTTTCCGCATGCCGACGGGAATGCTGCCGCTATATATTTAACTTCTCCATTTGGATTTTCAATACCAAGTATGAGCATATGCTCTGCCATCCATCCCTCTTTTAAACCTTGGTATGAGGCAATTCTAAGCGCAAAACATTTTTTTCCCAACAATGCATTTCCGCCATATGCTGAATTGCACGACCAAATAGTATTATCCTCAGGAAAATGGAATATGTATCTTTTATCAATATCTAAATTGCATTTTCCATGTAATCCTTTTACAAAATCATTTGAATCGCCAAGGACATCCAATGCTTTTTTACCTATTCTCGCCATTATGTTCATGCTTACAACTACATATATGGAATCAGTTATTTCAAAGCCGATTTTTGAAAATGGCGAACCGATTGGTCCCATAGAATATGGAATAATGTACATTGTTCTTCCTTGCATTGAGCCGTTAAAAATTTCTCTTCCTAATTTATAGGCATCCTCAGGACTCTTCCAGTTGTTTGTAGGACCTGCATCATCTTTGTTACTTGTACAAATATATGTTTTATCTTCCATTCTTGCCACATCATCTTTTTGAGAACGATGATAATAGCACCCAGAATATTTTTCTTGATTTAACTTAATTAACTCTCCTGTACTGCAAGCTTCCTCACGAAGCATATTTAGCTGTTCTTCGCTTCCGTCAATCCACATTACCTTAGAAGGTTTTGTAAGTGCAATAACCTCGTCTGTCCACTTTAAAACATTTAAGTTTGAAGTTAAACTTTGCATGTGCCACCCCTGAATTATTTATATTATATGTGTTATATTATATCACGCAACTTAAAATATGTGTTATAATATATGTCGACCTTATTTATTATATATTGCCCTTTTATTACTTTCAATATCGAAAATTTATTTCGTCTTTACAAATCTTTAAAAGGATTTTACTTAACATAATTAGGTATTATATGCAAAAACTTAACTTCACAAATCGTTGTTATAATTATAAATATTGTGTCATAATAATACTTATTGTATAACAAAATATATGTATTCTATTAATATACTTTTGTTGTTTCTTCTCCCATAAGAAACCTGTAAGCACTTTCAGCTAATGATTGCATTTCATCTTCACCAGGCATATCTACAATTCTTGCTATCCACCGTACCCTATCTTTAATAAAATCTGTAAGTAATTTTGAATATGCCATATTTCCTGTAAATATTATTGCATCTGCTTTTCCTTTTAAAACGGTTGCCGCTGAGCCAATCTCCTTTGAAACTTGGTACGCCATTGCCTCATAAACTTCAAGGGCGTACTCATCGCCATTTTTTATCATCTCCTCAGCCTGAAGTCCGCTGCTTGTACCTAAATACGACATTAAACCGCCATTCCCGGTTACTTTTTTAAGCATTTCCTGCATTGTGTATTTTCCGCTGTAACACATTTTTATTAAATCTCCAACCGGAACACTGCCTGCTCTTTCGGCTGAAAACGGACCATCACCGTCCAAGGCATTATTGCCATCAATCATACGTCCCTTGCAATGGACTACTACTGATATTCCGCCTCCCATATGTACAATAATTAAATTTAAATCTTCATATTTAATACCGATTAATTCACTGTATTTACGGGATATTGCCTTATGATTTGTAGCGTGGAACGAACTTATTCTCTCTATTTCTTTAATTCCTGAGTACTTTGCCAAATTTATAAACTCATCGTTAATTGGCGGGTCAGCAATAATAGCCGGTATATTATACATTTGTCCTAATTCATAAGCAATTTTGCATCCAATCCCTGCAGGATGAACTCCTGTTCTTTCGCTTTTAATATCATCCAGCATTTCCTCACATATTTTATAGATACCGCTTGATAATGGCTTACAGTTACCGCCTCGTGCAATTATACAATCGAATTTATCGATACTAATTCCTTTTTTCTCTAAAAAATCAAGAAGAACATTAGTCCTTAACTCTAATTGATCCATCGTATGTTTAAATTGTTTTATTGTTTCAACTTCATGCAATATAGATTCTTTAATAATCGGTATTGTATTTTCAAAAATAGCAATTTTAGTTGATGTTGAACCTAAATTTAATACAAGTATTCTTTTAGACAAAATTTTCACCCTTTCCTTTTAAATAATTATGTAATACAATATTAATATAAAAACAGCAACTTATTATAATACTATAAATTGCTGCTTTATTTTTATTATACTGTTACAACTGTGGAAGAAATAAAGTCCCTAACAGGTTCATCCCCTCGAAGTCCTTCAAATGCGCCCCTCGCCAATGACTCCATTTCATTTTCACCCGGATATACCACAATAGGAGCAATGAATTCACATCTATCTTTGATTTTTTGTACTATGCTTTTTGAATGTGCTATACCGCCGGTTACTAATATTGCATCTATTTTACCACATAAGACGGTTGCACATGAACCGATATTTTTGCATACCTGATAAACCATTCCGTCTAAATACAACGCAGCTTTTTCGTCATGTTTTGCATTGCTTTCAATTGTTTTTACATCACTTTCTCCAAGATATGCCATTAGTCCGCCATTTCCGTTAATCATTTTCTTAACTTCTTTATATGTATATTTACCGGAGAAACACAATTTAACTAAGTCTCCTACAGGCAGAGCTCCTGTACGATTTGTTGAATAAGCTCCATCGCCTTCTAATCCGTTATCTCCGTCAATCATTCTTCCTTTACGATGCGGTGCAACAGATACTCCTCCACCTAAGTGAACAACAATTAAGTTTAATTCATCATATTTTAACCCATTTTCTCTTGCATATCTTTTTGCGGTGGCTTTGTGGCTCAAAGCATGGAAGCTGCTCCTTCTTTCAATTATAGGATGTCCCGATAATCTTGCCAACGGTTCAAACTCATCTGTTACAGGAGGGTCAACTATGAGAGGTACGGCCTTGATAGTTTCACACATTTCATACGCAATTTTACTCCCTAAATCGCATGGATGCTGTCCATACAATCCGCTTGCCTGCTGTTCAAGCATTTCTTCACATACTCTGTAAACTCCGCCTTCCAATGGTTTTGTATGTCCGCCCCTGCTTACTATAACATCTAATTCATTTATATCAACATTGTTTTCCGACATAAATTTTTTAATATAATTTTCACGATATTTGTTTTGTTCCATAAAATGATTAAATTGTTTAATCTCTTCTGCAGGATGCTCTATATTTGTTTTTACTATGCATGCTTCATCTTCATAATAAGCAATTTTAGTAGATGTTGACCCCAAATTTAAAACTAATATCTTATACATAAGTCACCTCTTTTAAAGTATAATTACGAAGAATATGCTGCCAATGCAATTGAAAGAAGCTTTCCTTCAGTTGATTCGGTTCTTGATGTAAATACTATGGGAATTGCCGCACCAACTGTAGCAGCTATAACAGTTTTCTTAGCTATATAAGTTATTGACTTAGTTAAAGTATTGCCAACCGTCAAATTAGGAACAACTATAATATCCGCATTTCCTGCAACAGGACCTGATATACATTTTTGTTTAGCAGCCTCTGAGGATACAGCGTTGTCAAATGCAAATGGTCCGTCCACCATGCAGCCCTTAATTTGTCCTCTGTCAGCCATTTTGCTTAATACTGCTGCATCTATAGTATCCTGCATATCAGGATTTACTACTTCAAGAGATGCCAATACAGCAACCTTAGGCATTTCGTTACCAAGCTTATGAGCTAAATCAACAGCATTTTCGAGGACTTCTTTTTTACCTAATAAGTCAGGATTAACTGTTATGGCACAATCTGTAATAAACAACAAGCCATCTTTATTCTCCTTTTCCAAAACGGAAATTTGAGTAATATGCCTGCCTGTATTTAATCCTTTTTCTTTATTTAATATTGCTTTTAAGAATACGGAAGAATGAAGCATTCCTTTCATTAAAGAACCGGCTTTTCCTTGTACTATAAAGTCTACCGCCAAATCAGCAGCTTTTTTATGGTCCTTTTCATCTTCTAAATCCGATTTTATGTTTAATCCATTTTCTTCTATAATTTTTTTCATTTTATTTATATCACCGATTAATATAAATTCTGCCAAATTTAAATCTTCAGCTTTTGCAATAACTTCTAATACTTCTAAATCATCTGCGGCAACTACGGCTATTTTTCTTGATTTTTTTTGTTTTGCCAATTCTATTAAATGTTCAAAATTCTTAATCAATTTAATACCTCCTTAATGTTAATTTATCTCTTTTAACGTTATGTAAATATTATCTTACATCATCCCGAATGTAATGAAGGACCTCATGTACTTATTAATGAGATCCTTCGGCTTCGCTTCAGGACGACAAAGGTAAAGCTCTTTATCATCAATACGGGAACTTTAGTTCTCTGGTATTATTTTACACCAAGAATAAAATTACTTGCGGTAAAAAAGTTATGATCATCAATGCTATTACCATTGCTAACAAGAACCACCATACCTTGCCGGAGACGGCCTGTACACTTAATTTAGATACGTTGGCAGTAGTAAATAAACATACTCCAAACGGTGGTGTAACTAATCCTATGGCTGTATTAACAGTCATAATGATGCCAAAGTGAACCAAATCAACGTTTAAGAATTGCATTATCGGAAGTAACAATGGAGTAGCTATAAGTATGATTGATCCGGTTTCCATAAAACAGCCTGCTACTAACAAAATAAAGTTAATAATCAACAGCAACACAAATTTGCTGTCAGATAAAGCAAGCATAGATTCCATTATAATTTGCGGAATTCTTTCATATGCCATTACCCATGAAAATAATGTTGCATTTGCTATAATAAACATTATCCTTGCTGCTCCTAATGCCGAACTCATAAATATTCCCGGTAAATCTTTAAAAGTTAATTCTTTAAATACAAATAACCCAACTAAAAGTGCATAAATAACTGCTACAACGGCTGATTCCGTAGGAGTGAAAATTCCGCCAAAAACTCCGCCAACTATTATAAACGGAGTACCTAAAGCCCATAACACTTCTATAACATCCTTTGATGAATAGTTATTGTCTGCCGCTACGGCTGCTTCGGTTTTAACATGAGTGTTTTCTAATCTGTCAGCTCCCTTATATCCGTATTTTTTGCTTATTAAATAAGCAGTTAACATAAGAGCACCGCCTAAAATAAAGCCGGCAGGAAAACCTGCTTTATACAAATCCGCTATTGATGTTCCGGTCAAAACACCATATTGAACGAATGATATGCTTGGCGGTATAATAACACCTATTGGTGCTGCACTGGCTATAACCGCAGCAGAAAAAGCTTTATCGTACTTTGCCGCTACCATTCCCGGAATCATAATTCCGCCTATTGCTGCTGCTGTTGCAACTCCGCTCCCGGAAATAGCGGCAAAAAACATGCTTACTATAATTGCAACGATGGCAAGTCCGCCGGTTCTGTTGCCAACAGCTCTATTAGCCAGTCTTACGAGCCGGTAACCGATTCCACCCTTACCCATTAAATCTCCGGCTAATATAAAGAAAGGAATTGCAAGCAATGCAGTAACATCAACCCCTGCAAATAACCTTTGCACGACTATTTGTACCTTAATACCTTCTGCCAATATATATATAATTGAAGACAGTCCCACAGTAATTGCAATAGGTACACCTACAATTAGCAAAACACCTGTCAAAGCAAAAAACATACCTGTAGACATTACATACCTCCTTAATTACTCGTGAACTTCTTTAGCGATTATATAGTTTTGCAAAAATATAGTCACTAAATGAATCAACATTATTATCATTGCTATTGGTATAACACTGTAAACTATATTCATTGGAATCATCATGTTTGGTGATTTTTGAAGCTTTGCAAATTCTAAAGCACCAAAACCGATCCAACTTAATAAAACACAATAAGTTGACGCTAATATACTCTGAATAATACCTAATAATTTTTTTGGAAGCCCGTTTAAAATTTCATCTAAGGCAGTAACTGATACCTGGCTTCCATCCTTTGCGGCACATGTAGCACCAAGAAATATAATCCATACGCACATATATCTAACTAATTCTTCACTCCACGATAAACCGGTTCCCATTACATGCCTTGCTATTACCTGACTGAATAATACAACTGTCATTATCATTAATAAAACTGAAATAATTTTTTTTATAATAGTATCTAAAAGATTGCTAACAGACAGAATAATTTTCATGTTTCCTCCTTGTTCCCGTTTATTTGTTAAGCTAAGATGATTACTAAAATCATCTTAGCTTAAGTTAGAATAATTTTAACTATCTTAATTCTTCTATTGCTTTAAAATACTTATCAGTATTTGTTTGAGCAAATTTATCATAAACAGATTTAACCATATCTCTCATAGGAGCTCTGTCAATTTCATATACGTTCATTCCTGCTGCTTCCAGCCTTCCTAAGAAATCTTCTTCAGCTTTCTCTTGCTCTTTAGAAATTTGAATAGTTATTTCTTTTGCTGTTTCTTTAAATAGTTTTTGATCTTCAGCACTTAATGTATCCCAGAACATTTTTGATGCATGTGCCGTAGTGAATGCAAAAATGTGTTCTGTTAAAGAAACATTATCTTGTACTTCATAAACACGTTCGTTATTGATTGTTGCTATTGAGTTTTCATGTCCGTCTATAGTACCTTGTTGTAAAGCAGTAAATACTTCACCCCACGACATAGCTTGAGGAGCAGCTCCTAAAGCTGTAAATGTATCAACGAATATAGGACTTTCTATAACTCTTATTTTCATACCTTTCAGCCCTTCAACCGATTCGATGGCTTTTCCGGAATTAGTTACACTTCTCGGTCCTCTTGCAATAAGTCCGAATGTTACAATTCCTGCACCTTCAGTTTCTTTATACAATTCTTCCGCTGCATCTGATTCTAAAAATCTATATACATGTTCCCAACTATCAAATAAGAAGGGTAAATCTAATGTTTGGAATGCAGGTACGAAATTACCCATTGGAGAAGATGTAATTACTGCTAAATCCACTGTTCCATATTGCAATCCCTCTGATAATTCTCTGTCTTTTCCTAATACACCTGCAGGGTAAAGTTCAACTTCAAATCTTCCGTTTGTTTTTGATTCTATAGCTTCTTTATATCTTAAAGCGAACATATGATATGCATCATCCGGTAATTCAGGTGACATATGAGCAAGTTTTATTACAGTTGCTTTACCGCTTGGTTGATTATTAGATGCTTGATTATTGTTATTTGCAGGTTGAGAAGTATTTCCTCCACCGCCGCATGCTGTTCCTAAAACCATTAGTATTACAAGAATTATTGATAAAGTTGCAGTTTTAAATTTCATAATATCCTCCGTATTATATAATTAAATTTTCATAATTTTTTTGAATCATGCTTACAAGTTTATAAAGAACGTTCGTTACCGGTACATCAATGCCTAATTTTTCTGCTTCTCGTACAACAGCACCGTTGATAAACTCAATTTCCGTCATTCTGTTTCCAAGAACATCCTGCATCATTGAAGGCATATGCTCTGCATGTTCAACAAAATCTAATTCAATAAGCTTTATAACATTTTCTGCATTTGCATTTATATTTTTTGCATTAGCTACAGAAATAGCTTCTTTAGCTATTGAACGGGCAAGTTTCTTGCCCTCGTCTGTTTTGCCCACGTCGCCAAGTTTTAACCTTGAAGCTGCTGTCAAAGCATTGCATGCTGCATTAAAGGCAACCTTCTCCCAAATTGAAACAAATACATCCTCTGTAATGATACAATTAAAGCCTGCCTCGTTTAACATCATTTCGATCTGTTTTAATTTTTCTGTAACTTCTCCGTTACAGCTCATAATTTTTGTAGTTCCTTTTCCTAAGGATCTGACATTTCCGGGTTTGAGTAAATCGCTCGGAAAATTTGTTGTTCCGATAATTATTCTGTCTGTTGGCACAAATTCTTTGATTACCTCATCATTTCCTAAACCGTTTTGTAATGATAGAACCATTGTTTCAGGTCCTATTATTTCTTTTAAAGATGACAAAGCTGACTTAGAGTGAATTGTTTTAGTAAATAAAATTATCAAATCAGGCTGCTCAGTAACATCATGTGCAAATTTAGCTTTAATTGTTATATTCCTTTTTCCTTCGGCTGTTTCTAAAGCTAATCCGTTTTTATTAATTTCATCCACCTGTGACCTTGATACATCAACTAAGATTACATCATTGCCCTTCTCTTTTAAGAGACCTCCATATAAGCATCCCATTGCACCTGCCCCTAAAACTAACGTTTTCAATGTTCACTCTCCTCCCTTGCAGAAAATTTCTTAACATTAAGCAGTTGCATGCGCATCGGTTTCAATATTCATATTTTCAAGCTTCTTTATATATCTGTGATAATATCTCACCGTATAGTCCTGAAGTTCAACTTTTTGTTCTTCAGTCAAATGCTTAAATCTACCTTGCATTTCTATATACTCCGTAATAGGTTTTAGTTCCTTAAGCTTACTGTTTATAGTTACGCGGCCATCTTCATATTCAAAAAGAATCCAGCTTCCTGTTTGAACTGCTAATCTTGCCAATTCTACCGATTTAGCAGGATCATATCTCCAACCTGTAGGACATGGAGTTTGAATGTGAATCAATGATGGTCCGTCTGTTTCCATAGCTTTTTTAAGCTTTTTCTTAAAATCATTTAAATTATGTATGGAAGCTGTTGCTGCGTAAGGAATGTCATGAGCTATAGCAATTTCCATTAAATTTTTTCTGCTTGTGAGTTTTCCCGAAGGTGTAGTTGTAGTGCTTGCAAAATAAGGAGTAGAACTGCTTCCTTGTATTCCTGTATTCATATAAGCTTCATTATCATAGCATATATACATTATTTTATCTCTTCTTTCTAAAACACCTGATAATGCTTGTAAGCCAATATCGACAGTTCCGCCATCACCTGCAAATGCTAATACTGTGGTATGATAATTTCCCTGTGCATTCAAGGCTGCTCTCACACCTGCTGCACATGCTGCTGTATTTTCCAGATTACCTTGAAATCCTGCTATTTTCAGCCCTGACTCATTTCCATATCCGGAAAATAATGCCGAACATCCAGGTGGTATCAATACTACTGTATCCTCACCCAATACCGACATAACATTTCTCATTATCAACTCCATACCGCAACCGGCACATGCACTAACTCCATGAGATACTAACCCCTTAGATTTGTGTTGTATATCAAACATTTTTAGTCACCTGCCTTAATCCCATTGGATTTTCTTTAAGGTCAATCCATTCTGTATGTGTTTTTCTTTTACCTTCTTTAATTTCTAAAAGCTCATTATATATTTTTTCAATATTATCGATTGTTACGTCTCTTCCGCCAAGACCGCCAACATAATGCCTAATGTCACAATTTTCATTCATCATTAAAGCAGAAGTTTCACTCCACACAGGACCGCCTTGTCCACCTAATCCCGCACTTCTGTCAAATACTCCGATTACTTTTTTTCCTTTTAGAACTTCTTTCAGCTGTTTTATCGGGAACGGTCTGAATACTGTAACTTTTGCTAATCCGACTTTTTTGCCCTCTTGTCTCATTTTATCTACTACATATTTTGCAGTACCGCACATTGAGCCAAGTGCAACTAATACAACATCTGCATCCTCGGTTTTATATCCTTCTACAATATGCAGCTTCCTTCCGAACTTTTCTTCGAATTCCTTTTCTATTTCTTCGATAACATCAATAGAATTATCCATTGCATATTTTTGCTGGTATCTCATTTCTGTAAACTCATCAGAGCCGGTTAAATCACAGCAAAACATTGGATCTTCAGGATCAATATATGTATTTTTTCTTATATATGGCCCAATAAAATCATCAACTAACTTTTGTTCAGGAACTTTTGCCTTTTGCATAGAATGAGATAAAAAGAAACCATCTAAACAAACCATTACAGGTGTTAATACTCTCTCATCTTCTGCAACTCTATATGCAAGCAATGTAATATCTAATACCTCTTGAACGTCCTGACAATAAAATTGAAGCCAGCCCATATCTCTTTGCGCCATAGCATCTCCGTGCTCACACCATAACGTCCAGGGAGCAGCCACACCCCTGTTAACAACCGGCATTACAATCGGCACTCTGTTTCCGGAAGTCATACTTAAAATTTCATGCATTAAAGCCAGTCCGTTAGAAGCGGTGGCCGTTGCCGCTCTCACTCCGGTTAATCCTGCCGTCGTTGCAACAGATAACGCAGTGTGTTCAGATTCAACACGTACGTATTCAGCTTTTAATTCCCCTTCAGCAACCAAATCAGACAATTTTTCCGAAATAGAACTTTGCGGAGTTATTGGATATGCAGAAATTACTTGAACTCTGGCAAGCTTCATGGCCTCTACCGCAGCTTCATTTCCGTCAAGCATTTTAAAAACCATTATTCTTCACCTCTTTCCGGTATCATTTTCATACATTTAGCAGGACATTCATTCACGCAGATCCCGCAGCCTTTACAATAATCAAAATTCACTACTACACATTCTGCTCTGTCTTTATAAACATCTATAACGTTAGTCGGACAAAATCTTTCGCATGTACCGCATTTTATACATTTTTCGTAATCAATAACAGGTCTTTCTAACCTCCAGCTTCCTGTGTTTGAGCCTGCAAAAATTGTAGCAACAGGTCCAAGAACTCTACATTTTTTTAATTCTTTCGTATGCTTCTCTTGCTGCTTTTGCATTTTTTTCACCCGCCTTTTCTCCAAATGATTCTCTAATTGTTTTTTCAATTGATTCTATGGTTAAAAGGCCAGTCCCAGCCATAGCTCCCAACATAGATCCGTTTGGTATACCTCTACCGATATTTTTTAAAGCAATTTGTGTACCATCTACGTAATAAATTTCTTTAAAGTTATATTTTTTATATGTATTAAGTACATTTACATCTTCAGTATTTAAAATTAAAATACTATTCTCATGTATACCTTGGGAAATATCTATACCCTTGTCTATAATAGTACTATCCATTACTAATACAATATCAGGATGGTAAACAAAAGAATTTATAAGCACAGGCTTTTCATCAACAATGATACTTGTATTTACAGGTGCCCCACGTCTCTCATGACCATAGGCAGGTACCGTAATGGCATATTTATCTTCATACAACGATATTGCTTCAGAAAATAATTTGCCTGCTGTTACAACTCCTTGTCCCCCTAACCCATAAAATTTAATACTAATCATATTTGCTTGTCCCTTCTTTCCCATTTTTTATTAATACAACCACAAAATTTAGTTAATAATATAAAAACGTTTTTATAATTAGTATTATAAATTCAGCGAATACGTTTGTCAAGAAATTTTTCTATATAGTATACGTCGTTTCTTTTATAGAAACAATACGCATAATTTAACATGTTTTGGACATAAAAAAATGCAGTAAACATTAACTGCATCTCTTAGATATTATTAATATTAATTCTCCTTATAACCTAAAGAAACTGATACCTCATGTGCTGTTTCCTTCATTGATTTGATAAGCTCTTCCTTATTGTTATTCATTCTCATATAGGTTCCCGATATACTGATTGCTGCTATGGTCTGTCCGGTCAAATCTTTTATGGGTGCGGCAAAACAAACTAATCCGTATTCACTTTCCTCATCATCTTCGCTGTATCCCTGCTCTTCAACTTTTTTTAACATTTCTATAAGTTTTTCGTAGTTTGTAATTGTATGCTCAGTGAATTGTTTACAATCATAAGTTTTTAATCTCTCTTCTAATTCTTCGTTTAGCTTGCTGGCTACTAAAACTTTGCCCATGGCTGTTGCATAAAACGGTAATTTATAACCTACTCTTGATGCCATTTGTATTGTGTTGTTGCTTGCTTCCTTTGCCATGAAAATAACATTTAGATCGTTATCCAATATACCTAAGTGAGTTGTTTCATTATGTTTGTCCCTAAGTTTTTGCAAAAATGGTCTTATCAGCGTAAAAATATTTTGTTTTTCTAAAACAATAGCACCATAATGGGCAAATTTGATACCCAGCTTATACTTTGAATCAGATGTTTTATGAACAAAACCTTTTTTTTCAAGCGTATAAAGCATTCTAAATACACTTGCTTTTCCAAAATTTGTAGCTTTGCTGATTTCAGATACTCCCATTTCATCATGGAAGCTGAGCAAATCTAAAATTTCCAAAGTATTGTTAACAGAACTCATTAAATATTTATCATCATCGTTAATCATTTCAACCTCTATAGTTAAATAATAGTTATTTTCTGCGAATTGTATTTAATATATTAGTACAAAATTCATGGATTCCGAAACATTATAACACATAAAAATCTAATTTAACAGTTTTTTTATTAACTATTTTAACTAAACAAAGTAAAATTATATAAATCTATTTATATCAACGTTCATAAATTTAGATCTATTAAATTTTTCTTTTAAATTAAATGGTACGGTACAGTCAAAAATTGTTTTGCAGGACATTCCTTTATCCTTTAACAGAATATTATATTCAGGGCTTTGAGACGGATCTAACGGATGACATCTGACACCCGGTATAAATATTGTATCAACATCACCTTGATATCTTGTATTCATTGACCATAAAACATCATTTGTGTCAAAAGGGTCTACGTCTTCACTTACTATAATAATATGCTTTAATTCCGGAAATGCGGAGAAAGCCAATAAAGCAGCCTGTCTTTGCCGACCTTCGTCAGATTGCTTAAGTTTTTTAAACTGCAATATAGCCATATATTTTCCGCCTCCGGAAGAATGTGCGTATACATTTAACAATCTTCCGGGCATCGCCTTTTCTATCATTTGGATTACACTTGCTTCTGTTGGTATACCGGCTAAATTCACATGCTCTTCGCTTGGTCCTATAATAGTCTGCATAATAGGATTTTTTCTGTGGGTAACAGCTTTAACTCTGATAACCGGTGTTTTTTCTATTGCTTCACCGGTATATCCCGGAAATTCAGGCATTGCCTTCCCTGTATTTGTATTTTGATCTTCTCTTACGTATCTCCCCGGAATTAGTTCTCCTTCTATTACATATTCTGCGTTTGCAATAGCTTTTTCATTTATTGTTAAGCAATTTACCAATTCTACCGGTTTATTTCGTATTGCCCCTGCTATACTGAGCTCATTGAATCCTAAAGGAGTAGTGGGCGGCTCAAAACAAGCAGCTATTTCAACAGCCGGATCTGCACCTATACTGATAGAAATCGGCAGCGGCTTTCCCTCTTTTTCTGCTTTTTCCCGAAAAACATCCAAATGTCTTGCACCGGGAACAAAATACATAGAAATTTCATCTCTACTTTGTAAGCATAATCTATGTATTGTAATATCGGATTCTCCTGTTTCTATGTCAGATGCATAGCACATACCCATAGTTATATATGGACCTGCATCTTCCTCTGTATTTGTTGGCGCCGGAACTAATTTTCTTATATCAAATCCCGGCTCATCTGCATAATGAACCACTTCCTGGCACTTTGCAAGCTTATTGGAAATCACTATAGGATCTATAGGATTTTTAACTGATTCGTTTAACAGAAATCCTAATTTTTCCGGTTTTGTATCAAGCATAATACCTACTCTTTCTCTGCTTGCCAATAGTCCGATTATAACTCTTGCATCTTCATGTCCTTTTACATTGTTAAATATCATCGCAGGACCTATTTTCGTGGGGCGCATAACTGTTCCTCCTGCCCCTATATGACGGTATACACCTGACAATTCAGCCATAGGATTTACCGGTTCATTCGTCTCAATTAATTGACCCGGAATAGTTTTTAACAAATCTATTGCAGATCTTAAATCTGTTACTTTATTCATAGCTACCTCCTGAAAATCATTTAACATTATGTTAATGTGTATAGCAGCTATACTGTCAATATTAAAATTAATATTTTTCTACATGTATCTGTAATTGGCAAAAATCAACATCGGTACTGCTTTTGTAAAATGTACTGTCAAGTATGCATTCATCTATAATATCACCGATAATCGTATATTCATTATCTTCTATCCATTTTAAAAGAGAATTTAAATATTCTTTTTGATATGGCATTCCATATTTGTACATACACGCATATTTGCCTTCCGGAAGCGTAACGGCATCTTCCAATTTAGAGTCATCAGCATTGTTGTTTAAAATTATATAAACGCCGGCTCCTTCAAATATATTGCTTTTCTTAATACTGTTTTTCAGGATAATTGTGCCGAATCTGTTAGAAGACTGCATCTTGTTAATTTCAAGCATATTCCATGCCTTCATCATTGTAATATGAAGCTCTTCCTTGCATAATTCGTTCTCATAAGGAAGAAACACAACTCTTCTCTTGGGAAAATACTCTATTGTGGGTAAATATAATTCTTGATTGTTGTCTTCAGCTTTTTCATAAGCTTCAATTCGATTTTCTATTGAATCATATATTGTCAGCATTTTTTGTATTTCCTTACCTAAAAAATCTTTATGATATCTCAGCAAGGAAATTGATGAATCAAGATTCCTGTTTTCTATGTGCTTTTTTATATATTTTAGCTTTATTCCCACAGATTTAAGATAACAAATTTCTCTTAAAAAAGGAATTTGATTAAAGCTGTAATAACGATATCCATTTTCATCAACAACCATTGGTTTAAATAGACCAATCTTATCATAGTGAATAAGGGCCTGTCTGGAAATGCTGTGAATTTTAGCCATCTCACTAATTGATAATAAACCCTTCAAAAATACTCCTCTCCTTCCAGTCAACCATCGCCTTATTTAATTAGAACTGATATAATGATCCTTAATATTGGTTTTAACATATTCTTTAATATATTCTTCAAAAAATTTAACCGTGGGTATCTTATTTATATGTTTTTTTGTAACAAAGAAAACTTCCCATTTTGGCCCACCAGCTTCAAATGGTATTGCATCAATATCAACCATCGGCATATCTTCTACCGCGAAATCTACCGTAACTGCAATTCCGAAACCTTGCTGGCACAATTTATGGGCAAGGCTCAGTTCAGTTGTTTCAAATACGATGGTAGGGCTAAAGCCTGCCTTCCTGCAAGCATTTATAAAATTGTGATGAATTTTAAACTCACTGTTTTCTATTATAATTTTTTCATTACGTAAATCATTTAAACTGATTTTATTTTTATTAAACAACTTATGGTCTTTCGGAATTAAGACCATAGGATCATAAGATGCTATTAATACACTGTCAAATTGCTCACTGTTAATTGGACCTTTAATCAATCCGCAATCGGCATCACCGTTCCATATTGCATTTTCAGCTCTGAAATCTGAATATTCCCACCACTTTAAATTTATATTAGGTGCCTTTTGTCTAAAATCAAATAAAAACTTCGGTGAAAATGCTGCTATAACTCCGTATGCTGAGGCCAAATTTATTTGTCCTGTAATATTCTGAATATTATTGAAATAATTACTTATTTCTTCTAACTCTGATATTATATGTCTTGCTCTTTCCATTAACAATTCCCCATATTCAGTCAGAGTTAAACCGTTAGCAGTCCTGTAAAAAAGAGGAATATTTAATTCTTGTTCCAGATTTATAATAATTTTACTTAACCCTTGAGGTGTAATATATAATGCCTTAGCAGCTTTTGTAATGCTGCCGTCACGACATACCTGCAAGAAACTATTTAAATCTTTTGTATCCATATTAATCCCTCTCATTTTTTCGTTATTTCATATAATAGCAATAAGTACCTTCAGAAAATATTTTTTGCACATTTCCATCGTCCTCACTTTATGTCAACTTATTTAATACTATATCATAATATCATTTTATGCAATATAAAAAGCGGACCGACATGCTCAGCATTAGTTAATAATAGCACAAAACCGTTGATTTCTCAACGGTTTTTCTTAACATCTTCAATTATACGATCCAATAGTATATTTACATTATCAATCATTTCATGAAATTCATTCTGTTTGATATTATCTATATGGGCTCCTATACTGACTGTTACGGTACAATCAAGAGCCGTTGCCAGCTTTTTTGCAGTTTTATATGCTAATTCGTCTTCTCTGTGTCCCTGAACACAAATTACACTTGTTGATGCCGTTCTTTTTTCCCCGTCTTTATATTCAAACCTTGGCACAGCAACGGAAACGGCTCCAATATGATATTTTTCTCCGCCTCCTATTGTAACACTTAAATCATTTCCGCAATTTACAACGATTGCTTCAATAATGCACTTTCCTGTTCCTTCACTTAATTTAAAACTCCGAATCATCTTTTATTCCTTCCCAAGCTTTGAATTTCTCATGATCAAGACCAAACTGCATAAGTATTTTACCGATTATGTGGTTAATCTGTTCTTCTATCGTTTGAGGATTGTTATAAAAGGTTAGTAATGGCGGAATTATTACACAGCCCAAATCAGAAGCTTCTTTCATATTTCTTATATGTAATTTTCCAAAAGGCATTTCACGAGGAACTAATACAACTTTTCTGTTCTCTTTTAAACAAACATCTACCGCACGAATAAGCAGATTTTCTGCATACCCGGTTGCTATACCTGATAATGTCTTCATGCTGCATGGTATAACAATCATACCATCTGTTTTAAATGAGCCGCTTGAAATAGAAGCTGCAAGATTTTTATTGCTATATACAAAATCAGCTAATTTTCCCACATCTTCAATTTTTAAATCAGTTTCAAGCGCGAATGTGACTTTAGCACCTTCGGATATAACCAAATGAGTTTCACATTCAGGATAAACCTTTAATGCCTTTAACATATGGTATCCCAAAACAACTCCGCTGGCTCCGGAAATTCCAATTACTAATCTCATAACTTCTCCTTAACTATATGTTTTTCAATTATTTATTGCTGTGAATTCTATTTTTTCAAGGGCGGTATTGGCGGTATTACACCCATATTTGCAATTTTATTATCGTCTAATTTAAATTTCTCCATAACTACAGGGCTCTCAGTCGATCGCCATGAATAACAGCATTTTTCACATACATAAACTTCCCAAACATTACCTACAGGAGAGTTTGCCATTTTTCTAACCTTATCTGAGCCACATCTATAACATTTCATAATTTACCTCCGATTATATATATTGATTTTTTAATAATTCTTTCAGCTTTTCTTCCCATTCTTTCGTTCCATCCGGAGGATCTAACAATTGTGTTTCTCGAGGATTTGGTTCCGGCGGAACAGGAGTTGTAGCATCTATAATCATTTTTGTATGCATTCCCGGAGGATTTGTTGATGGATCAAGAGGCATACCAGGACAGTTTTCAATTAGAGAAACGTCTTTGCCGGGGTGAACTCTTGTTGTTAAAGCCCACATTACCTGTTCTAAGTTAAATGGGTCAACAAATTCATCAACTACTATAACTATCTTTGAATATGGCATCCCATGCGGTGTAGACAGCAGTCTGAAGGCAACACCCTTTGCATATCCCCCATAGCGAACCTTAGTTGATATTATAACACCGATTCCATGTGTGTACATAGCATTAACCGCAACAACTTCAGGCATTGTTTCCTTTAATTGCTTATATAGAGGTACACTTGTATTTAGTGCCATTAAATAATCTATTTCCGTCCATGGAATACCTAAATACAAATTCTCAAAAATCGGGTTTGTTCTATGAGTAATTCTATCTATTTGGACTTCACATTGCAAGCGTGCACCCGAATATGATCCCGGGAATTCACCGAAAGGTCCTTCAACTGTTCTGACTCTCGGAATAATATGACCTTCTAAAACAACCTCTGAGCCGGCAGGAACATATAAATGATCATACAAATCTGTCTTAACTATATCCGTTGGTACTCCATCCTGCAATGCTCCGACAAATTCATATTCGTTTTGATTATATCCAACCGGTGTACTTGCCATAAACGTTATCAAAGGATTATTTCCAATAGTAATTGCAATAGGTAATGGTTTGTTTTCAGCTTCCGCTTTTTCTAATTGTACTGCAATATCATGCATAGCAAGAGCTTGAATACCGACTCTATCCTTATCCTTTACCTGTATACGATAAGTACCTACATTCAATTTGTTAAAATCATCAGGATATTCCGGATCTGCTGTTACTACGGAAGCTTTAGATATATAAAATCCTCCATCCTGTTCATTTATTCTGTATAACGGTAGAATTTCGAATAAATTAATATCTTTATCTATAATGTTTTCCTTACATGGTGCATCTTCTCTTTTTACTACATTAGGAGGCACAGGGTACTTGTCCCATCTTCTGTTTAGTTCATAGAATTGGTCCTTGGTTGAAGTATTCTTATCAAGACCTAACATAAGAGCGTGATTTTGCCAGGAACCATGAACATTCGTTACTACAGAATACTTGTATCCCTTTATTTTTTCAAAAAATATCGCTGGTTGATTTTTACCTAAATTTGCAGCAGCACGACCGGCTGCGGCTATATCCGGCTCCGGGTTAACTTCTTCTTTAACACGAATAAGTTGTCCTTCTGCCTCAAGCACTTCCAAGAATTCTCTTAAATTCTTATATACTTTAGCCATAATATACCTCCACTTATAATATCTTAAGTTTAATTATATTAAAGCTTATAAAAAAAGGGTATCAACTATCTTTTTATAGTATCAACCTTATTTTTATACTATTTATTAAATTTTGATATATTAATTATCTGCTCTTTCTATATAAAAAATATGACATAGTCATACTTACCACAGGACAAATAAAGCACAGCACTGCAAATGGTGCATATTGTGCCGCAGTTATTCCCATAATGGGCTTAATTAAAAACGAGTTTATGTTCCAGGGCATTAATGGAGCCACAATTATTCCGGTATCGGAAATAGTTCGTGTCAGCACCGTTAGATCAAGATTTAATTCTTCATACTTATCTCTTAATATTTTACTTGGTAATATTATTCCGGCTGTTTGGTCACAGGAAGCAACAGTTAGCAGACTGCTCATTATTCCTGTACGCCTTACCAAAGTAATTTTATTGTTTATTCCGTTTACCAGCTTCTCCATTATCGGCAGAAGTATATTACCTTTTTCAAAAAGTTGAACAAGTACTATAGCGCCTATTACAATGAGTATTGCCTCAATCATTGATATCATCCCGCCGCTGACAAGAAGTTTATTTAACTCGGCAGAAGGAGTATTCCCCTTATACCCGAATAATATAGACATAATTATTGCTTTGATATTTGAGCCCTGAAAAAGTATGCTCAATATCGAACCCACACCTACTCCTATTGAAAAAGTTATTATTGAGTTCAAGCCTGCTATTGACAATCCTAAGACTATAACGGGCAATATCAATAAATAAGGCGATGTATTGAAGCCCTCAGATATTGCTTCTCTATACAATATTAGCTTGCTGTAATCACCTGTTGTATAATTTAATCCTATTACATAATACACCGCAGCAGTTATAATTATAGTTGGGATTAATGTAACTATCATTGTTTTAAATATATCCTTGTAGCTTTTACCGGTCGTAGTTATTAATAAATTAATCAGCCCTGACAATGGTGAAATTTTATCGGCTATGAATGCCCCCGATACAAGCATACCAACAACCAAATTCTGTGGAATTCCAAGTCCCATACCAATTCCGCTCAAGGAAATACCAACTGTGCTCATGGTTCCTATGGCAGTACCCATAAACAAGGATACTATCGCCATTATTAAAAAAGCGGCAAATAAAAAATTAACACCTTCCATATATGAAAAGCCATAATACATAATTGCGGGAACAACTCCCGAAGCCATCCAGATAGAAGTCGTAGCACCTATAAATAATATTACTATGATTAAATTTTTTACTTCATAAACAGATGTTAGAATAGTTTTAATTAAATCCTTTAATATATATCCGCTTTTTGTAAGAACAGCTACCGTTAATACAATCCCTGCCAGAAAACCGTAATACAAAGGTATGGACATAATTATAGAGCCGATTATAAAACCAAGACATATTATCATTAATGAAATATTGTTAAGTGCTAATTTTTTAGTTTCCAAGATTTACACCTCTGTTAAAAAATTAAATAGTACAATATGGGTAAGAATATTGCAGGCAGCATGTTGCCGACCTTGATACGCTTAATTTCAAGAAAATTAAGCCCTATTGCCATTATTAAAACGCCACCAACGGCCGTCATTTCTGTAACAACAACATCACTTAACAATGATTGCATAAACTGCGCCAAAAGTGTTATGGTCCCTTGATATATTAATATGCTTAAAGCCGATAATACAACACCTATTCCCATAGAAACAGCCATTGTAATAGACATAATGCCGTCAAGAAGTGCTTTAGAGAATAATATTTCATGGTTTCCCGTTAAACCGCTTTGTATGGCTCCCACTATTGCCATAGAACCAACACAATAGATAAGTGTGCATGTAACAAAACCAAGAGTAACGTTACTGTCTTTATTCTTCATCTTACTTTCAACGTACTCCCCAAGCTTATCCAATTTTCCTTCAATATTAATAAATTCTCCTATACCGGCTCCGATAATAACCGACATAATCAAAAGAGTAAGATTTTCTCCAACTAAGCTTAACTTGATGCCAACAGCTATAACGGCTAAACCTGACGCTTTTAACAGAGCTTCGTTAAGCTTTTCAGGAATAACATTTTTAAAAAAGATACCTATAAGTCCACCGACTATTACTGCCACTGCATTTACAATTGTCCCTAACATATGTCCCTCTTAATAGTTTTCAATAAATTTTTTTATTTCCAATGATGCTTTATATGCATCATTTTTTGACGCTGATTTTTCTTCCACAGCTTCATTAACAGCTTCTTTTAATGTGTAGTTCTTATTAATGAGTTTGTCAAATATAACACCGTGGATACTCACCTTCATGCCCGCCTCTTCTTTTTCAACGTAATCATTGTTATGTCCCACAACGACGTACTCGCCTTTTTCAACCTCATTGTTATTTTTAAGTATATCTAAAACCTCTTCTATATTACCGTAAAATGAACTTTCATGAAGTTTTGTAAGCTCCTTTAAAACACATATGGTTAAATTAGGCATCTGTTCCTTTAACATTTCAACTAAGTTGATTATTCTCTTAGGTGACTCATATATTACAAATGTTTTTATGGGATTATTAAATATATTACTTATTGCAGCTTCTAATTCACTTTTTTTTCGAGGCAAAAAACCAAAAAAAACAAACTGATAAGTATCTATCCCTGCAACAGATAGAGCAACAGTCAGTGCAGATGCCCCCGCCAATCCTATTACCTCAATACCTTCCTCCCTTGCTCTTTTAACAAGCTCAAAACCCGGATCAGATATGCATGGTGTTCCTGCATCGGTCACTAAAGAAACCGTCTTGTCTTCATTCAGGATTTCATTGATAATTTCTTCCGTTCTCTGCTTTTCATTGAATTTGTGGTATGATATCTGATTTGTCTTTATATCAAAATAATTTAACAGCTTTTGCGTATGCCTTGTATCCTCAGCTAAAATAAGGTCACTTTCTCTTAATGTTTCTACGGCTCTTTCCGTCATGTCCTTAAGGTTGCCTATCGGCGTGGGCACTATGTATAATTTGCTCATAGCAACTCCTGTATCTTAATACTAAACGATTCTTAAATAATATTTTCAGTAAATTATAGCATATAAAATGAGAAATAAAAAGCAAAATTAATTTATTGTCAAATATGAAAATCGGGTATATACTTAGTATTTGTTATTTTAATATTTATATCAGAAATAGGGGTAGTAAAGTGAACAAGGAAATAAATAACGACTTAGGAACCGCAGGTGTAGGTAAGCTTCTTTTTAGCTTATCGATACCTTCAATAACGGCACAGTTAGTCAATATGCTATACAATATTATCGATAGAATTTATATAGGACATATGGAGGAAATTGGCCCCTTAGCACTTACCGGTGTTGGTATAACCATGCCCATTATAATGATTATTTCTGCATTCAGCAGCTTAATCGGTATGGGTGGCGCACCAAGAGCTGCAATTAAAATGGGTGAAAACAATTATGATGAAGCAGAAAAAATATTAGGCAACTGTTTTTCTTCTCTATTAGCAATATCAGTTACATTGACTGTCCTTTTTTTAATTTTCGGCGAAAATCTTTTATGGATTTTTGGTGCCAGCGAAAAAACAATAGAATACGGTCTTAAATATTTAAATATTTATGTTTGTGGTACAATATTTGTACAATTAACGCTTGGATTAAACAGCTTTATTTCTACACAGGGATTCGCGAAATTCAGCATGATTACTGTTATTATCGGTGCAGCTGCTAATATAATTCTTGACCCGATATTTATGTTTGGGTTAAATATGGGGGTAAAGGGAGCTTCAGCTGCAACTGTTCTATCGCAAGCATTGTCAACATTTTGGGTGTTAAAATTTTTGACCGGAAAAAAATCAAAACTAAAAATTCGCAAAAATTACTTAAAATTTGATAAATCAACATTAATCCCGGTTTTATTGCTTGGAATATCCCCATTTATTATGCAAAGTACAGAAAGCTTATTAAACATAGCTTTCAATACTTCATTGCAAAAATACGGCGGAGATACAGCAGTCGGTTCAATGACAATTTTAACAAGCATTATGCAAATAGTACATTTACCAATTGTAGGCCTTACTCAGGGAGCACAGCCAATAATCAGTTATAATTATGGCGCAAAGAATAATGACAGAGTTAAAAAAACATTTAAATTACTATTTAAAAGCGCATTTATTTACTCAACATCTATTTGGATATTAATTATGGTTTTTCCCGGGGCGTTTATATTTCTCTTTACAAGCGATCCGGCTCTTAAGGAATTTACCATGTGGGCAGTACGAATATATTTAGCTACAGCTTTGGTTATTGCTGCACAAAACTCATGCCAGCAAACCTTCGTTTCATTAGGGCAAGCAAAAATATCTATGTTTTTAGCTTTATTAAGAAAGATTGTTTTACTGATCCCATTAATTTTTATTTTGCCGTATTTCTTTGAAAACAAGGTTTTTGCAGTATTCTTAGCAGAGCCAATTTCAGATTTTATTGCTGCTTCTGTTACAACAATGACCTTTATTCTAAGTATTAACAGGATTTTAGAAACTAATGAATCACTCAGATAAAAAAGTTCAATCTGCTTAAGTCGCAGATTGAACTTTTAAATTATGTTAAATGTAAATAACCATATTGCGAACATTAGGTTAGCAAAATTCCACCCATAATCAATAATATCTATTTTATCATTCTTTTTCTTAAGCAGAGTATTCATAATTCCTGCCACACCTAATATTACAATTAACCATCCGAATACCATAATCAAAGCCGAATACTTCAAAATGGAGTAATTTATTATTCCCCTATACAAGAAAATAAATAATGCGACTAAGGCAAGAAGCTGAGTTAAAGGACTATATATATTGAAAGCTTTCTTTAGCCGCATACCATTAATAAAATATATAACCGATAAAAGAACAAATAACAAAGGAATAAATAATTGTATTGTTTTGTTTTGCCAAAATGGAAGCTGTGAATATGTTACAGCCGATTCTGTAGCAATGAACAATTTATCGTTCTTTTCAATAAATTGTATCGTACCTATCAGTGAAGAATAGGTATTGTCACCTATCAACTTCATTTTTTCTCCGTTTAACAAAAAAACTCCTTTAGATTCACTGATTTTTATAATCTTACCTGGTATTATATAACTCAAAATTCTTTCTTGAGTTTTAAAACTTGACCAATTGTTTACATAAATCCCTCTTATGTCAAACTCATTCTTTATATTATTAGTCTTCTTATCTTCATATTTTCCGTACAATAAATCAGTTGCCTTTTTCATGACTGCATTTATTTCATTTTCAGGCACATAGGTATTAAAAGATAAGAAAACACCTGTGTCTGTTTCCGGATATAATGCAATTCGAGTATAGAAGTGTAATGTTTCTCCCTTTTTGTCATAATAGATTTTATTATTTCTTTCTTTCCTGTTCCATACGTATCCTCCGCCTTCCAATTTTTCAGACATGGAAAATTGTTTGATAAAAAGCTCCTTTTTATACTCTCCCGATAAAACTCTGTTATCTTGATTATTTAACAGCCACATCATATATTTTGCCATATCTTGAGCCGTAGATACGGCAGAGCCCTCAGGATACAAATTTATATACGGCTCTATGCCCTCATTTCCATTAGGCAGATATGCTTTAGATACGTAGGCAACATCATGCATATATTCATAAGTGGTGTCGTTCATATTCAACGGCATAAAAATTCTTTCCATACAAAACTTCGAAAAATCAACGTCTGTAATTGATTCTATTACATAAGCGGCAAGAGCTATTCCATAATTTGAATAAGAGGAAATCTCTCCCGGCTTATACACCTGCGCAGGCATGTATTTACGAACACTTTCAGATAGTGGCTCCGTGTCGCTGACATTAGCAACAGCTATACCTGTTACCAATTCTTCAAACCCTGCAGTATGAGTAAGAAGCTGATGCATGGTTACTGGGTAGGTAAGCTTCGGAAAATCGGGCTTTAGATAAGCTGAAATATCAGTATTCATATCTAATTTACCTTCTTGGTTGAGTATTTGAGCTGCCGCAGCCACAAAGGTTTTAGAAACTGAACCTATACGAAATGCGGTAGTTTCGCCGTCAGCAGCTATATTGTTGTATTCATCAGCAAAACCGAATCCATTGCAAAAAATAATTTTATCGGATTTAGTTACGGATAATACTGCACCCTTTACTTTACCGTCTTCAATTAATTCATTTACCATACTACTAATCTCATTAATTAATTCCTTTCCTGCCGCAAAAGCAGGCATCGTTGAGATATACAAAACAATTAACAGTATTATTAAATTTTTCATAACTTTAAGCACTTATTTTCCCTCCAAATATTGATGAGGTTATTATATAACTCCAACCTAAAGCCACTATGTTTTTTACCTTAAATTTACCTTAAATTACCTAATAAATGAAAAAGCGACTTAAAAGTCGTTTTAGTCTACTGAAAAAGTCCCCCTGCTTCGTTGCCGTTCAGCCGGTCAATCCTCACGTATGTCTGAATACGCTGCGGTTGCCCGTCTTCCGGCGCCTTGCAGGATGAACTTTTTCAACAGCCTACCATCTTGATGACTTTGTCATTAATCTGAAGCGACTTAAAAATCGTTTTTGATTTTTTGAACACTAAATTTTATTAAAATTATTACATTTATAACAAAAAAACTCTTAAATCAGCTATTAGCATCTTTAAGAGTTTCATTTTCATAATGCCGTAGAAGGGACTTGAACCCCCACGGTGTTGCCACCAACGGATTTTGAGTCCGTCACGTCTGCCATTCCATCACTACGGCTTAACCACTTTAAAATATTAGCATATCTAATAATAAAAATCAAGTGATTTTTTTATAATTTCTTTAATAATAAAAGTGGCAGTATTTACTTTCTTAACATATCTGATTTTATGATAAAGCCGTTTCTATTCTATCCTCTTCTTCATAATCACCCATGTCAACCTTAGAGATTTTATCAAATTTTTTCTCTATTTTATTTGAAGTTATATGAATTTTATCAACATCATCAGAAACCTTTTTTATATCCTTTGCAAGAGAATCCCATCTGTCCTTATATAGCTTAAATTCTTTGCCTAATTTATTCAGCTCATCATGAATTATGCCTGCATATTTTTCTCTTTCCATATTTCTTAATACTACCTGTACCGTTGAAAGCACGGATAACAATGTTGTCGGTGATGATATCCATACTCTTTTAGAGCTTGCATAATCTATTAAATCCTGATGGTATGCATTTATTTCCGCAAAGATAGCTTCCGCCGGTAAAAACATAATTGCCTGTTCAGATGTTTTTCCATATATTATATATTTTGATGAAATATCGTTTATATGTTTTTTTACATTCGATTTGAAATCCCGTTCGTATTGCTTTCTTTCTGCTTCAGATATATTCTTATCTATCATTCGCTGGTAATTTTCAAGAGGGAACTTGGAATCAACGCAAATCATTCCCACAGGTTCCGGTATGTACAAAACAGCGTCTGCTACAGTATCATTAGGCAGCCTTTTTTGAATTTCATATATTTTATTGTTATTTTCTCCAAATATAGAAGTCAAAATATGATTTAACTGAACCTCTCCAAATGTACCTCTGCTTTTTTTATCAGTCAGAACATCCTGTAATGACACTATATCGGTTGATAAACTTTCAATTTTCTTCTGTGCTTCATCAATTCTTGAAAGACGCTCCAATATATTTACAAATGTTTTATTCGTTTTTTCAAATCCTTCATTTAGTCTTTCTTCTACACGCATGTTAATTTTATCAAGATTTTTACTTATTCTATCATTTAATGAAATGAAGTTTTCATTTAGTGTCTTGGATGTTTCACCGCTGAAATTCATGAACGCTTCAGTCATCTTATTTGTGTTTTTTTCCATTCTTTCAACTGTTTCAAGCTTGTTTGTAAGTATTTCTCTAAGCTGCTTTTGTTCCGAATCAGAAATCTTTTTAGATACCTGATCTATTAAATATAAATTATTCTGGCTTAAGTTGATTTTTAATTCAGATAAAATGCGATCTTCAAGTCCCTTATTCGATGATTTAGATAAAATTACAATACATAAAACAACTAAAATCACAAGCAATACTATTATTATAATTTCCATATCCGTCTCCCTTCGATTCCCACTTAATATTATACCAAAGCCGAACATTTGTCCACCAAATTTTCTCCGAAATATTATTAAATATATTAATGCAATCTTAACGCGTGTAAATAAACCTTTACATGATTTTTATATGTAGTATGGTACAATAATCCAATAAAAAATCAGGAGGTTCAAATGAATTTTGTTATTATTGCGTCTATTATAGCAATATTTTTCATCAATTTCTATTTTATTGATGAAATTTTTAAGATTGCTGAACCACCTGCTGAAAACACAGATAATATTTGTCATAAATCATTTAACAACGCGAAAACAGCTCTTATAAGCGGAGATATTGACATTTGCTATGAATTATCAGAACTGCTGAAGCAGCATAATGTATCTTCAATAATATCAAATGACAGAGAACAGCTTTGTCATCCATATCCGTATGATTATTTAGTAGTTGTGTATAGTTCAGATTTAGACAATCTAACAATTTGCTCAATTGGGATGAAAATGTTTGGAATAAATAATGTAATTTCTATTTGTAATAAACAATACAATAAAAGAATTTACGAAGAAAATAATATTCCTTATTTGTTCGGAAACAATTTGACAGCCTCTGACATTGTATATAAATTGTTAAATATTCATTAAAACAGGAGTTAACATGTTAATAATAAAAAAAATTAAATTGAATTATACAGAAATAATTGTATTCAGCACTATGGGAATAATATTCTTAGGAGGGCTGCTATTAAGTTTGCCTTTGTCGTCTAAATCGGGAACAGCTACCCCATTTGTTGATTCCTTATTCACTTCGGCTTCTGCCTTCTGCGTTACAGGACTCATAGTTTATGATACATTTACTCATTGGTCATTGTTTGGACAATCAATTATTCTTTTGCTTATTCAAATAGGAGGCCTTGGCTTTATGACAGTGATAACCCTTTTTTCATTGTTTTTAAGAAGGAAGATTGGGTTGAAGGAAAGACGATTATTGATGGAATCGGCAAACACCTTAAAAATTGGAGGCATTGTCCTGCTTGTAAAAAAAATTATTATTGGCACAATTATATTTGAAAGTGTAGGAGCATTAATACTTACCTTAAGCTTCTATCCCGAAATGGGACTTAGGGAGGGGTTATTTTATGGAATATTTCATTCTGTATCTGCCTTTTGTAATGCCGGCTTTGATTTAATGGGTAAATATGGGCAATTTTCATCATTAACAAACTACTCAAGTAATATTGTTGTGAATATAACCATAATGACCCTTATAATATCAGGGGGTATAGGATTCGTTGTATGGGATGACATTGTAAAAACTCGGGTATGTTTTAGAAAATTTCAACTTCACACAAAAATAGTACTGATAACAACCGCTGCTTTGATTTTAATAAGTGCATTGCTGCTTTTCGTAATTGAAAGTAATCATGGCATGATTAATATGAGTATAAAAGAAAAAATATTAGCTTCCTTATTTCAATCTATTACACCACGAACTGCAGGATTCAATACAATCAACTTAAATGAATTCTCCGAGGGAGGCATCTTATTGACTATTATACTAATGATAATCGGCGGAAGCCCCGGCTCCACAGCAGGAGGCATAAAAACAACAACATTTATTACACTTCTGATAGCCGCTTGGGCATCTGCAGGGCAATGTACGGATATTTTAATTTTCAAGCGTAGACTTGAAACTGATACATTAAAAAAAGCAAGTGCTATTACAACTATTTATATGACAATAGCACTTATTTCTATAATAGTTATAAGTACTATACAAGAATTTCCTTTGAAAGAAATTATGTTTGAAGTTTTTTCTGCTCTCGGAACAGTCGGTTTAAGTTTAGGTATAACACCTTCACTTAATGTCTTATCAAAAATAATAATAACTTTACTCATGTATGGAGGTAAAGTAGGAGTATTATCAATTGCCGCCGTAATTGCTGAAAAAAAGGAATCTGCTCTGCTTAGCAGACCATTTGAAAAAATAATAATTGGATAGGAGAATATTAATATGAAATCATTTTTAATTATAGGAATGGGAGCTTTTGGGAGCCACTTAGCACTTAAAATGTCTAAACTTAACAATGATGTTATGATCGTAGATAAGGATGCATCTATTATTGATGAAATGTCTTCTATTATTACCGATGCTCAAATAGGGGATTGCACAAAGGAAGATGTATTAAGAGCATTGGGCGTTAGTAATTTTGATATATGCTTTGTTACAATTGGGGATACTTTTCAATCATCATTGGAAATTACCTCTCTATTAAAAGATTTAGGAGCCAAATATGTTATTTCAAAGGCAAGCAGGGATATACAGGCTAAATTTTTGCTAAGAAACGGTGCTGATGAAGTAATTTATCCTGATAAAGATATGGCTGAAAAATTAGCAGTACGCTGTAGTTCTAATAATGTACTAGACTTTTTTTCTATTAATAATGAATATTCTTTATATGAAATACCTATCAAGCAAAGTTGGGTTGGCAACAGCATAGAAGAAGTTAATGTAAGAAAAAAGTATCACATCAATATACTGCTAATAAAAAACGGCGACAGCATTATGACACTGCCGAAAGCAGATTATATATTTAAAGATGATGACCAGATTATTGTAATAGGAAAATCAGAAGATGTTATAAAAATTTCTGACAATATATAAAAGATGTTTCACGACATCTTTTATATATCTGAGAAGCGATAACCTACACCTATTTCTGTTAATATAAATCTTGGATTAGAACTGTCTTTTTCAATTTTTCTTCTTAAACTTGCCATAAAAACCCTGATACTTTTAGAATCGCCTGTCTCACCATACCCCCAGACTTCTTTGGAAATTTGACTGTGTGTTATAACTTTTCCTCTATTAGTAATTAATAACAGAAGTAATTTAAATTCAATTGGCGTTAGATGAACTTCATTCCCGTCAACATACACTCGGTGTTTTTCCCTGTCTACAGTCAAATAATCTGATTGATAAACACTTTCGGGTATATATCCAATTTCTCTTTCTATCAATCTCTCCATAACCCTGATCCGAGCAAGTAATTCTCCCATTGAAAATGGTTTTGTAACATAATCGTTTGCACCTGAATCTAAAGCTGCAATTTTATCATTATCCTGTTCTCTTGCTGAAACAATTATTATTGGAATATTCGATACATTTCGCATTTGTTTAATTATATCGACTCCATCCATATCCGGAAGACCTAAATCCAGGAGTATAATATCCGGATTTTCAGTACAAAAATATAATATTCCGTCATTTCCGTTTCTTGCTGAAACTATTGAATAGCCTTTAGACTTTAGTGCCATAGTCATAAAATTAGTAATCTTATTGTCATCTTCAATGATTAATATTTTACTCATTCTATTCAACCTCCAAAGGAAGGACCACAGTAAATTTTGCTCCCCCTTTATCTAAATTACTTGCTGTAATTGTGCCTTTATGGGCATTTACAATTTCCTTACAAATTGTAAGACCGATACCAACTCCCATACTCCCATCTACAATATCATTTTTATGATAGGATACAAATCCATCAAATATATTATCAAGTATTAATGGATTAATGCCCTTTCCATTGTCTGATACTTCAAAAATAACATAATTATCTTTAGCGTCTACATTTAAAAGCACTTTTGCTTCTTCTCCCGCATGCTTATAGGCATTATCCAAAAGGTTAACTAAGACTTGAACAATCAATCTGCCATCTACCGGAACAAGTATTATTTCATCAGGAACAGATACTTGAAGTCTTCCTTCGGTATTAATATGCTGCACAAGTGTCAATGCCTGATTAACTATATCGTCAACTGCTTCGTAACTCTTTGTAATTGTCAATCTGCCTTCACTAATACGTGTCATATCAAGGATATTCTGTACAGTTTTAATCAACCAAATAGATTCATCATAAATATCTGAAGTCAATTTCTTGATAGAACTTGTATCTAAATTTTCATAGCTGTCTAATATAAGTTCACTGGCACCTTTAATACTTGTGAGAGGTGTTCTTATGTCATGAGATATGCTTCTAAGCAACGTGCTTTTTAATCTCTCTCTCTCAACATCCATCTTAATTTTTTGCCTCTCATCATACATAAATTCTCTGTCTAAAACGATAGCCATCTGATAAACTATTGTTTTAACAATCATATAATTTTCATTTGATAAAGGAGAAATAACTTTAATTATTTGAACGGTACCCCTTTGTTTTCCTACGCCCTTAATCGGAATTGCGATTATATTTTCCTTACTATTTGCCTCATAATCAGGAATGCCTTCGGTTTTGTAAATTTTATCATCACTGTCTAAAATTACATAACAATCATACCCTAAATAATCCTTTATATATTTTATACCTTTCGTAATAGTATTTTCATTTCCTGTCACGTTAATAAAATCTTTTGTTATTTCATACAGAATTTTAGCTGTTTTTTCATTTCGTTTTGATATTTCAGTTTGAAACTGCAATTTTGTGGTCATGGTACTTGAAATTAAAGAAGCAGTTAAGAAAAAAATAATTAAAATTATGTCTTGCGTATTACTGATTTCAAAACTATGTATCGGCTCAGTAAACAGAAAATTAAACATGAGAACATTTATTATTGCAGCGGAGGCACTGTATATATATCCTCTTGTTATGATTGTAACAGTCAGCACACCAACTATAAACACCATGAGAGTGTTCTCTTTACTAATTCCTGCTTTATTCATGGCTATTGAAAGCAGTGTCGAAATAAAGCAAACAAAAATGACGCTAAAAAAATATTTCACACAAGCATTATTAATAAGTCTTTTCTTTTCTCCGCTTATCTTCATACTTCTCACCATTCTCAATATTTATATTACTATATTATATACAAATTTTTTTTATAAATAAAGAAAATTCTACGACAAGCATAAAAAAGACTGCCGCAATGGTCAGTCTTTTATTTTAATAAAAGTTCTGCTATCTGAACTGCATTTGTTGCTGCGCCTTTTCTTACTTGATCACCACAGCACCATAAAACCAATGAGTTTTCATTGCTGATATCCTTCCTGATTCTTCCTACATATATTAAATCTTGATCTGTTGTATCAAGAGGCATTGGATAATTTTTACTTACTAAATCATCCACTAATCTAACTCCCTCCGCCTTAGATAACAGTTCTTTTGCTTTTTCCGGCGTAATTTCAATTTCTGTTTCAATTGTTATTGATTCGGAATGACTTCTGTAAACAGGTACTCTTACACAAGTGCAGTTTACTTTTAAATCTGGATTGTGAAAAATTCTTCTGCCTTCATTTTGCATTTTCATTTCTTCTTGAGAATACCCTTCATCATCAAAATCACCTATCTGTGGTATTAAGTTGTATGCTATCTGATGCTGGAATGTTTTTACTTCTATTGGGTTGCCATGACTGATGTTTTCTATTTGCTGATTTAATTCATTAATTCCGTTAACGCCTGCGCCTGATACTGCTTGATATGTTGAAACAATCATTCTGTTAATTTTAGCATATTTATTCAATTCATTTAAGCAGGTCATAGCGATAATCGTTGAACAGTTAGGATTTGCTATTATACCCTTGTGATTTTTTACATCTTCACCATTTACTTCCGGAACTATCAGCGGTACGTCTTCATTTAGCCTGAACGCAGAACTGTTATCAATTACAACCGCGCCCGCTTTTACCGCAGCAGGTGAAAGAGCTTCACTTATATGATTCTCAGCCGCACAAAGCACTATATCTATATCTTTGAAGGAATCCCCAGCTGCCTCTTCAATAATATACTTTTTCCCTTGGAATTCAACTTCTTCTCCTGCGCTTTTTTTACTTGCCAACAATTTCAATTCGTTAAAAGGAAAATTTCTTTCTCCAATAACCTTGAGCATTTCTTGCCCAACCGCTCCGGTTACTCCTAAAATTGCAATATTTACTTTCTTCATATTCATTCCTTCTTCCAATTAAAATTAAGCAGATGACCCAAATCTCTGATTTGGTGTCAGTCGCTTATACTGTATGTGAAATAAAAATTCACTTTTACTTTTAAATATATAAAATTTATTATAGCAATAATCTCAGAGATGTCAAGTTTTTTGTTTGTAATTGTATTACATAGTTATTTCTTTTACGAACAAAAAAGGAAGATTTTTTATATCTTCCTTTTAGCAGTCGGTTAAGCACGCCGAAAACTATTTATTGAAATCCGGCTTCACCTTCCAAATACCATTTTCTCTTACAGCATTCCACTGAACATTGTTTTTTTCTATCACTTCTTTTGCTTCACCGTCTATTTCTATTTTGTAATATAAATTAACAATTGCAGCATCTTTGTTTGTTGCATTTATTTCATAACCGTTAACCTTGTAGCTTAATAATTTGATGTTTGAGCTTTCTGCTTTTTCAGCATATTTATCGAAATCTTTTTCTCTGTCTTTAACCGGTTCCATCAAATACATGTAGCTGTATCTTCCTGTCTGCATACCGGATAAATATTTATCGGCTCCGTCGGCAGGTGATTTTTCTCTGTAATCAAGCTCCCCTTTATCTAACGGGTATATTGTTTTTGTTTCTTCATCTGTTGCAATATATGCTCTTGGGTCATAAACGTTACTTGGATTCCAAATCATATATTCATAAATTCCAAGCTCTTTTGCCGCAACTATTTGTGTTCTGACCTTATCATAACCATATTCTATACCTGCCCAATCAAAATCTTGCAGCCATGGTCTGATTATTGGCGGATTGACCATGGAAGAATTTTTCTCAATGGCTTCTTCCATAGAACCTTTGACAACAAGATAAGGATGCGCATTGGGATTTTCTAAGTTATACCAACCCGTTGAATAGTGGCTTGGATAAACCATGGGTGCAATATTGTCTACATGCTCACCGATTAAAATCCATGTTTGACCTATATCTTCCGGATAATCATCCCATGTTCTCGTTGTTATACCAAAAACGTCAGCACCTAAATTCACGCTGTATGGTTTTAATTCTTCTCTTGCATATTGCAGGAATTCTGCTATTGCTTCATCTTTGTCTCTATCATTTCTGCCCGGAAACTCAGTTATAGGATTATACTTTTTTGCTCCGTCAGGGAATCTGACATAGTCAAATTGAATTTCATCAAAGCCCAAAAGAGCTGCTTCCTTGGCAATCGCTATATTGTAATCCCATACATATTTATCGAACGGGTTAATCCAAGGAATATTACCGCTGTTTGGATCTAACCATGTTCCGCCTGATTTTAACTGTATTGAATGTTCAGAACTCTTAACCGCAAAATTTTTATCCTTAAATGCAACTATTCTTCCTATAGTATATATATCATATTCTTTAAGAACTTTAAGCATATTGTTTACATCTTTTATAGGAATGGCCGTTGTTTCATTCATCTTTTGTACGATTTCTATATCGCTGTTATATGTTATAAGTCCGTTATCGTCTTTTACGTTTATTACTAAACCATTAATTTCCGTTCCTACAGCTATTCCTATAATTCTTTCAAATTTGTTGGCTTTATCTGCACTTGCAAAAAGCTCCTTTGCTTTTACAGTATCCTTATCAGCAAGTGCCTTCACATATGCACCGTAAGCATCGATATTTTCTTTGTTCAATTCATTGCCTGCTGTGTGTCCTGTAGCATACAATGCTTTTACTTCAACTTTTTTCTTTTCTCTTTCTTCACCTACGGGAATTAACGGAACATAGAATTCTTTTAGTTCTTCTTTTCTTTTCGCTTCAACTTCAATTCTTTCCTGAAGCATTTTTTCTAATTCCTGATTTTGTTTTTCTTCTTCGGACAACTCCGGTTCATTCGGTTCGGGAGGAACCACTACAACCGGTTCTTCGTTTTCTTCATTGGGTATGGGTGTATTTGCGCTGACCTGACCTGTACAGCCGGCCAACATAGATGAGATTAGTAACAATATTATTGCTTTTCTTGATTTTTTTAACATAAATCCTCCTTAAAATGTTATGTAGATACTGGATTAACCATACCCTTACTATTATGTTATTAAATCATAATCATAATTTATGATTAATTCTATCATATTTAAATTTTATAGGCAATAAACATTACAGTTTTTTTCTATTTTCGACAATGTAATTTTTAACAAAAAATTTATGTTTTACCTTGACAGATTTTTTTTGAAATAATATAATTATTTATCAAAAAATGGGAGGTTATATATGTTAACTGCAATTGTAGGAATAAACTGGGGTGACGAAGGAAAGGGCAGAATGGTTGACTTGCTGTCTGCTGATTACGATATAGTATGCCGCTACCAAGGTGGAAATAATGCAGGTCATACTGTCGTAAATGAATCGGGGAAATTTATACTCAATCTTCTTCCATCCGGCATACTGAGACCTGACGTGGTAAATATTATGGGAAATGGAATGGTGATTGACATCGAACACCTCCATAAGGAAATAAACAATTTAAGGAAATCAGGCATAAAAATTACTCCGAATAATTTAAAAATCAGCGACAGAGCCATTATATGTCTGCCATATCACGTTAAGCAGGATATATTGGAAGAAGAACGTCTTAAGGATTTAAAATTTGGCTCCACTAAACGAGGAATAGCTCCCGTATACGGTGACAAATATCTGAAAAATGGAATCAGAATGGGAGATCTGTTTAATGAGGAAGCATTAAAAAAACATTTAAATCAAGTTGTTGAGTGGAAAAACTTAATGATTGCAGGAGGATATAAATCCATAGAATTTAAATCCGAGGACATGTATAATTGGCTTATGAATTATTCAAAAGATCTCAAGGAATACATATGCGATGTTGGCTTATACCTGAACGATGCAATAAGCAAGGGAAAGAAAATAATGTTTGAAGCACAGTTAGGTGCTTTAAGAGACATAGATTTCGGCATATATCCATATACCTCTTCATCCTCTACGATTGCCGCATATGCACCTATCGGATCGGGAATCCCGGGACAAAAGCTTAGCAATACTATTGGTATAATGAAAGCTTATTCATCCTGTGTAGGCGAAGGTCCTTTTACTGCAGAAATGTTCGGAGAAGAAGCAAAAGCTTTAAGAGAAGCCGGAGGCGAATACGGAGCTGCTACAGGACGTCCAAGAAGGGTTGGACCTTTTGATGTTGTCGCTTCAAGATACGGTGTTCAAGTTCAAGGGGCTGATATGTTGGCCTTAACAAAGCTTGATATATTGTCATATTTAGATAAAATACCTGTAGTTACCGGCTATGAAATTAACGGAAAAATAACAGAAGATTTTCCCATGGGTATGGATTTAGAGATAGCAAAGCCTGTTATAGAATATTTAAAAGGATGGAACTGCGACATAGGCAGCTGCCGTAAAGAATCTGATTTACCTAAGGAATGTCATGAATATATAAAATATATAGAAGAAAAAGCAGGAAGTAAAATTAAGTATGTTTCGGTTGGAGCAGAAAGAGAAAGCTACCTGACAATGGAATAACAATGGATAAGCAATAGGTGAGCGATAGATAAGCAATGGAAATGATGAGATTGGAGAATCTCATCCCAGTCTCGTTCACCAATGTATTTACTCCCTTTGGTCGCATACATTGGGAATTCGTTGCGAAAGACCTACCGCTATTTTTCAGAAAACCTAATCGGGGACATTTCTCTAAAGCTATCTACAAAGACTCTCTTTACTTTAGAGGTGTGTCCCCATACATCCTACAAATAGGGTTAGGGCTTCTTTTTTATTTTTGGTTTGATTGTGCTTATGTAGTAGTTTATAAAAATCGAAAATGCATAATCGTAAATTATGAATAATATTTGTCCTGCAAGAATCATCCACCAGGTTAGCTCAATCGTAATAAACAGCCTGATTGCTAAGTACATTATAATTAAGGCAAGATTAAAGAATATTATCTTTGTCAAAAATAATGTATTTTTGTTTTTTACCTTAAGCTCTAACAAATGCTTAACATAGCTGTACAATCCGAAAAACACTACGTATGTTACAAACTCAAATTTATTGAAGGATAAGAAAAATCCTAACAAACAGGATGCAATATAAAATACTAAACCGTTTTTTCCGCCAAATTCAACTATTACCACTCCCACCAGCAAAGCAGCGGCGGCAAATAATATAATTGTATTTGTTTCTATAATTGATGAAAGTATTATAAAAAGCTGATTTAACCCCAACAGAACTCCCAAATATGCTATTTTGCTCTTTAACAGCATGAAATAAGATCCCCTCCCAAACATTCACACAAACAATCCGCGCAAATAAGCTGTGTACAACAGTCTACACTTGAAGAACCCCTACGATAATTGTATGCCCTGCTTTGATATGTTTGCTGCATGTTTAAAATCTGATTTAAAAAATTCTTATATTCGAAATTATCCGGCTCCATTCTTACTGCATTTTGAACGAATTGCATACCTTGTCCGATTGAACCCATATTGACATAGCAAACGCCCATAAGATAATTCCATTCTGCATTTCTTAACTTTATACTGTTTAGTGCTCTGACAGCTTCATTAAACCTTCCTGTTTGAATAAACTGTCTAACGCTGAATAAACTGTTTGAGCTGTCTTGACCTGAGTTATCGTTGTAGCTGTAAGAATTTGAGTAAGAGCTTGAGCTGCCGTTTATTATTTCATCATAAGCCCATTGTATTTCTTTAAATTTTTCTTCCGCAAGATCCTGTAACGGATTATTTTCGTTCATATCGGGATGATATTTTTTAGCTAATTTTCTATAGGCGCTTTTTACTTCTTCTTTAGATGCACCTCTTGACAGGCCAAGCACTTCATATGGGTCTTTCATATTTTTTGCTCCTTTTTATCTAATTTGGTTAATATTCCGGAATAAATAATATTATCAATAATGCCTTTATCTTGTATTAATGGAAGTTTTTCTATTTCCTCACTTAAAAACGATAAATTAAGCATTAATAAATCTTTGGCATATTGCTCTTTATTGTCTGTCTTCATAAGGTTAAAAGGATTGTATGAATTATTTTGCCTGTCCTTTTCCATATCTTCGTAAGCATCGAGCAAATATATAAATTTACCTAAGTAAAAACCTATTTTTCTTAAATTTTTTTCCCAGTTGTCTTTCCTGTATAAAAATATTTCTTCCATCAAATAACCAAACTCATTAGATACTTTGTCAATATCATCTGTGTTGTTTTTTTCAAGTTCAGAAATATTATGAAGCTTTTCTCTGATAATTTTTGTTTTCTCAGAAAGCTTCTTTTCTGCTCTATTATACTCTTTCGATAATGACTTTAAAATCAATAATGATTTATAATCCTTATCGTCCTGCCAATTATCAAGTAAATTGTAATAGGATAAAATTATATTTAAAGATGCGGCGTATTCGGATATTTCGTTTTGTATAATCAACTGCTTCTTACCGGGATGGACCATACATCTTTCGTTATATATTTTATTTTCCGGCTCATAAAGAGAACTTAAAAGCAATATAAGAAATGTCATATCATAATTCAATGTCATCCTTGATTTATTGCTGTATTTTGATTTAAGTGTCTTGCACAAGCCACAATAGTAACCCTTGTAGCTGTAGTACTCTTTAAATTTTAATTCCGACTTGTTTATTGTAACATATCCAAACAAATATTTCACTCATTTCTGTTTTTTATCTTAAAATATTTAAAATATTTTCAACCTGTATTTTAACCCCTATTTGGAGACATGTCTCGTCAAGCACAAATTTACTTGAATGTAAAGGGTATACCTCTTTTGTATCTGTATTTCTGCACCCTAAATTAAAAAAACATCCTTTTGAATGCAGACAAAAATATGAAAAATCCTCTGTTCCCATGTCCGGAAATTCAAGTATCTTAACATTATCATTTCCTAACACATTAACGGCAGTTTCCTTTAACAAGTCAACTGCTTGATCGTTATTAATCAATGGACCGTAGCTTTCTCTGAAGCTTACTGTTCCTTCTGCTCCACACGCTTCAGATACATTTTCAACAACCTCTGAAACTCTTTTTTTTATAAAATTTCGCGTTTCAGGGTCTAATGTTCTCATTATGCCGTTTAAATAGACATCATCAGGTATAATGTTGCTCTGTGTTCCCCCGTGAATGCTTCCTATGGTTATTACTGCAGAATTTAACGGTGATACGTTTCTGCTTATTACAGATTGAAGCGATAATACAATGCTGCTTGAAGCAACAATCGGGTCTTCTCCGTTATGAGGTTGTGCACCATGACATGATTTTCCTTTAATATTAATGTTTATTTCATCAGAAGCAGCCATCATTTTGCCGTATTTAATACCTATTGTCCCCGTTTTAAGCGAAGTATCTACATGGAGACCAAATACAAATTCTACATCGGGGTTCTTTAAACAGCCATGCTTTATCATTCTTTCGGCACCGCCTGTTGTTTCTTCCGCAGGCTGGAAAAAAAATTTAACATCACCGTTTATTTTATCTTCCAATGATTTCGTAATTTTAGCAGTCATTAAAGCAATTGCTGTATGAGCATCATGACCACAGGCATGCATTATACCGTCATTAAGAGATTTATAATCAAATTCTGCTTCTTCTTTAATCGGAAGGGCGTCTATATCCGCTCTTACGGCTATACATTTTGAATCCGGTTTTTTATTCTTTCCCCGTATAATGGCTATTACACCTGTTTCAGCGACACCTTTTTCATATTCTATGTTCCAGGAATCCAAGTACCGGCATATTCTTTCCATTGTTTTATGTTCATTACCGCCAAGTTCAGGATTTTGATGGAATTCACGCCTTATATTTATAAGTTCGGCATTATCGATTATATACATAATATATTAACCTTCTCTCTACTATTAACTGCTATTTTATCAAGTCAAGCTAAACTAAAGCTTAAACAAGTCTCTGTCTTGGTGTCAGTCGCTTATACTGTAAGTGAAAGCAAACATGGCAGCATTAACTACATTAATGCTACCAAAATTCTCATTAGTTATCAAGTTTTATTGTGGAAATTTTATTGTTATTTCAGCTCCTTCATTCTCAATACTTTCAACTTCAATCTGACCTTCATACAGCTCCGCTATATGTTTAACTATAGACAATCCAAGCCCTGTTCCGCCTGTTTGCTTTGATCTGCTTTTGTCGACCCTGTAAAACCTTTCAAATATTCTTTGCTGATGTTCCTTTGCTATTCCAACTCCCGTATCCTTTACGGAAATTATAATAAAACCATCTTTCTTATATACTTTAACAATTACGCTTCCATTTTCTTTATTATATTTTATTGCATTATCAATAAGGTTATAAAAAAGCTCGCTAATATAGTTATGATTTGCCTTCATATATATATCAGTTGCTTCAAATGATAAATTTATATTTAAATCCTCAGCTTTTCCTTGTAACAAAGAAACTACTTTATTTAATACATCCTTTAAATTTATTGTTGTGTTTTCATTTTCATCCGGATTCTCTTCTATCTTTGATAATCTCATAATATCTTCAATTAATGAAATCAATCTTAAGCCCTCATTATTTATCATACTGCTGTACTTTCTTATGCTGTCCATATCTGTTATAAACCCTTCTTTAATCAGTTCAGCAAATCCGATTATAGTTGTCAGCGGTGTTTTTAATTCGTGTGATACATTTGCCGAAAATTCGCTTCTGATAATTTCCGCATTTTTAGTAATTGTAATGTTTTCTATAAGTATCAGCATTCCTGTCACGTTTAAGCTGTCCTGATCTATGACAGGGCTTAAATAATATCTGAAATGACTGTCTTCATTTTCTAAATCATAAACAATGTGCTTATTTTCCTTAAAGGATAAATCTATTTTTGATAATATATTATTATTTCTCGTTAGTTCAATGATGTTTCTGTCATTGTACAAATCAAATTTTTCATTGCCTATCATTTTTTTACCGCTTTTATTTATGGACAAGATATTTTTATCCCTATTTAACAGAATAAATCCTTCCTTCATATTGTCGGTTATTGTATTTATTGTATCTCTTTCATACTTTAATTCATTAATATAATGATTTATTTTTAATTTTTGATCTCTGAATCTGCGATAAATCGGTTCAAGCTCTTCATATATATATACGTCTTCATGCTCGTTATTATCAGTAATTTCATTAATGGAGCCTGCTAATAAATTAATAGGCTTCAATATTTTTTTAATAAATATATTCGCACATATATAAACAACAACAAAAAGAGCGATAAAAAGAAATATTATCAAAGGCAATATATTTATAAACACCTTATTTATACTGCTTATTTCTCTCGACAACCTCAGAACTTCATTTTCATTTATTTTTTCGGCATAGTAATACATATCCGTTGATATGGTATCTGAATACCTGATATATTCACCGCTGCCATGTTGAAAAGCTGATTTAATTTCGGGTCTGTCTTTATGATTTTCCAATGCTTCATTTTTAGCACGGCTATCATAAACTACATTCCCGTCAATATCAACAATGGTAAAACGAATACTGTAATTTACAGTGCCTAATATTTCATTGACAGATAAATTTATAGCTTGATTATCTTCCCAATTGCTTTCTTCTTTTGTCAGCTTTAATATTGTCTGTATTTGGTTTTTAGCATCAGCTGCATATAAATCATAATAAACTTTAGATGTTATAATACTGACTACTGATGATGATAGAAAAGATATGAGCAAAATAATCAAAAACAATCGCCTTTTCATTATTCTCCCTGTTCCTCTAACTTATAGCCGGCACTCCTTACCGTAACAACATAGTTGGGACAGCCTGCAGCATCTAATTTTTGCCTTATGGTTTTAATGTGCATATCAACCGTCCTCGTTTCCCCTTCATAATCGTAGCCCCAAATTTCCTGAAGAATCTTATCTCTTGACAATACTATTCCCTTATTAAGCATTAAGTAATGCAGGAGTTCAAATTCCTTGTAGGTAAGCACCACGGTTGTATCCTTATATAACAAAGTACGTTTATTGTAATCCAATGTCAGGTCATTATATTCTATAATGTCCTCAAGAATTTCTTTTTTGCCCGCACGCCTTAAAACCGCTTTTACTCTTGCCATTAATTCCAATACACCAAATGGCTTTGTAATAAAGTCATCCGCTCCCGATTCAAGGCCCTTAACCTTGTCTAATTCCATAGATTTTGCGGTTAAAATTATTACGGGAATTTCAGAATACAGAGAATCATTTTTTATTGATTTCAGTATTGACATCCCATCAATTTTAGGAAGCATTAAATCAAGGAGTATTAAATCAGGTATTCTCTTTTTCAGTGCATTATAAAAACTTCCTGCTTCTTCAAATCCCATAACCTCAAAATCGGCTGTTGATAAAGCTAAAGTTATTAATTCTCTTATACTTACATCATCTTCTACACAATATATGAGCTTCATATTTTTTCTCCTATCTTATTTTATGTTCTCCTGTAATAGAAAATATAACCCATTCCGCAATATTTTCTGCATGATCACCTATTCTTTCAAGATACTTCGCAATCATAAGCAAGTCAATTGCCTGTTCTCCATTTTCAGTGTTTTCCTGAATTTTTTCTATTAATTCTGTTTTTATTATAGTAAACAAATTATCAACTATATCATCATCCCTGCAAACCTGCAGAGCTAATTCCTTGTCTTTGTTTACGAATGCATCAACGCTTCTTTTTACCATGCCGATGGTTGCTTCTATCATTTGTGGTATGTGTACAAGATCCTTGATAAACTTCTGGTTTGCCAAAAATCTTGATATTTCTGCAATATCCTCTGCGTTATCTCCTATTCTTTCCATATCGGTAATCATTTTTAATGCGGTGCTGATAATTCGCAAATCAGAAGCGACCGGCTGTTGCTGCAAAAGCAGCTTCAAGCAATGACTTTCTATTGTTTTTTCCATTTCATCTATTTCAACTTCTAATTCGTTTACTTTTTTAATCATTTCCAAATCCTGATTAATTAACGCTTTTCCGCTTGTTTCAATGGATTCCTCTATAAGTCCTCCCATTTTGATTAATTCAAGATTTAAATTTTCTAACTCCTTATCAAATCTATTCCTCATTATACCCTCCATTTTAGCCGAATCTTCCGGTTATATAATCTTCTGTTTTTTTGTTTTTAGGCATCGAAAACAACCTTTCAGTATCATCAAATTCGATTACTTCCCCATGAAGGAAAAAGCCGGTTTTATCAGAAATTCTTGTTGCCTGCTGCATGTTGTGTGTAACAATTACAATTGTATAATCTTTTTTAATTTCAACAAGCAAATCTTCTATTTTCATGGTTGATATAGGGTCTAATGCAGAAGTCGGCTCATCTAACAATATTACCTCAGGATTTACTGAAAAAGCCCTGGCAATGCACAATCTTTGCTGTTGACCGCCTGATAAACCTAATGCACTTTTTTTGAGTCTATCCTTTACCTCATCCCACATAGCCGCGGCACGCAAGCTTTGTTCTACTATATCGTCAAGTTTTGATTTTTGTTTTATACCGTGTGTCTTTGGACCATATGCTACATTTTCATATATGCTCATGGGAAAAGGATTAGGTTTTTGGAATACCATTCCAACTCTTTTTCTTAAAACAGGCGGCTCCATATCCTTGTAAATATCCACATCATCCAACAGCATTCTTCCCGTTATTTTAACTCCCTCTATTAAATCATTCATCCTGTTCAGGGACTTTAATAAAGTTGATTTCCCGCATCCCGACGGACCGATAAAGGCAGTTATTTCATTTTCTTTTATATCCATATTTATATCTTTAAGAGCTTGGAACTCTCCATAATATAAACTAACATCTTCTATTTTAATTTTACTCATCACTTAACCTCCCAATTCGTCCTGCAAGCTTCGTTGTGGTATAGTTTACTAAAAAAACTATTAATATTAATATTGAACCGGTTGCAAATGCCATTTCCTTTGAATGCGGCAAACCCTCGCTTGCCAGCATGTACATATGAATAGCAAGTGTTCTTTGAGAAGCCATTAAGTCTAATGTAGGACTTTTTAATACATTTGTTCCGCTTGTAAATATTAAAGCAGCTGTTTCACCAACAATACGACCTATTGCCAATATTACGCCGGATAAAATACCGGGCATTGCTGTTGGCAGCACTATTTTAAAAACCGTTCTTAATCTTCCTGCGCCAAGACCTAAGCTTCCTTCTCTGTACATATCGGGCACTGATTTTATTGCTTCCTCTGATGAACTGATAATAACAGGAAGTATCATTATTGACAATGTGCATATACCTGAAAGAACCGATGCTCTGAATCCTAACATTTTAACAAATAAAATCATTCCAAATAATCCGAATACAATTGAAGGTATACCGGCTAAAGTGTCTACAGCCAAACGAATTGCTTTTACCGTTTTATTTCCCCTTTTTGCATATTCCGTAAGATAAATTGCACAGAACACGCCTATGGGAACAGAAATGAATAAAGATATTACAATCATTTCAATCGTTGTTACGATCGAAGAAAATGCCGATAGGGTATCTGAATTGTATTTTCCAAACAGAAATTCCATGTTTATTTTAGGAACTCCTCGGAGTAGTATAAATAATAGTATATATATTAATATTCCGACCGTCAATACCCCGCAAAACCATACGGATATTTTTAAAATTAAAGATATCGCTTTTCTTTTTCTTAAGATACCCATAACTCCTCCTAATTCTTTGCAGTCCTTGTTTTAATCAAGCTTAATGAGGTGTTGAGAATTATTATGAATACAAAAAGTACAACCCCGGTTGCTATTAACGATTCTTCATGCAATCCGGAAGCATAACTCATTTCAGTCACTATGTTTGTAGTCAAGGTTCTGATTGGCTTCAGCAATTTAATTTTATCTAACGGCATTACCGCATTACCTGCTACCATTACAACTGCCATTGTTTCTCCCACAGCTCTTCCAATACCCAAAATAATTGATGTTAAAACACCTGATTTAGCCGCCGGTAAAACTACTTTAAAAATCGTTTCTTCTTTTGTAGCACCAAGACCTAACGAACCTTCTTCATAGCTTAACGGAACTGCTCTTATTGAGCTTTCACTTATTGATATAATTGTAGGCAAAATCATTATCCCTAATATTATTGAGGATGACAAAATACTGAATCCATTGCCTCCAAAGTTTTCTCTCACAAATGGAACTATAACCTCCATTCCAAAAAAACCATAGATAATTGACGGAATACCTGCTAACAAATTAACTGCCGGCTTTACAATTTTATATACTGTATCGGGGCAAAATTTAGCCAAGAAAACAGCGCACATCAAACCAATGGGCACACCGATTATTATAGCTCCAGCAGTAACATAAGTACTTCCCACAATCATTGATAGAATTCCAAAGGAAGCAGGAGAATCTGTCGGTTTCCATTTCTCATTAAATATAAACTCCATAAAACCTATTTTACTTATAGCTGGTATACCCCTTATCAACAGAAAGAGGCAGATGGCAATTACCGCTATAATTGAAATAAGTGCAGACAGATAAAACACTGCCTGCATTATTTTTTCGCTATAATTTGTTTTAATATTTTGCATTATTCAACTTCGGACCAAACTGTTTTTTCACCGATGTATATAGCTGTGATATCTTCAGATGTTAAATTGTCTATCGGATTTTCATTGTTTACGATAACTGCAATACCATCAATTGCAAGAACGTGTCTGTTTAATTCTGCAGCTTCTTCAGACTTTAATTCTCTTGAGCTCATTCCTATATCATATGATCCGTCTAAGGCAGCTTGGATACCTTGAGATGAGCCGTTTGCCTGCATTTCAAAATTAACATCAGGATTTAATTTGCTATATTCTTCTTGTAACTTTTCCATTAAAGGTGCTACAGATGTTGATCCGGCCATCTTAATTGTTCCTGACATACCTGAACTTGTATATTCTTCAGGACCGTCAACTGCGCTTATAAAACTCCTGTCGTTAACAATTTTTTGTCCTTCTACCGATTCAGTAAAGCTTAAGAAATCCTTAACCAAATCACTTTCAGTTCCCTTAGTAACCAATAGGAAAGGTCTTGCTACTGAGTATACTCCGCTTTTTACATTTTCAATAGTTGGTTCTGCACCACTTACTGATATGGCTTTAATTCTTTCACTTACAGAACCTAATGATATATATCCGATACCATATTTATCTTGTTCAACTGCAGTGATAACTTTATCGGTTCCATCAAATTCAAGTGCTCCCACTACAAGCTTATCAACTGTTGTATCGCCTTCTTTTCGAATTATTTCCATAATTTCATGGAATGCTCCTCTTGTACCTGATGCTGCATCTCTCGCTACTACAGTTATATCTTTATCTGCATTAAAATCATTTGCCGGTTGTTGCGGTTGCTCTACTGGTTGCTGAGGTTGTGGTTGTGGTTGTTCTGCAGGTTGCTCTTTAGTACATCCTGCAAACACCAGAGTTAACATTAATACTGCTGCAATAATAGATAACAATTTTCTATTTTTCATAGTTTTACATTTTCTCCTTAATTTTTAATATCTTGTACTTAATATAGACACTGATAGTAAAAATCAAAGCTTAATAATGTAAAAAATATGTAAAGTTTTTAATAACCTTACATATTTTTTAGATTTTTGGATTTTAATTGCATATAACTAAATTCCTGTTGCTTCCCTTGGCAAAATACAAGCATTTATCTGCCTTTTTCAATACATCTAAGAAAGACTTGTCCACTTCCTTAAATTCATGCACTCCTATGCTCAAGGTTACTGAAACCAAAATTCCATCGCCCAAATCAAAAATTTTATTTTCTATGGTTTTTCTGATTCTCTCTGCCACGTCTATGGCCTCCGGCTCTCCTAAGCCGGGACATATAAGAAGAAACTCATCCCCTCCGTACCTGCCTATATAATCAGTATTTCTAATGCAGCTTGAAATTGTATCGGCCACCATAGTCAATGCCTTATCACCATAAATATGACCAAATGAATCGTTTACATTCTTAAAATTGTCCAAATCTATCATTGCAACAGAAAATTTTAATTTATTTACCTTGTGCTTTTCATAAATAATTTCACCTAATCTTATTATTTCAAATTTGGATAAAAAACTGGTTAAATTATCGTAAGTCGCTTTATCTTCAACTCTCTTGTAGTTTATGGCATTTTCAATTGCTATGGCTGAATAGTTCGCTAATATTTTTAATGTATTTAAATCATTCAGATCATATGCATTTTCTTCACTGCTTTGTACCGACATTAAACCCACTGCCTTATCGTTAATAATTAGTGGTGTATAAATCACAGATTTCATCTCTGATTTTCCTTCTGTTCCCTTAAAGTCAGTAGGAAATCTATCAATATATTTTTTATATTCTTTTTGTGCGTTACTGATTATAATATCTTTTTTGTTCCTAATACAATAGGAACCAAATGATGTTTCATTTTCACCGTCAAAATGTATTACATCCTTAATTTTTGTGTTTTCGCCTACAAAATAATAGGTTGCCTGATCTAAATCGCTGTCATATACTGCAATCCCAAAATAATCAGTATTTATCAGCTTATTAATCTCCTCGTCTATTATTTTAACAATTGAACTGATGCTTAAATTAGATAATATTTTTTGACCGATGTTAGACAAAAGCTCTGTCCTGTCATAAAGCAATTTATATTGATCCGCTTCCCTTTTAGTATGTTTGAAATTCATTTTAGCCATCAACTGATTTTGCTCATAATCGTACATTTCATCATCAATCTGCATGTATTCTTCCAAACATTTCAGAGCTTCATAGGGCTTGTTAAAATCCTTGTAAATTGTATACAATATATGATATGCTTCTCTTAGCAGCACCTTAATTCTTTTACTTTTACAGATCTCTATAACTTCAAGCAGTTCCTTGATGGCCTTTTGTTTTCTTCCTAAAATAATGGATAGCTTTGTCCACTCTATTGCCACGGAGCATTTTTCATATAGCAATTCATTTTTATTTGCAAAATCATATGCCTGTTCAAATTCTTGTTCAGCAATATCATATAAATTCAATTTTACATATGCCATGCCTTTTAGCTTGTATATTTCGCATACCTCTGAGGTTACTTTAAATTCCTTTTCATTTCTTGATACCAAATCAATGTAAGTCAATGCCAAATATGGATCTCCAATATTTATTTCTATTTCTGCGAAAGACAAATTTAATGAAACCAATTGTTTTTTTGTCAATTCTTGCTCTGTTATCTTAATGCTGTTAAGTATTTCTTTGCCCTTCTTGTAATTTTTCATTTGAATATAGTTAATACCGGTATTTACTAAGAGAATAACAAGAGCTTTTTTATTATCGGTTTCTTCGCATAAAGAGATACCTTTAAGTCCCCATTCGGTTGATAGATTAAATTGGCCTATTTGACAATAAACATTAGTAAGTCCGTTACATGCATATATAAGTCCATGTTTATAGTTAAGCAAATTAAATATGTCATTTGAAATCAGAAAGCTTTCCGCAGCCTTTTCATAATGATATCTGTCAAAATGATACCAGCCCAGATAATAATATATCCATGCTTTAACCTTGTTTAAATTGTTTTCCTTAGAAAACTTCATAAGCCCTTCTATTACTTCCTTCATTTCGTTCAAATCATGTCGTCTGTCCATTGTAAAACGAAAGACTTCTATATAATCTTCATTTTCTTTAAGCTTCTTCAGCTCATCTGCATATTTTTGCTGAAAATTCATTAAATTCACCTCTGACATGGTAACGTCTTCAAATAACATATATATTTTATAATGAATTCATTATAAAGTCAAATCATATAAAAAAAAATAACCTTACAGTTTCCTATAAGGTTATTCGGACGCTTTTAAGCTGTTAATATTTAAGCATTAGCATGTTTATTTTTATAGTTAGCAATATATTCTTCCAATTCTTTTGGAGATTTTTTAAGCTTCATAGGTCTTACATATTGTTCTGAAGCAGGGTCTTCCTCCAAAGTCATAATAGAAATTCCCATGTATGCGTATATAACTGAAACGATTGGGCTCAACAGGTTGAAGAATGCGTACGGAAAATACGCGAATGTAGGTACTCCAAGGAATCCTGACATTGTAGCACCGCATGTATTCCATGGAATAAGTGCCGAAGTAACCGTACCGGAATCCTCAAGGATACGTGACAAGTTTCTTGGTGCCAATCCTCTTTCTGCATATGTGTCTTTGTACATTTTACCAGGTAATGCAATAGCCAAGTATTGGTCTCCGCAAAGTGTGTTTACGAAAAGGCAAGTAACTGCTGTTACAAGGATTAATGAGCCGGTATTTTTAGCAAAAACTAATAATCTGTTTGCTATGGTTGCCATCATACCTGTTTTTTCAAGTACTCCACCAAATGTTAATGCACTCATAATTAATGAAATTGTCCACATCATACTTTGCAGACCACCGTTTGTTAATAGCTCATCCACAACAGCATGACCAGTTTCTGCAACAGTACCATTGTTAGCAATATCAATTATAGAACCAAAATCCTGTCCCTGGAATACTGAACAAATTGCTCCAAGTATACAACCTACAATTAATCCAGGAATTGCAGGAATCTTCATTGCAACCATAACTATTACTATAACTGGAACTAATAAGAATATTGGACTAATTGTATATATACTCTCGATAGTTTCTAAGATACCAGATATTTCACTTGCATCAAGAACGTTTCCTCTATATTGTAGTCCTAATATTACAAATATAATTAATGTTATACCATATGATACACTTGTTGTATAAAGCATGTGCTTAATATGATCAAATAATGTTGCTCCTGCCATTCCAGGTGCCAAATTAGTTGTATCAGATAAAGGTGATATTTTGTCGCCAAAATAAGCTCCTGATATTATTGCACCTGCTGCCAATGGTATTGAAACCCCGATACCCTGAGCAATACCTATCAATGCTAAACCAACTGTTCCTGCAGTTGTCCATGAACTACCTGTTGCCAAAGCAACTATGCTGCAAAGTATTAAGGATGCTGCTAAGAAAAATGTTGGTGACATAATTTGTAAACCATAATAAATCAAAGTAGGAACAATACCACCTGCAATCCACGTACCAATTAAAATACCGATTACTGCGAGTATTAGAATCGCCTGCATAGTACTGCCGATTGAATCAACAATACCTTGTTCGATTTCTTTCCAAGTAAAACCTAAACCAAAAATTGCTATTGCTGCTCCAACAACTGCACCCATTAAAATAGGAATATGAACTTCTCCGTCATAGCCAATTATAACAATTCCTATTAATGCAACTGTAACAGCAACCGGGATAATAGAAATTAATAATGTTGGTTGTTTTTTTTGTTTTGGAACTTTACCCATAATTCTCCTCCAATTAATTTAGTGTATTGAGTATAATGGTAAAGGATAAATAAAATAAACCCTACTATAATGCCCAATATAACTCATTAATGAAAACCCTGTGCCATAATACAATACACATATTTTTCAAACGCATTATATGAATACGTTTTACATGTATTTTAGCATAATTAAAATATTTTGTAAATACCTATTTATTGACAATAGAATAAATAATCATAATATTGATAATATTACATAAGATAGCATAAAAAAATGTCATACCGTGAAGCCGATTTCCCCTATTGAGGTTATCGGCTTGCAACGAATGACATATGTATCACATATTCATAATTTATAATTTAAAAAATATTGTTTTTATACTCAATATACAATCTTCTGATTTCAGACATTTTTTCGTTCATTTGCTTTTGCAAATCAGAAGCTACTTCATAATGACCTTCATTTATTGCTGTCTTTATCTTAGTAAAAACGCACTTTTTAGTCATACTATCCTTCATAAGCTTAGTTTTTAAATAAACTATCCTTTCCCAGTTCACCACATCTAAATCCGTTGCATGATCGTGTTCGTTATGAAGCTTTACAAAAGTCTTTAAAAGCATTATATTGTCATGAATTATTCTGCCTGTAAGCTCATTTTTCCACTTTTGGAGCGTTGATTCTTTAAATGAATTTATAAGCTCATCAGTAAAAACATCTCCTGACTTCAATATCTGTTGTTTTAGTTTGTTGGAGCCAAGATTTGATAAATTTTCCCAAACAGTTGCAGGAGCAGTACCATACAGTTTACTTCTTTCTTCTTCCGTAAATCGTTCAAAAACATCCTCTTCGCTTCTGTATTCTCTGTATTTTTCCAAATAAACTGCATCGTCCCCGTATGATTTCGTGATTTCCTTCTCTAATTTCTCGCATGATAAACCTGAGTTGATGACATTAACTATTCCGTCAAGCATTGCTTGATACGATGCCGCAATAACCAGATAAGTATTAGAATATGGATTGGGAGACCTTAGTTCAAATCTGATAACATTAGGATTTTCAACATCCCTTATTACCCCTACCAATACGGAACGGTTCCTTGATGGAGCGTCCTTGGTACCTCCCAATGAAGTAACTATGCACACAGGTGCTTCAAATCCGGGTTTTAATCTGTTGAATGCATCATTAGTCGCTGTAACGATTGGGTTTATTACCTCATAATTTTTAAGTAATCCCATCAATGCGCCGTATCCAATTTCACTTAAATAATCCTTATGTATATTATCAGGGGTAAACAGGTTGATTCTTTTTCCGTCTTTTAATTTTAATGCAGCTCCAAGATGGGTATGCTCTCCATTTCCTGCAACACCCTCAATAGGCTTTGCTTTAAACAGCACTTCTAAACCGTGATGTCTAAACTGATCCTCTATTATTTCCCTTACAAGAATTTCATTGTCTGATGCTTGTATAGCACTTGAAAATCTCCAATCTATTTCAAGCTGCTCCATAACGTGAGTTATTCTGCCCTTAGCATCAATTTTATTAGCTATGCCGCCAACCTCTTTATGTGCCATCTCCGGCTTCAAGTCATAAAGTTCAAGCATATCCATTATTTTTTCAATAACCGTTCTTACAGTACCCATTGTTCTTTTCCAATATTGTTCCTTTAGAACCTGTGAGGTATATAATTCTTCAAAATCTGCGCTTTGTTCAGGAGTTTTTACCCACATTTCAAGCTCTGTGGCACAGGTAAGCTGAACTTCTTCAACATCTTCATATTTAAAGCCATAATACTCTGATACTCTTGGATTCTTCTCAATTAAATTCATTAATTCAGATTTGAAGTTGATTATTGCTCTTTTAAGTATGGATCTTGAGCAAACCTGCTTGCCGTCATGTACGATAAAGGAAGGAATTTTTAATGTGCCTACAGGTAAACCGTTTATAGCATTGTTATATTCATAATTATAATCTACAAACCAGTTGCAGTTAATATCAGGTAATATATCCACCCTCGCATTATTCAAATCCGCGATACCTTGCAATTCAACGCTGGAGCCGTCTGTCTGAATTCCAAATTTCAGCATTTCGGCCATATCTTTAATAAAAAGCTTTATTGGAATTTTTTCATCGGTACCATTGCCTCCAATATCAACGCCCATGAATGATACAAATTGAATTTCCGGGTGCTCTTGAAGTATTTGCTTTAAATCTTGTATGCCATGATGTTCTGGTTTTATTGTATAAATCATGTTGTTCATATTGCCTCCTAATTACTTACATATATCGATTAATTCTGATGGTTCAAAGATTATATATTCGGGTTTATGTTTTTTTAAGCTTTCTACGGTATTATAGCCCCATCCCACCGAAACAATATCTATCCCCGTATTCCTGGCTGCATGTATATCTCTGATTTCATCGCCAACATAAAGAACTTCACTAAGATTCAATTTCTCCTTTTTAATAATTCTTCTCATTTTAGATTCTTTTCCAAACATGGAAGCACTTAAAATAAAATCGAAAAATTCAGCATTTTTTGCTTTAAGAAACGTTAATACGTTATCTTTGGAATTCGTCGTAATTATAGCTGTTTTTATTCCCATTTCACGCAATGCTTTAACAGTTTCCAAAATATCTCCCTTGCATAATCTTATATTTTTTATATCTTGATTTAAAAGTTTTTTACCTCTTTTTAAGATAAATGGCAGATATCTTTTTTTCAATTCTATATATTCAATTAATTCTTTTGCGCTCATTTTTTTTATATGTCCAAGCTCATCTATGGTAATATTTCTTAAATTATATTTTTCAGCTAATTTTTGATATATGACAAAATTTGCCTCTTCCGTATCGGCAATTGTTCCGTCAAAATCAAACAAAACATACTTATATCTCACCATAATCCATCCTTTGCTATTATCTATAAATAATAGCACAATTTATTCATATGTTTCAACTATATTATATTTTATTTTTACAGTCAATTTTTATTTAAAAAATTCGTCCTGCAAGGTGCAGAAGGACGGGCAAACAAAAAACTCCTAAAATAGGAGTTTTAAAGTGACTTAATTATTTTGCTGCATCCATTTTTTATAAAATTCATATATTCATGTTCATCAATCAATCTTGGGTATTCTACATCAGGTATTAAATCTTTAAAAAATTCCATTATTTTTTCTTTGGATTTTTTTATGCTTATACCTTCTATTTCGGTTAAATTTAAATCTAAATCAAATGAATTTATTTCATTTTTATAATTTTCAAAGAAGTTATTAATTGCCTTGTTGTCATAAAATCTAAGTATTGATTTAACTGCTTTGCCAAGCTCTTCATCTGTTAAATCCACATTATTACGGATTTTAAGTTTGCTTGCATTAAATTTATAGTATTCATCAAACCATACATGACAATAATATCCCAATATAAAGGATTTCTGCCTTAAACTGAGTTCCTTAAAATTAAACTGCTCATAAAATTCTCTTACATCAATATTGCCGTCCTCATCAAGGGTGTGCAGGTCCTCAAAGTCGTCTTCGCTTATAGTTTCAGGAGAAGCAATGCCAATGACAAAGCTTGGAATATCAATTTTCATTTTCGAATTTTCTATGAATAATTTACCAAAATGCATATTGGTACTTATTGTGGGCATTTGTTTTTTTAACTCCTTTTTAAATAATTCTCGTTTATTATATCAAATTAAATATTATTTGTACAGTACTATTTAATTTGCTATGACAATACTATTTCAGGCGGTTCAGTAGTTTCGCCTGTTTTTGGATTTACAAAAGCTAACCAATAACCATAATCCGCTTCATCTTCTTTGTTGCTGTAAGACCAATTCTTAAAACCTGTGATACCCTTGTATGGCTGTTCTTCTTTTGTAAATTTTCCCGGTACACCGTAAACAAACTTGACAATTTCCTCTTTTTCCTTGAAAATACCAAAAATGTAATGCCCATATTTTTTCATAAGACCGCTGCATGTGGTTACACGATTAGAAACCGGATACGGATAATACGAGCTGATTATTTGGTTGTAGTAAGGTAAAAATCCATTTTTTATACCGGTTTCGTCATATGGTATGTACCACCAGTTAAAGTCATTTATTTTAACTGATAAGGGTTCAATTTTTTTATACTCCTTTAAAGCAAAATATAAACTTTCTTCAAATTTATTTTTATACTTTCGCACCTGAGCTTCAATATCCGGCTCAGCATCCAAATTAACTGCAGACGAAACTGATTCCTTTCTGGTTCTATTATCATTAATGTTCTTAGTCACCTGCTGCTCTATCGGCTTTTCTTCAATCAATTCTGTTTTTTCCACTTTTTCTTTTTTTACCTCTTCTGTTTGTGCATCTTCTTCCGTCTCTTTTTTTTCTGCAACTAACTCTTCGTTATCGGATTTCGTCTCAGTTTTCTCAATCTGTTCCCGTACATTTTTATCTGCTGTTTCAGCTTCAATCGTAGTTACATCGTCTTCGTCAGAATACTCCAATTTTTTTATTTGCTCCAAGGTAGCAGCATTAAATAAATTGGTATAAAGAACTATTTTCTTATCCTGTACAACTGCACAGGTATTGTAATCCTCAACAGAACTGTTGTTGCCAAAGGTTAAGCTTTTTTTAATCATGCCCTTTTTATTGTTGATATCTCCTAATTTTAATTTATTTGTTCTATCCTTATACAAATAAACTTCACTTGAAGATTTAGCATCTCCTAAGCCCTCTGCCGAAACAATTATATTACCTCTCATGCCCCTTATATCAAGACGAACGTAACCCCTTGCTTTATTAGGTTTATTTACCTGTTCAAAAAATTTCATCACTCTATAATTTTTATTGTTCATGTATTACCTCCTACAAAATATACCCGTTATCTAAATATATGCTAATTATTTCGTATAATTACAATTTTGTGGCAAGCACTAAATTACAATACTTTAGCAATATCGTACAATGAACTGGTAACGAGCCAGTTTTGCGGGAAGTATCTCATTACATTCCAGTATCCTACTCCTTCAAAGCCATATTCAGAAAATAAATCTAATTTTGCCAATATACTTCTTGCATCCTCGAACCAAACCTCATGTTGTCTTCCTTGATTGTCAAAATAAATAAAATACGGCGATTGTGCTACCTCATCATATTGTATATTTGCACCTACATCCGCAGCAAGCTCAACTGCCTGAACGTTAGACAGAGAATTTGCTCTTGAAACTCCCTGAACATAAGGAAGAGTAAAATCGTAGCCATAGTTGGGAATACCCATGTAAATTTTTTCTCTTGGAATTTCTGTTACAGCATAATCTAATACTTCTTCAACTCTGTTTATAGGTGCAACAGCCATTGCAGGTCCGTAAGTGTAGCCCCATTCATAAGTCATTAATAAAACTCTGTTTGATGCATCTCCAAGAGCCGGATAATCATGTGCCTCATACAAAAGTCCGGGCTGATCTGCTGAAATCTTTGGAGCCAATGCAGTTAATACGGTATAACCCTCCTCATTTAACCTGTTTGTCATATTTCTTACGAAATTAACAAAATTTTCTCTGTCTTCAGGTAAAATATATTCAAAATCTATATCAAGTCCTTCATAACCTTTTTCTCTCATAGTATTAATAACATTATCAATTAATCTGTTTGAAGCTTCAGGATCATTTAAGATTTGATGCGCTAATTCATTGCTAAAGGTTCCTTCTTCTGTTAAAGTAGAAATAAGCATTAACGGTGCTACACCATAATCTCTCGCTATTCTTATTAATTCTTCGTCATCAATGTCTATAAGATCTCCCTCGGGAGTTATGCCGTAGGTGAACAATGTCAAATAGGTTAAATAAGGTAATGTCTTCATTAAAACCGTTCTGTCTATATGCGGATATGCATAGCCAACCGTATAAATTGATCCTCTTTTTTCTGAGCTTGGAGTTATAGTGATTTGGTCGCCGGGAAAAATTGCATCAGCATGAGTAATAGACGGATTATATTGCAGTAATTCTATTACGGTAGTGTTAAATTGCCTTGCAATACCTTCAAGAGTGTCTCCCGGACTAACGGTATAAACCTGCTCCGGAGTCAATATTACCAATGTTTGACCCGGAACCAAGACATTTGGATTTGCTAATTCATTATCTGAAATGATTTTTTGTGGCGAAATATTATACTGTGCGGCTATAGAAAAAATATTTTCGCCTGGTTGAACTACGTGAATAATCATATTTTTTCTCCTTTCTTTTCTTGTAACATTATATGCGTTACCAAATCAATTGTTGAATAGTCAAAAACGCAAACAGTCTTATTCACCAATTTATTTGCTCCTAACGTCGCATAAATTGGGAATTCGTTGTATTTGTCCTGCCATTTTTCAGAAAAAAGACTCTGAAAAATGGGGTTAGGGCATCGCAGGGGAATGCATCAAATTTGTTTACTCTCTGCCGTTCGCACAAATTTGGCATTCTGTGCGTTTGACCTACCAACCATTTTTCAGAAAAAAGACTCTGAAAAATGGGGTTAGGGCATAAAAAAGGTACGGTTCTATTAAAGAACCGTCCAGATTAATGACAAAGTATATTTCATATTTTAATATTGTATTTTACTTTCTCCCTTCCCTCTTTGCAATATATTGTCTTGGATTTTCTTTACTTGCTTTAATATATTGTTTGTATCTTCTATCAGCTTACCGTCAAATTTTAAAAATTTTCCTGCAACCATGGTGCATTTAATATTATGGGAATCCGAACTGTAAATAATCGATGTAAGGGGATCATAGACAGGAAAGGTATTTATTTTATTTAAATCCCATATCAGCAAATCAGAAGCATATCCCTCCTGAATTTTTCCTGTGTTAAATGGTAAAGCATTATGACCGTTCATTAAAGCTTTCCATATATCTATGGTTTTAAAATCAATTGCATTGTTATTTATAAATTTACCATTGAGGGCAAACAATCTTGCCTGCTCCAACGGACTTAATGTATTTGAGCTTGCGGCACCATCCGTACCAAAGGAATAGTTTATATCATCCTTTAAACTGTATATATTTCCTTCACCCATACTTAACTTCATATAAGTTTTCGGGCTGAAAGCAAAGAATGATTTATTATTAATGAATTTTAAATCTTCTTTTTTTGTCCATAAGCCGTGAGCAATTATAACATCAACATCAAAACCACCGCTTTCATAAAGAATCTCTATAGGTGTCTTGCCCGTATTTTTAATGCTGTCATCAACCTGCTCCTCAGTTTCCGACACATGTATGTGTATCCCTACCTTCAGCTTTTTAGCCGCATTTATTATTTCTGTAAGCTTATCACCAGGACATGTGTAAGGAGCGTGCGGTCCCAGACGCAAGCTTATTCTGCTGTTCTTGCCTTGATATTTTTCTACAAAATCAATTGCCTCATTTAACTGATTGCGGTAATCTGCAGCCAATCCAAATATAGTTGGAGCTATATCTGCCCTTATACCCATATCCTCCACCGCCTTATATACCTCTTCCTGTGCAAAATAATGGTCTGCGAAAGCCGTAACACCGTTATTAAGCATTTCGGCAGAAGCAATCACAGCTCCCCAATAAATATCTTCATTTGTCAGCTTGCTTTCATAGGGAAATATTTTTTCATTGAACCAGTTATCAATTGATATATCTTCTGCAATACCTTTCATTATGTTCATAGGAGAGTGCGTATGTAAATTGACAAAACCCGGAGTAATGTAATTACCGGTACAATCTACCTCATCATACCCATTTGTAATTTCCCTCGTAACCTTATCAATTTTACCGTCTGAAACATACACATTTATATTTTCCGTTACTTTTCCGTTTTCATCTATAATATTTCCGTTTTTTAATACAATTTTCTCATTCATTGTTTCCTCCATAAAAATCATACATAAGATTTTATTTTCTGATATAATGATTATACCATATTTGAATTTACGGAACAAATAAATAGATTTTACGTCTAATAATATTGCATGAAAGGGGATTTGGGAAATATGAAAAAGCTGTTATTGTTCGCAGCAATTATATTATTATTAACTTCATGCTCGAAGCAGACAAACACAGTTGAACCGGAGGCGGAAGAACCTATGCCGGAGCCGATAGAAGAGCCGGCAGAGGAAGAAAATGATGAACCGAAAGACATCAGATACACAGGAGAAATTATTACCGGCGGGTTTTACGGAAACTCAGGCATAATTTATTTCATTCCTGATAAAGAGACAATGGAGCTTCTTAAGAATGAATATCCTTTCTCTATAAATGCAGGAGAAAGCATTCCTTTGTACTATGATGATATCAATATAGTTAAGGATTTGCCTCAGGAGCTTGGTGTCTACAAGGTTGAAATAGAAGCAGATTACAATACCGGCAATATACTTTCAAATCTGAAATCCATCAGCAGTACAGAGGAAATCGGAACTGTTGAATATAAAGGAAAGGAATACCCCACAAATGATTTAGATGAAACTGTCACCGCAAAGGACATAGTATGCGGACTTATAGTGAGCAATGTAAGGAAATTTGATGATGGCGGTGTAATGATTAATTTTGAGGGAGAAATAGAAAGCGAAGGTTTTTATAACGTCTATCCGGGGGGAGAATATTTCAATTATAAAAGAATCGGCAGAATTGTACCGGACGGAAAATCGGTGAAAAACTTTCCATCCTATAAGGGTGTGGGGGTCGAAAATACTTTTTCTGTATACTTTGCGGAGAGCAACGAATTATACCAAAAGCTTGCTGAGCATTCGGCTATAGGACGCGGGAGATTCAAATCAACAGGTTACGATATAGTTTACAATATTGGCGGAGGTGTCCACCCTAATGAAAAGCTTACAGAAATAATATCCTTAGATGAAAGCTATAAAGGACTGTTCCCTTATGATGATAATTCCATAACAAGACCATTAGCAAACGAAGAAATTAAGCATAACGCCGGCTTTATGGATAAATATGCAATTGTCTTCAACGTAGATGACTTTGAAAATGAAAGCTCACCCATAAACTACTACTTTTTCGGCTATGATGAACTGTCAAAAATAAAAATACTGACAACGGATGAATTTTATTATGGATTGAAAGAAAATAACGGCGCTAATCCAAACGAGTTCGAATTAATAACTGATTCAAGCTCCAAAAAATCTCACAGTATAGGTTTCAGCTATTTTGATAAAAACAGCAGCGCCATTGGTGAGGATACTTTATGGGTAACTTATAATTACGGATATTTCAGAAAAGATAGTGAGATTGTAAGAATTTTTAAAGGTGACAGTATTTCAGATATGACGGCAGAGGATATTAATATTGTATACATCTACACACAGAATTCTTCCGACGAATTAGTAAGAGTTATATGTAAATTTACAGGTGAAACCACGTTAACCGGAAAATTAGAATTATATTTTGATGATGGCTGCGGTTACAATAAATTGCGTTTTGTCGCAGACGAAGAAGGTATTAAAAAGCTTCCAATCCATAATGACGATTTAGTGGAGCAAGGCTGGATAACCTTTGATTATGAAAATGTTAAAGAATTGGTAGGAACAGAACCGTTTGAAAAAAACTGCGAAATAACAATAAACAATTATAATATCAGCAAATCATCACATACATCATCCGTTGATACCGCTAATCTGATATCGGTAAATTTTCTTGAGTAATATAACAGGAGGTAATTAGTTAATTTAATTGCCTCCTGTTTTACTCTATACAGCATCCCATACGCATATTTATATCTTTTCTCTTTACATACCTTTGTCTATCAACTTGCAAATCTGATGTAATTTTTAGTTCTTTCATATATCAAATATTAATCTGGTTTTATTTATAATATAGATAAGCATGTAATTCCTTATCAACATTATATTTTTTAACATTCGAAGATCCTGTTCTCCTGTCATACCACTTTGAGTGATCGTCTTTGTGTATGTGCTTGATGGAGTACCTGAATCAAATACATTTATGTAGCTTGTAGAATTTGTTGAGGATAATACTGGATTTGTATTAGAAATTGTGGTTAATGCAGTATTTTTAAACACAGCGCCTGTGAAACTTGCACCAGTTGGAACATTGATATTACCGCTTGAATCTGGATTAATGGCTATTACCATTTCTCTTACATATTGTCCACCGTTTTGTGTTAATTGAGTATAAGCATTATTTGTTAACAAGACTGGTAAAGAAGTTGAAAGAGTGCCATAAGTAATGTTGATAAATAAGTACTTCATACTGTTAATACTTATTTCAAATGTGATCTCTCTTCCAACTGCTGCAATATTGCTTGGAATAAGTTTCTCTTCCCATATACCATCAACTGAAGTTGTCGTACCATTCAATGGGTAAAAGAATAAGTAAAAGGATCCACCCTTGTACAAGATACCGGCATCAAACCCATAAGACCCTCTGAATAATCCCTGTATAAATTCTGGGAATGCCCCATTTTTATAGCTGGAATCATTTGGTCTATAAGTGCAACTTATTGGCAACTTGATAGTTGAAATTGCTCCTTTGTAGATAGAACTATTTGTTTTTCTTTGAACTACATGAACTCCTCCCATAAATAAAAACCTCCTTATAAAATAATTGTTTTATAGTTACATATATAAAAGAGGTTATTTAACGTGAAAAGTAAACCTTTATTTTAAAAAATTTAATATTTTTTCATTTGAATCATTTACAATAAATGATTCTTTTAAGTGGAAATATTTTTCCAAAAATTTTATTTTACTTTCATTTGTTATTTCAAATCCAGTTTCTTCGGGATTTTCAACTATAAAATGCGTTGTTGAATTGATGTCAACTTTCTCTTTTTTGCCATCGGACAAAATAACTTCATTGATTATCAGCTCGGTCATATAAGATGGTTCCATCATCCAATATCCTTCTTCTCTATTGACTCCACTTAATTTACTAAATGAATTCTCATCTTTAATAGGTAAATAGACTAATCTGCCATCTTTAAACATCACAATAACATCTCCATCCGTACTTTCAAATACAGTATTTATACTAGAAATACTATTTAATAACATGTTCAGTTCCTTTCCTACTGGAGGGATATTAATGTTGTAATCAAAATAAAATCCATAATGCGTTTCATTGTCCTCTATATTTCTGTTTGTAACAATAGAAAACAAAAAAATTATTACTAAAAAAACTATTATTGATATCCATACTTTTATATTCTTCATATCTTCCTTGTATGATGTATTTATAAATAAATACATCAATACTCTCCTTATATAATATATTTAGGTTGATAAAGGTAACCTATAATCCTTTGTTAACTGTATCTTTATACAGGATAATACTGTATAATAGCTGTATTAGATAGAGTGTCATCGATTTCTCCTTGAGACATATAAGATGACCTCGTATTATATGTTTTATTTAGATATTGTATATAAACAGCATTAGCTATAATTTCCTTTTTGCTTATTAGACGTTATATCCATGTAAAAAGTTTCAGTAGCGGGTCTTGGAGTTTGACTTAATAAAACCTTTTTCGTTTGTAAAATTTCTTAATTGCATATACATAAATAAGGAGGTTTTCTACACAATTAGAAACATATAAAAAAGCATTCCCTATTGCTAATAATTGTGTGGACACAAGAAGTATAAAACTGTAAAATATATCAAATGATACTTTTGGTGCTAATATAATTATGGAGATAAAAAATGATTACTTTAACCAACCGGCAGGCAAGAAATTTTATACTTCTTAAACACGGACTGCTTGACAAACACAAATTCTTCGGCAAACAGGGTGCTCTTGATTTTATACATCAGACGGGGTGTATTCAATATGACCCTGTTGATTCATGCGGCAAAAATGCAGAGCTCACGTTGCAGTCCCGTGTAAAAAACTTTACGAAACAAATGCTTTATGAACTGTTATACAAGGAGCGAAGCCTCATAGATTACCCTGATAAAAATCTTTCTATCATTCCGCTTGATGACTGGCCGTATTTTGAGCGTTATCGCAAAAAAGCACAAGAAAACGGACTGCGTTTTGAGAACCTTGCAGGGCTGGAAATACATGCAAAGAAACACATACAGAAAAATGGAGCCGTAAGCTCTGATGAGCTTCCCATAGTCGGTGATATACACTGGCATTCTTCGATTCATTGGAGCGGAAGCTGGGACGGAAAAACAAACGCAGCAAGAGCCGTGTTGGAGCAGCTGTATTCCACCGGTGAGCTTATTATTCATCATAAAAAAGGAACCCGAAAGTATTATGACCTGGCTGAAAAATATATATCCGAAGAACTACTTTACAGCCCCGACCCTTTCCCTGATGAATTCGAACATCAAAAGTGGCGTGTGCTGCGCCGAATAGGGGCGGTAGGTCTTCTGTGGAACCGACCGTCTGATGCATGGCTGAATATCTGGGAGCTTAAGTCTACGCAAAGAACCGAGATTTTTAAGGAGCTTCTCAACGAGGGAAAGCTCCTTGAAATCAAAGTCGGGGATTTGAAGTACATTTTGTTCTGCAGGGCTGAGGATTTACCGCTTATTGAATTGATACTGCGGGAGGATACATTCAAACCACGCTGTGAGCTGATTGCACCTCTTGACTGCATGATGTGGGACAGAAATCTGATTCGTACACTGTTCGGCTTTGACTATACTTGGGAAATTTATACCCCTGCTCACAAACGAAAATACGGATTTTACGTTCTGCCTATGCTTTACGGCAACAGATTCATTGGACGTGTAGAAGCGGTTTCAAATATAAAAACGCATACGCTGACAGTTAAGAACATATGGTATGAGGATGGAATAAAACAGACAAAAAAGCTTCAGGAATCAGTCAACAGCTGTCTAAAAAGGTTTGCTAAATTTAATGAATGCGATAAAATAGATTTTTTGATTTAACGAACACGGACCTCTGCTGATTTCAGCAGAGGTATATTATCTTAGCAGGTATTTCCAACAGCAAAATAAAGACGGCGAACCGTCTTTATTGTTTCACTTACAGTATAAGCGACTGACACCAAATTAAAAATTGGGGTCATCTGCTTATTTATTACCGAAAACTAATTCCCTGCCATCTGCACTGATTTTTATTGTGTCGGATTTTTTGATTGTACCTTTTAATAATTCTTCAGACAACCTGTCTTCGATTCTTCTTCTTATTTCTCTTTGCAGAGGTCTTGCTCCAAACATCGGGTCAAAGCCTTCTTCTGCCAATAATTCTTTGGCCTTGTCGTCTAATTCTATTTTTACATTCAATTGTTCAAGACGTTTTGACAAGTTGTTAATCATCAATGATACAATTTCCTTTATGTGTTCCTTATTCAACGAGTGGAATACAATTATTTCATCTATACGGTTTAAAAACTCCGGACGGAATGATCTTTTCAATTCACCCAGTACATTTTCCTTCATTTTTTCGTATTCATCCTTTTCTTCATTTGATGAATTTGCGGCAAAGCCCAGAGTTTTTTGTTTTTTAATCGTGCTTGCTCCAACATTTGAAGTCATGATTATAACCGTATTCTTAAAGTCAACCGTTCTTCCTTTTGCATCTGTCAATCTGCCGTCATCCAACAGCTGAAGCAGTATGTTGAATACATCCGGATGTGCTTTTTCTATTTCATCAAACAATATAACCGAATATGGCTTCCTTCTGATTTTTTCAGTTAATTGTCCTCCTTCATCAAATCCAACGTATCCGGGAGGTGAACCGATAAGCTTAGAAACCGAATGTTTTTCCATAAATTCAGACATATCTACCCTTATCATTGCATTTTCATCGCCGAACATTGACTCCGCTAATGCTTTAGATAACTCTGTCTTGCCCACTCCCGTCGGTCCTAAGAATATAAATGAACCGATAGGTTTTTTAGGATCCTTCAATCCGACTCTCGATCTTCTGATGGCTTTTGACAGCGCTTCAACCGCCTGTTCCTGACCTATAACTCTTTTGTGGAGTATTTCTTCCATGTTTAACAATTTTTCTGATTCATCACCTTGAAGCTTCTTAACAGGCACACCTGTCCATTGAGAAACAACGTCTGCTATTTCCTCATATCCAATTTTTGAATCCTTGGAATTCTTTGCTGCCCATAATTTCTTTTGTTTATCAAGCTCATCAGTCAATCTTTTTTCTTCATCCCTGAAGGATGCTGCCCTCTCGAAATCCTGATTATTGATTGCTGCTTGCTTTTCGTTAATCAATTCAGTTATTTTATCTTCGATTTCCTTGAATTCCTTTGGTTGAGTCGATGATTTTAATCTTGTTCTTGATGCAGCTTCATCAATTAAGTCTATTGCTTTATCCGGTAAAAATCTGTCGGATATATACCTGTGTGATAGTTTGGTTGCTGCTTCAATTGCCTCATCAGTTATGGCAACCTTGTGGTGTGCTTCATATTTATCTCGTAAGCCCTTCAATATTTTGATTGTATCTTCAACTGTCGGCTCATCGACGGTAATTGGCTGGAATCTTCTTTCAAGAGCAGCATCCTTTTCTATATGTTTTTTGTATTCATCCAAGGTTGTAGCACCGACTATCTGTAATTCTCCTCTTGCCAATGTCGGCTTTAATATATTAGAAGCGTCAATTGCTCCTTCTGCAGCACCAGCTCCTATTATAGTGTGAAGCTCATCAATGAATAAAATAATGTTTCCGGCCGCCTTAATTTCTTCTACCGCACTTTTTAATCTTTCTTCAAATTCACCCCTGTACTTAGCGCCTGCAACCATTCCCGCCATATCAAGAGTAACAACTCTTTTATCCTTTAAAGTTTCAGGCACATTGCCATTTACAATTTCTTGGGCCAAGCCTTCAGCTATAGCAGTCTTACCAACTCCCGGCTCCCCTATTAAACAAGGATTATTTTTAGTTCTTCTTGACAATATCTGTATAACCCTGTCTATAACATTTTCTCTTCCTATAACAGGGTCAAGCTTTCCTTCTCTGGCACGTTGATTTAGATCAGTACCGTATTTATCGATTGTCTTTGTGGCACTATTTTGTGCCTGCTCTGTATTTCCGCTGAAGTTAGCGTTGCCGCCTGCAGCTCCTCCGCTGTTTTGCTTGATTGCTTCAATTACCTCATTTTTTAAATCTCTTAAGCTAACAGCTGATTTAACTATCTGAGCAGCAATTCCTTCTCCTTCATCTATTAACCCGAGCAGTATATGTTCTGTTCCTACATAAGAAACTCCCATTTGTGTTGAATATTGGCGGGCAAGCTCAATAATATACTTGCTTCTGGGGCTGATTTGGATGTATTCAGGCTCTTCTTCACCGACACCGATTGAATTTTTGATTATTTCTCTAATTTTATTTACATCTAATTTATTTCTGAGGATTTTTCCCGCAATTCCTTCTTGTTCAAGCATTAATCCAATAAGTATATGTTCAGTTCCAAGTACGTTCTGCTTAAAATTTGTTACTTCTCTTTGGGCTGATTCCAAAGCGCTCTTTGCAGACTTATTTAATCCATTCATCATATATTTCACTCCTTAATTTTTAATATTATATGTTGTTTATAGTAATAATTCATATCTCAATATTTCTGCTCTTTTTTTATCTCTTTCTTTCGGTGTTGAATTATTCTCTGTTTTCAAAGCAATATTGCTGTGTTGAATCATTGTCATAAGACTATAAATATCCATATCCCTGGATAATTTAATAATACCCATTTCCTTTCCAAGCTTCAATATGGATAACAGTTTCATTGATTCTTCCGCTGTCATTCTTTTTGCATTTGTCAAAAGACCATAAGCTCTGTAAACCTCGTCCTCTATTTCGTCAAAGTTATTCTTTTTAAGATGCTCCCTGACCCTGACTTCCTTTTCGATTATTTGATTAACTATTTGAGTTATTTTTTCAATCAATGCTTCCTCCCCAGCTCCCAAGGACCCTTGATTGGAAATTTGATAAAGATGCCCAATCGATTTAGTTCCTTCTCCGTATACTCCTCTTACTGCCACACCTAATTGAGACACGCCGTACAATAGCTTTTCAATCTGATTCGTAATAGAAAGTGCTGGAAGATGAACCATAACGGAAGCACGCATTCCTGTTCCTATATTTGTAGGACATGAGGTTACATAACCTAATTCATTATCAAATGCATAATCTACTGATTCTTCTATTACATCATCAATCTTATTACTTAAATCCCAGCACTCCTTTAATGATAAACCGGGATTCAAGGTCTGAATTCTGATATGATCTTCTTCATTTAACATAATTGAAACTTTTTTGTCCTGACTCAATAAAAACGCCGCTCTTTCTTTTTCAGCCAATGCGGGACTTATCAGATGATTTTCAACTAATGCACTTTTTTCAAGATTATTTAAGTCCTTCATATATGTTAATTCATAATTTAAATTTATTCTGTTAATTGCATTACTTACTTCAGAAATCATCTTTTCAGTTTCCTCAGCTGTAATTTTTACAGGGAATTTATAATTCTTTAAATTTCTGGCTAATCTTATGCGGCTTGTTACAACTATATCTTTATTATCCATATTATCACCTCTTAAATATTGCCTTCCATCTCACGAATTTTATCTCTTATTTTTGCTGCATTTTCATATTCTTCTTTCTCGATTGCAGATTTCAGTTCATGTTTTAGTTTTTCTATATCCTTTTGTATTCTGTAGCTTCCACCGGCTCTTTTAGGAATTTTGCCTGTATGTGCTTCATAACCCTGTATATTTTTTACAACAGGCATTATTCTGTGTTTAAATGTATCAATGCAGTCGTTACATCCGAATTTGCCTGTATTTCTGAATTCTTCATATGTCATACCGCACTTAGAACAAGCCATTGCAGGAATATACGCAGAAGTGTTATATGCATTGTTGAGCATTGCCGAAAACAAGTTTTCCATCGAAAAATTAGAATTTAATATGGATTGATTTTTCTTTGCACATTCTTCACACAAATGACTTTCAGTTTTATTGCCGTTTATAATTTGAGTCACATGGACTCTTGCTTCATTTTTTCCGCATTCATTACATAACATTTTTTACCCTCCTAAAAATAATGCACTTATTAATCGTCGTCTACCGATATCAATATCATTTCCTTCAGCAAAGAAGCCCTTATTGCGTTTCTGTCATCATAAGGTACATTGTTTAAAGCCCTGTCACTTAGTATACTCTGCATGATTTTAAGTTCTCTGTTGCTTATTACATCTCTTTCCTTCAATGCCTTTAATACATCAAGTGCTTTGTTGAGAGTTATATTGTCCCCTATGCTTTCATTAAGTATTTCTTTCAGTTCATCAATTGATGACTGAACCCTGAGTATTCTTATATATCCACCGCCGCCTCTTCTGCTTTCAACTATATATCCTCTGTCATTATTGAATCTTGTAGAAAGCACATAATTAATCTGCGAAGGCGAACAATCAAATTGCTGAGCTAAAAAATTACGCTGAATGTCTACAGCTCTGAAATTATTTGCTTCTATTAATTCTTTAATAAAACCTTCTATTATATCACTTAAATTTGACATTTATTCACTTCCTATCATTTGACTTTAACTTTGACTTTCTTTGACCTTGATTTTATTATATCACTCTTTTTTTAGATTTCAATAGTTATTTTTAAAAAATTTTTATTTTATATGCAATAATATCTAAAAATTCATATAAACAGATGACCCAAATTTTTAATTTGGTGTCAGTCGCTTATGCTGTAAGTGCAAAAAAAGAGGGTTACCCCTCATGCTGCTGAAATAATCTCCTTCTTCATTTCCGTTCAATCGGTTAATATAATTCTTTAAATCGCTGTTTCACACTTAATTTCATCAACCTTTTTTAATTTAAATACTATTGTGCTCAATGTAAATTTAAATACTTGATCCAAGCCCATACACAGCCATATAAATATTACATCTAATTTAAGCACATAAGCAGACAACAATGATAACGGCACTCTAACCACCCATATTCCAATAAATGATATAATCATAGGTATATTTTTATATCCTGCAGAACGTATGGTTCCGTTCAATACCTTGGATAAGTTTTGAGGTGTTTGAATAAAGCCCATCACTATTAAGTAAACAACACCTATTGATTGAATTTCAGGATTGTTTGTAAAGAAACTCATAAAAAATCTTGGAAATGCAATTATCAGCATTGATGTAAATAAGCTTATTGCAGTTGATGTGGTAATTAATTGTTTAGTATAAATTTTTAATAATTCTCCGTCTTTTTTACCTATTGCATTTGCTGTCAGGGAAGTAGCGGCTATTCCAACACCGACAGCAGGCATTTCAGACATTAGTTCTGCCTGCAATCCTAATTGATATGCAGCGAATGTAACTTCTCCGTATGACAATATCGCTTTACTCATTATAATAGCCGAAAACTGCCAAAACATGCTTTCAAAAGCAGCAGGCATACCTACAGAATAAACATTTTTTACAATGTCAGAATCTAATTTTAAATTTATTTTTGTTATAACTATGCTGAATAGTCCGTGTCTTTTGTTATACAAAAGGTAGATTCCTAAAAGCGCTCCGCATGCCTGCGAAATTAATAATGCGATAGCCGCTCCTTTTAAGGATAGTTCAGGTAATCCGAATTTACCGTATATTAAAATATATCCCAATATTACATTGATAATATTTACTACTATTGCAATGTACATAGGTGTCTTTGTATTGCCGCAAGCTTGAAATGCAGCAGTAACAGCAGACATAACAAGCAAAAATGGGGCCGTAAAAATTACTATCTTTAGATATACATTAGCATTATACAAAGTTGTGCTGCTATCAGTGAAAAATGATAATATGCTCTCAGAATTTAATAAAACGGTGAATATTATTACAGCAGATAACATTAGTCCGGTAATACAGGTTTGCTCAAATGTCCTCTTGCATTTTTCCATATCGTTTTCGCCTCTGATCTTCGCTATAACAACAGTAGCACCGACCCCTATCCCCTTAAATAAGCACCAAAGCACTCCAGTGATACGTGAGCAGATACCTTGTGCAGATATAAGCGAAGGAGTCAATCTTCCTATCATTGCCGAAGATATGAGGCCTGCTGATACTTGAAATATATTTTCCAACATAACCGGTACTATCAGAAAAAATATTTCTTTTCTAATTAATTTCTTGTCGTAAATCTTATTTTGCATTTAAAAAAATTTACCTCATATTTCTATAAAATATAAAATGCTAATCCTTTATTAAATTGCCAATTCATTTTACATCACAATGTGCAGACATTCAAGTGAATAATATATGTTATAATAATCTCTTTAATCATGACCACCGGCTGAGCCGGTGGTTTGCTCTTGCCCTATAAGGGCATGG
>NZ_DAMASY010000009.1:0-151231 GCF_032080165.1 Sedimentibacter sp.
ATATTGACCTAGTTTTCGATGAGCCAGCTGACCTATTTTTAGATTAGCATAAACACCTGAGGAATTCATAATAAAAATAATCAATCATTTATTTGCACATTTTGAGGATGTTTTTAATTCTGAAGATGATATGGAGCTTGAAAATATAATCAAAAACCTTGATTATTACGTTGATTTTATGAAGAATGGTTTAGGCAATAAAATTATGCAGGAGGATATATGAAAAAAAATCATGATAAAATTATAGCATTGATATTTGCTTTGGGCACTGTGTTTTTTCTTGTGTTGGCATTTACAAACAACCAATTTTTTAATTGGGCTTACGGTCGTCATCAAAACCAGATAAGCTGGTATATAAGACCCTTGTTTCTGATACCGTTTTGCTATTTTGCTTATAAAAGAAGCTGGGCAGGTATTTCAACTACGATTTTTCTGCTGTTAACAAGTATGTTTTGGTTTCCAAAGCCTGAGGTTGTCAGTGAACAGGTTAAGGAATTTTTGCGGATGGAAATGGATTATTTGCTGGGTGATTGGGGATTAACCAAAATTTTAATTACAATGCTGGTTCCGGTATCGCTTACAGCTTTAGCGGCGGCATTTTGGAAACGCAACTTATATTTTGGTATTTTGGTAATGGTATTTATAGCTGTTGCCAAAATGGCATGGAGCGTTGTATTTGGAGGAGAAGCAGGCAAGTCAATTTTCATTCCGGCAATAGCGGGATTGATAATTTGTATAGCTTTGATATATTTTGGATATAAAAAAATGGAAAAAAGGTAGCAGCAAAACACAGTCTTCTTGTTTTACTATAAGACTGTGTTTTTACCTAATAAGCCACAATAAAACAATTTTCTTAAATTTATTCTTATTTTTTTCTTATATTTGTTTGAAGAACGCCATTGATTGAATCTATATATAAGAGTATTGCTTCAGTGGAAATACTGTTATCGAGATAGCCCTCGTTCCTGCCCTGTTCAGTTAGGTTCATTAAAAAGATATATTTTCATTTGACAAAATTGACTTATTAATTTATAATAAAAATAAACCGACGTCGGTCTGTTGAAGGAGGTAAATATGTCAGAAAAATATAGCAATAAAAAAAAAGAACTTATAAGTATAGCAGGGAAATTATTTGTGGAAAAAGGATATGAAGAAACAAGCGTAGATGACATTTTAAAGGCTTCAGGTATTTCAAAGGGCGGCTTTTATCATTATTTTAAATCAAAGGAAGATGTACTTACAGACAGCATTAAAAACATTATAGAAGAATTACTGGAAAAGCTTGAACCCATAGTTATAGATAAACAGCTTAATGCTTTAGAAAAGCTAAGAGTGTTTATGGAGAAGAAATCCGAATTTCAAAATTCTAATAGGGAATATGCTAAATATTTGAGTATGTTATTAAAATCTGATTTTACATTATATAAGTACTATATAATTGTTGCACAAAAGTTTGTTGTGCCATTTGGCAGAATTATTGAACAAGGTGTAAAGGAAAATATTTTTGATGTAAAGTTTCCATATGAAACTGCAGATATATTGTTAAGAACTGTTGTTTCTCTTCCTCAAAGTGTTTATTACCATGAATATACTCATGACCAAACAAAACATTCTAACTATAAAATATCTATAAATGAGGTTTTGATAAGAGCTTTGGGATTAGATGATATGGTGAAAATACTTTAAGAATTCAAAAACGTAAAGCCGGAGGTTGTATGAATAATATTATGGTAAAGTCTTTTAAAGATATAACACCTGAGCTTCAGTCAATAGCAGGCGGAAAAGGTAGCATGCTTGCCAAAATGTTTCAAAGAGGATATCCCGTTCCGGATGGATTTGTTATTTTTCCGGCAGCATTTCAAGATGAAAAATTACTTGATGAAGCCCGGGAAGAAATTAAATCCTTACTGACTGATATCAGAAAAAATAATGCAGATGCAAAGTTTGCAGTGAGGTCATCTGCTTTAAGCGAAGATTCTTCACAGGCATCTTTTGCAGGAGAGTTTGAATCGTTTCTTAATATTGAAACATATAGCGGTATACTGGATGCTGTTTTTATGGTGTTTAAATCAAAGGAATCTGAAAGAGTAAGAACATATAGCTCAGTTCAAGGAATTGAGCAATCTCATCAAATGGCAATAATTGTTCAATTAATGGTTCAGTCTGAAATTTCCGGAGTGTTGTTTTCAGCAGATCCTATTACCGGAAGCTATACAAGTATGACAGGAAATTATGTTTTTGGGTTAGGGGAACAACTTGTATCCGGTGAAGCTGATGCATATGACTTTAAAATTTCAAGACCTAAAGGAAAATATGAAGGCCCGGAAGAATTTAAGAAATATGCTTCGAAATTATACATGTATGCTGCAAGTCTTGAAAAGGAATTTGTTAATCCCCAGGATATTGAATGGGCTGTTACTAATGGTAAGATATATATATTACAGGCAAGACCGATTACAACTTTGTCAATCGGAAATTTAGATACCTACGAAATAAATTATAGTATGATGGGCGATGAACTTTGGATAAATACAAATGTGGCAGAAGCAATACCTGATGTTCTGTCTCCATTTAACTGGAGTGTTGCAAGACGATTGGATGATGCCCTTAATTTTATACCGGGATATTATGTATTGTCAGGCAATATTTGTGGCAGGCCATATATGAATATCAGCAGAAGAGTTTCTGTAATATCTGCGTTACTTGGTAAAGATGCCAAAAGTTCATTTAATATTTTAGGAGATTTTTATGGAGATATTCCCGATGAAATTAATATACCTATGTATCCGTTTAGGCGGTTGGAGATAATCAGGAACATAATGCCAAGAATTTTAAAAATAATAATAAGTTCAACAAAAGATACTAAAAATCTGAAAGGTTTTTTACGAGAAACACCTGAATGGTGCAAAAATATAAGAGTCAAAATTGCAAACTTGAGCGATAAAGCAGAATTGCTGTCATTATGGAAAAATGAAATACAGCCTTATGTGATTAGAGCATGGAATAATGCAGGCGCAGGAGCTGCTAAAATAACCAATGTTACAGCATTGGATAATGCGCTTACAAAATTAGTCGGAAGTGAAGATGCAAACACACTCCTATCTAATCTTAGAGGAGATTCTGAATTGGAAAGCCTTGGACCTGTAGTCGGAATTTATAAAGTTAATATGGGAGAACTGAGCCGAGACGAGTATCTGAATAAATATGGGCACCGGGGAGTTCATGAGTATGAATTGTCAATTCCTGATCCGATGGAAGATACAGGCTGGCTTGATAAACAAATTAGGGAATATAAAAAGTCCAAAATTGATGTATATGCACTTTTGGAGAAGCAACATGTTCAATATGAAACTGCAAAAAATAGGTTTATTTGTAAATATCCCAACAAAGAAAAATGGCTAAGCAATAAATTAGGTAAAGCAGCGGAAGGGGCGCAGCTAAGGGAAGAGGCTCGTTCGGAGTTTGTAAGAGCATTCAGAGTAATACGAGCTTTTGCTCTTAAGGCAGGAGAGATATTAGAGTTAGGAAATGATATATTTTTCCTTTATATTGATGAGATTGAGAAACTGCTTTCAGGTGAGATGTCGGAGTTAAATTATATACCGTTAAGAAAAGAAAATTATGAAAAATATAAAACTTTTCCGACTTTTCCATCAATTATAAAGGGGAGATTTAATCCTGATGAATGGCTTAACGATCCAAACAGAAGAACAGATTATTATGATGCTTCTATTCCAACAATTAAATTACCTGATTCACAAATACTCAAAGGACATGCTGGTGCAGCCGGCAGGATAGAAGGAATTGTACGAGTTTTATCACATCCTGAGGAAGGAGAAAAGCTTCTTCCGGGTGAAATATTGGTAGCAGCAACTACAAATATAGGCTGGACACCTATTTTCCCTAAGGCGGCTGCAGTTATTACTGATATCGGAGCACCCCTTTCTCATGCCGCAATAGTAGCGAGGGAGCTTGGAATACCTGCTGTCGTTGGATGTGGGAATGCTTCATCAAGACTTAAAACCGGAGACAAAGTTATTGTTGATGGAGGACAAGGAATCGTGCATATATTAGATTAATATTTGCTATATAATAAAAAATTTTTTCTTGATGATAAAATCAAGAAGTTTTATAAATTCATCGGCCTAACATGTAAATGATGATGTAATGCCATTAACTTGTTAGGTCGATATTGTCAAATCAGCTTTTCAATCAGGCATAGAGATTTTGGATTGTTGAGTTTTTTTGCAAGATTGTATGCTTTTTTGGAGTGGATTTGGGCTTCTGCATAATTTCCTTTTTTTATTTCTAACAATGCTTTATAATACTCTGTAAAATCTCTGCCCCAAATAACATTGAATTTATCAAAATATTCAATGGATTTATTTATTAAGTCTTCAGATTCTTTAAATCTGCCCATGCTGTACAGCGCTTGTCCGGCATTTGAATAAAAGATTTCTAATCCCTTGACAACTGAGTTTTCCATACATATATTTATCGCCTTCATGAAATAGTCATATGCGTCTTCATAATTTCCCAAATCCTTGTTCATTTGACCTAAATAATTATAGCTTGCGGAAATGTTGACGCTGTACTTGCTGCTGAATTTATTCAAGCTTGAAAAAATGTTGATTGATTCGTTTAATACTCTGTCTGCTTCTTTGAAGTTTCCTGTCTTGATAAAATAAAGTCCCTGCAACCTTAGAATTATGCCTCTTTCATCTATTATGTCTCTTTTTTCAAGAAGGTTTAAGCATCTGTTAATATAATCATTCATTATATCGTTATTGCCGGTTTGTATGGCATAAAAAATCATTTGCTTGTGATTATTTAGCAAATATATTAAATTGTCAAGCTTATGTGCCAGCCTAATGCTTATTTGTATATTTTTAATTCCTTTTTCATATTCGCCTATGGAAATGTAATATCTTCCTGCCAAATAAGAAGCTTCCATTTTTATTTTAATGTACTCTGTATCCAAATCATCTATGACAGTTAAATCCTTCTCGATATTTTTCAGCTCTGACTCAATATCTGAAATATTTGAAGAGCTTAAAGAATTTATTGTTTCTGATGATAAAGACGGATAAGTTTCATGGTACATGGTATAGTAATAGGTTAAATTTTCAACCTTACTCTTTAAGTTGACATAATTGCCGTTATGGTCTGAATTAATTGTATTTTTCAGCTCTAAAATTTCTTTGAACAGTTTCTTCGTTTTTATTTCAGGTTCAACATCTAAATCGTTTTTCAATATGTTCGAAAGTTCATAATAAAGCCTGATTGCTTTGTTGTAATCCTCGGACAATGCATGTATCTTCATCAGATAGCGGTAGGTTTTTTCATTGTAAGGGTCATTTTTTATTAAAATATTTCCGTATTTTTCTATGCTGCTGTAGTCGCTTATACTTATGAGCTCATTAATTTTGTTATGTATTGATTTAATATAAATTTCTTTATAGTAATCTCTTTTTTCCTGCATCCAGTTTTCAAAATCATAGCAGTTTTTCACAGAAAAGTTCAGCAGGAAGTCGCCGGTATACAGATTAACCGCATTTGCTTCGGTAATATTGTCCGTATCGGATTCAACTGTTAAATCATTTGAAAATTCTATTACAGATTTTGAATTGGAAAAAATATTTTCGGATGTGCTTGTCTTTATTTTGTACAGAGCATCTCTTAAATTTTTTTTGCCCGTTTCCTCTCCGGATTCGGACCAGAACATGTTGATTGCTTCTTCTCGGGATATTTTTTTGTTTACGACGACATAGTAAAATAAGGCCTCCGATTTTTTGTACGGAAAGCTTATCAATTCATTATTAAGTTTTACCGACGGAGTCCCCAATAACTTTACAGAAATAATATTCATATTTATACCTCGAATTATGTTACCTTAATGATACATTATTCTTGGCTTTTTTTCAATTAAAACATAAAGAGCTGTTAATATATAAATAAAAAAGTGTACACCATACAATCAATTAATTGTATGGTGTACACTTTTATAGTAATATTATATCAAATACAAAAAGAGTACAATGAAGAGTAATTAAAAAACTTAATTATAAAATTAGGAGGAAAGTGTTATGACAAAGATTGAACAAAAAGTAGAAGAGATTAAGAATGAATTGATTGCCATTCGCCGTGATTTGCATCGGCATCCGGAGATAGGATTTGAAGAATATTATACTGCTGATAAAGTAGCGAATTATTTGAAAGATTGCGGTTACGAAGTTACTACCGGTGTAGGCGGTACCGGAGTGATTGGGGTCATGTATGGAGCTAATGAAGGTCCTACCTTCGCTCTCAGGGCTTGTTTGGATGCTTTGGAGGTTCCTGAACAGACTGGCATTGACTATGCTTCTGAGATTCCGGGGCGTATGCATGCTTGTGGTCACGATGGTAATATGACAGTAACCTTGGGTGCTGCTAAAATCCTAATGCAATATAAGGATGTACTGAATGGCAATATTAAAGTCATATTTCAGCCTTCAGAAGAAAATACAGGCGGTGCAGCTAAAATTGTGGAAGCAGGCGGCTTGAAAAATCCTGATGTGGATGCAATCATCACACCACACGTCTGGCATGGCATTCCGAAAGGAAAAATCTGCCTTAAGGCAGGTTCTGTAATGGCAAGCAGCGATCTATTCAAATTAGAGGTTCATGGTGTTGCAGGTCACGGAGCGTGGCCGCACCTTGCGGTTGATCCGCTTCCCATTGCGGCTGAGTTAATCCTTTCTCTACAGAAGGTTATCTCCCGTGAGATTGATCCTATGATTCCCGCTTGTTTGTCTATTGGAAAACTCGAGTATGGAACGGCTGCCAATATTGTTTCTGAAACAGTCACAATGTTCGGCACTGTAAGAACTTTGGACTCAACGGCGAGGAGTTTTATTCAGAACAGAATTGACGAGATTGCTGATGGGGTAACAAAAGCTGCCAGAGGTTCTTATACCTTGGAATATAACAGGGTCATGCCACCACTGTCCAATGATCCTGAATTAACCGCAATGGCAATGGATTCTCTGACACGCGCACTTGGTGAATCAGGCATTACCACGGACTATGATATCAGTATGGGCTGTGAGGAATTTTCGGTCTATCAGGACTATGTGCCGGGGCTATTCATGTTTATTGGAAGCTCGGAGGCTGACAAGCCGGTCATTGAGATTCACAATCCTAAATTCTTGTTTCCGGAGGATTGTCTGCCTATCGGTGTAAGGGCATTATGTGAGATTGCACTTAACTATCTTAATACTGAATATTAAAAAAATTAGGTCTTACGCGAACGTAAGACCTAATCAATATTTATAAAAAAACAAGGGGGAGAGGGTATTAATAAGTTGTACTTATTAACTATAAATTAATTATAAAGTTAAAAGCTTTAACTAATCTTAAGATTAGACGTTTTTTCGACGGGTTTTGTTTATAATATATATTAAAGATAAATGGAGGTGTATTTATGAACAATTTAGATATTTCAAATGCAATGATCATAAAATTAGATGATGTTTTACCGGAATATCCGGTCTTTAAGGAGAATGTAAGGAGAGCTCCTAAAAGAGAGCTTACATTAAATGAAAGAGAAATTAAGCTTGCATTGAAAAATGCATTAAGGTATGTGCCTGAAAGCTTACATGAAAAATTGGCTCCGGAATTTTTAGAGGAATTGATGACAAGAGGCAGAATTTACGGCTACAGATTTATGCCTAAGGAAGAAATTTACGGGAAACCCATAGATAAATATAAAGGAAATTGTGTTGAAGGCAAAGCGTTTCAGGTAATGATCGACAATAACTTAGATCATGAGGTAGCTCTTTATCCTTATGAATTAGTTACTTACGGAGAGACCGGTCAGGTGTGTCAAAACTGGATGCAGTATCAATTATTGAAAAAATATCTGGAGCAGCTGACGGATGAGCAAACTCTTGCTGTTATGTCAGGTCATCCCTTAGGACTTTTTAAATCACATAAAATGAGTCCTCGCGTAATAGTATCAAACGGATTGATGGTAGGAATGTTCGATAATCCTCACGACTGGGCAAAGGCAACTGCGATGGGATGCTCAAGCTACGGACAGATGACTGCAGGAGGATGGATGTATATCGGACCTCAGGGAATTGTACACGGTACGTTCAATACGTTGATAAATGCCGGAAGAAAGGAGTTGGGAATTCCGGCTGACAAGGATTTGGCAGGACATCTGTTCGTAACCTCAGGTCTTGGAGGCATGAGCGGAGCTCAGCCAAAAGCCATTGAAATAGCTAACGGAGTTGGAATAATTGCTGAAGTTGATTATTCAAGAATTGAAACAAGGTTAAACCAAGGATGGGTGTCTGAGGTTACCGATAACCTTGAAGAATGCTTTAAAATAGCACAGGAATATAAAGATAAAAAACAGACTATATCAATTGCTTATCATGGCAATATAGTTGATTTATTGGAATATGCAGTAAACAATAATATCCATATCGATTTGCTGTCAGATCAAACTTCATGCCATGTGCCATATGACGGAGGTTATTGTCCAAAGGGATTAACATTTGAACAAAGAACGCAAATGCTGAATACAAACAAAGAAGAGTTTGTAAAGTTGGTTGACAAATCATTGGCTGAACATTACAGAGCAGTTAAAGCTTTGGTTGATAAGGGAACATATTTCTTTGATTACGGCAATGCATTTATGAGGGCAGTATATGATGCGGGTATTAAAGAAATTGCTAAAAACGGTGTTGATACCAGCGAAGGGTTCATATTCCCGTCCTACGTAGAAGATATAATGGGACCTATGCTCTTTGATTATGGATACGGACCCTTCAGATGGGTATGCTTAAGCGGTAAGGAAGAGGACTTAAGAAAGACGGACCATGCAGCAATGTCAGTTATAAATCCGGACAGAAGAGGGCAGGACAGAGACAATTATATATGGATAAGAGATGCAGAAAAAAATAAATTAGTAGTTGGAACTAAAGCAAGAATACTATATCAGGATGCACTTGGCAGAAGAGATATCGCTTTAAAATTCAACGAAATGGTAAGAAATAAGGAAATAGGACCTGTAATGCTCGGCAGGGATCATCACGACACCGGCGGAACAGATTCACCATATAGAGAAACATCCAATATATATGACGGCAGCAATGTAACTGCTGATATGGCAGTACACTGCTATGCAGGTAATGCAGCAAGAGGAATGTCCTTAATAGCACTTCATAATGGAGGCGGAGTAGGCATAAGCAAATCAATAAACGGTGGATTTGGTATGGTACTGGACGGAAGCGAAAGAGTTGATGAAATACTTAAGAAGGCAATGACTTGGGATACAATGGTAGGAGTTTCAAGAAGGTCATGGTCAAGAAACGAGCATTCAATCGAAACTACAATTGAATATAATAAAATGAATAAAGGTGATGACCATATAACGATACCTTTCGTTGCAAGTGATGAATTAATAGAAAAAGCATTTAAAAATTACAAGAAATAACGGAGGAAGAAATGGAAAGAATTATTGAATGTGTGCCTAATTTCAGTGAAGGCAGAGATTTACAAAAATTAGAGAAAATACTTGATGTGTTCAGAGGAAGACATAATGTAAAGCTGTTGGATTATTCAAGCGATGAAGATCATAACAGATCTGTTGTAACCATAGTTGGAGAGCCGGAAGCATTAAAGGTTGCTATGGTTGAAGCAATAGGCAAGGCGGTAGAATTGATAGATTTAACCAAGCATGAAGGTCAGCATCCACGTATGGGAGCTGTAGACGTCGTACCTTTTATTCCTATAAGAAATGTAACTGTTGAAGAAGCCGATGCACTTGCTAAGGAAGTAGCAAAGGCAGCTTCTGAAGCTTACGGTCTTCCGTTTTTCTTATATGAAAAATCTGCTTCTGCTCCACACAGAGAAAACCTTGCAAATATAAGAAAGGGTCAATTTGAAGGAATGACTGAAAAAATGAAGGATGAACAGTGGATTCCTGATTTTGGTCCAAGTACAATTCACCCTACAGCAGGAGTAACAGCAATAGGAGCAAGAATGCCTCTTGTTGCTTACAATGTGAATCTCGGAACCAATAATCTTGAAATTGCAAGCAAAATAGCTAAAAATGTCAGATTTATGAATGGTGGATTCAGGTACGTTAAAGCTTTAGGCATTGAGCTTGAAGACAGAGGCATCGTACAGGTTTCAATGAACTTAACAGATTATACCAAAACATCAATTTACAGAGTGTTTGAAACGGTAAAAATGGAAGCCGAAAGATACGGAGTTAATGTTGTCGGAAGCGAAATAGTGGGGCTCGTTCCTTTACAGGCACTTGTAGATACGGCTGATTACTATTTGAGATTGGAGAACTTTAACTTCAATCAGGTGTTGGAAACAAGGCTGTAGAGGAAAGGGGACACACCTCTTTTTAAGGGATAGTCTCTGGGGATAGGAGGAATGTCCCCAACTGAAAACAATTTAGGAGAAGGAGGAACGGATGAGTAAAATTATTATAAAAAATGCATCGGAGCTTATTACCTGTAAAGGTAAAGCACCGAAACACGGCAAGGAAATGTCTGATATCGGCATGATTAAAAACGGATGCGTTGTAATAGAGGATGATATAATCATTGATGTAGGCTCGACAGATGATATACTAAAAAAATACGATGAGAATGAATGTAGAGTAATAGAAGCGGACGGTAAGGCAGTGTTACCCGGATTTATTGATTCGCACACACATCTTGTATTCGGCGGCTACAGGGCTGATGAATTTTCATGGAGACTGAAGGGCGACAGCTATATGTCCATTATGGAACGCGGAGGCGGCATTACGAGCTCGGTCAGAGCTACAAGAAACACTTCTTTAGATGAATTTATTGAAATAGGTAAAAAGAGATTAGACAAACTTATCGCCATGGGAGTTACAACAGTTGAAGGTAAAAGCGGTTATGGCTTAGACAGGGAAACGGAAATAAGACAGCTTCAGGCAATGAAGAAGCTGAATGAAATACATGCTGTTGACGTAGTGCCTACATTTTTAGGACCTCACAGTGTTCTGCCGGAATATAAGGGCAAGGAAGATGAATTTATTGATTATATGATTGATGTAATGAAAGACGTAGTCAGTGAAGATTTAGCTGAATTTGCCGATATATTTTGTGAGAAAAATGTATTTACCGTTGAGCAGTCAAGAAGATTTTTATCTGAAGCAAAAAAATCAGGTCTGAATTTAAAAATACACGCTGATGAAATTGTGCAATTAGGCGGAACCGAGTTAGCTGTTGAATTAGGCTGTACATCGGCGGACCATCTGCTTCAGGCATCAGACAAAGGTATAAAAATGCTCTCAGAATCGGATACAGTTGCAACCCTGCTGCCGGCTACGGCGTTTTGCCTGAAGGAAGAATATGCAAGAGCAAGAGAAATGATTGATTCAGGATGCGCTGTAGCTTTGGCAACTGATTTTAATCCCGGCAGCTGCTTTACAAATTCCGTCCCCTTGGTAACAGCACTTGCAGCCTTGCATATGAAAATGTCTGTGGAAGAGATAATAACGGCTTTAACAATAAATGCAGCAGCAGCTGTTAATCGCAGCAGTACAATAGGAAGTATAGAAGCAGGAAAAAAAGCAGATATTATAATATTAGAATATCCATCGATGCATTTTCTGCCCTATCATGCGGCTGTCAATATAGTAGAAACAGTAATAAAAAACGGCAAAATAATAGGAGAATAAAATGAGAGATTTTACATTAAATGATTTTACCGAAAAGCTTGCTTCTAATTCGCCTGTCCCGGGCGGCGGGAGTGTAGCAGCAGTGTGCGGAACACTAAGTGCCGCTTTGGCGGAAATGGTAGCAAATTTAACCTTAGGTAAAAAGAAATACATTCAATTTGAAGAAGAAATGAACTCTATAATCGAAAAAACAACCGTATTAAGAAATAAGCTGTTGGATTATATTGAGAAAGACAGCAATGCCTATAATAAGGTTATGGAAGCTTATAAAATGGCTAAGGAAACAGAAGAAGAAAAGGTTCTTAGAGCAAAAGCTATTGAAGAATATTCAAAGGGTGCTGCAATTATCCCATTTGAAATTGCTGAAACAGCATTTGAAATATTCCCTTTGACAGAAGCTGTTGTTAAAAACGGAAACTCAAATGCAATAACAGATGGATTAATTTCGGCAATGCTCGCGAGAACTGCTGTACTTGCAGGTATACTGAATGTACAAATTAACTTGGATTATATAACTGATGTTGATTTTGTAACTAAGTACAAAGCTTTAACGGATGAACTTAAAGCAAAAGCGTGTGAATATGAGAAAAAGATATTAAATTATTCGCCGTTTTAAGGAAAATAGCGGAGCTGCTTATGGAAAAGAGAGGAATAGGCAAAATTGCAGTATTACTTGCTTTAGGAGATGGCGATATTGAAAATTTGCAAAAATATTATGAAAATAAGAATTATATAATTTACAGCGGACAGGCTGGCTCAATGGATTCGAAGAAAATTATAGCTGCCATTGAAACGGCCGCTTTGAGAGAGGATATAATAAGAGAAAATTATCATGAAGAACATGCTCTTTACCATGCTATTATTGAAGCTTTAAGTGGATATTGCAGAGGTCAGGTAATGCTTGGTGAGTTTTTAAGAAGCGCCGGACTAACATTTACTATTGTAAGAGGTACCTTAGTAGAAGATGAACCAAGCAGCGGAAATTGGATAGCTGTTGTTCTTTACGGACAAATCGGTTCTCCAAGAAAAGGTTTTGAACACGAAGCAATCGGTATGGGAATACAGCCCATATAAATAATAAAATAAGGTCTGGAAAATTCCAGACCCCTTTTTATCTTCAACAACATTGTTTATCGTCGCAAAACTGAAATAAAACTACTAATAATAAGAAGAAAAATAGTAAATTAGATCCGCCTGCTCCACCAACTCTATCTCTTTTAAATCCCATATTTAAACCTCCTTAAAGTATTGTTTATGATATTATATGACTTTACTTTAAGTCGGTTACTGCTTTAATTTATAAAAATGGGAAACTTAAATTGAAATTGTCTTTTCGAAAAAACTTCAATTAAATAAAGTGTTAAAAATTTAAACGAGCTTGTTTAAAATAAACCAATTATCAAAGAAAAACAAATAATTAAATGTCGTACATTTAATTATTTGTTTTTCTTTGATAATAAATTATCGGTTAAAATATAAAGAGTTGTGACAATTATAGGTTTGTTTGACAGTTTATTTTGCTAAAGTTGGCATACATCTTGCTATAATTTGTTTAACAGTTATTATTTTTAAGAATGGAAAGGAGAGAAAAATTGGTTAATAATTTTCAAGAAGTAATTAATAGTGCGAAAAGGTGTTCACCAATAAATGTAGCCGTTGCAGCAGCAGATGATTTTGAAGTTTTAACAGCAATTGAAGAAGCTAGATCTTTAGGCATAATTAATGCTATTTTAATAGGTTATAAAGACAGAATTAAAGATATTCTGAATAATAATTCTATTGATTCCAAAAACTATGAAATTATTGATGCTGGAAATAAAGAAGAATCATGTTTTAAAGCGGTACAGCTCGTTAAAGAAGGAAAGGCTTCCACAATAATGAAGGGCATTGTAGATACATCAATTGTTTTAAAAGCAGTAATTAATAAAGAAACGGGCTTGGAGGTTAATGGTTTAATAAGTCATGTAGGCGTTTTAAAGGTTGATAAATTTGACAAACTTTTCTTAATCAGTGATTCAGCTGTTGTTGTATCACCAACAGTTCAGGACAAGGTCAGCATAATCAATAATGCTGTATCCGTTGCAAAAGCTTTAGGAATTGAAGAACCAAAAGTTGCAATTATTTGTCCGGTTGAAAAGGTAAACGAAAAGATTGAATCAACTGTACATGCAGCTGAATTAGTAAGTTTATATAAACAAAAAGAAATTACCGGATGCATAGTCGGAGGACCCTTTGCATTGGACAATGCTGTATCTGAAGAGGCAGCAGCTCATAAGGGTATTATTAATCCTATTGCAGGCAAGGCAGATATACTTATAGCACATAATTTAGAAGTCGGAAATGTTTTGAATAAAGCAATTGAGTATTTTGGACATACAGAAAAAGCTGGAGTAATAATGGGCGCAGGAGTTCCGATAATTCTTACTTCCAGAGCGAGTTCAAGTAAATCCAAGCTAAATTCTATTGCATTATCTGTTTTAATAGCACAAAAAAGTTTAAGTTAATAAATAAACATTAGGAGGATTTATGAAGAACTCATATAAAATTTTAGCTATTAACCCGGGATCTACCTCTACAAAAATAGCAATATATGAAAATGATAACTTAGTTTTTAAAGAAACAATATCTCACAGCAATTCTGATTTGGAAAAATTTGATAAAATAAGCGATCAATTTGAATATCGTAAAGAAATAATATTAGATACAATAAGAGAACAAAAATTCAACCTGAGCGAACTTAATGCCGTTGTAGGTAGAGGCGGAAATATGAAGCCTGTTGAAGGTGGTACCTATGAAGTTAATGAGGAAATGGTCAGAGATTTAATAATTGGTGTTATGGGACAACATGCTTCTAATCTTGGCGGGATAATAGCTGATGCTATTGCTAAAGATTTGGAGTTATCAGCATATGTAGTTGACCCTGTTGTTGTAGATGAATTTGAAGATTATGCAAGAATTTCGGGAATACCTGAAATAAAGAGAAAATCTAAAGATCATCCTTTAAATCAGAAAGCAGTAGCCAGACTTGCGGCAAGTGAGTTAGGAGGAGTGTATTCTGATTATAATTTTGTAGTTGTACATATGGGTGGAGGAATATCTATTGGAATACACAAAAAAGGCAGGATAATAGATGTAAATAATTGTTTAGACGGAGAGGGAACATTTTCTCCTGAGAGAGCCGGCAGTTTACCTGTAGGTTCATTAGTTGAAATGTGTTTTTCGGGAAAATATACTATGCAGGAAATAAAGAAAAAGATAACCGGCAAAGGCGGGTTAGTAGCATATTTGGGTACAAATGATGCAAGAGAAGTGAAAAAGAAAATAGCTGAAGGAGATGAGTATGCGAAATTAATCTATGAAACAATGGCATATCAGACTGCCAAAGATATTGGAGCAGCATCAACAGCTTTAAAAGGAAAGATTGATAATATAGTATTGACCGGCGGTTTAGCATATGACGAAGATCTTGTTCAATGGATAAAAGAAAGGGTTGAATTTATAGCACCTGTAAAGGTATATCCCGGAGAAAACGAAATGCAGGCAATGGTTCAGGGTGTTATAAGAATATTAAATGGAGAAGAAAAATTAAAAGTATATAGTTAAAAAAAGGAGGCACATATGTGGAAAGTTGAAGTAAACGAAAAATTATGTAAGAGGTGCGGTATTTGCTCAACATTCTGTCCTGTAAAAGTATTTACATGTAAAATTGACGGATTGCCGGTACACACATATCAGGAAAAATGTACCGGATGCAATTTATGTGTATTACGATGTCCGGATATAGCATTAACATTAACTGGAGGTAAAGAGTAATGACCAAAAAACAAGATATTAGATTTATTCAGGGTAATGTTGCAATGGTTGAAGGAGCAATAGCAGCCGGAGCAAGATTTTATGCAGGATACCCCATAACTCCTTCCTCTGAAGTAGCGGAAGCATCATCAATCAGATTGCCGCAAGAGGGTGGGTTATATGTGCAGATGGAGGATGAGATTGCCAGTATTGCAGCAATAATAGGAGCATCTGCTTCAGGAAAAAAATCTTATACGGCTACCAGCGGTCCCGGGTTTTCTTTAATGCAGGAAAATTTAGGTGTAGCTATTATGGCTGAGGTACCTTGTGTTATTATAAACGTTCAACGTTCCGGACCAAGTACCGGATTGGCAACTAAACCTGCTCAAGGAGATTTCCTGCAGAGTAGATGGGGAACACACGGTGATCATGGAATAATTGTCTTATCACCTTCGACAGTACAAGATTGTTTTGATTTAATGATTGATGCATTTAATTATGCCGAAAAATATAGAACACCTGTAATTTTCCTAGCTGATGAAATTGTTGGACATATAAGAGAAAAGGTTGTTATAAGAGAAGTGGGTGAAAATGAAATAATAAACAGAGCTCAGCCCGACTGCGAGCCTGAAGAATATAAGCCGTTTAACCATACTGAGGATGGAGTCGCTCCTCTTGCTCCTTATGGAGGTAAATATGTAGTTAGATTGTCTGGTTCAACTCATGATGAAAGGGGTTTTCCATGTTCAAGACCTGATAACGCAGATAAATTTATCAGACATTATACAGATAAAATTGAAAAGAACTATAAGGATATAGTAAAGGTTAGAAAATATAATTTAGAAGATGCGGATATAACACTTGTAGCTTTTGGGGGAAGTACCAGATCTGCTTTAGAAGCTATGAATATGGCGCGCAAAGAAGGCAAGAAGATTGGTGTACTACAATTAATTACACTATGGCCATTCCCCGAAGATGAGGTTAGAGATGTATTGGTAAATTCAAACGCTGTAATAGTACCGGAAATGAATTTAGGGCAGATGATAAGAGAAGTTAACAGGCTAAATGATTTTAATACACCGGTACAAGGCGTTAATAGGATAGATAGCATGCCTATTACACCTAAAGAAATTCTGGATAAAATTGCGGAGGTGGAAAATGAAAGCTCAAGAATATTTGGTTAAAGAAAAGTTTCCGTTATTTTGGTGTACCGGATGTGGAAATGGAAGTGTAATGCATGCAATCATAAGATGTTTTGAAAAATTGAATTACACCAGAGAGAATACAGTTGTTGTAACCGGCATAGGGTGCTGGGGAAAAGGAGACGATTATATTAATACTAATACATTTCATGGAACTCATGGCAGAGCATTAGCTTTCGGAACAGGTATAAAATTGGCTAATCCGGAGTTAAATGTTGTAGTATTAATGGGAGATGGAGACGGAGCAACAATTGGCGGTAATCATTTAATTCACGCTGCAAGAAGAAATGTTGATGTTACAGCAGTCGTAGTAAATAATTTAAACTACGGGATGACAGGTGGTCAATACTCAGGTACAACTCCTTACGAAAAAACAACATCAACTTCAAGATATGGTCATATAGAGCATGGTTTTGATCTAAGTGGTTTAGTGGCAGCTGCGGGAGCACCTTATGTCGCAAGAGGAACCACATATGGCATAGTTCAGCTGGAAAGGTTTATACTCGAAGCGCTCAAGAAAAAAGGATTTTCATTTGTAGAAGCAATTTCTCAGTGCCCGACACATTTTGGCAGACTTAATGGAATGAAAGAACCTGCTGATATGTTGAATTGGATTAAAGAAAATTCTGTCTCAATTTCTTCTGCAAATCATCTTTCAGACAGTGAGAAAGAAAATAAGTTTATATTAGGAAAATTTGCAGATAAAGAAAAAGAAGACTACAGTACAAAATATCTAAGAGTTATCAGTGAAGCAAAAAAAAGCAAAGAAGGAGGTAAATAATGAAAGGCAGATATGAAATAATCTTAAGCGGTGTTGGCGGTCAAGGCTTAGTAGTTGGGGGTACAATACTTGGTGAAGCAGCTACAATGTTTGAAAATCTAAATTCAACACTTACAACTTCATATGGTGTTGAAACCAGAGGAACATTTACTAAGTCAGATGTTATTATCAGCAAAGATGAGATTTTCTTTCCGGAAGTTGTAGAAGAAGATTTTGTGTTGGCATTGGCGCAGGTTGCCTACGATAAATATGCGAAATCAATAAATGAAAATTGTATTCTTGTTTATGATTGTAATTCTATAGAACCTATTGATAATTTGAAAGTTATACAGTATGGATTCCCAATAACAGATACAGCCAGAGAAATTGGAAATATAGCTACCGCTAACATTATCTCCTTAGGACTTATAGTGAAAATGACAGGAGTTGTTTCTGTAGAGTCAGTGATTAATGTTTTGCAAGAGAAGTTTTTTAAGAAGCCTAACATATATGAAATGAACCTTAATGCATTTAATAAGGGGTTGAAAATGGCAGAGTAACTGTAAATAATTCTAAAAAACCTTGATTGTTAAATAACAAAATAGAAACAGTATTCGATATCCTGAGAGATTCATATGCTGTTTCTATTGCACCATAATAATTAATTGTCTAATCTATATTTTAAGACTCGTACGATTCTTCAATTTGCTTAAGTCTTTTCCATAAGGTCGACCTGCTTATTCCAAGAATATTAGCTAAATCTGATTTGTCGCCTTTATATATTTTACTTGCTTGTTCAATTACTTGAAGCTCAATATCACTTAAGCTCGAAAGACGGATAGAAATACTGTCATCCTCATTACGATTATCATTCCTTACGTTTTCATAAACTGTATTTTTTTTAAAATAATTTTCTTCGTTCAATAAGGAATTAGTGACAAAAATCGGATCAATAGAAAAACCGTCCGACAATATTGCTGATTTTTCAATAAAATTCTCTAATTGTCTCACGTTACCAGGCCAGTTGTATATAGTTAATATTTTTATTATTTCATTTGAAACAGGGGAGATTTTTGTGTCATACTTATCATTCATTCTATCAAGGAACATGTTTGCTAAATTGGGAATATCTTCCTTTCTTTCTCTGAGAGGAGGTATTATCACGTCTATAACGTTTAATCTGTAATATAAGTCTTGTCTGAATTTACCTTCATTTACCATATTTAATAAATTTTTATTTGTTGCTGCTATGACTCTTATATTAACATTTAAAATATAATCTCCGCCTATCCTTAGAATTTCCTTTTCCTGAAGCACTCTAAGCAGCCGTCCTTGGAGACTTAAAGGCAACTCACTTACTTCATCAAGAAATATTGTGCCGTTATGGGCAAGTTCAAATAATCCCGGCCTTCCTCCTTTTTTAGCACCTGTGAAGGCTCCTTCTTCATATCCGAATAATTCGCTTTCCAACAGGTTCTCCGGCATAGCAGCACAATTTACGGTAACAAAAGGTCCGTTTTTTCTCAAACTTATATTATGTATGCTTTGTGCAAAAAGTTCTTTCCCTGAGCCGGTTTCAGCCAATATTAAAACAGTAGTATCCGTCTTAGCAATTTTTTTAATTTTTGTCTTTAATTCCTTAAGTTCTTTGCTTTCGCCTACAATATCCTCTAAATGATATTTTGCGTACAATCCTTTTTTATATAGTTGAGATCTTACCTTAAGCTCCAATTGCTGCAATTTTGATACTTCTTGTAAAGAAATAATCGTATTATATTCGTCATTTTCCATTATGATAGGAATAATATTCGCAATAAATTTGTTATTATTAATTTCTACTATTTTATTAAAAGTTATTTTTTCATTTGTCATTGTATCTGCGATTACTTTAAAAGGGGCAATAGTTAAAATAGAATTATTAATTATTTCGGAAGTTTTAACATTAAAAATTTTTTCAGCTAATGAATTAAGCGTAATAATTTTATTGTTGCTATCTATTGTTAAAACACCATTATTTGAATGATCTAATATATTTTTATATCTTTTGTTTAATTCTCTTTCTCTTTTAGATAAATCACTGATATTTTTTGCCGAGTTTAAAGCGGATTCAATTCCTTTTCTGTCACATTCAATAGAAATTGCATTTACATTATATTTTGCAGCTTCTTCAATTATACAATCGCCTATTCCAACTAATGAGGTGAGACCTGAATTAACGGCTTTATTTATTGAATTTCTTAATTCTATATTGTTAGTATAGGTAAATAACTCAAAATTAATATTTAGAATACCATTCAGCATATATAATTCTTTTAAGCTGTCATGCTTAAAAAGAATTAGCGCAACAGTATTACCATATTTTTTAGCTTTTAAAAGTGTATTTAGTACGTTTGCTATAGTTATTTCTATTGAAACAACAGGGATTTTAACCAACCTTCTAATAGATTCGGCAGAATTACCGTGACTTATTATTACATCATAATCTTGTTCATGTTGTTGAGCATAAATATGCCCACTTTTTAATATACCACCATCATGAACATGTATATTAATTCCTATTTTTTTTGCTGAATCTTTAGCTATATCAGCCATATTTTTGCTTGTGGATACAAAAAGTATCTTTTCATTCATAAATGGCAATTCGCTCCTTAAAATATTTACATTATTATATAATTCTTTGATATTAAAGTCAATCTTGTGCGTATAAAATTTAAACAATGTTTTTTTAATAAACATTAAATTTAACAATTTCATAATGACCTAAACACTTTAATAAACGTTTTGTGAGCCTATCAGTCATTTACAGTTAATACATAAGCATAAATATATGTTGGCATAAAAGTTGCTATCAATTAAGTTGAAATAGTTTTGAATATTTTGTAAACATAAGATTCAGACAATTAACAAGGGGGGAAAACGTTGTAAAAGATAATAATAAAGAAAATTAAATTATTGGAGGTAAAAAAATGACTTTACAAATCGCAGACAGAACTAATGGTATTTATCCATCAAAAATACGAGAGGTTTTAGATCAAGCTAGTGCATTGAAAAAGCAAGGTGTTGAAGTGGCTGACTTTACAGTGGGCAGACCGGATTTTGATACTCCGGAGCATATAAAGGAAGCTGCAAAACAAGCCCTTGACAAAGGTTTGGTACATTACACTTCAAGTGCCGGATCCTTAATTTTTCAGGAAGCGGTTTGCCGTAGGTATTATGAGGACTATCAATTGCAATTCGAACCTAATCAGGTTATTGCAACAGTAGGTGCTTCTCAGGCAATATATTCAGCTTTGCAAGGAATATTAAATCCGGGGGATGAAATTATTGCACCTGAGCCCATGTATGTATATTATGGAGGTTTATCATTCTTGGCAGGTGCCAAGTTGATAAACGTTCCTATTAGCGATGAAGATGAATTTATTGTCAAGGCAGAAGTGTTGGATAAGTATATTACTCCTAAAACTAAAGCTATAATCCTAACTTCTCCCAATAATCCTACAGGACAAGTTATCGATAAAGAGACAATTATTAAAATTTCTCAATTGGCAATAAAGCATAATCTTATAGTTATAGCAGACGATATTTACGATAAAATTCTTTATGATGATGTTGATTATTTACCTATTGCAAAAGTTCCGGGAATGAAAGAGAGAACCATTATCATAGGTAGTTTTTCGAAAACATATGCTATGGATGGTTGGAGAATCGGATATCTTATTATCCCGCAGGAACTTTATAAAGGTATATTTAAAATTCATCAGCACATGGTAAGTTGCCCTAATACGTTTGTTCAGATTGGAGCAGCAAAAGCATTAACAGATTCACAGAAGTGCGTAGAAGATATGGTAAAAGAGTTCGACCGAAGAAGACGTTTGATTATGAAATATTTTGATGAGAATAAGATATCATATGTCAGACCGAAGGGTGCTTTTTATATTTTCCCATCTGTTAAAGAATTTGGTCTTGATTCAAAAGAACTATGTATGCATCTGTTACATGAAGCGAGAGTAGCTATTGTCCCGGGATCAGCTTTCGGAGCAGCCGGAGAAGGTCATATAAGAATTGCATTTTCTGCATCTTATGAAGAGATAGATCAGGGGATGGAAAGAATGATGACAGCTTTAAATAAATTAAGAAATAAATAGTATAGCTTATTGGCATGATGTAAATAGGGGGGATAGAACCCTTATATATAAATTATAGGAATATCATAGAGATATTACCATTAAAAATAGGAGGATTACAATGGAAAAAGAAAGATCTAAGATGTCGTTTGGCATGGCTGCCTTATGCATGGGACTAATTGTTGCTGTCATGATGATTGGAATACTTATTTACAAGATCAAATTACCAACGTTGTTATTTTTATGCTGGCTAATTGTTGTGCCATTTGCTAAAAAAATTGGAATATCATATTCTGAACTGCAAAATGGCGGCTTTGACATGATTAGAAAAGGGTTTGAAGCAGTTGTGATTATATTAGCAGTAGGTGCATTAACAGGCGCTTGGATAGCATCAGGGACAGTTCCCGGATTAATCTATTTAGGATTAAAAATAATGTCACCAACATTCTTCTTGATTACAACCTTGTTTCTTTGTTCTATCGTTTCGCTTGCTACAGGTACTTCTTGGGGAACGCTTGCAACAGCGGGTTTAGCATGTATGGGAATTGGTGAAGGGTTGGGAATTCCTGCGGGAATGACAGCCGGAGCTGTAGTTTGCGGAGCATTTTTTGGTGATAAAATGTCACCTTTGTCGGACACTACAAATATGTGTCCTGCTGTTGCGGGTACAGATGTTATAACTCATATAAAACATATGATTTATACTACCGGTCCTGCGTATGTACTTTCAGCAATTATTTTTCTTGTGTTTGGTTTTAAATACGGTTCAGGCAGTGCAGACATGCATAGTGTACAAAGCTTAATGGATGCAATATCCGGAATATTTAATGTAGGTTTTGTTGTATATATACCGGCAATAGTTGTTATAACACTTCTTGTAATGCGGCAATCACCTGTTACTTCTATTCTGATTGGTGGAGTACTTGGAGTAACCGTTGCTGTTTTATATCAAGGTCAAACTTTAAACGATGCAGCCGCTACTTTGTATACCGGTTTTTCCGGAGAATTTGGAAATGAATTCTTAAACAATTTGTTAAATCGTGGCGGTATTGTAAGAATGCAAGAGTTAGCAACTATTATGATAGCAGGGTTAGGATTGGGAGGTATGCTAAGAGTATCCGGTGTGTTGCCTGCTATTGTAAATAAACTTACTGAATATATTAAATCGGTAGGAGTTCTTGTTACTAATACTATTATAATATGTATATTGGGTCTTTCGGTTGGAGGTTCAATGGCATTTACACATGTTATGGCTGGAACCTTAATGTCACCGTTATTCAGAGAGTTTAAATTAAAACCTGAAAACTTATCAAGGGTTTTGGAGGATGCAGGTACATTAGTAGCACCTTTGATTCCGTGGGGCGGAAGCGGTGTATACACAGCTACTATGTTACAAGTTCCAACAGTTGTATACGCTCCGTATTGTTTCATAAACTACCTAACTCCAATAATTTCTATAATTTACGGATTCACGGGATTCTCAATGAAGAAATATACTGATGAAGAACTTGAGGAATTAGAAAGAAAAGAAGCATTAACAGGAGTTTAAACTTTATCATTTTATAAAACAATTTGCTATTAGCATAGTGATAGGAGAAGAAATTTCTTCTCCTATTATCATCAAACGGTAGTAATTAATCTATCCGGAAATATAACTAAGTGGGATTACAATCTCTCACTGAAATCGTTAATGACAAGCAATGCCCTTATTGAAGATATTAGGCAGATCTAAAATTATAATATTGGATTATATTTATTAAGGAGGGAAAAATGGATTTTAATTATTTTTTTTCACAGAGGAATAATACCGGAATTAGTTCTTATTTAATAATAGCAGATGTAGCAGGTATATTGATACTTATGCTTGGGCTGAAATTATCCATTATATATTTTTTAGATATTTTTAGATTGAGCAAAAAATTAAAAAATATTATATGTCTAATTGGTAGTGTAATGCTAATATTTTCAGGTATCAATCTCGTATTGTTCAATAGAGGCCTACAAACATGGTTTATTAGTATAGTGTTTATTATGATTGCTTCATTATTAGGAAGATTAGCTCATAGGAAATTTTAATAAACTGATAATAACCTATAAATAATAATAGAAGTACAGCCCTACTGATTATAAAAATAAAGATAGGAGGGATATAATAATGAATTATGAAGTATTAAGAGATACTGTAGCAGAAATAAATCTTGATAGTATTGCACATAATGTAAGAATAATAAAGGAAATGATCGGAAATGATGTATCCATGATGACTGTTATTAAAGGCGATGGCTACGGTCATGGCGCGTCTACGATAGCACCAATCATGATAGAAAATGGTGCAGACTATCTTGCAGTAGCTACATTGACGGAAGCATTGGAATTAAGGAAACTTTATAAAGATTATAAATTATTTATCTTAGGATATACTCCCAATGAGGTTTTGCATTATGTTGTAGATAATGATATTGTACAAACAATATATTCAATAGAACAAGCCCAAATATTGGATGAACTTGGTAAATACAGCAGCAAAAAGCCGATTGTTCATATAAAATATGATACGGGACTTCATAGATTAGGATATGAACATAAAAGAGAAAGCATTGAAGAAATCAGGAAGATATTGGAATTAAAGAATATATGTGTTGAAGGAATATTTTCTCATTTGGCTCAGGCAAGTACAGAAGACGATAAAGAACAATATGAAAAGTTTATCCAAGCAATTTCAGAAATAGAATCAAAAGGCTATGAGTTTAAATATAAACACTTATGTGAAAGTATAGCAACTATAGCATATCCTGAGTACCGGTTTAATATGGTAAGGCCAGGTACTGTCATTTACGGGATAAAACCATACAACAAAGAAAACGTTTTTCTAAAACAGGCATTGATATTAAAAACAAGAATATGCAGTATCAGAAATGTAAGAAAAGGCGAAGGAGTTGGATATAGGTATGCATGGAAAGCGGATAAGGATATTGTGATTGGAACATTACCTTTTGGATTTGCAGATGGTTACTCCAGAAAATTTAGCGGAGGATTAGGATATATGATCGTAAACGGCAAAAAGGCAAAGGTAGTAGGAAGGGTTTGTATGGATCAATGTATGATAGATCTGACTGATATTCCAAATGCAAAAATAGGTGATGAAGTTATTATTTTTGGAGATGGAAAGAATGGTTCTATTACTATTGAACAGGCATCGCAGCTATTGGATGTGACCAGAGGGGAAATACTAAGCCGGATATCACGAAGGACACCCAGAGTATATACAAAAAACGGAAATATATGTAAGATTGTAGATCATTTAATAGATTAATAAGAAAGTGTTCTCTAATCCGCAATATGCATAGGTTAAATTCTTAATATAGTTGATGTTAAAAATATAAACAAACAATTATGTATAACATTTAAACATACTATATATTAAAATACTCTGTTATGAAATAGTGTTGAAATATTAACGTTTAATTTATAATCTTTAAACAGTAGGGAATTTGGCATATATCTTGCATAATACATAGTAAATTATAATAATAAAGGAGAAATACAAAATGTCTGTACAGTTTTTAATTATTCTTATTTATTTTGCACTTACTATAGGAATTGGAATACATTCTCTTAAACATTCTAAAAGTTCCGACTCATTTCATGGAGCAGGGCTAGGTATATTAATGTGTGTAGCTGCAGGCACAGGAGAATGGCTAGGAGGAACATCTACAACAGGTGTCGCAGAATACGGATTTACATATGGAATTTCCGGTTCATGGTATACAATAGCAAATGGAGTTGGTGTAATGGTGTTAGCGATTTTTTTTGCTAAATTATATAGAAGTTTGGATACTGTTACGGTTCCAGGAATTGTAGAAAAGTTTCTTGGCACCAATGCACGAACTGTAGCAAGTGTAATGCTGATATTTGTTATGGTAATGGTTGGCACATCGCAGATAATTGCCGCAGGTACACTTGGAGTTACAGTACTTGGATTGGACTATAATATTTCAGTAATTATATTGGGAATAGGATTTATTTTTTATACTTTGGCAGGTGGTATGAATGCGGTAGCCTCTACAAATGTAATGCACTTAGCAGCTATGTACGGTGGTACATTGTTAGCTTTGATGCTTGTAGGAGGTAATACCGGAGGTTTAGCAGGATTACAAAGAGCGTTACCGGCAAATCCATTCTTTTCAATGTTTGGAATAGGTGTACCAAAAGTTTCATCATGGATTATTGCTTCAATATTGGGAGCTTGTACGGCTCAAGCAGGAATTCAGCCTATACTTGCAGCAAAAGATATTAATGTTGCAAAAAAAGCTGCAGTTATAACTGCTTTTGCAGTAGCTCCATTTGGTATTTTAACGGCACTTCTTGGCATGGCTGCTAGGGTACAATATCCGGAGTTAGGCAATGCTAAACTTGCACTTCCAACACTTATGATGGACCTTCATCCGGTTGCCGGCGGTATTGTACTGGCTTCCATAATGGCAGCAATATTGTCAACGGTTTCACCTATAATATTAGCATCCGGAACAATGTTTACAAAAGACTTATATGAAGGAAAAATTAATAAAAGTGCTGATGACAAAAAAATACTGCGAGTATCCAGGATATCCACCGGAATTGCCGGCTTAGTCTGTATATTTCTTGCAATACTTATGTATGGAAGTACAATGATACTGGATATGGTATATTTTGCATATACTATTAGAGGATCAATTTTCGTTATATTGTTATTGGCCATTTACGGAAAGAAGACATCGGAAAAAGGAGCGGTTTATGCTATGATAACAACTGGTGTAGTAGGTGTATTCTGGGTAGCGTATAAATCAATTACAGGTTCATTCCCCATTCATGAGGCATTAACTGAAACTTACGCATCTGTAATTGTTGCTTTTGTTTCAGCATTAGTTTTTAATTCTATGTTTAAAGATAAGATAGAATTTAAGGCAAATTAAATGAAATTATCATTGCACTTACAGTATAAGCGACCGACACCAAATCGGAAGATTTGGGTCGTCTGCTTAAAGTATAAAAAAATATTATGGTTAATATTATTCCTTATTATATTAATTCTTCCCTCTTGTAGTGTTAATAACTTAGATAAAGTTAAAAATAACAACGAATTTGCAAATGAGTATAATAATGTAATAAAAGATTACAACAGATTAGCTGCAAAATTTACAGAAATAGCACGTTTTATTGATAATAACATCAAAAGCAATCCATATGAGTTCAGTACAAAGGTTTGGCAGGATTACGATAAGAAAAAAAAGGATGTTGTTTCTAACATTGACAAGTTAAATAATTTTGAATTTAAATATCAGGAAAATATGCTATGTATGGAAGAAATAAATCCATTAATAGAGAGTATTGAAGAATACTTAAATGAAATTGATAAATTTAGAAGCAATAGCTCTAATTTTAGCGACAAAGAATTTAATGAGAAATTGGAGAAGTTATATAATAATATACTCAGACAAAGCAACATTGTTTCTGACACATTTAATGATATTTATAATCAATATATTATTTAGTAAATTAATGGGTAACCATGGTTGGCTTTGGTTATCTGTTTTTTATATGAATTAGTTTTGTTTTATAGCATGATCTTTTAAAATGTGGAAACTCAAATAAAAATATTGCTTTACCCGTTTGTAATAAATTGTTATAATTAAAAGAATAAAAACTTTAATATCGATACAAGGAGATACCATGAATAATAAAATTATGATATTGGACGGCAATAGCTTATTGTTTAGAGCTTTTTATGCTATGCCTCCTTTGAAAACCAAAAAAGGACAATATACAAATGCAGTTTATGGATTTTTAAGCATGTTGTATAAACTTTTAGATACATATTCTCCTGAGTATATATGTGTTGCCTTTGATCCTAAGAAACCTTCATTCAGACATGAGCAGTACAAGGATTACAAAGCAACAAGAGCAAAAGCACCAAATGAATTGGTGGAACAGTTTCAGCTTATAAGAGATGTCTTGGATATACATAATATAAAATGTGTAGAAATAGATGGATTTGAAGCCGATGACGTTGCAGGCACATTTGCAAATGCAGCTAAAGAATTGGTGGATGATGTTTATTTAGTTACAAGCGACAAGGATTATTTACAGCTTATAGACAAAAACACTAAAGTTATTTTAACTAAAAAAGGTGTTACAAATACTGAGGAAATGAGTATTGAAGAAATGAATATCCAGTATGGAATAACACCGTTACAATTTATAGATTTGAAAGCACTGATGGGAGATCAGTCAGATAACATTCCGGGAGTATCCGGCGTAGGTGAAAAAACTGCACTTAAGCTCATCCAGGAGTATAACAATTTGGATAATCTGTATGAAAATATTGATAATATAAAGGGAAAACTGAAAGAAAAGCTTGAAAACGACAAAATGCAGGCATATATGAGCCAAACACTTGCAACTATTATAACTGATATTCCCATTGAGTTTAACTTGGATGAATACAAGGTTTTGGAGCCTGATTATAAAAAGCTGTCTGACTTATATGATGAGCTTGAATTCAGAACATTCAAGAAAAGAATAGGTGAAGAAAAAATTCAAAGCAAGATAGAAACTCAGATGTCCTTATTTGATAATGAGGATGATAAGAGCGATGTAATTGTTAATAAAAATTCTGTAAGAATTAATTATTTAGAAGTCGAAGACGATATAAAAAATATAATAGGTAATATAAAAAAAAGTAAAAAAGCAGCAATAAAGTTCCTTTTAGATAATGACAGAGCTTTGTACAGTGAGGCAATAGCCCTTGGAATTTATGACGGAATTGATATTTATTATATAGACTTAGAAAAATTAAGTGAAGAAAAAGTATTGAGCAGTTTGAAAAATATTTTTGAAAGTAACGAAATATCTATTATAGGTCACAGCATCAAAAATGAAGTTATTTATTTAATGAAACATAAAATTGATTTAAATAATATTACATTTGACTCTGAAATAGGAAAATATCTGTTAAATCCTTCCGAAAGCTCATATTCAATCGATAAAATTGCATACGAATATTTAAAAGAAGAATTATTATCTGAAAATGACATATTGGGAACCGGCAGGTCAAAAATTTCATTTAAAGAGTTAAGCTTAGATAAAAAGAAAGAGTATATATATAATTATTTAAGCACCGTTATTAGGTGTGAAAGCTTAATGAAGACAGAAATTGAAGAGCTTCAAATGACTGAGCTTTATGAAAAAATTGAGCTTCCTTTAATTGAAGTTTTAGCATATATGGAATATGTGGGCTTCAAGGTTGATTTAAATGTCTTGGATGGCTTAGGAAATCATTTCCAGAGAAAAATACAGTATTTAGAAAAAGAAATATACGAAATGGCAGGAGAGAAATTCAATATTAATTCTCCTAAGCAGCTTTCGGTTATATTGTTTGAAAAATTAGGTCTCCCGATCATAAAGAAAACAAAGACAGGTATATCGACAGATGCAGAGGTTCTTGACAGACTTAAATCTGAACACGAAATGGTTGGTTCAATAGTTGAATACAGGCAAATGGTTAAGCTAAACTCTACCTACGTTGAAGGATTGAAAAATGTAGTAGATACAAAGACGGGAAGAGTTCATTCAGTATTCAATCAAACAATTGCTGCAACAGGCAGAATTTCAAGTACCGAGCCAAATCTTCAAAATATCCCCACCAGGACGGAAGAAGGAAGAGAGCTAAGAAAAGCCTTTGTTGCAGAGGATGGTTATGTGCTTTGCGATGCCGACTATTCCCAGATTGAATTGAGAGTTTTAGCTCACCTTGCAAATGAACAAAATCTTATAGATGCATTCTTGCATAATGTAGACATACACACAAAGACTGCTTCACAGGTTTTCCATGTGGATATTGGGGAAGTTACTCCGATAATGCGAAGCAGAGCAAAGGCAGTTAACTTCGGTATAGTATACGGAATCAGTGACTTTGGATTGAGCAGGGATTTGAATATACCGAGAAAAGAAGCTAAGCAATATATAGATAATTATCTTTCATTTTATTCAAATATTGATAAGTATATGAAGGATATAGTTGAATTTGGGAAAAAGGACGGTTACGTTACAACATATTTTGGCAGAAGGAGATATATTCCGGAATTATCGTCAAGAAACTTTAACATTCGCTCATTTGGTGAAAGAATAGCCCTCAATACTCCTGTCCAAGGTACTGCTGCCGATATTATAAAGGCAGCAATGGTCGGAGTTTATAAAAAATTAAAAGATAACAACATGAAATCAAGGTTAATATTGCAGGTTCACGATGAGCTTATAGTGGAAGCTGTTGAGGAAGAATTGAATGAAGTTAAAAAAATTATAAAAGAAGAAATGGAAAATGTAGTTGATAATTTCAAGGTTCGTCTCGAATCAGATATTAATGTGGGCGGAAGCTGGTATGAAGCAAAATAAAAGGGTTATCGTAATTACGGGAAGTATAGGTACAGGCAAGACAACTGCAGTTAACATAATAAAAAGCTTTGGATTTAAAGTGATTGATTCTGATAAAATAGTCCACGAAGGATATACAGTTGACAGCCTTCTCTACAATCATGTAACGGAGGCTTTCGGCAAGCAGATATTAAATGAAGACGGTACAATAAACAGACATAAGCTTGGGAAAATTGTTTTTAACGATAATGAAAAGCTGTATATTTTAAATGAAATAGTCCATAGCTATGTGCTTATGGAGCTTAACAAGGAAATAAATGAAAATGAGGACGAAGTAATATTTTTAGATATTCCCTTAATATTAGAAAATATAAAACAAAATAAATATTATGAATTAAAATTTGATGAAATATGGTTAATATATGTAAGTCCCGATGTTCAAATTGAAAGATTGAGAAAAAGAGCCATACAAGAAAATAAAAATCCGGATGATGTATTAAATATTATAAAAAAGCAAATACCTATTGATGAAAAGGTATCAATGGTCAATGAAGTGATTGATAATGAAGGTACAATTGAGGAACTCAGAATTAGAATTAATGAGCTTCTTAAAATAAAAGGTATAGGTTGGTGAGCTATGGCAAGACGGCGAAATATGTATTCAAAAAGGAAAAGAATTAATTACGGACGTATTTTATTATTGCTTTTAATACTTGTTGTTTTAATTGTCTTAGTGTTTAAATTTTTCAAGAAAAATGATTATATAGGAGTTGTTGAAGAAGCGTTAAATTCAAAAATAACCCAAATATCAGGTTCGGTTAACAGCGTGTCAGATGTTGATTATAGCGTTTATTCAAACGATGGTATAAGATATTCCAATCAACATGAAAATATTATACAGCTTAATATAATTGACGGGACTAAGACAGAGGATAAAGAAAAATCTAATGATGTCAAGCGTTTATTCGATAATCTCATTAAATCCAATGCAAAATCTAAAGTTAAGGATTTGCCTTTAAAGGAAAACGGATATTATTGGATTGATGCAAATTTCACCGTTGAAGACCGTAAATTATTTATTAAGGACGAAAATGAATATAATTTTGACTTGTATTATGATATTGAAGAAAAAACAGTATATGTCAAGGAAAAGTATTTTAATGAATTCAGCAAGAAGAACAATAAGACAGAGCTACAGGGATATGAAGCGACTGATGAGTTTGTAAGAATAATAGAAGGGTTAACCAAATAATGAAAAAACAAGAGCTTATCTCTTGTTTTTTCATTTTATTTCACTTATTTTATTATTTCGTATGTACCTCTTACCATGAAAACAGCGTATGAGTCGGTATAAACACCTCTGCCGTCATCTCGCGGAACTATCATCAGATTATTCGGAACGGCTTCCATGCCTGAAACAAAATCCTTACCGACAGTAATATTAGCAAGACCGCCTAATTCGCTTCCGATAATAGTTGCCTTTCCGCCTCTTAATATAAGCTCTGTTCCGGCGCCTCCTATTAATCTTTCACCATCTTTAATTTCAACAACCTCTAAGCTTGCAGCTGTGCCTGAACCTGTTGAAGAACCGCCTGTACTTAGTTTATTCACTTGTTCTTTAATTGTCTGAATGTCTCCTAAGCTATAATCCTTTATCAAACTATTAATACGATCGTTTAAATAGCTTAACACCACTATCGGGTCGTTTGAATCGCCGGCTGCAGCAAAAATCGCCGGTGTTAAAATCAGTAACAGTACAACTGTAAAAATCAGTATTTTTTTCAAATTACCACTCCCTTAATTATATGATGAAGACAGGTTAAAAATATTTTATATCAAAATAATAAATTATTCAACATAAATCGACTTAAAAACAGTAGCACAATTTGCCAATAAGAAGAAACAAATCATTGAATTTAGCTGATTGTAATGTTATAATTCATAAGGAATAAAAAAATGATGAAGAAGGTTAAAATATGCAGAAATTATGTATGACAGTAAATAAGTTTTTCAAACTGCCTGTACACCCTTTTAATTTAAACAATGAAGGGAAAAAATCTTATGCAGAGTGGCAATATGAAAAGGGAATCGATACAATTAAATTTTATTTAAAGCATACTGATGTTGATGAAATGTTTAAGGACAAAGTTGTTTTGGATATTGGCTGCGGGGCTGCAGGCAAAACAATTTTTTATGCTTCCAAGGGAGTTGAAAAAATCGTAGGTGTTGAAATATTAGGTAAGTACAAACAGGAAGCTGAGGAATTGGCAGGAAAGTATGGTATGGAGGATAAATTTGAATTTGTCAGAGCAGATGCTTCAAATACTCCTTTTGAAGACGAATATTTCGATACTGTCATAATGAATGATGCCATGGAGCATGTGGATGAACCGGAAAAAGTACTTAAGGAATGCTACAGAATTCTTAAAAAGAACGGGAAGCTGTATTTGAATTTCCCGCCATATAATCACCCTTACGGTGCTCATTTAAGTGATGCCATAGGAATGCCCTGGGTTCATGTGTTCTTCAGCGAAAAAACATTGATAAATACATATAAAGAATTAGTCAAGGACTTGCCTGACGGCAATGATCGAATTGAGTTCAGAATCGGCAAGAGAGCTGACGGGACCGAATATTTTTCGTATATTAATAAAATGACAATAAAAAGGGCAAAACAAATAATAGAAAACAGCGATTTTAAAGTGGAATATTATTCTGAGGAGCCCTTGAGGAATATATTTAAGTATCCTGCTAAATTGCCGGGGATAAAGGAATTTCTTGTTAAAATGGTAGTATGTGTTTTAAAAAAATAAATCGAGTGGGGAGTTAAAATGAAATTAAAAATAGATAAAATTGTATTAGTACTAATATCCTTGTCCCTTTTAATCGGGATTTATACAATTTACCAAAGAACAGAAATAGAAAAGCAATATAAAACAGCGGAAATTATATTAGATTACAGCGAAATGAAAAAATTTGCCGACAGCTCTGAAGAAGATTTAGGCTGGTGGCTGAGAGAATTTAAAAAGTATGGAGCCGAGTCGGTTGCAGTACCGGAAGAAACGGTTAAGCTTTTAATTGAATCAGGAAAGCCCCTAAGAGCTGAAATGGTATCGGAGATGATAAAGAATTACAACTGGCAGAATGATTACAACGAACAGATTTCAGCAATGGTTGATGAAGGTAGTATAAAAAACAACGACGTGATTATAACAACACAGGATGAATCATTGTTTGATTATTTAAACAGCGGGTTAACGGAAAGGTATGATAGGTCATTTTTTGATACATATCATATGAACGATGATTATTATATAGTATTAAAGGGTACAAGTGATGATATATATTACTCTGACATTCAGAAAATCTGGGATCTGGAGGGAAAAGGAGTTTATGAATCAAAGATTGTGGTCGATTCAAGATTGCTGAACATAGGTATAGGCTATGATGAGGAAAAAATAAATTTGATAAAGGATTCCGGCTTGGATGTCATATTGAGACCTATTAACTTCCCTACATATAATGAAAAGTTAGCTGATGTATACAAATCAACAAACGAGAAATATGATCTGGAGCCCAGGATATACCTGCTTGGCAGCAAGGAAATCTTGGGATATCCCGAAAATGAGCAAAGCATCTTAGATTATGTTAAGGAAAACAACATTGCGATAGCTCTGATAGAGAACTCTACTCAAAGAGAGCATTTAGACGGAAAAGGATTAAATAAGTTAGTTGAAAATTCCGGCTACAGCGCTATGAGAGTCTTCACCATGTGGGATTACATAAGAGAAAGAAATAAATACTATAATTATGAAGGTGCAGAAGAAATTGAAAACACAATGTTCAGGGCAATAACTGAACGTAACATAAGAGCAATTTATTTTAAGCCGTTCTTTGAAGAACAGAAAAGCAATAAGTATTTAACTGACGCCGAAGAATATGAAAGAACCTTCAGCAGTTTGAAAAACAGATTAAGCGAGCACAATATCAAGCTTGGCAAAGCTGAGCCGATGAAAGAATTTCATGTGGGCTCAAAGAGACTATCTGTTTTAGCCTTTGGTATAACTTTAGCGGCAGTGCTGTTGTTTATAAAAATGTTTAATATAAAAGACTCAAGGGCAAACTATTTATATTTGTTTGCAGTCCCGGCAGCATTTATACCCCTTGTTGCAAGAGGTATTGCCGAAAAAGGATTTGCATTTGCGGCAGCAGTTATTTTTTCAGGTTTGGGAATCTACTTTTATATGGCTCAGATTAAAAAAATATATGGTGAAACAAAAAAATATTCATTCATAAACATTATTTCGTATTCAACACTGATATTAACGGGAGCGGTAATTATTTCCCTTGTAGGTGCGATCTTTCTTGATGCAATGCTTGCAGATGTGAAATATTTCCTTGAGATGGATATTTTCAGAGGAGTTAAGTTTGCACAAATACTTCCTTTCGGTATCTTTATAGTTATGTTCATAATTTACTTTATGAATAAAGAGGAAGATGAATCAGTTAAAAGTGTTGTTAAAACTACCGCAAGATTTTTGAATAAAGAGGTAAAAATCTATTACGGAATTATAGTTGGAATTATCGGTGCTGCAGCTTATATTTATATTTCAAGAACGGGGCACGAAACAAACATACAGCCGTCAAGCATTGAAATGATTTCAAGAAACTTTATGGAATATGTATTATTGGCAAGACCAAGAACCAAGGAATTCCTGATTGCGTTTCCCGCGATTTTTGCGGCAGTTTACGCAGCCAGCAAAAAATCCGAGTTTTTTACGGGAGTTTTCATGTTAGCAGCTGCTATGGGAACTTCTTCAATAATTAATACATTTTCACATTTAAGAACCCCAATATATTTATCACTGGCAAGAACAGTAATCGCATTAGGATTCGGAATAGCTATCGGTATAATTGCAGTGATAATAATAGACATATTTAACAAAATATACTTAAGATTACAGGAGAGGTTTAAGTGAAAAAAATATTGTTGGCAGGATATTACGGGTTTGGAAATTTAGGTGATGAGGCAATATTAGAAATGACACTTAAACAAATACTGGAGATAACCGACAGAAAAAATATTGTTGTTTTATCAGGAAATAAAGAAATAACAAGTAAAAAATACAACATAGATACTATAGACCGCTATAATGTGCTTTCGATTATCCATAAGCTAAGAAATGCAGATGCTCTTGTTTTTGGCGGCGGAAGCTTGCTGCAGGACATAACAAGCAAAAGAAGCATTTATTATTATTTGTTTTTAATCAGGTTAGCCAAACTGATGAGCAATAAAATAATTATGCTCAGTCAGGGCATTGGACCGTTGATTAATAAAAACAGCAAAAATGCGGTTAAAAATACACTAAAATTAGTTGATTATATAACTGTAAGAGATAAGCATTCGATGGAATTGTTAGAAGAAATGGGACTGGATAGAAATAAAGTGTTTTTATCCATAGACCCTGTTATAAATTTAAGAGCAGGCGAAAATTTCGTCAATAAAACAGGTGGCAGAAAAAAAGTTTGTTTTTCTCTGAGAAATTGGAAGAATACTGATGTAAGTAATAAAATAAGCAAAATAGCAAAAAAATTGATTGAAAATAATATAGATTGCTACTTTATTCCTTTTTACTACAATGAGGACTTAGAACTGATTGATCAGGTGGAAAATCATCTTGGTGAAAAGGCTGTTTATTATAAGGAACGTCTTACTACAAACGAGGCATTTGATATTATCAAAAGTATGGATGTATTGGTAGGAGTAAGATTGCACTCGTTGATATTTGCAGCATCTGCAAATGTACCTTTCGTAGCAGTTTCATACGACCATAAGGTTGACCATTTTGTAAACAGCGTCAATATGAAGGTTTCATCAAGTATTGACAATATAGATGAGAATTTGCTTTATGACGAAATAATAGAAAAAATAAAAAATGAGGATATAGAGAAAAAAAATCTATATGATAATGTGTCAAAGCTGAGAGAGCTAATTAAGGTTAATTACCAAATACTAAAGGAAATATAGTTATGGATAAATTAAGTATAATGGGTGTTCGAATTGACAATAAGTCAATGAATGAAACCATGGAAATAATTAAAAATAAAATAAAAAATAAAGAGCAATACATAATTTATACGCCCAATACCGAATTTGTAATGATGTGCTATAAAGATGAAGAATTTATGGATTTAATAAATAAGTCTCATATAAATGTACCAGATGGTATCGGTTTAATATATGCATCAAAAATTAAAAAGCATCCTTTAAAGGAAAAAGTAGCCGGTTATGACTTATCAGTGAACATGTTAAAGTTGGCAAATGACAATAATTTAAAGCTGTTCGTAGTTGGAGGAAAACCGGGGGTTGCTGAAGAAGCAATGGAAAATGTCCATAAAAAATATCCGAACATCAATGTTGCAGGAAGTCAGCATGGATATTTCAAAGGCACACATTTAGGTAAGAATGGTGATGACGAAGAGTTAATTGTATTAGATAAAATAAATAAAGCAGAGCCGGATATTTTATTTGTCGGTTTCGGTGCTAAGAAACAAGAGCAGTGGATAGAGTATAACAGGGATAAAATTAATGCAAAGATAATCATTGGAAACGGAGGCACGTTAGACGGTCTTGCAGGAAAGGTTAAAAGAGCTCCTGATATATTCATAAAATTAGGTCTTGAGTGGTTATATAGATTAATTAAAGAACCTAAAAGGATTAAGAGACAAATATTGCTTCCGATGTTCATAGTTAAGGTTATCCTTGGCGGTAAGGATATTATAAAGGAAATAAAGGAGGGTTAAATGAAGTTATTTATCGATACGGCTAATGTTGATGAAATAAGAATAGCAAACGACATGGGTATTATTTGCGGAGTAACCACAAATCCATCTTTAATTGTAAAAGAAGGCAGGGTATTTGAAGAAGTTGTTCGTGAAATCACAAATATAGTTGACGGTCCTATAAGTGCAGAAGTTATAAGCTTAAACTCTGAAGGCATGATAAGAGAAGCGGTTGAACTTTCTAAAATACATAAAAACATTGTCATTAAAATTCCTATGACTGACGAAGGGCTTAAAGCTGTGAAGGTTTTAAATAAGGAAGGAATTAAGACAAATGTTACTTTGGTTTTCTCGGCGGGTCAGGCTCTTTTGGCCGCAAAGGCAGGAGCTTCATACGTGAGCCCCTTTGTAGGAAGATTAGATGATATTAATAGTGACGGAATTAAGTTGATAGAAGAAATAACAAATATATTTATGAATTATGATATTGATACAGAAGTAATAGCAGCAAGCATAAGACATCCTATGCATGTAACTGAAGCTGCAAAATACGGCTGCCATATTGCTACGGTTCCATTTAAGGTATTGATGCAGTTAACGAAGCATCCATTGACAGACAAAGGAATAGAACAATTTTTAAAAGATTGGGAAAATAGAAAACAATAGGAGGATTAAATGAACTACGATGAATTAAGTGTCATAGCAAAAAATATGCGCAGAAATATTTTGACTATGGTTCATGCAGCAAATTCGGGGCATCCGGGAGGATCGCTTTCTTCAGTTGAAATTTTAACTTATTTATATTTTAAGGAAATGAATATTAAGGACGTTGATGATGATGACAGAGACCGTTTTATATTATCAAAGGGTCACGGTGCTCCTGTATTATACGCTGCATTAATGGAAAAGGGTTTTGTAAGCAAGGATTTAATGAAGACATTGAGACAAGTTAATTCAAAGCTTCAAGGACATCCCGATATGAAAAAATTAAAGGGTGTTGAAGCTTCAACCGGCTCCTTAGGTCAAGGATTATCTATTGCTAATGGTATGGCTCTTGCTTTCAAGCTTGATAACAGGAAAAACAGAGTGTTTGTACTGTTAGGAGACGGTGAAATACAAGAAGGAATGATTTGGGAAGCAGCAATGCTTGCTAATCATTACAAATTAGATAATTTAACGGCTATAATGGATCATAACGGGCTTCAGATAGATGGTAGAAACGAAGATGTTATGAGCGTGGAACCGATAGATAAAAAATTTGAGGGCTTTGGCTGGCATGTTATTCATGTGGACGGTCATGATTTTTCTTCGCTTGAGAAGGCATTTGAGGAAAGAAAAACTATAAAGGAAAAACCTGTATTGATTATTGCGAAAACAATAAAGGGTAAGGGCTGTTCATTTATGGAGGATAAGGCGGGATGGCACGGCAAAGCTCCGAACAATGATGAGTATTGTATAGCAATGGAAGAATTAGGGGGTGAGTATAATGGCTAAAGCAACAAGAGAAGCATATGGAGAGGCGTTGAAAAAATTAGCTGCAGGCAATCCTGACATAGTGGTTTTAGATGCGGATTTATCCGGATCAACTAAGACGTCAGAGTTTAAAAAGGTCAGCCCTGAAAGGTTCTATAATGTGGGTATAGCAGAACAGAATCTTATAGGAACAGCAGCAGGCATGTCCTTGGCAGGGAAAATTCCGTTTGCAAGTACATTTGCTATGTTTGCTGCGGGAAGAGCCTTCGAAATTATAAGAAATACAGTAGCATACCCTAAATTAAACGTAAAGATTGCTGCTACTCATGCTGGCCTTACTGTAGGAGAAGACGGCGGCTCACATCAGGCAATAGAAGATATAAGCTTAATGAGAAGTATACCTAATATGACGGTTATCAGTCCTGCTGATGCAGCTGAAGCGGAACAAGCAGTGTTAAGCGCAGCTGAATATGTCGGACCTGTTTACATCAGGCTGGGAAGAATGGCAGTTGAAGATGTTTATGACGATTCATACAAATTTGAATTAGGAAAAGGTGTTGAGCTTAAAAAAGGTAATGATGTTACAATAATCGCTACCGGCTTAATGGTTCAGGAAGCTTTGAAGGCAGCAAATAAGCTGTCTGAAGAAGGCGTAGATGCAAGAGTAATTAATATTCATACTATTAAACCAATAGACACTGAGATTATTATAAAAGCTGCTATGGAAACGAAAAAAATAGTAACGGCAGAAGAGCACAGCATCATAGGCGGACTTGGCAGTGCTGTCTTAGAGGTTCTATCCGATACCTATCCTGTTAAAGTTAAAAGAATAGGTGTAATGGATAAATTCGGCGAATCAGGGAAACCGAAGGATTTACTTGAAAAATACCAACTGACAGATACTAATATAGTGGAAGCATGCAAGAGCATGCTATAGACGAACTTTTTCAACAGCCTATTATATTATGACTTGTAATTAAAATCGTGTTTTTCTTTTGGCAAAAATATTAAAAATAAGATGAAATTGTAAAAAAAAGAGCAAAAAAAATTAAAATTTTATATTGACATAATGTAGACAACAGGGTATAATATTCGATTTGACATATCTTTGCAAATGGTGTATACTATAATTTAGGAGGTATTTGTATGTTTAAATTAGGCGACAAAGTAGTATACCCAATGCATGGAGCCGGCGTTATTGAAACGATGGAGTCAAAAGAAATATTAGGTGTAATCAAAAGTTACTATGTACTTAAGATGCCTATCGGTGAAATGAAATTAATGATACCGGTAGACAACGTTAATAATATAGGACTTAGGAATATTATTGAAAAAGACAAAGTTGAAAAAGTATATGATATTTTAAGGCAAGCTGCTGTATTGAATGATTCAAACTGGAATAAAAGATATCGTGATAATTTAGTAAAAATGAAGACGGGAGATATATTTGCGGTAGCCCAGGTAGTAAGAGATTTAACGTACAGAGACAGAGAAAAAGGATTGTCAACCGGTGAGAAAAAAATGCTGGTAAGTGCTAAACAGATGTTGATTAGCGAAATAGCTCTTTCAACTGATAAGGACGGCAAGGGTATTTCTGATTATTTGGACAATATTATAAATGAAGATGCACTAACACAGGAAGACAATGTGCTTTAGTGCATATTTCTTTTTGTTGCAAAATTAAGGTAAAATTAATAAATATTATGTATAATTTCATAAAACGCTATAGCCAAACAATAAAAAATATGTTACATTTAATATTATAACAAATAATGGGTATACTTAAAAGGAGGTGAGGATATGATTGATAAAATAGTTAAAGCAGTAATCACTGTTGTGGGGGCATCATTTGGTGCATTTATAGGATTATTGCTGAATCAGAACGGACTTCTCAATTTTACAAGTTTGCAAAATGTATTAATAATTTTAGGTATTAGTTTAGCTTTTGGAATCATATTTTTTCTTTTTTCTTCTAAAATCAAAAAGATCGGACTTAGTATAGTAGGAGCTTTTGAAAGGGAATTACTGAAATTCTCTATAATGGATATTATATGGGGGGCAATTGGGTTAATTGTTGGATTTATAATTGCTGCTCTAATCAGTCAACCGTTTTCGGATATTAAATATGTGGGCACGATTGTTTCAATTTTGTCATATTTAATGTTCGGATACTTAGGAATTAAAATATCCACCGGAAAGAAAGATGATATGCTGTGGCCGCAGATTAATTTAAAGAAAGCAGCTGCAACAGTTAAAAAACAGGAAAAAGGTTCTAAAAAAGAAATTATATCGCCTAAAATTCTTGATACAAGTGTAATTATTGACGGAAGAATTTCAGATATATGCAAGACAGGTTTTGTGGAAGGAACGTTGATTATTCCGGAGTTTGTTCTAAAGGAATTAAGACATATAGCTGACTCGTCAGACAGCTTAAAAAGAAACAGAGGCAGAAGAGGTTTAGATATTTTGAACATTCTTCAAAAGGATGATGATGTACATGTTGTTATTGAATCCAAGGATTACGGTGATAACATTGAAGTTGATGTTAAACTTCTGAAGCTTGCGAAAGAGCTTGGCGGTAAAGTGCTGACAAATGATTTCAACTTAAACAAGGTAGCTGAATTCCAAGGAGTTGAAGTATTAAATATAAACGAATTGGCAAATGCAGTAAAACCGGTTGTATTACCGGGCGAAGAAATGAATGTTATGGTTGTTAAGGATGGCAAGGAATCAGGTCAAGGTCTTGCTTATTTGGATGACGGTACTATGATAGTAGTAGAAGGCGGCAAAAAATGCATAGGTGATTCGGTTGTAGTAACAGTAACAAGTGTGCTTCAGACGGCAGCCGGCAGAATGATTTTTGCAAAGCTAAAAAATGTAATTAATAAAGCGGTATAAAATTCAATAATTTAATAATGATAAGAAGGTACTCGTAAAGGGTACCTTCTTTATCTATGTTTTTAGGTGGTGTTAATTATGATTATAGTTGCCGTAAGAGCACTGATATTATATACATTTTTATTGATATCAATGAGAATAATGGGAAAAGGAGAGCTTGGCGAGCTTCAGCCATTTGATCTGGTTGTATCATTAATGCTTGCGGAACTTGCGGTTATACCTTTAGGCGATTTAGGCGAGCCATTATTTCATGGATTTATTGCAATAGCAACAATTATGTTTTTACAATGCTTAATATCGTACATTACTTTAAAAAACAATAGTGCAAGAAAAATAATATCTGGAATGCCCTCAATTATTTTTGATCATGGCAGATTCAATGTCAAAGAAATGAAAAAGCTGAGAATAAATGTTAATGATGTCTTAGGTCAGATAAGATTAAAAGGATATTGTAATATCAACGATATAGATTATCTGATTGTGGAAACTAACGGAGAAATGAGCATTATTGCAGCGGATGATCCACCTGGAACAAAATGCAAGAGGCTGCCGGTTTCTACAATACTTGATGGTCAGATAATGCATAATAATTTTAAAAAGCACAATATTTCTTATTTGGATTTTGAAAAGGAATTGAAAAAGAAAAAGCTAAAGCCAAAAGATATATTGTACGGTTTTGTGGATGAAGATGATAATTTTGTTTTTTATGTGAGGTAAGCTATGAAAATGCTGATTATTTCTTTAATATTTTTATTATTAATGATTGGAATATGGATATGGTATCACTTTACCTCAATTGAGCCAATGACTGATTTTTATAATGAAAGCATAAATGATTTATTAAAAATTATAGAAAATGAGCAATGGGAGAAAGCAGATAAAGATATACGGCTTTACATAGATAAATGGGGCGAAGTTAAAAATATCTGGACTTATTTCATATCTCAAAAAAATTTAGATAACATTGAATCATCAATGAAAAAAACCGATGTCTACATAAAAAATAAAGATAAAATACAGGCTCAAGCAGAGCTTGAGCATATGATGATTTTATTTAATATTATTAAAGAAAATGAATGTTTGACGATAAGTAATATTTTTTAATTAACCGTATTGGAAAGTTCACCTATATTTTCTATATAACACTTTACAACATCGCTTTGCTTCAGGTAGTTTGGCGGATTAAAACCTGCTCCCACACCTGCCGGGGTTCCTGTTAGTATAATATCTCCGGGATACAGCGTAATACATGATGAAAGGTCACTGATAATTGTCGGTATATCAAATATTAATTGGCTTGTGTTTGAGTTTTGTCTCAGCTCATCATTTACATAGCTTTTGATTTCTAAGCACGGAGGAAATGATATATTCGATTTATGTGCAATATAGGGTCCAAGCGGTGTAAAAGTATCTACTGATTTTCCTTTGTGCCATTGAATATGATCCTGCTGTAAATCTCTTGCAGATATGTCATTGCAAATTGTATATCCGAAAATTACATTTTCTGCGTCATCCTTTGATACATTCTTGCATTTTTTGCCGATAATTACAGCTAATTCTACTTCATAATCCAAATCCTTTACGATATGAGAATGAGAATCTATAAAATCCTCGTGACCTATGGCAGGATACGCGACCTTGCTGAAATAAATCGGTTTTTTAGGTACATCAGCATTAACGTTTTTTAAGCTTTTTACCTCATGAACATGATCAAGATAGTTTTTTCCTAAGCAAAATATATTTCTCCGAGGATAAGGTATAGGAGCAGATATTTTTATCTGATTCAGTGTTATTTCTGCTTCGCATAAACATAATGCTTCTTTAATTTTTTCAGCACCTATATTATCGAAAATATCAATAAGATCCAACATATCTTTTGGTTCATCAATATTTAATGCTGAAAAAACCTTAGAAGCAGGTATTATACCTTTTTTTCCCTCATCCAAAAACCCTATGTACTCTTTATTTTTATAAATATACGTTAATAAATACATTATTACCTCCGTTAAAATTTAATTATATATATAATATAATACAATAACAATTAAATTTCAAGAATGATATTCGCATTGTGACGAATATGAAAATATTTGCATGAAAATTGCATATGTGCTATAATAAATAAATTGAAATCATATAATTTGAGGTATAAGATGAGCAGATTTATGTTGAATGAATTACATAAGGAAATATTACAACAGCTAACAAAAAAGGAATTCTTAAAAAGAATAAATGTCACTGAAGAAAAGATACAAGCTAATATTATAAACAAAAAATTCGTTAATAATTTACTTATATTAATAAACAAAAAACATTTATCATGCAAAGATGTATTGGAGCTAAGCTCTGATGTTTTAAGCAGTGTTTATCCGGATTCTCCCTGTGATTGGCTTTCTTATATTTTTCAATACACCTTACATAAATCATTTCCCGACGCTGCAACCATAAAGCTATATCCAAAATATGAAAGCGGAGTTCTTATATACTTAGAAATTTTGAGAACTATACTTCGTCATGCAGGTAACAGCGGTGTTTATGATAAATTTTCGGATTTCAATTTTCTGAATCAAGATGAAATAAATGAACTTGAAAATCCGGAGGAATATATTAATTTCTTGAATTATTTTGATAAAAATTATATATATGAACTTATGATGCTTGATGAAGAAGTTAACGGATTCAATACATTAAAACATGTTGCGGCAGTTCACTATGTTGCTATGCATGTTGCAAGGCAAATGAAGAAAGTAGGAATTCAAGTAAACTTAGGCTTAGTTTCGGGCGCTGCCGCAGGTCATGACATAGGGAAATACGGTTGCAAAGGGCTTGAAAAAAGGCGTGTTGCATATCTTCATTATTATTACACGGATCAATGGTTTACAAGATACAATATGTCCTCAATCGGCTTAATCGCAGCAAATCATTCAACGTGGGATCTGGAGCTTGAAAATTTACCATTGGAGTCGTTGATATTAATTTATGCAGATTTTAGGGTTAAAAATAAGCCTGTTAAAAACGGTTTTGAAATGTACATTTACAGTTTGTCTGAGTCATTTCATATAATCCTTGATAAGCTTGATAATGTGGATGAGAAAAAAGAAAAAAGATATATCAGAGTTTATTCCAAGCTTAAGGATTTTGAAAATTACATGGTACATAAAGGGATAAGCATAGATTTGAAATCTGACGAGCCAAACCCTACAAAGCTTATCGACTATGCTTTAATAGACGGTTATGAAGTTGTGGAAAACTTTAAGTTCATGGCTATAGAACACAATACATCTCTCATGAGCAAGCTTAACAATGAAGTAATTTTTACAGGCATGATTGAATCTGCAAGAAGTGAACAAAATTGGAAGAATTTAAGAGCATACTTGGATTTGTTGGATGAATATTCTATTTATTTGTCACAGAAGGAAAAGCTGTTCACGTTAAATTTTTTGTATGAGCTTTTAGTATACAGGGAAAGTGACATAAGACGAAAAGCAGCAAATCTAATGGGGAACATCATAGTAACATATGATTTAGAGTATTCAAAGGAAATTCCCGGAGATGTCAAAATAAATTTAAACGAAGAAATAAACGGCTTGTCTCTATGGGATAAATATATAGGGCTTTTTATTGATCCTGGACACAAGGTAACCGAAAACCACAAGGAATGGATTGGCTATTCCTTAAGAGTCTTTGTGGATTCCGTTATTAACTCAAACAGAAATGAAGATAAAAAAAGTTATTTGGATATTTTTATAAAATACTTGCAGCAGCAAGAAGATAATGCTGCATTATTTAGCTGCTTAAATTCACTTTTGAGCATCCCTGTTGAATTATATGCTCCGGAGCAGCTGTCTTTTGTAATTGAATATAGCTTAAAATCAACTAAATATCCGCAAGATATACATTTGATGGCTGTACAGTTTTTTAATATGCTAATTAATAATAAAGATAAAGTTCATGTAAGCTTAGAAAAAATAAGAGATTATGTAACGGATATATCTGTCGATGAAGGTCTTTGCATAAACTATTTAAAATATAAAATGTCTATAAATTTAAATATGACGCAAGAAATAATCAATCAATACAGCATTTTAATTACAAGCAGCAGGTATAAGAGTTCAGATTTGTTTTTAAATAATCTTAAAACTGCAACACCATGGAATGAAAAAACAATCAGCATTGATTATATAATGGATTTCATCAAGGATAAAAATGAAGTTACATTACTGCAAACTGCAACACATTTGGCTAATCTGGTAAAGGTGAGCGCTAAGGAGTCGGTGAGAAATAAGGCGGGTAATTCATTGGTTGAATTGGGAGCGTTTTTGACAGTTGAACAAAGAAATGAAATAGCAATCGAGCTGATAAAGGGTCTGGAAATAGATGAGTTGCAATATGCCAAATATATACCTGAATACCTTGGTCGTTTTGTTATGCTTTTAACTCCTAAGGAATTAGATGAGCTTATAACTGAATTAAGAATTATATACAAGGGCACAAATGATAGAGCAAGTGCCTTGGTAATAAATACTTTAGGTATAATGATTCAATATTATCACGAATACAAAAATAGATTTAATGAGGATGGTACAACCTATAACAACAGGCTTATAAAAATGATCGGGATAGTTTTAAGCGGACTTTCCAATTATAATACATCCGTAAAGCAAGAGGCATTTTTAGTTATCGGTCAAAATATTTTTTGTTCAAAAAAATTAAGCTTAAAGGAAAAGCATAAGATATTTTTGCTTATGTATAAAAAGTTGTTAACATTGATAAATGAAAAGGAATCGGGAGATTTGTTCTTTTTCAATAACTCAGCTTCCTTTAATCATATATACAGATTTATAAGTGATTATGAATTCTATTATAAGGATTTTGAAATTATTGAAAATAAGAATATTGCATTTTTTCCGGGAACATTTGATCCGTTTTCATTGAGTCACAAGGGAATAGTTACTGCTATCAGAAACTTGGGTTATGAGGTTTATTTAGCGGTAGATGAATTTTCCTGGTCCAAAAAAGTTCAACCCCGTATGATAAGAAGACAAATAATCAATATGTCCGTAGCTGATGAATTAGGAGTGTTTTTATTTCCTGATGACATACCTGTTAACTTATCGAATGCAAATGATTTAAAGAATTTAAGAGAGATTTTTGGCAATAAAGAGATATATATAGTGGTGGGAAGCGATGTATTGATAAATGCCACAGCATATAAATCAAGGCCAACTAAAAATTCTATTCACAGCTTTAATCATATAGTATTTAAGCGCGCTAAGGATGAAACTACTCCTGCTACATTGAAAAAAGCAGAAGAAAATAAGTTAAGAATAAAAGGAAACATCGTTGAGCTTAAGCTGCCTATGTATTTAGAGGATATCAGCTCCACTCAAATAAGAGAAAATATAGACAACAACAGAGATATATCAAATTTAATAGATTCTCTTGCACAAAGCTTTATCTATGACAAAAACATATATATGAGAGAACCTTTAGATAAAGGCGTTTTAAAATCAAAACCTTTTACGATAGAAATAATCGAAGACTTAAGTAAAAAAATTGTTGATGAAATCGGTCATTATATTTTCATGCATACGAATTTGTATGAAAATATAGGAGAAAAGCTTATATCCAAAGATATTAAGCTGATGGTTATAAGAGATAGTAAGAATTCCAATAAGCTGTTAGGATTTTCTGCGTTCCATAAAATCGGCTCGTCTGAAGTTTATGGAGAATTCCAAAGCCAATATATTGCTAATTATGTAAGAGATAAAACAGCAGGAAGAATAATCGTTATTGACGGTATTTTTATTAATCCAAGCAAAACATATGACAATATGGAGCAGATAATTTTAACCGAAACACTTGCTTACTGTTTAAAAAATGATTTTATATATGCATTATATTACAACATCTTGTCAAATACTAACACGGATGCAGTATTAGAAACCTTAGAGCTTCAAGGGTTTAATAAAATTAATGACGGCAATAAAACAATTTACGCGGCAGATATGAAATTCCCGATTTGCTTAACATTAAATATGAGAAGCTTTATAAAGGATTCTTTGAACAGCAATCCAAAAGTTTACGAGAAAATAGTTTATGCAAGAAAAAGATTGCAAAAGTCAATGACCGAGTTGTATCCCGGCTCATTAGTTTTGTCAATTGACAATGACATGATTAATCAAATACTTATAAATAAAATATGCAGCATTAATAATGTAAGCAATGAAATGCAGGATCCGAGAATTTTAGGAGAATATATGTGCGTGCCGTTCGGAAATATATTAAAGGGCTTGGTAGTGCCAAATACGGTTACAAAATCACTTCATACGGAGAAGGTATATTCAACAGATGCTAAGTCATTTAAAATAACCGAATATCCCAATTATTCACCTATTGAGATACAGGTAAATACAATCAAATCATTTGATAAACAGGTTATTTTAGTTGATGATTTGATGCATAAGGGATATAGAATTAAAGAAATTGACCCTATTTTAAAAAGATACAATATTGAGGTTAAAAAGATTATCGTTGGGATAATGTCAGGAAGAGGAAAGGATTTAATGGATATACAGGGAAGAGATGCCGATTGTGCATACTTCATACCTAACCTAAGGATATGGTTTAATGAAAATCTCATGTATCCGTTTTTAGGCGGCGACGGTATGTGGCAGAACGAACAATCATTTAATTTGATTCCGTCCACAAATTTAATACTTCCGTTTTATTCACCTATGTATTTAAATCAAGCAACCAAGGAGTCAATATATAACTTATCAATGACCTGCCTGACAAACGCAAAGATGATACTTCAGGCATTAGAGGATGAATATCAGGAATTGTATGAGAAGAAGCTTACTTTAAAAAGATTGGGAGAGGTTCTGATATCTCCAAGGATTCCGTATTTGGGAGATAGTATTTATTATGATTTGAACAAGGAAGCTTCAGGATATATGGATGTATGCATAGAAAATTTAATTAAGCTTGAGAGGATAATAATATAATGTTTTATTATTTATATAAAAATAAATATTTGTTTTCAATTGAAGATAAATACGATTATCCTAAAGTGAATAACATTCCTTTGATTACTGATGAATTATACTTTTTATATGAATCAGATAAAAAAGCTTCAAAAGGATCATATGCAATATCTGATGTTTCAGATTTGTTTAGCTATGAAGAATCAATAGACTTGTTAAGGTTAAAAGAAACTAAAGAAATTATTCCGGAAAATATAAAATGGCTTATAGATAACAGAAAAATAAAAGCAGTCAATACATCCTATGAAAATTATGAAGAAAGATTTTATTTTGCTGAAAATAAAAAAAAGACAGTAAACATTTTAGCATTAGGAGATGTAGGAAGCACCTTGCTTATGGGGCTCAAGCTTCTTGGAGCCGATATTATTGAATCCATCGGCATATACGACAGAAGCTCCGGGAAAATTCAAAGGTTTGAATATGAAATGAATCAAACATCATTTCCCTTCGAATATGACGTATTGCCGGAGGTGCATGGAATTTCCAAAGATGAATTGTTTGATTGTGATATGTTTGTTTTTTGCGCTTCAAAGGGAGTACCGGCGATAGGAGATGAAGGTAAAGACGTTCGGATGGTGCAGCTTGAGGAAAATGCAAAGCTCATTAAAGAATATGCAGTTTTGGCAGCGGATAAAAGCTTTAAGGGTATATTTGCAGTTGTGTCGGACCCTGTTGACCCGTTATGTGCCACTGTTTTAAAAGAAAGCAATAACGAACTTTTGCCGGAACAAATTAAGGGCTATGGACTTGGAGTAATGAACGCAAGAGCTATGTATTATGCCAAAAAGAACCAAGGATATTCCATGTACCTTAATGAGGGAAGAGCTTTCGGACCACATGGAAATGACCTTGTTATTGCAAACAGCATAGCTGATTATGATGATAAATTATCTAAAGAGCTGACAAAATTAGCCGTTGAAGCAAATCTTCAAGTCAGAAAGACAGGGTTTAAGCCATATATTGCTCCGGCTCTATCATCAGGAGCAATATCCATCGTTTATACTTTAAAAGGTGAATGGCATTACAGCTCAAATTATATAGCAGGTGTATACATGGGGGCTAAAAACAGAAATCTGTCTTCAGGCTTAGAAATAGAAAAAATAAATATGCCGGATGAGCTGTTCGAAAGAATAAAATATACGTATAATAATTTAAAGAAATTAGGGGACTTGTAATACTGAGCGAAGCTCTAATTGCTATTTGGGGGTGTATTTATGGAAAAATTACTGATATTGATTCCCGGTGATGTATCAGAGAGACTTAACAAAATTATAGAATATTCAATTCGAGGTATTGAACATGAGGTATTAACACATCTTGACGAAACAGAAAATTTACAAAACAGAAAAATCCTTTTTGCCATTGAGTTAGGTGACTCGGGCATAAACTCAGAGTTTTACAGGATGCTTGAGAAAATAAGCTTGTCGGGAAAATCATTTATGAGAAATTCTGTGGGAAGCATATTAATAAATTCAAATAATGAGCTTTATACGAGGGACGTGGCACGTAAGACAATACTGTATTGCAATATGGCAGGATGCACATTTCCCGGGAGACCGTTGTGTGAGGCGGCAGGTTATTTAAAAAATTTTAAAACACAGCAAAAATTATCACCTGATTTAAGCTTGGAGGAAATCTGTCTTATTGATAGCAGGACCGTAGTAGAAAAATTAATAAATTTCCAAGCTGAAAAATTTACCGAGCCCAAAATACTGATTCTTCATGCAAGCAATTACAAAACCTCTAATACATTATTACTTTGGCAAATGGTAAAGGAAAATTTAGATGGTTGCAGCATAAATGAAATACATATAGAAAATGGCTCTGTTAAGGATTGTAAAGCATGCTCATACAAGGCATGTAAGCACTATTCTCAAAGCCATAACTGCTTTTACGGAGGCATAATGGTAGAAGAGGTTTATCCCTCTATCATAGATTGCGACATACTGATAATGCTTTGCCCCAATTACAATGATTCAATAAGTGCTAATTTATCGGCAACGATTAACCGTCTGACTGCATTGTTCCGAAAGGTTAAATTTTATGACAAATATATATATACCATTATAGTTTCCGGCTTCAGCGGAAGCGATATTTTAGCCCAGCAGCTCATAAGCGCAATAAATATTAATAAGACCTTCATATTGCCGCCAAATTTTGCTTTTATGGAAACCGCCAACGATATAGGAGATATAGAACAAGTAGAAAATATAAATGAAAAGGCAAAAGAATTTGCAATGAATATTAAAAGATTTATGTCATAACAGATTATGAGTGAAAGACAACAGTATATAATAAATAAAAGACATTCAGAATTTTATCCTAAATGTCTTTTGTTTCTCTTATCCTAAATTTTATTCCTCGTCTTCGTCTAATAATTCATCCATTTCCGCTTCGTCTAATATTTCGTCAAATGCTTTAGTAACTTCTTCGTATTCATCATCAGATTCAATAGTTAAAAGTTCAAAGCTTCCGTCTTCATATTCTTCAAAACCATAAAGATAAACTTCGCCTTCTTCTTCATTTACTAAAGGCAATAATGCTATGTAGTCTTTTTCTCCAACAGGGAATATTGCTATTATAGCACACTCTACTTCAGTTCCATCTTCAAGAGTAATGGTCATTATATCTTCTTCATGTCCACATCCGCATTCACATTCATCATGGTCATGATCGCAACCGTCACCGCATCCGCAGTCAAATAAATCTTTATCTTCACTCATTTGATATACTTCCTTATAATTTATTTATCTGTTATAGATAGTTATTTAAACTGTAACAGAATAATTTATAAATTGCAAGACGAAATTTGCTAATTATTTATACTTTACAAGTTTTTACTTTTAAGCTATAATAATCAGTGATATCGGGATGTAGCGCAGTTTGGTAGCGCACAAGCATGGGGTGTTTGGGGCCGCAGGTTCAAATCCTGTCATCCCGATTAAGTAAAGGCATCTATCAAATTTGAGATAGATGCTTTTTTGATTTATATTATTTGAAGCCAAGATCTATTGATTTTTCAATATAACGTCGTGCGCGCCGCCTTCGGTTAATGATGTAGAAGAAACTACGGTCAATCTTCCTAATTGCTGCAATTCTTTTATGGATTTTGCACCGCAGTTGCACATTGTTGATTTTATTTTGTGCAGAGTTGAACCGAGTCCGTCATCCAGCTTACCGGCATACGGTACATAAGAATCAACACCTTCTTCAAATTGAAGTCCGGCTTTTCCTCCCAGGTCATATCTTGCCCAGTTTCTTGCTCTGTTAGAACCTTCGCCCCAATATTCCTTAACGTATCCGTTTCCGTATTTGATTTTTGAAGTAGGACTTTCGTCAAAGCCGGCAAAATATCTTCCAAGCATTACAAAGTCCGCACCCATAGCTAAAGCTAAAGTAATGTGATAATCCAAAACAATACCACCGTCAGAACAAATAGGAACATAAATGCCGTTTTTCTCAAAGTATTCGTTCCGAGCTTTAGCAACATCCAATACTGACGATGCCTGACCTCTGCCGATACCCTTTTGTTCTCTCGTAATACAGATGGAACCTCCGCCGATACCGACTTTTATAAAATCAGCGCCTGAATCTGCTAAATATTTGAACCCTTCTTTTTCAACAACATTTCCGGCACCAACTTTTACTTTATCACCGTATTTTCCCTTTATCCATTTTATGGTATCAAATTGCCATTCGCTGAAACCTTCAGATGAGTCAATACATAGAATATCGGCTCCTGCTTCAACTAATGCGGGAACTCTTTCCTTATAGTCTCTTGAGTTGATACCTGCGCCGACAACATATCTTTTTTGTTCATCTAACAGAGAACGAGGATTTTCTTTGTCTTCCGAATAGTCTTTTCTAAAGACCATGTACACTAAATTAAAATCCTCATCAACTATAGGAAGTGCATTTAATTTATGTTCCCATATAATATCATTTGCTTCTGAAAGAGTAATTCCTTCCCTGCCAACTATAAGCTGTTCTCCCGGAGTCATGAATTCCTTAACCTTTTTATCTAAAGGGTCTCTCGTTATTCTGTAATCTCTGCCTGTTACGATTCCTAATAATTTTCCGTCAGAGGAACCGTCTTCTGTTATAGCCATTGTAGAATGACCGGTTCTTTCTTTTAATTCAAGTACATCCTTCAGTGTGTTTTCGGGAGTAAGATTTGAATCGCTTATAACGAAACCGGCTTTGTATTTTTTTACCTTACGAACCATTTCTGCTTCGTTTTCAATTGATTGTGAGCAATATATAAATGAAATTCCGCCGTTTTTCGCAAGTGCAATAGCCATGTTGTTGTCAGAAACCGACTGCATGATTGCAGAAGAAAAAGGTATGTTCAGCATTAATTCGGGTTTTTCACCTTTTTTGAATCTGCAGATAGGTGTATTTAAATCAACATTTTCTACAACACAATCCTTAGTTGTCAAATTTGGTAAAAGTAAATATTCTCCAAAGGTTCTGGACGGCTCATTGACTATATTCGCCATTTGTATATCTCCTTTTCTTATGTATAATTATTCCTGTTAGATTATCACAACAATTTTGTATTGTCAACCCTTTATATTTTTAGGATCTTTATATTTTACTTAAGGTTTGATTAATAATTATAAAATATATTATATATGAAGTATAAATGTTTGAGATAATTATTGGAGGAGTATCAAAGAAAAAATGCAGTAATATCTCCTATATCATGAGATTGGACATGCTTTGATAGCTGCGAAACAAACCGAATCAGCACGGTTCATAAAATTACTATAGTACTGCGTACTTCTGGCGCACTGGGTTATATAATGCAGGTAGCTGAAGAAGAGCAATTTTTTTCTATAATTAAAGGCATAAATACTCTTAATGAATTATTGAAGGAATTTGAAAAAGAATAAGCAATCAGGAGTGAATGTAAATGAATATTTTAGTAACCCTTAATTCAAATTATATTGAACAATTGATAGTTATGCTTACTTCACTCGTTAAATCTAATGCCAATGAAAGCTTTGATATATATATTGCTCATTCGTCTTTAGATGAAGATGATATTAATTTAATAAACAACAGTGTATGTAAAGATAGGTGCGCAATTATTAATTTAAAAATACCAGACAGCATGTTTAATGAAGCACCTATAACAGATAGATATCCGAAAGAAATGTATTATCGCATTTTTGCATCACAATACCTTCCCGGATTTTTGGACAGGATTTTATATCTTGACCCTGATATAGTAGTTATTAACAGCATCAGGAACTTATATAATATGGAGATGGGCAACAATTTTTTTGCTGCTGCATCTCATGTAAATAAAGGTCTGAAAAAAATTAATGAAATAAGGCTTGACATGCCTGAGGACAGCATGTATATTAATTCAGGAGTGATGCTTTTAAATCTAAAAGAATTAAGGAAAAAGCAAAATATTCAGGAAGTATATGATTATATCGAAAATAAAAAAGTTTTTTTCCTATTACCTGACCAAGATGTGATTAATGGTGTATATGCGGACAAAACAGTTCATATTGACGCAATGATATATAATTTAAGCGATAGATATTTATATTTATATAATGCGAATCCTAAGAATATCAACACAAAAAAAGATATGAGATGGGTAGCACATAACACATCAATCGTTCATTATTGCGGCAGGAATAAACCTTGGAAGAATGGTTACAAAGGAGAACTTGGAGTTTTTTATTATTATTTTGAAAATTTAGTAAATAGAAATATAAGCAGTTAGCATTATTTGGAAATTTTTCAAAGTACCCTGAACATGTTTAACAATTTAGCCCCCCTTGTAAAGAGTATTACATACACTTTACTTTTTATAAAGATGATTTCAAATGAAATCATCTTTATATTTTAAAGCCTGCGAGCCCCTAACCCTACGTGAAAATCTGTCATTATCAATATATGCAGTTCTGTACCTTTTGAAAGATACAGATAGATTTATAATATATGTATAACTAATTATAATTAAACTAAGATATCCTCCGTCTCAATAGGGACGGGTGAATGACGGGTAATAATCTTATTGAAGGAGAGAACTATGTATAACATTCCAAAGGTTGCAGCAATTCATGATATGTCAGGTATAGGAAGATGCTCAATGACAGTTATAATGCCTATTATGTCGGCTTTAGGCTGTCAGGTGTGTCCGCTTCCCACAGCATTACTGAGCAGTCATTCGGAATTTAAGGATTTTTATTTCTTTGATTTTACTGACCACATGGAAGAGTACTTTAATATGTGGGAAAAAAACAATGCAACTTTTGACTGCGTATACAGCGGTTTTATTGGCTCTGAAAGACAAATAGATATAATGGAAGATATTATTGAGAGGATTAAAAAAGTCAGTAATCCTTTAATAGTTGTGGATCCCGTAATGGGTGATCACGGTATTATCTACCAAACCTATACAAAGAAAATGGTAGAAAAAATGAACACTCTTGTAAGCGTTGCAGATATTATAACTCCAAATTTGACAGAGGCGGAAATTCTTTTGGGAGAAAAATATAAATGCGAAAAGATAAATATTGAAGAGCTTAAACAATATTTAAAACGTCTTTGCGATATGGGACCGAGAGTATCAGTAATAACAGGAGTCATTACTGAAGATGGTGAACATATAAACGGATGCTATGACAAAGATAATGATAAGTTTTACAAGGTACCGTTTGATTACATTAATACAAGATATCCGGGAACAGGTGATTTGTTTACTTCATTATTTTTGGGCTATTTGTTGCAGGGTAAAATTCTTCCTGAAGCAATGGAATATGCATCAACTTTTGTTTCAAAAGCTGTGTCAGCTACGTATGAAGCTAAAACCCCCGGTTCGGAAGGTGTATTATTTGAAAAAATAATGAAAGAATTGTACGTTGAAAAGAAAAGTTTTGATTATTCACGAATTTGAATTAATATAAAAACAGACATTTGATTAACAGAGATTGTGCCTAAAATACATTCTCTGTTTTTTATTGTTTATTATGGTATATTTTTATAAAAATTGTTAATAATAAAAATAATTTACAGAAAATTTTACTTGAAAAATCCCATAAGATATACAAAAGACAGATGATTTATAAAAAAAATTACATTTTGACAAAAAAAAACTTGTGTTTTTTTTAGATTAAGGTTATAATACGTCTTGTGCAAAAAATTATGGGATTTTGCATAGGGATTGCCAATAATGTATGAGTTCATACTTATACAAAAAGTAAATTTTTCAAGTAAAAATTTATACCTTTAATTGACAATGCAGAGGTCAATTTTGGATATTATTAAAGGTTGGTGGTAATATGAAAAAAATATACCCATTAATAGTTGTAACAATTTTAATAATGAGCTTTATTGTAACTAATGATAGTAATGAAGGAAACTCTAAATACAGTGTTTTTGCAAGCATATTCAAAGAAGATAATGTAAAAACAAAACCTCCATTAAAGGAATTAAAGTATGATATTGACAGAAGTAAAGTAGAGCATAATACACAAATATTATATAATGACGAAAAATATGTAGATTATAAACAAGTAATTCAACAAGGTTCAGATGGTTTGAAGAAATCAGTATATCAAGAATGCTATATTGACGGAAAAATGATACTTAGATCATTAGAAGAAGAAATAATTATCAAAGAACCTGTTGACAAAATTATCGAAGTAGGTACAAAGGAAAATACGGTGGCAACCTCAAGAGGCGGGTTCAGATTCAGAGAAGAACTTGATATGGTTGCAACAGCCTATGACTTATCGTTTGAAAGCACAGGTAAAAGACCCGGAGATCCCTACTACGGTATTACGGCATCTGGCACAAAAGCTCAGCCAGGTACAGTAGCGGTAGACCCAAAAGTAATACCTCTTGGAACGAAGCTATACGTAGCTTCCACAGATGGCAGTCCTGACTACGGGTTCGCAACGGCACTTGATACGGGTGGAGCAATCAAGGGAAACAGAATAGACTTGTTTATGGAAGACGGCAATGATGCGTACTGGTTTGGAATCAGACAAGTAAAAGTTTATATTTTAGAGTAAAACATCATTAAGTTAGAGAAAAAGAAAAAATTCTTCGGAATTTTTTCTTTTTTTGTTTAATAGTAGTAAAATTTATCATTATAATCTAATCCTACATTCTTTATACAATCTTAATTTCATGATAGTTTTCCTTTACACTGTCTTTATCAGAATACGAATTATAATGAAGTTGCTAAAAAACAAGAAGGTAAAATTCATACACAAGCTGGATATTACCGGAAAAACTTTATTTGGTGGAGGTGAGAAACATGACAGATTATTCAAGTAACTATCAGAATTACATTAAAATGGATATTATTGCATTAAAAGCGAAATAATATTTTCAGGCGGAGGAAAATAGTAGGCAGTCCATGATTATAAATCCTCATTCATCTATTAAGCCTGCAATTCGGAACATGGAGCGGATCACAGCCTTTGATTCCCGCTTCGGCAGAAGCGCATCGATTATGGTAACTAAGCTTGAGGAGGAATTAATCTTTATGGGCAAAAAAAATATATAAGGAGTTGATAAAATGGGAGCAGTTTTAGCGATTTCAGGGCTCATTGCACTGGCATTGCTTATCTATTTATTCTATGTATTATTTAAGGGAGAAGAAATATGAGCTATATTGTAGTAGAAGATATAATTTATTTGATCCTATTGATAGGACTTTCATTTCCATTAGGCATTTATATGTACAAGGTAATGGCAGGACAGAAGGTGTTTTTAACACCTATACTTTCTCCTGTCGAAAGGGGAATTTATAAAATCATGGGGGTTCGCGACGATGAGGAAATGGGAGCAAAAGAATATACTTTTGCAGTGGTCGCCTTTAGTGCCGTTTGTCTTGTTTTTCTCTGGGGACTGCAAATGCTGCAAGGATTTTTGCCTTTAAACCCCGAAGGAATTAAAGGAACAAGCTGGCATCTGGCGTTCAATACATCTGCAAGCTTCGTTTCAAATACAAACTGGCAGGCGTATTCCGGTGAATCCACATTGTCTTATCTGTCACAGGCGTTGGGGCTTACCGTCCAGAACTTCGTGTCGGCAGCGGCAGGAATCGCCGTATTGTTTGTATTGATCAGGGGTTTTATTCTCAAAAAGAAAAGTACCATCGGTAGCTTCTGGGTGGATTTAACAAAAACAACACTCTATATTTTGATTCCACTTTCATTGATCGTTGCAGTTCTCCTTGCATCACAGGGCTCGGTACAGACTCTGAGTCCGTATAAGGATGTTGTGGCGTTGGAAAACGGAGTTGTTCAGACCATACCGTTAGGTCCGGCGGCAAGTCAGATAGCGATAAAGCAGCTTGGAACAAACGGCGGTGGATTTTTTGGCGTCAACTCAAGTTTTCCGCTTGAAAATCCAACACCGTTCTCCAACTTGATACAGCTTTTGTCCATCCTTTTAATTCCGGCGTCCCTTTGTATATCTTTTGGAAAAGCGGTAAAGGACAGCAAACAAGGAAGATCAATCTATATCGCCATGATTATTTTATTTGTGGTGTGCCTTGCGGCTGTAACAGTTAGCGAGCAATTTACAGCTCCAAATTTTGCAGGTGTAACGGCATCGGCAAATATGGAAGGGAAGGAAGTTATCCACGGCATGGGTACATCGTCATTATGGGCTGCGGCAACCACCGCTGCTTCCAATGGTTCGGTCAACTCTATGCATGACAGCTATACCCCCTTCGGTGGAATGGTTCTCATGTTCCTGATGCAGCTTGGTGAAATTGTCTTCGGAGGAGTTGGTAGCGGACTTTACGGGATGCTGGCTTTTGTCCTGCTCACGGTATTTATTGCGGGGTTAATGGTTGGTCGAACTCCCGAATATTTGGGCAAAAAAATTGAACCCTTTGACATGAAAATGGTGTGTCTGATTGTTCTGACTCCGCCGCTGTTAACACTCATAGGCACAGCCGCTGCCGTTGTGATGCCGGAAGCAGTGTCATGGCTGACAAATCCCGGCGCTCACGGATTTTCGGAGATCCTGTATGGTTTTTCTTCAATGGGTAACAACAACGGAAGTGCTTTTGCGGGATTTAACGCAAACACGGTATTTACCAATGTTACAGGTGGGGTTATTATGCTGTCGGTACGCTTTATTCCTATGGGAGCAGCAATTTTTCTGGCAGAGAATCTTGCCCGGAAGGAAACCGTTGCTGCCGGTGAAGGAACGCTGTCAACCACCAATACCATGTTTGTCGGGCTGTTGATTGCTGTTATATTCATTATCGGAGCGCTTAGCTTTTTACCCGCCTTAGCGCTTGGTCCGATAGCGGATTATTTTACAAACCTATAGATTGAGGTGATAGATATGAAACAAAAAAGTGTCAATAAAAGCATATTCAGAGACGCGATACGCCAGTCATTTGTGAAGCTTGCGCCTCGCGTACAGGTTAGAAACCCTGTCATGCTGGTAGTGTATATAGGGGCTATACTCACAACCGCTTTATATATACTGTCTTTTACAGGAATTAAAGATGAGAATTCAGGATATATCCTTACTATATCCCTTATATTATGGTTCACGGTGCTGTTCGCCAATTTTGCAGAAGCCATTGCGGAAGGACGAGGACGTGCACAGGCCGACAGCCTGAGGAGCGCCCGAAAAGATGTGAAGGCTAAAAAGCTGAAATCAGCATCAAATATTGAAGAATATACCGAGGTATTATCCAGCAATCTGAAAAAAGGTGATATCGTCTATGTAAAAGCAGGCGAACAGATACCTATGGACGGCGAGGTGATTGAGGGAGCCGCATCCGTGGATGAAAGCGCTATTACCGGTGAATCCGCTCCGGTCATCCGTGAATCCGGCGGTGACAGAAGCGCGGTTACCGGAGGCACAACGATAATTTCCGACTGGCTGGTTATCCGGGTCACCGCTGAGCCGGGGAGCAGTTTTCTTGATAAGATGATTGCTATGGTTGAGGGAGCCTCCAGAAAGAAAACGCCGAATGAAATAGCACTTCAAATATTGCTTGTAACGCTCACAATTATTTTTCTTGTGGTAACAGCGACGCTGCTGCCTTTTTCAGGCTTCGCAAGCAGCCAGGCAGGAGCAGGCTCGGCAATTTCTGTTACAAATGTGATTGCACTGCTGGTATGTCTGGCACCGACAACCATCGGAGCACTCCTTTCCTCCATAGGCATCGCAGGTATGAGCCGCCTGAATCAGTCTAATGTGCTGGCAATGAGCGGCCGTGCTATCGAAGCGGCCGGTGATGTGGATGTACTCTTATTGGATAAGACGGGCACTATTACACTTGGAAACAGGCAGGCCAGTGAGTTCATCCCGTTAAAAGGGGTAAAGGAGCAAGAGCTTGCCGATGCTGCGCAGCTTTCCTCCATAGCGGACGAAACTCCCGAAGGTAGAAGCATTGTAATACTTGCAAAAGAGCGCTTCGGCATCAGAGGGCGCGATCTATCCAAACTTGGCGCAGCCTTTGTTGAATTTACGGCAAAAACCAGGATGAGTGGAATCGACTATCAGGGGAATGAAATACGCAAGGGTGCCGCCGATTCGGTAAAGACCTTTGTAATTGACAAAGGTGGTGATTATCCGGAGGAATGTGAGAAAATCGTCAAAAGGGTAGCCGGTGAAGGCGGAACTCCTCTTGTGGTTGCTAAAAATGACGGCGTATTGGGTGTTATTTATCTGAAAGATATTGTTAAGAACGGCGTTAAAGAACGATTTGAAGATTTGCGTAAGATGGGTATTAAGACAATCATGATAACCGGGGATAATCCGATGACGGCTGCGGCAATTGCAGCGGAGGCGGGTGTGGATGATTTTCTTGCCGAAGCAACACCGGAAGCCAAGCTGGCATTGATTCGTGATTATCAGTCGAAAGGTCACCTTGTGGCTATGACCGGTGACGGTACCAATGATGCACCGGCACTTGCGCAGGCGGATGTGGCGGTTGCGATGAACACGGGAACTCAGGCCGCCAAGGAAGCGGGAAACATGGTGGACTTGGATTCAAGCCCTACCAAACTCATTGATATTGTAAGGATTGGAAAGCAGCTTTTAATGACGAGAGGCTCACTTACTACTTTCAGTGTGGCAAATGATGTAGCAAAGTATTTTGCCATAATCCCGGTGCTGTTTTTCGGTATTTTCCCACAATTAGAGTCGCTTAACATTATGGGTCTTACAAGTGCTACAAGTGCTATTCTTTCAGCTATTATTTACAACGCGCTGATTATTGTTGCACTTATTCCTTTAGCTCTAAAGGGTGTCAAATACCTCGAGCTGCCGGCCGGAAAGCTGTTAAAGAAGAATATGCTAATTTATGGCTTAGGAGGAATTATAGCCCCCTTTGCGGCAATTAAGCTGATTGATATGTTATTGACTGCATGCGGTATTGTATGAGGAGGATGGATATGAATAAGATTATTAGAGTGTTAAAGTCTGCAGTTTTATGCTTCATTGTGATGACAATACTCTGCGGTGTCATTTATCCCGGCGTTGTCACCGGTATTGCACAAGCAGTGTTTCCAAATCAGGCTAATGGAAGCATCATTACCGTAACATTAAATGATGGAACAAAGAAAGCTTTCGGTTCCGCGTTAATTGCGCAGGAATTTACGAAGCCTGAATATCTGATAGGAAGACCGATGGGTACAACAAACCTGTCGCCGGTCGGTGAGGAGCAGAAAAAACTGGTTCAGCAGCGAATCGATTGGTGGCATTCCCTTGATCCGGAAAATATAGCGGAGATCCCAATGGATCTGGTTACAGCATCAGGCAGCGGCGTTGATCCTAATATTACGCCGGAGGCAGCAGAATATCAGGTTGCCCGTATAGCAAGAGTAAGAGGTATCAGCGAAGATGACGTAAGAGAAATTATTAACAAGTATACTGCAGGTAGATTCCTGGGCTTTTGGGGTGAACCCGCGATAAATGTTCTGAAAGTCAATTTAACTCTTGACGGATTGCTTTAGGATGGGTAAAGTGGTATACTTTAAGGGGGTGAATTTATGGTAAATTATGATGATGGGCGTCCGGATCCGGATATTCTTCTTGAAAACATCCGTACGGATGAGCCGAAAAAGACCGGGAAGCTGAAGATTTTCTTTGGATATGCCGCAGGCGTGGGAAAAACCTACGCTATGCTGGATGATGCCCGGGAGCAGTTAAAAAGCGGCGTTAATGTATTGGTCGGATATGTGGAACCGCATACCAGACCTGAGACAATGCAATTGATTGACGGATTGCCTGTATTGCCGCCCAAGGTTGTGAATCATAGAAACATTCAGCTTAAAGAATTCGATTTGGACGCAGCACTTAAGATAAAGCCCGAATTAATCCTGGTGGATGAACTTGCGCACTCCAATGCTGACGGAGTGCGCAACAAAAAACGATATCAGGATATTGAAGAGCTTCTCAATGCGGGAATAGATGTCTATACAACAGTAAATGTTCAACATATAGAGAGTCTGAATGATGTGGTTCAGGACATCACGAAAGTTAATGTACGGGAAACCATCCCTGACTATATTTTTGATAACGCCGACAAAGTAAAGCTCATAGATATCGAACCGGAAGAATTGCTGATACGCTTTGAAGAAGGCAAAATTTATCGTCCTGAAAGAACTGAAACAGCACTAAAAAATTTTTTTTCCAAAGAGAATCTGCGCCTTCTTCGTGAGATTGCCATGCGTAAGGCTACAAACAGAATCAGCCAGGATAATCAGAATGAGTTCCACATGGCTGAGAAATCAGCCGGCAGTAAATTTCTGGTTTGTGTAGGTTCTTCGCCGTTTTCCGCAAAGCTTATACGGTGGACGGCAAGAACTGCCGACGTTTTCCATGCACCATGGGTCGCAGTATACGTGGAAAACATAGAAAGTCAGGATTTTACTGAAAGCGAAAAGAAAAACATCCGGGCAAATTTAGACCTGGCAGAACGGCTGGGCGCTAAAACGACAACGCTCAACGGTGATGATGTTGCAACCGTTATTGCGGAGTATGCCAAGCTTTCCGGGATCACAAACATTGTCATAGGGAAAAGCAGAAATAAGAAGACCCTGAAAAACCTATTTGAAATGGATCTTGAAGATAAGCTCATTTCTCTGTTATCGTCCATTGAGATTCACATTATACCGGGCAGATCAGCGCAAAGATCATACCGGAAGCCAAGAAGACTACACATTAGAAAAAACCTGTATTTATCATGGCTGGATACGCTGAAAACATTTGTGCTGTTAACGACGGCGACCTTGCTTTCAATGGGAATGCGTGCTCTGAATATTGGCGATCATAATATTATTATGATGTATATTCTTTCCGTATTAATTGTATCAAGGATTACTATGGGATACTTGTATGGAATTGTCGTCTCCGTATTAAGCGTACTTGCATTTAATTTCTTTTTTACTGTTCCATATTATACACTTAATACAATACAGCCGGGTTATCCCATCACATTTGTCATTATGTTCTTTGTGGCATTCATTACAAGCGCATTGACCGTCCGTATTAAAATACAGGCACGGCTTGCCGTAGAAAGAGAAAATCGCACGGGGGTATTATATGAAATAAACAAAAAGCTTCTTACAACCAGGGGGCTGGAAAACATCGTAGCATTGACCAATGAATATATTACAAAGCTATTTGGACGTTCCGTCATCTTTTACACACAAAATCCGGAAAATGGTTCAACAGGCACGTTGCTGCAATCTTCTTCAGAGACGGATTCTTCTTTTTTATTATCTGAGGATGAACGAGCGGTTGCGCATTGGGTATTTATTAATCAAAAACGGGCGGGCGCAGGTACGGATACTCTGATGGGTGCAGGTGCATTTTATATGCCTGTCATTTCACAGGGCAATGTCCTGGGAGTTATTGGGTTATCCTGTGCCAAGGGTAAAATAGATCAAAATAATCGGTTTTTCCTAAGGATGATCTCTTCACAGGTGGCCATGGCACTCGAACGTCAACAATTATCGAATGAGCAGCGGCGCATATTGGTTGAAACGGAAAAGGAGAAAATGAGAAGCAATTTGCTTCGGGCCATTTCTCATGACCTACGGACTCCCCTCACCTGTATTTTGGGCGCAAGCTCCGCTATTATTGAAAACGGCGGATCTATGGACAAAGCTACTCATGACAAGCTCGTTCTGAATATCAAGGAAGATTCCCAATGGCTCATACGCATGGTGGAGAATCTCCTGTCTGTCACACGTATCAATGAAGGCACAATGAATGTTGCCAAAACATCAGAAGCTGCCGAGGAAATCATAGCGGCAGCCATCAGCCGTATTCGGAAGAGGTTTGCATTTCAAAAAATATCTGTGAAAGTGCCTAATGAGCTTTTAATAGTCCCCATGGACGGTACATTGATAGAGCAGGTCCTTATCAATCTGCTTGAGAACGCCGTCAAGCATTCACCTGGGGGTTCAACAATAGAAGTGAATGTGAAAAAGAACGGAAATTACGCAGTATTTGAGGTTATTGACAGCGGCGAAGGGATTTCCGAGCAGGATTTCCCTTATCTATTTGAGAGCTACGTACCTAATAGTAAACGAAGCTTGGATTCATCAAGAGGCATGGGAATTGGTCTGTCTATCTGCATGTCTATTGTAAAGGCGCATCATGGGAAAATTGAAGCAGCTAATAAAAAGGAAGGCGGCGCAGTTTTCCGTTTTACACTGCCGCTTGAGGAGAGTGATGATAATGAACAATAAACCACTGATTTTAATTGTTGAGGATGAGGAAGGCATATGCAATTTTATTTCTGCTATATTGTTATCTAATGAGTACAATGTAATAAAAGCAGCAAAGGGAAAGGAAGCTGTTTCAATGGCGGCTTCTTATTGCCCTGATTTGATTTTGCTTGATTTGGGCTTGCCGGATATGGACGGTGTAGAGGTATTAAAAACTATTAGGCAATGGACCCGTATACCCGTTGTTGTCGTATCGGCACGTGGACATGAACGTGAAAAGGTCGAAGCGCTTGATTTGGGAGCTGATGACTATATAACAAAGCCCTTTGGAACATCGGAGCTGCTGGCAAGAATAAGAACTGCGATGCGGCACAGTCAAAAGAGTATGACCGAAAATCCATCTGAAACTGGTAAAATTAACGTTGGAGAACTTGAAATTGATTATAGCAAGAGACTGGTTACCATTGCCGGAAATGAAATACACCTTACACCAATTGAATATAAAATTATTGTGTTACTTTCACGCCACATAGGAAAGGTGCTTACGCATGATTTTATTATAAAGGAAGTGTGGGGACCATATACTAATGAAATACAAGCGCTGCGGGTCAATATGGCGAATATCAGAAGAAAGCTTGAGGTGAACCCTGCAGAACCAAAATATATTGTAACAGAGGTTAGCGTAGGTTATCGAATGGTTGAAGACTTATAATAGAATGTTAGATTAACATAAAAATCAACGGCTGGTATCTGAATTGTGGTTGTAAAGATGTAAAATTTCGGATATCAGCCGTTTCTCTATATAAAACCTTAATGTATTTAGGACAACCGCAACGAGATTGTATACTGTTTAGTAATGATACTGCAAATTGAAATCAAAATCGTATGTACAAAATTTAAAAAATAGTGTATATTGTAAATAGAAAACAATATATGAGAGGAAATTATGAAGCAACCTATTTTTATTGGAGTATGTGGAGGCAGCGGGTCAGGCAAAACAACAATTGTTAACAGGATTAATTCAGAGGTTCCGGAAAAAAGTATATCTATAATGGAACATGATGCATATTATAAGGATCAAAGCCACTTAACATACGAGCAAAGATGCAAGACTAATTACGATCATCCATTTGCATTTGATACGGATTTGTTTGTGGAGCATATAAAGGAATTAAAAAAGGGAAATACGATACAAAAACCCATTTATGATTATGGAATACATAACAGAACAAAGGAAACAATTATCTCTGAACCAAAGGAAATAATCATAGTTGAAGGTTTGCTGATTTTTTATGAAGAAAGAATCAGGGAGCTGTTAGATATAAAAATATTTGTAGACACTGATGCCGATATAAGGATTTTAAGAAGAATTGTAAGAGATATGAATGAAAGAAAAAGAAGCTTGGATTCGGTTATTAATCAGTATTTAAGTACTGTAAGGCCTGCACATGAACAATTTATCGAGCCAAGCAAAAAATATGCGGATATCATTGTTACAGAAGGCGGTAATAATTTGGTAGCAGTTGATTTGATGGTTACAAAAATTAAATCGTTGCTTGAATATGCTTACAGAGCTTAGCTTAAAGAGGTGTAAAATTTGATAAAAGAAATAATAGTGGTTGAAGGAAAATCTGATATATCAGCTGTAAAAAGAGCAGTGGATGCAGAGGTAATAGCAACCAGTGGTCTTGGTATAAATGAAAATATAATTAAGATTATAAAGAAAGCTTCTAAAAACAGAGGTATAATAATTTTGACGGATCCTGATTTTCCGGGCAAAAAAATCAGAAATATTCTTTCAGAGGAAATAGAAAATTGCAAGCACGCATATATATCCAGAGATAAGGCAAAAAAGGATGGCGACATAGGTGTTGAAAATGCATCTCCGGAGGATATCAGAGAAGCGCTAAAAAATGCAAGAGCAGAAATTTCAGACAGCGTTGGGGAATTTACAAATAAAGATATGATTTATTACGGTCTTGCAGGTAATGACAATGCTTCAAAAAGGAGAGGATTTCTTGGTGATGAGCTTGCCATAGGCTATTGCAGTGCAAAACAATTTTTAAAAAGATTGAATTCTTTTGGTATTACAAGAGAAGAATTAGAAAAAGCGATAATTAAAGTTGAAAATAACGAGGAATAGATAAATTAATGGATGATAAAAAGCTATATTCACCTAAGGTGATGAAATATATACTTGATAAATACGGATTTAAATTCAGCAAAAGCTTAGGTCAAAATTTTCTTATTGACGGAAATATAATTAATAAAATAGCAGAAACAGCAGAGTTAGATGAAAATTCGGGTGTTTTGGAAATAGGTCCGGGGTTTGGAACACTTACTCAGATTTTATGCGGCAAGGCAAAGAAGGTTGTTGCTGTTGAAGTTGATAAAGGCTTGGTTGAAGTTCACAAGGAAACTTTAAATTTTGACAATCTTAAAATAATTTATGATGACTTTATGAAGGTTAATGTGAATAAGCTGATAGAAGAGGAGTTTAAAGGCCTTGATGTAAAAATAGTAGCAAATCTGCCATATTACATTACAACACCAATAATCATGAAAATATTGGAAGAGGGCTACAAAGTATCCAAAATTGTTGTAATGGTACAAAAGGAAGTTGCACAGAGATTAAATTCACAACCGGGAAGCAAAGAGTTCGGAGCAATAACATTAGCTGTTCAGTACAGAGCAGATACCGACATTGTTATGATTGTGCCTAACACCGTATTTATGCCAAGACCTAAGGTTGATTCGGCGGTTATTGAATTTAATATATTGAACGAGCCAAAGATAAAGGTTAATGATGAAAAACTGATGTTTGATATAATAAAAGCATCATTCGGACAGAGAAGAAAAACATTATTAAACGGCTTAAGTAACAATCTTAAAATTCCTAAGGAAGTAATAAAAACTGCCTTAGAAAATTCAAATATAGATCCCGGCATTAGAGGAGAAAATTTGGGACTTGAGGAATTTGGAAAAATTTCAGATGAAATCAGTAAAATTTTAAAATAATGGGAGGAATATATGATGAAAATTTACACAAAGACAGGTGATAAGGGACAAACGTCTCTGTATGATGGTACAAGAGTAGATAAGGATTCATTGAGAGTAGAATCCTATGGAACAGTTGACGAACTTAATTCATCAATCGGTTTTGCGATGAAATCTGTAGAAGATGAGAAAATAAAAGAAAAGTTAAAGAAAATTCAAATGAGGCTATTCTTTGTAGCAGGTGAATTGGCAACGGTAGAAGAAGGTAAATATGTGTACAAAATAAAGGATGATGATATCACCGCATTAGAAAAGATAATTGATGATTATCTGCCTAAAATAAAAGGTGTTGATAAATTTATAGTGCCCGGCTCATCAAAAGCTGCTGCAGCGCTTCACGTTTCAAGAACAATATGCAGAAGAGCCGAAAGAAGAATATTGGCACTTAAAAGAGAAGAGCCGGTAAGTGATACTCTGTTAAAATTTGTGAACCGTCTGTCTGATGTTCTCTACACCTATGCAAGATACTTGGAAAGTGATTTAGCTATTATGGATTTTGAAAAAAGTTACAATGAAAAGTTGTAAAAATTTTCATAAATTCTTAATATTTGAATTCTTTACAAATAATATATTTATGATATCATATAAAAGTAATATGATTGGAGGAATTTAAATTGAAGCGTTTTTTAAAAGTATTCTTGACTTCGCTCATATGCTTTTCATTGATAGTTACCGGTGGCTTATTTATGCTGACGGGTTTCAATAGCGGCATAAATGTAGAAGCTACAGATATTTTCAATAATATAATAGGTAACAATAAAAATGAAAGAATTAATGTGTTATTATTGGGTTTAGAGCATGAACGTTCTGATACAATAATGGTTGCAAGCTATAATACGAAGACGAAGACAGCTGATATTATATCAATCCCAAGAGATACATACATAGAAAGGGATGGATTTAGAAACAGCGGCAACAATAAAATTAATACTGTTTATACCGTAAAAGGAATAGAAGGTCTTAATGAAATTATTTTAGGTATAACAGGCATGAAAATTGACAAATACGTTACTGTTGACTATGACGGTGTAAGAGCAGCCGTTGATGCAGTAGGAGGAGTGGAGGTAGATGTACCGTTCCATATGAGATATACAGATCCTTACTCAGACCCACCGTTAGATATCAATATACCTGCGGGAGAACAGCTGATTAAGGGTGACAGAGCAATGGAGTTTTTAAGATTCAGAAAAACCAATTATGCAGGTTATCGAGGATATGCAGAAGGTGACTTAGGAAGAATAGAAGCTCAGCAGGGTTTTATTAAAGCAGCTATAAAGAAAGCTTTATCATTTAGATTGCCTAAGGTAGTAAGCGAGGTATATCCCCACGTGAAAACAGATTTTGCTTTAACGGAAGTAACCTCATTAGCAGTGAGCAGTGTGGGACTTTCTGTTGATAATATAAACTTTCATACTTTGCCGGGAGCACCTAAAACAATAAATGATATTTCATTTTATATAATTAATCAAGAGGAAACGAAAAACTTGGTATATAGTATACTTGATATAGAATAAAAAACGCCTAATCGGCGTTTTTTAAATAAAATTAATAAATATCTCTGTCTGTAGGCGGTTGATTATTTATAAGCATTTTTTCGCCCATTCGTACCATTTCTCTTACACTTAATCCATTAACAACAGCAGGATACATTTCTGAAGTTGAATTTTTTAAAACAGGCACACCTAAATCCTGAGCTATTTCCATTTTTAAATTGTTAACAGCTTGCTGGGCTTCAGGAACTACTAATTTATTTCTGTTACTCATTTTTTACAGCTCCTTTATGATTATTTACCTACACAAGCTCCAATTTTCATATGAAGCTATAAAATTATTATTAACCTAAAAAAATAATATAAACTGAAAAATATTTCAAAAAATAAAAATAATATGAAAAAAAATGAGCAGAAACTGAATTAACAGAAACTGCTCATTATAAATTCAGTTTTCCCTATCACTACGTTCAGGATAGGCGACTGACACCAAATCTCGCATACAGCATAAGCGACTGACACCAAATTAAAATTTGGGTCATCTGCTTAAAGACTTGGGTCATCTGCTTTCCCCTATCGCTTATCTTGGAACTGTAATAGGTGTTTTCAGGCAAAATTCGCATTTATCCAAAAATCTTTTTCTTCCGCCGGTGCCTGCAACCTCTTTACGAAAGCGTCTTCCACCAGTGCCTAATACATTATCGCATCTGAAATCGCCTGTACCTGCAACATCTTCAAAACAGAAGCATCGTCTTCCGCCGGTGCCTGCTACGCCTGTACACTGTCCTGTGCCGTCGATGCATCCGGGTCCTCTTAAAGCAATTCTTTGAATTCCGAATGTACCCATTACTTGGCCGCAATCTCCGGACCTATTAATAAATCTATCACAACTCATAATAACACCTTATTCTATTTTATTTGAGTCAAGCTCAATATTATCATATTCGACAGTTTATAAAGTGTTACGACATACATCTTTAAATTTTTTAGAAATTTCTTTTTTTCTGCAACTATCACACAATATTTCGTATTCACCAATTCTATTTTTTATAAATTCTATGGATTCTTTTGTAGTACAATACTTACCGCACATAGAGCATTTAACTAATTCAAACTTCTTGTTCCATATAGTTCTGATACCTTCTTCATCCTTCAAGTTGATTGCTTTGGTTGGGCATACCTCTGCACAAGCACCACATCCGATACAATCCTTAGATGCATCATCATAAGGAGTGGATACTTTTTTTGAAGTTCCTCTGTTTACTAATGATATAGATTTTGTTCCCATTTTTTCGCATGCTTTTACACATAAGCCACACAATATGCAGTTTTCTGTGCCGGTACTGTCAATATACTTATGAGGTGCAATGATGTTATAATCCATGGATAATTTATTTATGTATTCGTTGTTAGGAGCTCTTAATAAAAGAAGCAGAATTATATCTTTTCTTAACTTTCTGATGTTTTCAGAATCGGTAAAAACTTCAATTCCGTCTTTTATAGGGTATACGCATGCAGAAACGGTTTTAACCTTATTTTTATCTTTTACTTCAACCATACATAATCTGCATCTGCCTTGTCCCTCAAAACCTTTTTTATGGCACAAATTGGGAATATCAATGTGATTTCTTTTAGCAAGTTCCATTAAAGTTTCACCTTTATAACCATCATACAGATTACCGTTTATTTTAATTTTCATTTTTTGCACCTCCAATCTTAATAGAATCTGTAGGACAGATTTGATAGCAGGTACCGCACTTAATGCAGATTGTGTCATTAATTAAATGAGGTTCTTTTGAATTTCCTGTTATCGCATTTACAGGACATTTTCTTTCGCATAATCCGCAACCTATACATTCTTCTTCTGATATAAAGTATGTAGTTAGATTTTTGCACACTCCTGCAGTGCATTTTTTATTTTCTATATGGTCAATATATTCGTCTCTAAAATACTTTAATGTAGTTATGACAGGATTAGGAGCAGTTTTGCCAAGTCCGCATAGAGATGCAGACATAATTGTTTCGCTTAATTGTTCAAGCAGATTCAAATCTTCTAAGTCAGCATTGCCTTCTGTTATATTATTGAGTATATTAAGCATCATTTTGATACCTTCTCTGCATGTAGTGCATTTACCGCAGGATTCCTCAGATAAAAACTCCATGTAATATTTTGCAAGGTCAACCATACATGTTGTATCATCCATAACTATAACTCCGCCTGAGCCCATCATCGAGCCGATGTTGCTTAATGAATCAAAGTTAAGTGATATATCCAAAAATTCTTTAGGTATACATCCTCCGGAAGGACCTCCTGTTTGAGCTGCTTTAAAAGATCTGTCTTTAATAATGCCGCCTCCTATGCTGTAAATCAGCTCTCTTAATGTTGTTCCCATTGGGATTTCAACCAATCCTGTGTTTTTAACCTTTCCGACCAATGAAAATACCTTTGTTCCTGAATTATTATCAGTTCCTATATTTTTAAACCAATCAGCTCCATTAAGTATAATGGGTGGTATGTTTGCCCATGTTTCAACATTGTTTAAAACTGTAGGTTTATTCCAAAGGCCTTTTTCAACGCTTCTAATATATTTAGCTCTTGGCTCACCTACGTTGCCTTCAATTGATGCCATCAGAGCGCTTGACTCACCACATACAAATGCGCCACCGCCTCTTACGATTTCTAAATCAAAATCGTAACCGCTTTTAAGAATATTGTTTCCTAAGTATCCTTGTTCTTTTGCACTATTGATTGCTTTTTGCATGTTTTTTCTTGCAAGTTCGTATTCATCCCTGATATAGAGATAACCCTTATTAGAGTCAACAGCGAAAGCACAGATAATCATACCTTCAATTACAGTAAAAGGATCTCCCTCCATAATGCTTCTATCCATAAAAGCACCAGGGTCGCCTTCGTCACCATTACAAACGACATATTTTGGATTATTATTGTAATTAGCGCAGCTTCTCCATTTGCTGCCGGTAGGGAATCCGGCGCCGCCTCTTCCTCTTAATCCGGACAATTCAACTTCTTTAATAATTTCCTCAGAACTCATTGACGTAAGAGTTTTTTTGAGAGCTTTAAAACCGTCTCTTTCTATATAATCTTCAATACTGTTGGGGTCTGTTTCACCGATGTTTCTGAGAGCAATTTTATGCTGGTGTTTATAAAAAGAAGCATCCTTATGAGATACAATTCTTTTTTTAGAGTTAGTGTCAAAATATAAAAGTCTTTCTATTATTTCTCCATTTAATATGGTCTTATTAATAATTTCTTCTACATCGTTTTCTGATACCTTGAAATAAGATATATCATCCGGTAGTATTTTAACAACTGGACCTTTTTCGCACAATCCATTACATCCTGTCGGTTTTATGGACGGCTCGATTTCTATATCGGTGTTTAACAGCAAATCTATAAATTTTTCATAAACTTTATAGCTGTCGTTAGCCAAACAGCCTGTACCGCAACAGACTAATATTTTACGCATAAGCTGCCTCCTTATATTCATCAAGAATCAGCTTTACTTTTTCCTTTGTCACGGCACCATAGTATTTACCGTCCACGACCATGACAGGAGCTAAAGCACAAGCACCGAGACAATTTACTATTTCTATTGAAAATAATCCATCCTCTGTTGTTTCACCTAAAGAAATGTCAAGATATTCTGTTAATTCTTCTATCAATGTGTTAGAACCCCTGATGTGACAAGCTGTTCCATTGCACACCTTTATAACATATTTTCCTTTAGGCTTCAAGCTCAAAGCCTTATAAAAGGTTGCCATGCTGTAAATTTCGCTGACCGGCAATCCTAAATATTCAGCAACATAATTAATAGTATCTCTGGGTATAAATCCGTAATTATTTTGAACATCCTGCAGAATTGCTAATGTGTGTTGCTTTTCTGGCGGGTATTTCTTAATTAATTCAATTGATTCTTTATAATCGTTAATAGATTTAAGTTCCACTATGTCACCACCTAAAATAAAAATTCATAAGATGCAATGGTATACCATTGCATCTTATTTACACTTACAGTATAAGCGACCGACACCAAATCTCACATACAGCATAAGCGACTGACACTAAATTAAGATTTGGGTCGTCTGCTTAAAAGGCTTCTGCTAATTTTCTGTTAATAAGTGATAATTCTTCGAGTTTTTCTTCAGTAGGAATACCTTCCATATCCCAGCCTCTAATCTGATAATATTCATCAAGCATAGCTATCAGTTCAGTAACTTTTCCTATGGATGGCCCGCTTGTTACCGGTTCGTTAAGTAATCTTGGAGGAAGCAAATCATCCTGTCTTGTTAACCCGGCTTCAAGGTTAAAAAGCTTTTCAAGGTTCCAAATTCTTTCACCGGCCATCAACAATTCCTCATCAGACATTTCTATACCGGTAGTTCCTCTTAACATGCTTGATATTTCAGGCAAACCGATTGCAAAAGTTGAGAACAGACATATATCAGATGAATCAACAAGAGCAGTTAAGTCTTGGAATAATTTTACCAGCGGTGCTTTTCCTTCGGTTGTTAGAGGGTCAGTCTTCATTGGTATTCCGAGAACTTCGGTTGAAGTTACATATCCTCTAACATGGCAACCGCCTCGGTTGCTTGTTGCGTAAGAGAGTCCCATTCCTTGTATAGCTCTTCCGTCATAAGCAGGCATTTCTTGTTTTTTAACTGTCATAGAGAATTCAGGATGACCGTATTTTTCGGCTAATCTGTAGGAACCAAGAGCTAATAAATTTCCAAAGCCTTCTCTTGTACCCGTCTTTTCAGTCCACTCCAAAATGCTGTCGGCATCACCGAATTTTAACTGCTTGCCTCCAAGCTCTTCATCTGTAATATAACCTTTTTCATAAAGTTCCATAGCACATGCGATTGTAGCCCCCATTGTTATAGGGTCTAAACCAAGCATATTGCACACATGGTTCGCCTTGTTTATAGTATTTAAGTCGCTTACTCCGCAGGATGCACCGTACGCCCAGGCAGCTTCGTATTCAGGACCGCCAACTATTCCTTTATATTCACCGTCAGGAATTTTAATAACTCTGCCACATCCAATCGGACATGCATAGCAAGCTTTATTTTTAACCAAGTAATGTTCGTTTAGATACTCACCGCTTATTTTTTCACCATCTTCAAATCTTGAAAACAGCCAATTGTTAGTAGGAAGAGCATGCATTTCATTTAATATATTAACCAAAATTTCTGTTCCGAAGGTTGCAAGTCCGCCGCCTATTCCTGTTACACCATTTGCATTAACCTTCTGTTTTGCGTCGGCTGCCGCTTCATTAAACTGTTCTTTATTTGCTACATTGATACCTTTTGTTCCTTTAACAACTACTGCCTTTAGATTTTTAGACCCCATAACTGCTCCAAGCCCTGATCTTCCTGCTGCCCTGTCCTTGTCGTTCATAACAGCTGCAAAAAGCACAAGATTTTCTCCTGCGGGGCCGATACATGCTATCTTCGCATCCTCTTCGTTCTCTTTTAATAAAGTATCAGTTGTTTCAAAAACATTTTTACCCCATAAATGAGCAGCGCTTTTTAATTCAACTATGTCATCATTTATATGTAAATAAACTAATTCTTTTGATTTGCCTTCAAATATTATTCCGTCATATCCTGCAAATTTTAATTCTGGTCCCCAATATCCTCCGGAATTTGCTGCACCGATTGTACCCGTTAAAGGAGCCTTTGCTACTACATTAAATCTTCCGGCACAGGTTGCATATGTTCCGGTCATCGGTCCGGTCATGAATATAAGTTTGTTTTCAGGGCTTAATGCATCTATTTCAGGGTCTATTTCTTCGTATAAGTATTTAGAACCAAGACCTCTGCCTCCTATATATTCTTTTGCATAGTCCATGTTCAGCTTTTCGATTTTGATACTTTTATCAGTTAGATTTACTCTTATTAATTTTTCAGTATAGCCTTTCATTTATTTAGCCCCCTCTCCATATGCCACTTTGAACTGGTTGGCAAGTATTTTTCTCTTATCCAAGGTGCTGTCTAATTCTTTGTATTCAATTGCTTTGAAGCTGCACATTTTTACACACTCGGGGTCACCGCCGCACATATCGCATTTTATAACACTTTTCAATCTTGAGCTGTAGGTCATATTACCAAATGGACATGCACTCACACACATTTTGCATCCGATACATTTTTCTTTGTCGTAATTTACTATACCTGTCTTTTCATCTTTTGTTAGAGCATTAACCATACATACCGTCATACAATGAGGCTCATCACATTGCATGCACATCATAGGAACCTGCAGACCGACCTCGTCAAAAAACAACACAGAAACAGCAGAATCCTTAGGGTTAAAGTTATCGTACTTGCTGTAAGAACATGCAAGCTCACATATTCTGCAGCCGGTACATTTTTCAGGTGAAACAACTAAACCTTTTGACATAAAAATAAAACCTCCTTAGTGTAATATAAATATTTAATATTAATTAGTGCATTAATACTAATCAACCGTTAAAAAGAAACTTAAGCTCAACAAACAATAAGAGATATGATTGTGGGTAACCTTGTTTCAATTGCAATAAAAAGACACAAATTAACTTAGTTAATTTGTGTCCCTTTGCGCAATGGCAGGTGTAAAAATTGCTTTTTACGCCCTAACGTTCATAGAGGCCATTAAGGTCAGCTGTGAATCGGAACATTATCCTCCTGCAACAGGAGGAAATATAGAAAGAATATCTCCGTCACTTAATATATATTCAGAATTTCGGTATTCGCCGTTTACTAAAATCATTCCTATTTCATCTTTATTAATATTAAGAGAATTAAGAATGTTTGTAATTTTGTCCCCATTATCATAGGTTAAACGTTTGCATTTCCAGCGTCCTTTTCTAAAAGATGCAAACAGTCTTATTTCAACTTCCATAAATATCACCTTTCTATATATTATACAGCAAGGCAAACGATATTACAACTCTTTTCATATAAAGTTTTAAAAGACAATAAAGTTTTTATTTATTGGAGTGGTAAGCAAGTAACCATACTGGTGAAAATGTTATGACCAATACCACTTATGGACTGAGATGTTATTCTCGGTCTCTTTATTTAAGTAAGTGAAAGCTCAAAAATTAATAAATTGTTAATAATTAGTTTATAGTTATTCAAGACTAATAATGTATTATGTAAATATATAATACATAAACGTTTATGATTTTAGAGTGATTAATTATATATCGGAGGAAGGAAAATGAATTTTAATAAAAAATCAGCTATCGTTGCGGTTTTTGTTCTTGGTGTATTGATTTTTGCAACATCAGCCTTTGCGGATATTATGCTTGGTTCGGGATATCACAGCTTGAAAAATTCCGCAAAGATAACAGCGGAAAAATTGTCAAATGAGGTTGACAACTTTAGTGTTGATGTTATTGTATCTATAAAAGTTGACGGTAAGACTTATGTGGAATCAACTGATAATACAAAATTTGACATTGCAAAACAAGCCCAGGAAACAAGCGGAAAAAATCTTGAAAAAGGTGAAATAAGGGAGAGCTACTGGTATAGTGATGAAAATCAGTCTATACATAAAAATTTTAAGGATGGTTCATATAATGTTACTGAGAAACAAGAATCTGATAACAATAACAGAAAAATATTTGAAAATCCTTTTGAAGAAGAACGAGTTACTGATGCAGAAAAGATTATGGATGCTTTTGTAGGAAGCTTAGAGGATGTTATTCAAATCGAAGAATCGGGCGGAAAGAAAATGTATATGGGAAATATATCAGACGCAGAAATCCCACCTCTTGTTAATGCTGTTTCATCCTTTATGTTAAAATATTCAATAATCAGTGAGCATACAGCAAAAAGGCTGAATATTCCATATCCTAAATCAAATATATTTGTTATGGATGCATCAGGCAAGGCAATTGAAAACGAAGAGGGAATTATAGAAAGCGGTATTTTTACTGCAAGTATATCCGCGGAGGACAGTAACGGTACTGAACATATTTATACTATAGAATTTTCAATTGACGTAAAAGATATTGATAATACAATTGTTACTGCTCCAAACTTAGATGGACAAAAGGTAACTTATACCAAGGAAGGCTTTGAATTTGATACGAAATATATAGGAAAATATAAAAATGACATTGTAAAAAAAGAGAATAATTCCTTTTCAAAAATAGGTGAAAGAATTGTTGAGATAACCTCTGTCGATGAAGAAAGCATGACAGGCAGATACTATGAAGCTTATAATGAGGGATATGAACCTGATATGATAAGAAACTTTGAGTTTAGTTCAAATTATGGTGAGTCAAGACATTACACCATACTGAACTATACAGACAGTAACGGCGAGAAGCAAAAGGGAATTATTCATCGCGAAGGGTTACAAAATATCAGTGTATCATTTGATGTCGAATTTAGTGAAGATGACGATGGGAATGTGAATGGGTATTCATATTCAAATCATGATGATAATTTTGACAGTCATTTCTTTAGAATATTAGAATAACAGTAAAGGGCGTAAAGGCTTCGGTCTTTTCGCCCCAAAACCATTTTGTCGGGAGGTTATGTTGGATAAAGCAATTATAATTGAAAATCTTTCAAAAAAATATAAAAACAACCGCGGAATACAGGACATTAATCTGGAAATTGACCGCGGGGAAATATTCGGATTTTTAGGACCAAATGGGGCAGGGAAGACTACTGCAATGAAGATTATGGTGGGTCTTATGAAAGCCGACAAGGGCGATGTTGTGTTAAACGGTTATAGAATTTCAGAGGACTATGAAAAGGCAATGAAAAAGGTCGGCTGCATTATAGAGAATGTAACCCCCTTTCCTTATCTGACCGCATATGAAAATATGAAGCTGTGCGGACGGTTTCATGATGATGTGGATGGAGTGAGAATTGATGAATGTCTGGAGATTACAGGGCTTATTAAATATAAAAATGAAAAGATAAAGCACTATTCCTTAGGTATGAAGCAAAGAATCGGCATCGCCATGGCAATTTTATCAAATCCTGAGGTTTTAATTTTGGACGAGCCACTAAATGGCTTGGATGTTGAAGGGATGGTAGAGATGAGAAGATTAATCCTTAATCTGTCAGATCAGCACAAGACAACATTTTTTATATCCAGCCATTTAATACATGATATAGAACTCACATGCAATAAAGTTGGCATTTTATATAATGGTAAACTTTTAGCTGTAGACAGCACACATAATATTTTAAAAAATTATTCTTCTTTGGAGAATTATTATTTAAGTGAGGTAATATGAATGCAGACTCTTAAAGCAATATACATAAATGAAATATTTAAAATGTCTAAAAAGAAAAAGGTCACAGCAGCATTGATATTTTCTTTTTTTTCAGTTATTGTTACAGCAATTGCAGTATATGCCTTAAATAACTTCGCGGGAATAAGTATAACGGGAAGCTCAGAATTTTCAATTATGGTTTTGGCGGTTTTAAGCTACACATTTTTCCCTCTTTTTACTGCTTTTATCTGTATAGATATGTTTGCCGGAGAATTTGCTGATCATACGATTAAATTTACTCTTACAGGACCTGCATCAAGGTTTAAGGTATTTTTGGGGAAAATTCTTGCTATTGCCGGATTCATAATAACTAATCTTATTCTTGTAATGGTCTTATCCCTTGTGGCTTCCTTGTTTATAAACAGAAGTATGCCAAATTTTTTTAAAATATTAATTGCATATATCATGGAATTCTTTCCGGTTTTTATCTTTGCATTGGCGGTTGTCTTGATTTCAAATGTTACAAAGGGAACAACAAGTGCTTTTATGCTTTCTGTTTTTGTGTTTTTGGTGTTTAACGGAGTAGGTTTGGCTTTTCCGCACTTAAAAAGCTTGTTATTTACATCGACCTTTGATTGGTACAGATTGGCCTTAGGTAGCTATATAAATTTCAGCAAGATACTCAGGGTATTTCTAATTTTGCTCGGTTACGGTATAATGTTATTTACAGCAGGGTATTATCTGTTTGAAAATAAAAATATTTAGGATGATTTTATGAATTTAAAACAAAGATTTTTAACACAAAGTATGATGACGCTCATAGGCACAATTATTATTACCGGTTGTGTTGGTTTTGCTTATGTCTATTTTTATAATTTATTACATAAATCCCCCATTTCCGGAAGCTTGGGAGAAGCAGCCATAGTAGTTATGGAAGACGATAATATTATATATAATAATGAGGATTTCAGCACCCTGCAAATTAAAGAAATGCTGATGAATATAAGTGTTAAAAATAATTATTATGACAATGGCGATACAAATTACAGCATAAATGCAGAAAACTTTACAACATTAAGTGGCGATAAATATATGATAATAACCCTTAATCCTATTATAAATACAGATGATAATTATAGATTTCTTATTGTATTTGTTTTTATAACTTTTCTGATAGTCTTTGTTGCAGCAAGTACAGTTGTTCAAAAGCAAAATATGAAAAATATCATAATACCCATTACAAATTTAACAAAGGAAACAGAGAAGTTAAGAACCGGCGAGCTTGAAACAGCAATTACAGATCATGGCTATGGTGAGGTCAAAGAGCTTGGAAGTGCTGTAGAACAGTTGCGTCTTCAACTTAAAAACTCTATATACTATCAGCAAAAATATGATGAAAACAGAAAATTCTTAATATCAAGCATATCACATGATCTTAAAACCCCGGTTACATCCATAAGAGGATATATAGATGGGGTTCTGGACGGCGTTGCTGACACTGACGAAAAGAAGCAGTATTATTTATCAAAAGCTGTTGACAAAACAAAGCTGATAAACACCATGATAGAGGATTTACTGCTGTATTCCAAGCTGGATTTAAATCAAATGCCCTTTGAAAAAGAAAAGGTTAATATTGTGAAATATATGGAAGGCTGTGTTGAGGATAGTTCAGCGGAATTTGAACGTGAGAATAAAAGTATAATTTTAGCGAATGAACTTTCAGCTGTATATTTCGTAATAATAGATAGTGAAAAATTTAAGCGCGTGATACAAAATATATTAGATAATGCTAAGAGAAACATTGAAAAAGAATCCGGTCAACTGAAAATTATATTAAGAGAAACAAATTCATCAGTTATAATAGAGTTTAAGGATAATGGCAAAGGAATCAGCAAGGATGATTTGCCCTATGTTTTTGATAGATTTTACAGAGCGGATACTGCAAGGGCGGTTGAGGGTTCAAGTGGTTTGGGGCTTGCAATCGCAAAGCAGATAGTAGAAGTCTTAGGTGGACGAATTTGGGCAATTTCTGAAATTGGCGAAGGTTCTTCCATCATTATTTCTTTAAAAAAAGTTAATTGAGAGGAAATGATAGCATGAAAAGGATATTAATTATTGAAGATGATAAAAGCATATCAGAGCTGCAAAAGGATTATTTGGAAATGAGCGGCTATGAGGTTGTTTGTGTTTTCGATGGTGATACCGGTCTTGAGCATATAAAAAACGATAGATTTGATCTGGTTATTTTGGATTTGATGCTTCCTCAAAAGGGTGGATTTGATATATTAAAAGAGATATCCGATTCAAAACAAATACCGGTACTTATTGTGTCTGCAAAATCCGATGAAATATATAAAATTAAAGGATTAAACTTAGGTGCTGATGATTACATAACTAAGCCTTTTAGCATGGGTGAATTGGTTGCAAGGGTAAACAGTCACCTAAAAACATATGAAAGGTTTAATAACAATTCAAAGAAAAAACTAATAAGAACAGGAGCGTTATCTATTGATAAAGAAGACCGCAGAGTTTTTATAGAAGATAATGAAGTTTTTTTACCTCAAAAGGAATTTGATTTACTTTTATTTTTAGCTGAAAACCCAAATAGGGTTTTTAGCAAAGAAGAGCTGTTTGAAAAAGTTTGGGGGTATGATGCTTTATCAGATACAACAACAATAACTGTACATATAGCAAGAATAAGAGAAAAAATTGAGACGAACTCTGAAGGTTGTCAGTATATTGAAACCGTATGGGGAGCAGGATATAGATTTAAAATTTAGTATAAAATATTGATTCTTTTATATATAGGTGGAAGGTTTATGGATATGGACTTATTTTTCAAAAGAGTATACACAGTTGCTTTTAGACTTACCGGTGAAGAAGAGCTTGCAGCAGAAATGGCTGCTCATGCAATCATGCATACTGTTAATGAATTGGATGAAGATTATAAAGTAACAGAGAATTTGTTTCAATTAACAATTATAGAACTAATAAAAATATTCCTGAATGTACCGAAGTCACATTGCAATTATAATTTAAAAGGAATTCAAAGGGCTTTATTAGAAATTAAACCTATAAACAGAGCAGTACTAATTTGGAGAGATGTGTTAGGATATTCAATATATGATAACATACCTGTACCAGACTGCACTTATGAAGAACTGCTTGAAGAACTTGTTCGCGGGAGAAAAGTGCTGAAAGAATACATTAGCAGGTATAGAAATTACAAGATATAGGATCACTTGATAAATAAAATATATAAATTCATGGTAATTAGTGGTATAATATTATATGTTCAAGTTAGGTAGTTCATAATTGTAGAATTATGAATTATGAGGTGATAAAAATGTTAAAACGAGCATTAAAAGGTGCTTTAGGCATAGGCTTAGGAGCAACAATAGGAATGGTAATTATTCCAAGAATTATGGATCCAAATTTAAACAAAATATATCCACCCATTTTTGTGCAGGCTGTTGTGCAATTTGTTGCATCGTACATTGTGGCTTTCTTAATTTACTTGCTCTTAGACTATTTTAAATTTAAAAAACAAAAGTAATATCAGAATAATTTTTAAGGGGGTTATATGGGAGAAAAAACGCTTGAATATATAATATCATTTTAGTATTTTTGATTTTTTATATGATAATCAATTTCAAATTTAAAAATTTAATACCGGAAATATATAACAAAATGTTAATTATTGTTATATATTTTATGGTAATAGGTAGATTACGGTATAAAAACGGATTTTTAAATGGATTATACGATTCATTTTACATATTTTTAATTATGGTAGCGGCAATTGTAGTATTCACTGTATTAAAAAAGAATAAAATTTATTATTTCAAGGGAATAGACAAAAAATTTATTAAATCAAGAAATAATGAAATATCACATATATTGCAGGATTATAAAAATAACAATTTAGATGATGAAGCATCCATATACTTTGAAAAGAACAGTATAGTTTTTAATAGGTTAAGTAAGCTGCAAATCAAGGAATGCATATCATTAATCGGAAATTATATTGATGAAAACAAGGAAAAATATACAATTGCTAATTATTTGAATTACTATGTTAAGACAGTAGCTGTCCCTGTTATAATTACATTAGCAGTTGTATTCATATTTATAAAAATTCTTTCTTATCGACCACCCATTGAAGTTTCAGAAAAAATAAATATTAAAATATGATTGCTGATGAAGAATATATTTATTATTTGGATGATATTGAAGAAAAATTATATCGAATGAATTTAAGTGATAAAACGAGTGAACCTCTGTCAAATAGACAAGTACTTAAATTTATTAAAGATGACTGCCATATATATTATACATTAAAAGTTCCTGATGATTCAGATTGGAGATTTAAAGGATTATATAGAATGAATACTGACGGCAGCAATGTTGTAGCCCTTGACGGTGATATCTATTTATATGAGATGGGTATGTGAGTAACCGAAGATTATATTTTCTATGTTGCTACAAATGGTAAGCAACAACCACGTTTAAAAATTATTAATATGGACGGAATTATGATAAAATAGAAACGAATAATGATAATACGTAATTGAGATGAGGCTAAGAGAGGCTGAGATTGTGAAAACAAATAAAGAACGTTTTTTGAATTATGGAGAGTAAGTATTAATATTAATAGAAAACCTACTTATGATAAGTCTCGCCGTAACACATATTATTATAAACTAATTATTAATAGTAAAACTGCTCCTTCCAGATGAAATGAAACCTTATTGGGATGAAGATGCACTTAAAATATGGAATTCTTGCGATTGGTGGGAAAAATATTTTTAAAATCAGATAATTTTTTAAAAAAATTTAAGAGATGGATTGCTTTGAAGAAGCATGGACAGATTGGCTAAATACAGAAAACAAATTTGTTCTTGGAGATAGACCTATAATTAAAACGGATAATCTATAGAAAAATTTTAAATATTTCTTCAGACTGCAGAGACGAAGTACATCAATTTATTATTACAGAAGGTACAAGTTTAAGTATATATAATAATGGAGAAGTAAAGAATAATCAAAATCAAAATATCAGTATAGCATTTGCAGTTGATGATGTAGATGAAGAATATGAAAGATTACTAAAATTAGGGATATATATTATTGATATTCCCAAACTTCAGCCATGGGGAGCAAAGAATATGCATTTTTGTGACCCGGATGGTAATCATATATATTTTAGAAGTATATAAAATTATTGAAAAAGTATCCAAATTAACATTATAAAAGACCTACTTATGATAAATTTCCCCCGCATTTATTTTGAATGCTCGGTATATTTGCTCTAATAATATGATTTTAAACAGCTGATGGGGAAATGTCATTTTAGAAAATGACAGCTTAAAGTCAGCTTTTTTTATTACATCTTCCGACAGACCGTTGCTGCCTCCGATGATAAAGGTTATATCCGAAATACCATTGATACCTAAATTATTTATTTTTTCTGCTAACTCTTTTGAGCTGAGCTGTTTTCCCTTTATATCCATAACAATTACAAATGAATTTTTAGGTATGCTGTTAGCTATTTTTATACCTTCCTTTATTTTAACCTGTTCTATTTCTGCCTGAGAGTAACTGTCGTCTGCTCTTTCGTCAGGTATTATTTCTTCCGTCAGTTTACAAAATTTCGATAATCTCTTTGTATATTCGTTAATTGCATCAATAAAAAACCTTTCTCTTATCTTTCCTACGGATATAGTTGTTATTTTCATATTTTCACCTTATTTGCAATATATATTTATCTGTTTTGTTAATATAGTATATCATAAAAAAACAATTATTTACATATTTTTTGAATTTCAGAGGAAACGTTTACAAGTTTTTTGTTGATTAAATTTTAACTATGTGTTATAATTTTTTATTATAACGATACAATTGAGGTATATTATGATGAAGATAAGAATAATACTGATTATTTCATTATTAATTTGTTTTTTTAGTATACAAGCTTACGGAGCAACCGAAGAACCTGTTAATGCAGATAAATTGATTGACGATTTAGAGAGTACATATGGCATTAAAGTAACAATACAGGATAAGGATGATAACATAAATTATAATGATTGTTTGATAGTGCTGGACAAGGGTCTAAGCAGATTTCCTGACGGTTTAATTAAAGAAATAACAGATTATTATACTAAAAAAGGAATAAGCATCAATATTATCATTAATGAAACTGAAAAAATCAGTGACTTATTTTCCGAATATGTAATGAGCGATGAATCTGCAAATATTTATATAAATACATTGCAAAACAGCCTATACAGAAATTCATGCGTTGCTTCCGAAGAAGGATTTGTTTATGGAATAGGTCATTTCATAAGTGATTACATATTTAAAATATACGGTTATGATAAATTAAGAAATGAATTTGAAAACTTAAATTCAGGATATAATTACGGCACTTGGGAAAAAGGTTATGAAAATGTGTTTTTAAATAAGCACTCAGCTTCGTCTTTTAAAGAGGAAGTTGCTAATATAATTTGGTATATTGAAATTCATCCCGATAAGCTTAGAAATATTAATAATGGAAACTTTACGGTTATACATAAGAAAATTGAATTATTATCTAATGCAGCAGAACAGAGTTTTTCATCCATAACAAAAGAAACGAACCTTTGGAATGAAGCACTGCCTCAAAAACCGGATGAATGGGCGCGAGAAACAATTGAAAAAATGAAATCAGCTTCCCTGATACCGGAGGAATATGAAGGAATATACAGATCATATATTACAAAAAAAGATTTTTATAATTTGACATTTAATATTATTGAGAAAAAAATAGGGAAGGAACGTTTTTCAAATATATTTGGAATAGTAGAAAAGGAAGAATATACAAGCTTGGACCCGCTAAAGGGAGAAGTGTATGTTGATATAGACGTAAATTATGATGCTGAAGAAGATAACTACATAACACGATTAGAAATAGCTAAATTTTTCGGTTATGTCAGCAATAAACTAAATAAGGATATTTCTGATTATAAAATAGCTGAATTTGATGATATTTCAAGTGTAAGCGAATCAGAAAAATTATTTATCTATTATGTTTCAAGTAACGGATTATTAAAGGGAAACGGTATAAGCTTTAAACCCTTTGAAAATTGCACCTATCAAGAGTCATATTTAATGTTGATGAGATTATACAACTTCTTGTAACAGATTAATAATTTATATTTTAATAATAGCTCATATTGTGATATAATGGTAAAAACAATGAGGGTGGATTATGTTTGACTTAAGAAGTATTGTTGCCGGCATTATATTAATGCTTAAAAAATATACTTGCATCAATATTACCATATATGCAAATACAACTGATGAGGATTATAAAAGGGGCATTCTTGTTTTACCTTTAATAGGATTTGTCATTGGTTTTGTTGCATTTTTTATAGCTGGCCTAAAATTTTTTTATGACAGCTTTTTTATTGGCGTATTAATTTTAATTTATTTTAATATAATTACAAAATCAGTTAATATAAAAGATACATATACCTCATTAAATTACCTTTTAAAAACTAAGGATAACAATGATCAAATAACCGGTATGGTCGGTATAATATTAATAAATTTATTGTACTTTTCATTAATTGGAATTATTCCTTCAACCGGCTTGATAATTATGCCTGTTGCAGGATATTCGAATCTTATCTTATTGAGCTTTATTATTAAAAGCAATAAAGACGACACATCAGTTATGAAATACTGTGAAAAATATCATATTATTTCTGCATTCGTAATTTCATTTTTGTTGACTGTAATTTTTAATTACCGTTTAATTATTTCATTATCATTGACATACATGATTACAGGAATAGTAATAAGCTTATTGGATGAAAGAATCGGCAAAATTACTGATTCATTCGAGGGCTTTATAATAGAAATAACGCAAGCATTGTTTTTGATAATAACGTATATGATGTATTTATAGCAATAATTTTTATTGACATTTTTGCTTATTATAATAAATCATTATTATCTTTGAAAGGTGAGATTATGTATTCCGGTAAAAAAATACTGTTAGTTGAAGACAGTCATTTTATAGCAGCAGTAGTAGGAGATTATTTAGAAAAGAACGGTTTTGAAATAGATAATGTTATAACCGGTGAAGAGGCAGTAGAAAAAGTATACGACAATTCAGCTCCTGATTTAATACTTATGGATATAGAATTGGCAGGTAAGATGAATGGTATAGAAGCTGCTAAAATCATAAACAACCACAAGGAGCTGCCTATAATATTTCTTACGGCTAATGCTTCTGATAAAATAATTGACCAAATAAGGAATATAAGTGCTTACGGTTTTATAGAAAAGGGAATGGACAACTCTGCCTTGCTTGTTACAATTGAGATGGCTTTAAAGCTGCATGCGGTTAAAGTTGAAATCAAGGAGAAGGAATCTATTTTAAATGCTGTAATTAATTCTGTTCAGGACGGTATGATTATGACAGATGATAAAGGTTATGTTTCTCTTTGGAATCCTGCTGCAGTTCAGTTGTTTGGATATACAAAAGATGAGATTCTTGGCAAAGAGCTTCATGAGCTTACTGTAAGTAATGATTTTGAAAACATGAATAATAATGGTACCATTAATAGCTTATTTGCAGATAAAAAAGTAAAAGAGTTAAAAATCAAGCATAAAGATGGACAAGTTTTTGATGCTGAGGTTTCGATTTCATCTTTAAAAATTAATGATAAAGATTATTATGTAGGAATTTTCCGTGACATAAGCGATAGAATTAAAGCGAGAGAAGAATTAGAAAAATTATCTGTAACAGACTATTTAACCAATACTTATAACAGAAGGTTTTTTGTAAACAGATTGGAAGAAGAAATTGAACGCTTTAAAAGAACGGGAAGAGTCTTTTCGATTGCAATGTTAGATGTTGATAAATTTAAAACAATAAATGACAAATATGGTCATAGTGTAGGTGATTTGGTTTTACAAAATATAACTGATTTTATAAAGAAAAGGATACGTAAAGCGGATTGTCTTGCACGTTGGGGCGGAGAAGAATTTATAATATTATTAGCTGATACGCCTATAGCTGATGCCGGTGTATTATTGGAAGATTTGCGATTAGGTATCAGTAAAATTAAAATTCCAAATATTGATGAATTTACGGGAAGCTTTGGCGCGGTAGGATATATGTATGGTGATACTGCAGATATGATGATACAAAAAGCGGATAATATGATGTATAAAGCAAAAACATGCGGAAGAAATTGTATAAAATATATGATATAATTTGTTTAAAGTATTTTTGACAAATAAAAATCATTGTAGTATAATCAAAAAAACTTGAGAGCTTTCTGCTCCATTGTGGAAGAAAGTTCTTTTTATATATGTAGGATAGCAATTTTATATATGGAGGATAACAATGGAAAATAAAAAGGTAATATTCAGCGGTATGCAGCCATCCGGTTCACTTACTCTTGGAAACTATTTAGGAGCACTGAAAAACTGGGTTAAACTTCAAAGCGAATATGACAGTTATTATTGTGTTGTAGATATGCATGCTATAACAGTTCCAAAAGAACCAAAGGATTTAAGAAAAAATACACTTGAAGTACTTGCAAATTACATAGCGGCAGGCATTGATCCTGAACAAGTAACATTGTTTATACAATCACATGTGCCGGCACATGCAGAGCTTAGTTGGATTTTAAACTGCTTTTCATATTACGGTGAATTAGGCAGAATGACTCAATTTAAGGATAAATCCAAGAAGCTTGACCACAGTGCAATTACTGCAGGGTTGTTTACATATCCCGTTTTAATGGCAGCAGATATTCTTCTTTATCAGACAGATTTGGTACCTGTAGGTGAGGACCAGAGACAGCACCTGGAAATCACAAGAGATATTGCTATGCGATTTAATAACAGATTCAGTGAAACTTTTAAAATTCCCGAACCTTTCATTGAAAAGGAAGGTGCTAAAATAATGAGTTTGCAGGACCCGTTAAGTAAAATGTCTAAATCAGATTCCAATGAAAATGCATATATATTGCTTTCAGATGATATTGATGTAATAAGAAGAAAATTCAAAAGATCAGTAACAGATTCCTTTGGAGTGGTTAAATATTCTGATGAACAACCGGGAATTAAAAACTTGTTAAACATTTATTCTAAAATAACAAACAAATCATATGGTGAAATAGTAGCCGATTATGAGGGTAAAGGCTACGCTCAGTTTAAGGACGATGTGGCGGAGGTTGTTATCAATGAACTTCGACCGATACAGGAAAAAATTGATTATTTATTGAAAAATAAAGATTATTTAGAGAAAATCTACAAAACAGGTGCAGAAAAGGCAGATACTGCAGCAAACAAAACACTTAGAAAAGTATCAAAAAAGGTTGGATTTTTACCTAAATAATATATTTGGAGGAAGAATGTTAGTAATTAAAAATGGTTATATAAAAACAATGGCAGGCGAAGATATCTCTAACGGACAAATAATTATTGAAGAAGGCAAAATAAAAGCCGTAGGGACCGATTTGGAAATGCCTGATGATGCGGAAATAATAGACGCAAACGGTATGCTGGTCACACCCGGATTTGTAGACGGACATTGCCATATAGGCTTGTGGGAAGAGGGTATCGGCTTTGAGGGTGAGGACGGTAATGAAGCAGTTGAACCGATTACACCGCAGCTAAGAGCAATTGATGCCATTAATCCATTGGACCAGGGCTTCATAGATGCCATTGAAGGAGGAGTAACCTGTGCAGTAACAGGACCCGGCAGCGCAAATGTTATAGGAGGATCCTTCCTTGCCATGAAAACATACGGCAAGAGAGTTGATGACATGGTTATAAAAGACCCTGTTGCCATGAAAATTGCCTTTGGTGAAAATCCAAAGAGAGTTTATGATGAACAACATAAATCTCCTGTTACAAGAATGGCTATTGCAGCATTGTTAAGAGAAACATTATATGAAGCAAAGCAATATAAAGAGGATTTAGAGGCTTCCGTGGAAGACCCCGATAAAAAACCTGACTTTGACTTGAAGCTTGAAGCACTGCTGCCTGTTATGAGAAAGGAAATACCGTTAAAAGCTCATGCTCACAGAACTGATGATATATTTACGGCTCTCAGAATCGCTAAGGAATTTGATTTAGACATAACATTGGATCACTGCACAGAAGGACATTTGATAGCCGATGAATTAAAAGCGGCAGGAAAACCATGCTTAATAGGACCAACCTTCGGTTCAAGAGTGAAATACGAGCTTAAAAATAAAAGCTTCGAAACACCAAAAATATTGCATGAAGCAGGTATAAAAATAGCAATAATAACTGATTCTAATGTTATACCGATTCAACATATAAATATGTGCGCCGGCATGGCAGTTAAAGCAGGATTACCTGAGGAAGAAGCTTGGAAGGCAATAACTATTAATCCTGCACAGATAACCGGAATTGCTGACAGGGTAGGAAGCATAGAGGTTGGAAAGGATGCGGATATAGCCATATTCAAAGGTAATCCGTTGTTGGATATTGACTATGAAACAGTAATGACCATTATAGATGGGAAAGTGGTTTATAAAAACAATAAAATAGGCTGCTGAAAAAGCCCCCCTGCTTCGTTGCCGTTCAGCCGGTCAATCCTCACGTATATTTGAATACGCTGCGGTTGCCCGTCTTCCGGCGCCTTGCAGGATGAACCTTTTCAACAGCCTGCTATCAAGTAGGGGGACGCTTTTCAACGTTCCCTTTTAAATATGAAAAAATAACAAGTTAATGTATAAAAAAAACTTGCATATTGTCTTTAAAAAGAATAAAATAATCCGTGGTTAAAAAAAGGATGGTATGTATGAAAAATAATATTATAAATATAGCAGTAATAGCCCACGTTGATGCAGGAAAATCTACATTAGTAGATGCTTTTTTGCAGCAAAGCGGAGTTTTTAGAGAAAATCAAGAGTTAGTGGATCAGGTAATGGATTCAAATGCTATTGAACGTGAAAGAGGAATTACTATTTATTCTAAAAACTGTTCAGTAATGCATAATGACTATAAAATAAATATAGTTGATACACCTGGTCATGCTGACTTTTCATCTGAAGTTGAAAGAATCATGAAGACTGTTGATACAGTAATTCTTTTGGTTGATTCAATAGAAGGTCCTATGCCTCAAACAAGGTTTGTTTTACAAAAATCCTTGGAAGTCGGCTTAAGACCAATATTGTTAATAAATAAAATTGATAAAAAAAATCACAGAGCTGAAGAAGTTGTTGATATGGTATTTGATTTATTCGTTGAATTAAATGCAACAGATGAGCAATTAGATTTCCCGATACTTTACGGTATAGCTAAACAAGGTATAGTTCAATATGAATTGAATCAACCGAGTGACAGTATAACACCTTTATTTGATACAATAATAAAACATGTGGAATCATACCCGGACAAAGACAATGATGATTTGCAGATGCAGATATCATCACTTGCTTATGATGATTATATAGGCAGATTAGGAATAGGAAGAGTTACAGCCGGCACCATAAAAGAAGGGCAGACAGTTTCTGTTGCCAAGCATGACGGATCGGTGGAAAAGCAAAAAATATCAAACATATATGTATATCAGGGACTTAGCAGAATCAGTGTAAGCGAGGCATACAGCGGAGATATAGTTGTTGTATCAGGAATTTCCAATATTTCCATAGGTGATACCATATGCAATGAAAATAAAGTAATTCCGATGGAAACAATAAAAATTGAAGAACCGACACTGTCAATGAATTTCCTAATCAATACTTCACCATTCGTCGGATTATCAGGCAAATATGTGACTACAAGACATTTAAAGGCAAGATTAGAAAAAGAACTTGAGGTTAATGTGGGGTTAAAGGTTGAGCCATTGGAAGGAGCAGTTGACGGATACAAGGTTTCTGGAAGAGGAGAGCTTCATTTATCCATATTGCTTGAAAATATGAGAAGAGAAGGATATGAGGTTTCAGTTTCAAGACCTGAAGTAATATTAAGGAGAATTGAAGGCGTAGTAATGGAGCCGATTGAAAGAGTTTTCGTAAACACACCTGAAATTTATTCCGGCTCAGTTATATCAAAGCTCAATGTAAGAAAAGGAATGATGGTTTCAATGGTTCCTGACGGAAACTATGTAAAGATTGAATACATGGTACCGACAAGGGGACTTCTTGGCTACCGAACAGAGTTAATCAATGATACAAGAGGCGAAGGGACCATAGTCAGAAGTTTTGATCATTATGAAAAATATAAAGGTGAAATACCTCAAAGAATAAACGGAGTTCTAATATCCACCGAACAAGGCGAGGCAATTGCTTATTCATTGGCAAACCTTGAAAGCAGAGGAACATTGTTTATTAATCCCGGCGATAAGGTGTATGAAGGAATGATTATAGGAATGTGTGCCCGAGGAGAGGATATAACCGTTAATCCTTGTAAAGCGAAAAAACAATCCAATACTCGTTCTTCATCAGCAGATGATGCAATAAAATTAACACCTCCAAGAGTTATGACATTAGAATCAGCACTTGAATTTATCAATGATGATGAATTGGTTGAAGTAACTCCGGACAACATCAGATTAAGAAAAAGATATTTAACTGAAATGGAAAGAAGAAAACAAGCAAATAAATTAAAGACACGAGAGTAAGCAATTGAGAAGCAGTTGATAAAAAGGGCGCTATGCGCCCCTTTTAATACCTATGCTTGCAAATCTATTGTTTATTATTCCGGATAATTAAGATTTTCTTCCTTTAAGTTTAAGAGTACTTCATTATAAAACTTAGCGGCTTCATATTTAGCCATATTTAAATTCATATCCTGATAATTTCCGCAGGACTTTGCATCGGCACCAGGCACATCACCTTCATAATTCATAATAAAATCAAACATTTCTTTGATTATGTCAATGACATCAGTTGACTTTAAATCACCCTTAAATATAACGTAAAGCCCTGTTCTGCATCCCATAGGTCCGAAATATACGGTTAAAGTATCATATTCATTGTGATTTCTAAGAAAAGTGGCACCTAAATGCTCAACGGTGTGCAGCTCAGCTGTATTTATAACCGGTTCGTTATTCGGTTCCTTCATTCTTATGTCAAAGGTAGTAAGCGTATGCTCACATATAATATCCTTTCTTGATACATAAATTCCTCGCTTCAAATTCAGATGATTAACCTGAAAGCTCTCAATTTTTTTCATTTTTATTCCCCCTAAATTTTCTCTGCTAATTCGTTGTTGTCAATTATATTAGATGCCTTATATTTTGCTCTGAGAGCTGAAAATATTTTTTTGCCGTTTACATCAGTGATTCCGTTTCTGTTTAAATTTATGTCGAGAATTTCGCTGATTTTACTTGTTTTGTTTTGCAGAACAACACTTATATTCCAAGGTGTTTCTAAAATAATCCTTCTGTCATATTCAAACTTTTCTGCGCTTTTGTATTTAGTATCATTAAATTCTAATTCTTCAATATCTTTTATAATCAATGGAACTTCTTTTTCTTCAAGAACAATTCGCACTAATTTTTTTTGTTTTTCTGAACCGTTGATTTCTTTCATTAATCAAAAATCTCCTATATTATATTGTAATATTTGTTTACATTATACTATTTCAATTGGGAAATGTAAATTTAATATTCCTTTTTTGTTAACTTTGTAGTAAGATATGGGAAAAACACGGAGGGATAATAATGGAAAGAACTTTAGTACTCATAAAACCGGATGTTCTGGAAAGAAAATTAATGGGGGAGATAATTTCAGTTTATGAAAAAACTAATCTTCATATATCAGCAATAAAAATAATTAAGCCAACTGAACAAATAGCAGAAAAACATTATATAGAACATAAAGAAAAACCATTTTACGGAGAATTAATACGTTATATTACAAGAGGAGAAATTTGCGCTTTAATAATTGAAGGAGAAAATGCCATAACAGAAGCAAGAAAAATTAATGGTGCTACTGATCCGGAAAAAGCAGAACCAACATCAATACGAGGAAAATATGGTATATCCAAAACAGAAAACAGCGTGCATTCTTCAGATTCCAAGGAAAGCTCAGAACGGGAAATAGGCATTTGGTTTTGAAAATGATAATATTGGACTATAAAATTATTTTCTTTGACAAAATTTGATAAAATGGTATAATCATACAGTATAAATTACATAATGAGGGATAAGAAAGTGAAGAAAATTACGACGGTTATACTTTTAATTGCATTAGTATTTGCTCTAACAGCTTGTGATATAGTATCTGGAGTGGAAACGGAAAAAGAGACGCCAAGTCAGGCCTTGATAAATATTATGACAGCAGTAAAAGAGACTAATAAAGAAGTATTAACAAATTACGATGCAATAAAATTAATAGGCAGTGCAGATGATAGAAATGTTATAAGAAATAAAAAAATATTTGAAGCTTTGGAGTATAATATTTTATCGGTTGAGGAAATTGAGGAATCTGCCAAAATCAAGTTGGAAATTAAAACAAAGGATTTAACGACTGTTCCTCAAGATTATGCTAATAAATCAGTAGCTTTGGCCAATGAAAACAATAATCTTGGAGATAACAAGCTTGATGATGCAGCCATGAAGCAAAAATATAATGATTTGTTCGTAGATATAGTTGATGAATGCGAATATACAGAATTTAAAGAAGTAGTGGATGTTATCCTGACGAAGGAAGGTAGCAGCTGGAAAATAAATTTAGATAGTAAATTTCAAAATGCAATATACGGGAATTTAGTAATGGCACAAACTCAGATTCTTTGGTCGGATATTAATAATCAAGGAATAAATAAATCGAATGATTCTGAAGCTAACATAGGCAACGATATAACAACAAAAGGTATACGAATTATACAATAAATTGAAATAATTTAAATTTCTAAAATAAAAACAGGAGCGATAAATTTCTTTGCTCCCGTTTTTATTTTTATCAATCTTTTTTATTTTTAATATCTGTTCTCATTTTTTCATGACCACCGTCATGAATACCCAATATTTTGCCATCAATTATTCCAATATCAGCATTATCCTTTGGTTCCATTTTTCTTAACTCTGCATTGCTTTTTTCTCTGTATCTCATTCTGTTTTTATTATTTTTCATAAGCATCCCTTCCTGTAATGATTATATTTTTAGTATCTATTAACCTTTGAAATTTATACAAAAAATCCTAACCCTCCGTTCAGATTTGCATAAAATGAATGGAGGTGATTTTATGTCCGGAATAGGATTAGTATTAGGTGGCGGAGGAGCTAAAGGAGTCTATCAAATAGGAGCATGGAAGGCGCTTTGTGAATTTGGGTATAACAATTATATAGATATTTATTCCGGTTCCTCCATTGGAGCTATAAATAGTTTTCTGATTCAAACAATGGATTGGAAAGAAACAGCAAATATATGGCTGAATTATAATTTATCTAAGGTGTTTTTTACAGATGGTGTGGATTTAGATAGCTTAGTAAAAACTATCAGAATGATTTTATTTGGTAAAAAGGTTCAGTTTGACAGTTTGTTTACAAGAGACGGATTTGTTAACTTATTCGATACGATAGGACTTGAAAATTTAGAAGGAACAACCTTAGATACTTATGTAACCGTAGCAAATGTAACAGAAATCCCAGAAGAAGAAAGAGTATTAAAAACTGCAATGGATTGGTATAAAGGCAGAAAATCCGGCTTCACTCAATATATACATATAAAGAAACCGGAAGCAAACTTTATCAAAGATATATTATTAGCAACTTCAGCCATACCGATCATATATCCTCCCGAAAAAATCGGGGATCAATATTATGTGGATGGTGCAATCAATGATGCATTACCGATTTATCCGCTGAACAAAAGAGGAGTAAACAAAATAATTGCTATTTCTTGCGAAAGAATAAATCCTCAAGCTTTGAAAAGAAAATATCCATATTCAGAAATTCTATTAATACAGCCATCAAGGTACTTAGGTAATTTGTTTAACGGAACATTAAATTTTGATAACAGAAAACTTAAAGACACATATTACTTAGGTTATAGGGATGTTAAAAAAGCAATTAAAAAAATTGATATAGTATTATCGTCCGGATGCCGATAAAATATTCGATGACAATGAACTTGAGCCGGAAACAGTTATTAACTTAATAACTGCTGCAGATAGATAATATAATATCTTTTATATTTTCAATAAATTTGGTAAAATGTAATTAATTAAATTTTATGTTTAGCTGATGATAAAAGAGGTGTTTATATGAATAATGGAAATCAAAGAGTTACAAGGCTGATAGAATATGTAAAGGGTCTCAAAGACAGATTAGACGGAGTAGAACTGTAAAATAAACGTATTTTTAACAACGGGAGAAATTATGAAGAAATCACTTGAATTAGCAAAATATATATCTATAACATTTTTAATATTAGCTGTAGTTGTTTTTCTGTCATCTATATTTATAAATGCATACGTTAAGTCATCAACCAAGGATTTAATTGTTTCATTGGACGAAGCATTAAATATTAAGCCGGATTGTATAATAGTTCTTGGTGCAGGGGTGAGAAGCGATGGCTCGCCAAGTCCGATGCTGCAGGACAGGTTAATAACCGGAATTGAGTTGTATGAAAAAGGGGTTTCGGACAGATTATTGATGAGCGGAGATCATACCAAAAAAGGATATGATGAAGTAAATATTATGAAAGGATATGCCATAGATAAGGGGATACCATCGGAGCATATATTCATGGATCATGCAGGCATATCCACCTACGACAGTATATATCGCGCAAAGGAAATATTTCAAGCGGATAAAATAGTAATTGTAACACAAAGTTATCACCTTTACAGAGCTCTTCACATTGCCGAAAGGCTTGGAGTAGAAGCATATGGAGTTTCGGCAGATGTCAGGATTTATGCAGGGCAGGATTTAAGAGAATTCAGAGAAAAAGCAGCAAGAGTAAAAGATTTTATAAAAGCTACAGTAAAGCCGGGTTCGAAAATAGGAGGAGAAGCGATACCCGTGAGCGGTAATGGAGATGTAACCAACGATTAAAAATTAAAAACATTTTCATTCTGTGTTATAATTCAAAATAACATAATTCCTTAACTGAAAAACATATCATATAATATACCTATTGTTAGGAGGGGAGGAATAGAATTGTTTAATAAACTAAAAGAAGATTGGGAAAAGTTTGTTAGAGGTTATGAGGTATCTAAAGACATAAGACCTGAAATTTTATCGTCCTGGTATAGATGCGAAGAAATGAAAGTAGATTTCGAATTTGGAAAGGGAACTAAGGTAACCGATAAGGTTTTGGCTGAAAGCTTAAGTAAAAGGAAGGACCTTATAGAAGTAGCCAGACCCATTATGGAGAATGTATTTGAAATAGTAAAAGATACAAGCTATAGCGTCGTTCTGACTGATGAAAAAGGTATAATAATTGATTTGATTATTAACAAAGCCTTAGAAGAAAATCATAAAAAACTAAATTTTGTGTTGGGCTCCCTATGGGATGAAAAAAGTGTTGGGAATAATGCAATAGGCTCTTGTCTTGCAATGAATAAGCCTATACAGGTAATAGGAGCCGAGCATTATTGCGAATATCATCATAGATGGACCTGCTCCGCCGCACCCATACATAACAGTAAAGGTGAATTAATTGGATGTTTTGATTTATCGGGAAGAGCTGAAGATGTACAGGCACATACATATGGCATAGCAGTATCAAGTGCCAACAGCATTGAAAAACAATTCACTATACTTGAATCATACAAGCTCATGGATACGACCTTTGATTCAATCCTTGATGGTTTAATGATTATGAACAGCGAAATGAAAATTTATAAATTTAACCATCAAATACCGGAAATATTTAAATTGGATGAAACTGAAATATACAATATAAAAATTATGGAAGTATTTAAAGATTTTAATATTGTTAGCAACATATTCAATAATAAACAAAAAATTAAATACTCAGATATAACACTTGTTATAAACGATAAAAAAATTGAATGCTCTTTGACCATATCTCCAATTATTTTAGGTAATGATGTTATAGGGGCAGTTTTTTTAGTCAGAGAAGCTAAACAAATAAGAAAAGAAATAAGCAAATTAGCCGGTTTTAAAGCAAACTATACATTTGACAGCATTGTTACAGTTAGTAGCAAAATGGAAGAATTAATAAAAACAGCAAAGAAGATTTCTAAAACAAATTGTTCCGTTTTGATTGAAGGTGAAAGCGGAGTGGGAAAGGAATTGTATGCTCAATCAATACATAATGAAAGTTTCAGAAGGAACGCACCTTTCATAGCAATAAATTGCTCTGCAATTCCAAAGGAGTTATTTGAAAGCGAGCTTTTTGGTTATGAAAGCGGTTCCTTTACAGGTGCAATGAAGGGTGGCAGACCCGGAAAATTTGAGCTGGCAAGAGGCGGCACTATATTTTTAGATGAAATCGGAGAAATACCATTAGATATACAGCCTAAGCTTTTAAGGGTATTAGATAATAATAAAATTGTAAGAATTGGCGGTACATTTGAAAGAGATCTAGATGTAAGAGTAATTGCAGCAACTAATAGAAACTTGCTTGATGAAATAAGAGACGGCTCTTTCAGGCAGGATTTATACTATAGATTAAATGTTATTAATTTAAGAATTCCTCCTCTAAAGGATAGAAAAGAGGATATATTAGAGCTTGCAAAATACTTTTTAAATGAACTTAATAAAGAAAATGAAGAAATCAATAAAACATTCAGTTCTTCTTTTGAAGGTAAGCTAATGCAACACGAATGGGTAGGAAATGTCAGAGAGCTGAAAAACATTATTCAAAGAGCTTATCACATGTCAGAAGGAGAAGTTATTAATAATATTGTACTGTCAAAGCAAAGCGGTTATGTTAACAAGGAATTAACGTCTTTTAATCTGAAGGAAATTGAAAAAGACAGCATTCTCCAAGCCTTATCAGTAAACAACAAAAATGCAGCAAAAGCAGCACAGGACTTAAATATAAGCAAGGCAACAATATATAGAAAAATAAAATTGTATTCAATAGATTTGGATAAAATAGAAAAATTAGCACAATAATTAAGCAGACGATCCAAATCTCTGTCTTGGTGTCGGTCGCTTATACTGTGAGTGCAATAAAACTGTCTCAAATTAATTCTCAAATTGAGACAGTTTTTTTATCGTATTAGCTGTTTATTTTTGTAATAGTATCAATTTGAGAAAATAGTCTCATATTGATATTTTTTTATATCCTAATCCATAAAACAATTGTCGATATGTTTTTTTAAAGGATTAATTTTATGCTTAAATTTCAACTATAATTAAGTTATTTTACACAATTATATTAATTTTATATCATTGGCATATATATTGCTACTCATAAATACAAACAAGCAGGGGGTGATGATACGAAAAGATACATAATAGAATTTGGCATTGGTATAGACTTTCATGGACAGGACGTTACTAAGGCTTCGGTAAAAGCGGCAAAGGATGCAGTATCTAAAAGTTGTCTTATTGGATTAAATGAAGTGTGCGGATTCACTCAGGGCAACATAGATGAAAACGTATTTATTGAGGCGACAGTTGCGGTATCAAGACCGGATGAAGTAATAAAAGAAGAAGTAATTAAATGCTTTCCGGTAGGGCAGATTACAGTTAAGTGCGTTTATGGCGGCTTAAAAACAGATGGTCTTTATTTCACTAAATTTGGAGACAAAGATGGTTCGATAGAGGTCGCAGTTGCAAGTGTAAAAGTAGAAATAAAAAATGATGGGAGGTAATAATTTTGAACATTACAAACGAACAAATTAAAAACATGTATGAAACAATGCTGAAGATTCGTAAATTTGAATCAAGGGCAAAGGACTTATTTGCAGAAGGCAAAATCCCCGGATTCGTTCATCTATACATAGGTGAAGAAGCCGTAGCAACAGGTGCGTGTGCTAATCTGAACAATGATGACTACATTACAAGTACACACAGAGGCCATGGTCACATCATTGCTAAAGGCGGAAACTTAGACAATATGATGGCTGAGCTGTTTGGAAAAGAAACAGGCTATTGTAAAGGTAAAGGCGGATCAATGCACATTGCCGATGCAACAAAAGGTATACTTGGAGCTAACGGCATTGTTGGTGCAGGCCACAATATAGCTGTCGGAGCAGGATTGGCTGTACAATACAAAAAAACAGGTCAGGTATGTGTTTGCTTCTTTGGTGATGCTTCAACAAACCAAAGTACATTCCATGAGGCCTTGAATTTAGCAAGTGTTTGGAAGTTGCCGGTAGTATTTGTTTGCGAAAATAACGGATATGGTATTTCAGTGAGCCAGGAAAGACATCAAGCAATAACAGATGTATCTGTAAGAGCTACAGCTTATAATATACCAGGTATAACTGTTGACGGTAATGATGTGTTTGCAGTTTATGAAGCTGTAGGTGAAGCCGTTGCAAGAGCAAGAAAAGGACAAGGTCCCACACTAATTGAATGTAAGACATATAGACACAGGGGACATTTTGAAGGTGATATGACTGTTTACAGACCTGATAATGAATTAGAAGCGTGGTTAAAAAAAGACCCGATTCCAAGAATTGAAAAATATATGGTAGAAAATAATATTATGACTGAAGATGAAATAAAAAAACAAATTTCCTATGTTGAAAATATGGTAAAAGAAGCCGAAAGATTTGCAGACGAAAGCAATGTGCCTGCGTTAGAGTCAGCTCTTGAAGATGTATATACTGATATAGTTGAGGAGGGCAGAGTGAGATGAGAAAAATGACGTATGCAGAAGGTATAAGAGAAGGTATGAGCCAAAGAATGAGAGAAAATACTGATGTTCTACTTTTTGGCGAAGATGTTGGAAAGTTTGGCGGATGCTTCGGAGTATCATCCGGAATGTGGGAAGAATTCGGTGAGATGAGAGTAAGAGATACTCCGATTTCCGAGGGAGTTATAATAGGAGCCGCAGTTGGCTCGGCAGCATGCGGATTGAGACCGATAGCTGAATTAATGTTTATTGACTTTGTAACTGTTGGAATGGATCAGTTAGTAAACCAGGCAGCTAAAATGAGATATATGTTTGGTGGAAAGCTTGCTCTTCCTATGGTGGTAAGAGTACCTGCAGGTGGCGGTATCGGTGCTGCTGCACAGCACTCTCAATCCATTGAATCATGGCTGATACATGTACCTGGGCTAAAAGTTGTATATCCATCAAATGCTCAGGATGCATATGGATTGATGCTTACGGCCATAGACGATGATAATCCTGTTGTATTTATAGAAAATAAGGTACTGTATTCTGTTAAAAGCGAGGTTGAAGATAAAATTGAACCTATTCCACTTGGCAAAGCTTCGGTTACAAAGGAAGGTACAGATGTAACTATCGTAACCTATGGACGACAGGTGCTTGATTCATTAAAGTCTGCAGAAATATTGGCTAAAGACGGAATAAATGCTGAGGTTATAGATTTGAGAAGTTTATTCCCTCTTGATAAAGAAACAATTTTCAAATCATTAGAAAAAACACACAAGGTAGTGTTAGTAAGCGAGGAAGCTAAAAGAGGGGCATTTACCGGAGAAATTGCATCTGTAATAGCTGAAGAGTATTTCTTTGAATTAGACGCTCCGATTAAAAGAGTAGGAGCATTAAATACACCTATTCCTTTCACTGCAAATTTAGAAAATTATGTGTTGCCTAATGATCAGGATATTGTAGCTGCAGTTAAATCATTGTTTTAAGTAACAAGAATTTTGTAGCTTTAATTATTATTATTAAAGCTACTTGTTTCTTTTTTAATAGGAGGTTGGCATATGATTTCCATAGGAATAATAGCAAATCCCGCATCCGGCAAAGATATTAGAAGGTTGGTGTCCCATGCCACGGTTATAGATAACAATGAAAAAATAAATATTGTGGAGAGAATTATTCTGGGAGCTCAAGCACTTGGTGTTGATAGAGTATATATGATGCCGGATTCCTTCAATATGGGATATAGGATTGAAGATAAACTAAATACTTGTAATGAATTAAGGTGTGAAATAAATGTAATAAATATGTATCGGTATGATGGTATCGAAGATACGCTTACAGCTGCAGAACAGATGGAAAAAGCAAATGTCGGCTGTATAGTTGTACTTGGAGGTGACGGTACAAACAGAGCGGTAGCAAAGGTTGTAAAAAATACTCCCTTAATTTCTATTTCTACTGGAACAAATAATGCTTATCCAGTTATGATGGAGGGTACAGTTGCAGGAATGGCCGCTGCGGCAGTAGCTCATAGGTGCTTTGATGAAAGCTTATATGTGGAAAGAGATAAGCGTATAGAAATCTTTAAGGATGATGTGCTTAAGGATATAGCACTTATTGATGCAGTTATATCTAAAGAAGCTTTTGTTGGCTCAAAGGCAATATGGGATATGGATAGCATTGACAAAATTTTTGTTTCAAGGTGTCATCCGGCATCAATAGGATTTTCCGCAATTGTCGGGAGTAAAAAAATTATTTCATCAAAAGATGATTATGGTGCATATGTAGATATAAATAATAATAACTTTAAAGTATTTGCAGCCGTAGCGGCAGGAGTTGTTACTCCGGTGTCTGTTTCAGAGCCGATAATTTTAAATTTAGACGATGAATATAAATATACTACGAGCTTCAGAGGAACTATAGCTCTTGATGGAGAAAGAGAAATACAATTTTTTGAAAATCAAGAATTTGTTTTTAAGATAACACGTAACGGACCAAGACGTATAAATGTTAAAAGAGTTTTGGAAACAGCACAAAGCAATGGTTTTTTAATATGCAAAATGAGGATTTAATATAATTTGTAACGTTTAATAAGGAGGACAATATGGCAAATATCTTAGTAATGCCTAAATTAGGGCTCACTATGAGTGAAGGTGTTATCTCAAATTGGAGAAAGCAAGAAGGAGATATAATAAAGAAGGGTGAAATTCTTTTCGATGTTGAAACAGATAAATTAACAAATGAATATGAAGCAATAAATGAAGGTATATTAAGAAAAATTTTAGTAAGCGGCGGAACGGTTCCTGTTTTAGCTCCCGTTGCAATTATTGCAGATGAGGATGAAGATATAACAGAATTACTAAATAAGACAGGTGCTGAAGAATCGGAAAAAACAGAGATAAAAGCAGATAATAGCGTTAAGCCGTCAACTATGGTCGCAGTCACAGGCGGAAGAGTTAAAGCTTCCCCAAGAGCTAAGAAAATAGCTGCAGAATTAGGAGTAGATATAAATTTAATTAACGGTACGGGAGCGGATGGCTCTATAACTGAAAATGACATTAAAAATTATTCAGAGCAAGAAAAAGAAAGCAAGAAAAAAATATCGCCTACAGCATTATTGGTAGCAGACAATATTGGAGTTGATATATCTAAAATTGAAAAAGATACTCGTATAATGAAGGATGATGTTATTAAATTTAAGCTGAGTGAAGAACTTCAAAGGTTTGCAGATCCTCAGGAATTCAGAAAGCCAATGAGTGCAATGAGAAGAATTATTGCAAAAAGGATGCTTGAAAGCAAGCAGATATCACCAACTGTCACCTTTAATATAAAGGTTGATATAACTACAATGAAACAATTCAGGGAAGAAATAAAGGAAACAGCTAAAATATCATATAATGACATATTAGTAAAGATTTTATCCCGAATTTTATTAGAATTTCCATTATTAAACAGTTCGGTTGAAGAAAATGATATAATAATCAGAAATTACGTAAATATCGGAGTTGCCGTTGCACTTCCTGAAGGTCTTTTAGTACCCGTTGTTAAATATGCCAACGTTAAAGGATTAAAAGAAATTTCTGAAGAAATAAAAGCAATGGCTGAAAAAGCCAGGAACAACGAATTATTACCGGACGAACTTACCGGTGGAACATTTACAATAAGTAATTTGGGTATGTATGGAATTGAATCATTCGCACCCATTGTTAATCAACCGGAAGTTGCTATACTTGGAATAAATTCAATAAAGGAAGAAGCAGTGGTCATTAATGGAGAATTAAAAATCAAGCCTATGATGAATTTAAGCTTAACAGCAGATCATAGAGTGGTGGACGGAGCAGTAGCGGCAGAATTTTTAGCAAAATTAAAAGATTATATCGAGAAGCCGGGGCTTCTTTTATTATAGGGAGGAACTGCAATGAAAATAGTGATTTTAGGAGGAGGTCCTGGTGGTTATGTTGCAGCTATACGTGCTGCACAATTGGGAGCTGAGGTAACTATTGTTGAGAAAGATAAGTTAGGCGGAACTTGTTTAAACAGAGGCTGTATTCCAACAAAGGTTCTGCTGTATACCTCTGTTGAAATGGAAAATGTCAATAAAGAGTTTAAGGAAATAGGCATTGACATAAAAGGAGCTGAAATAAATTGGGAGAAGCTGCAAAAAAGAAAAGAAACAATTGTAAACAGATTAGTAGGCGGAGTACAAACGTTATTAAGAAGCAATAAAGTAACGAAAATAGCAGGTGAAGGAAGCTTTGTTAACAGCCATCAGATAAAAATAAAAAACGATGAAGGTGAAATTATTTTATATTTTGACTATGCCATCATAGCAACCGGTTCAGCTCCTGTTATAATTCCATTGCCCGGAATAAATTTACCGGGGGTTATAACCAGTGACGAGGTTCTGGCTTTAAAAGAAATTCCCAAAAGCATGGCAATAATAGGGGGAGGAGTAATAGGGGCAGAAATAGCAAGCATTTACTCTTCGTTAGGCTGCAAGGTTTCCATAGTTGAAATGCTCCCCGACATAGTTTCAAATATGGATCAGGACATAGTAAAGCCGCTAAAGGATAAGCTGTTAAAAAATGGAGTGAAAATTTACAATAATACAAAGCTTGAATCAATTAATAATTCAAATAATGGATTACAGTTAAATGTTTCTTCAGCTTCAGGGAAAACAACAATACAGGCAGAAAAGGTTCTTTTGTCAATAGGCAGAAGGCCGGTTACAGAAAGCTTATCCTTAGAAAAAGCAGGAGTAACAACTGAAAAAGGAAGAGTAAAAGTTAATAAAAATATGAAAACTAATATAGATAACATTTATGCTGTGGGAGACTGTACAGGAGGGGCAATGTTAGCTCATGTATCATCAGCACAAGGTATCGTCGCGGCAGAGTACATAATGAATAGAAAATCTCAAATTGATTTTAAAACAATACCATATTGTGTTTACACAAAGCCTGAGCTTGCAGGAGTAGGACTAACAGAAAAACAAGCAAAAGAAAGAGGTTATGCTATAAAGGTTGGTATTGCTCCCATGTATATAAATGGGAAATCAATAATAGAAGGGGATACTGACGGAATTGCAAAATACATTGCAGACGCTGACACCGGAGAAATATTAGGTCTCCATATATCAGGACCGAGAGCAACCGATTTAATAGTGGAAGGAGCACTTGCCATCAGACTGGAAGCTACAATAGATGAAATTACTTCTACAATACATGCCCATCCAACAGTAGGAGAAATTCTCCATGAGGCCGCACATTCAGCTTATGGAAATGCCATTCATATTCCTAAGAAATAACTTATTGTGACAGTTACAAAACGCTGTCACTTTTTTTATTGTTGTAAGAATAATAATACTATAGTAAAATATAACAAATGATTAAGAAATAGAGATCTATCCTTAGTGCCGAGCAACAGAAAGGAAGTGCAAAAGATGCATAAAGAAAACACTCTGTTTTACAATAAACCTAATGATAGCAACAGGTTACAGAAGGAAATCGACACATATGACTTATTAAATAAATTGAATATACAATTCACAGGAATTGATCATCCTGAAGCAAAGACAATACAAGATTTAGGTAATACGGAATCCTTACTGGGAGTTAGTATAGCCAAAAATCTTTTTCTGTGTAATTCCTCAAAGAAGGATTTTTATCTTTTGGTTATGTTGGGAGATAAAAGATTTCTGACTAAAGATTTATCTAAACAAATAAGAAGCTCAAGATTATCTTTTGCGGACGGTAAATATATGGAGGAATTTTTAAATATTGCACCGGGTTCTCTCAGTATAATGGGTCTTATGTATGACAAGGAACATAAGGTTAGATTAGTTATCGATAAGGATGTTTTAGAAAGTGAATATTTTGGATGTCATCCATGCGTAAATACCACAAGTTTAAAAATTAAAACATCAGATATTATAAATGTTTTTTTGCCATATACAGGTCATGAACCTGTTATATTAGAGCTATAATAAAATACAGGGGGCAAATATGAATCATTTAGGAACAAAGACAATCGAAACCGAAAGATTGATTTTAAGGAAGTTTGAATTAACAGATGTTGAAGAAATGTATAACAATTGGGCTAATGATGATGATGTTACAAGATATATAACCTGGGCTACACATAGAAATATGGAGGAAACAGAGAAGGTCGTACAAGGATATGTCGATGATTATGAAAGAGACAATTATTATCATTGGTGTATTGTGCTTAAGGAAACAAATGAAGTAATCGGAGGAATAGGAGCATTCAGATTGTTTGATGATCTGAAATTATTTGAGGTAGGATACGTTGTCGGAAAAAGATTCTGGAATAAAGGAATTACAACTGAAGCATTGAAGACATTATTGAAGTTTTTCTTTGAAGAGGTTGGAGTAAACAGAGTAGAAGCAAGGCATGATACTAAAAATCCCGGCTCAGGGAAAGTTATGATAAAATCAGGAATGCAATTTGAGGGTATTTTACGACAAGCCGGTAAAAATAATATGGGAATTTGCGATTCGGCAATTTATTCAATACTAAAAGAAGACTATGAAAGAATGAACAAGAAAATTTTGGAAGCATGGGATTTAAGTTAACAAAGGAGTACTATGGATAATAATAAAAAAGTAGAGATTGAAAAATACAGCAAGCCTATTGATGAGGAAATCAAGAAAAAACTTACTAAAGAGCAATATAACGTAACACAGAAGAATTATACAGAGCCACCATTTGACAATGAATATTGGAGCAATAAAGAAACGGGAATCTATGTAGATATAGTTACAGGTATGCCTATTTTTGTATCCACGGACAAATATGACTCCGGCTGCGGATGGCCAAGTTTTACTAAGCCAATAGACAAAAATGTAATTGTATACAAAAGAGATAAATCATTTGGCATGGAAAGAACAGAAGTAAGAAGCAAGAACAGCGATTCCCACTTAGGTCATGTTTTTAATGACGGCCCTGTAGAAGAGGGCGGATTAAGATATTGCATTAACAGTGCCTCCTTGAAATTTATACCATTGTCGGAAATGGAGAAAGAAGGATACGGAGAATTTGTTGAATTAATTAAGTAAAGGAGTCGCCGATGAATAAATACGATGAAAGAAACATCATGTTTTCAAGAATGAATTATGAAGAGGGAAGCGAAATATACAACGATTATTACTGCAGAAACCCTCACATGAAGGAAATAGATGATTCATTAAGAGCACTGCCTCAAATGGGACAAGAGGGCTCCGTTATGTATGATAAGATTAATTCACCTATAGTCGATTCAGCATTTAGATATTTAGGTGATATAAGGAAATTAAGTGAAGGAAAGCCTGCAAAAAACAAGGTAGAAGTTGATGCCATATCTATGACTGAAAAATTAAAAGGTCTCGCTAAGTTTTATAATGCCGGATTAGTGGGTATAACAGAAATGAAAGATTACCATTACTATTCTCACAGAGGCAGACATAAGGAAAACTACGGTGAAGTAGTAACAAATAAACATAAATACGGAATAGTTTTCGCATATGCAATGGACAATGAAATGATAATGAGGGCGCCAAAGTTATCAGAGGCAATAGGAGTGGTAAAAGGATATGTGGAGGCAGCCACTATCGGTATGGTTCTTTCGTACTATATAAGAGAGCTTGGCTACGATGCAATGAATCATATGGACGGGAATTACTTGGTTGTTGCTCCATTGGTTGCTATGGATGCAGGTATAGGTGAGTTTGGAAGAAACGGACTTATTGTAACTAAGGAATACGGATCATGCGTCAGATTAGGTGTGGTAACTACGGATCTTCCTTTGATACCTGACGAAAAACAGTATTTTGGTGTGAAAGAATTTTGTACCGACTGTGGCAGATGTGCAAGAACATGTCCCGGCAAAGCAATCTCTAAAACCGACAGAGAGGAAAAGGACGGAGTTTTAAGATGGAAAATAAATGCTGAGGAATGCTACAGACGATGGAGGTGTCTGGGAACGGATTGTGCGATATGTATAGCGAACTGTCCGTTCACGTATGGTATATCGGAAGAATTAATATCCGAAATTAAAACATCAAGTGAAGTGCGGGGAAAGATATTAAAAGGATTTGATGAAAAGTATGGCGTACGTCCGATAATCAGAGAAGATGCACCTTGGTTAAGATAGAGAAGTCAATATTAATGAGTAATGATGTATATTCTGCTGTTTGCAGGATTTGGTATAGTATATTTAGTAAAATATTTGTTTCAGTAAGGAGAATACAAAATGTACACTATAAAAGTTAAAAGAGTATACGCAGAACTTTCAGAAGATGACGGTTACAGGATATTGGTAGATCGTCTGTGGCCAAGGGGTATCAGTAAAGAAAAAATAAATATAAGTAAATGGGCAAAAGAAATAAGTCCAAGCAATGAATTAAGAAAGATTTTCAATCATAATCCGGATACAATGGACGAGTTTAACCTAAAACTCCAAGAATTCCCCCAACTCTAAATTACCTTATTCCAAAATACAGAAGAAAAGTATTTGACGAAAGCATATCAAACAGGGCGAAAGAAATATTTGAGTACATTTGTCCAAATTACAATATAACACTGTTAGAATGGAATCATGATGAAGATCATGTACATATATTATTCAAGGCACATCCCAAATCAGAAATCAGTAAATTTATCAATGCATATAAAAGTGCAAGCAGCAGATTATTGAAGAAAGAATATCCAAGTATACGGGAAAAATTGTGGAAAGAAACATTCTGGTCACAAAGATATTTACCAAGCATTTTTAGATAAATATTCAATAAATGAAAATGCAGAAGAAAACATAGTAGAGTTTTTTAATGGCAAACCATTTAATGAAATTTCTTTGAATGAGAATGATCAGAGAATGATATTAGTGGCAGGGAATTTTAGAAAAGAAGTTACATCAACTGTTATGTGGATGCTAAATCATGGTATAAAAATTCAATGCTTTAAGGTTACTCCATATGAATACAACGAGCAGGTATTACTTGATATTGAACAAATAATACCTGTAAAAGAAGCCGAAGATTACTTAATAAAAATGGCTGATAAAAATCGTGAAGAAAAGGAATTTAAGGAAACAAATCGTAACACTATAGAATTAAGAAAATTATTTTGGACTGAATTATTAAATGAATTCAACAAAATATCTCCACAGTACAAAAATGTAAATCCGGGTTTAGACCATTGGTTATCCAACGGGTCAGGAGTTGGTGGATGTCCTTTTAATTTTATCGTGACTAAGAATTATGCAAGTGTAGAATTAGCAATAAGTAAGAGCGTTAAAGAAGACAATAAAAAAATATATGATTTGCTTTTTTTACATAAAGATAATATAGAGAGTGCATATGGTTATCCACTTATTTGGGAAAGGTTAGATAATAAAAAATCTTCCCGTATTAGTGATAAACTTATAGAGGTCAATATTACAAATAAAGATGATTGGGATAAGATTAAAATATTCTTATGTGATCGTATGGTTAGATTGGAAAAAGCTATAAAGGAACCACTAAAAAAAGCATCTGATGCAAAGTAATTACAGATAAATATGATATAGTTTATTTCTGTATTTAACCTTTCTATCGTTTAAAACTTTAACTAAAGAAGGGGTATCAATATGATTTTTGAGAAAAAAGAGGTAGTTTTAAAAAACGATGTAAGCTGTATTTTAAGGAGTCCGTTAGTTGAAGATGCGGAAAGTATGATAGACTATTTAAAAGCTACATCCGGCGAAACGGAATTCATGGTTCGCTATCCGGAAGAAGTCACTATGACTATTGAGGAAGAGGAAAATATATTAAAAAGAATGATTTACAGTAAAAACAGCATCATGATTGCAGCATTTATAGAGGGAGAATTAGCAGGAAATGCAAGTATTAGCTGTGTCAGCGAAAGAATAAAATTATCTCACCGTGCATCATTTGGAATTGCTGTTAAGCGAAAGTTTTGGGGTATGGGAATAGGCAATATTATATTAATCGAAATAATCGATAAAGCTAAAGAAATTGGTTTTGAGCAAATAGAACTTACAGTTGTAGAAAATAATTATAAGGCAATTAACCTTTATGAAAAGTTCGGTTTTGTAAAATGTGGAGTTATTAATAAAGCTTTTAAATTAAAAGATGAAAGCTATTATGGAGAAATAATTATGATTAAATCATTGTGACAGTTGGGACTGTCTTCACATTTATGTAGATTTATGCTACGACTTTTTTCATGATTTTATTGATGGTCAAAGCTGAGGAGATATATTATAAAAAAGAGGTAATAAAATTGAAAACAACGGTGATAAGCGAAAAAGATATTATAGTTTCAAAATGGGCTGGTGGTGAAAGCAGACAATACTTTATTTATCCGCCTGAAGCTTCTTATGTATTTAGAGATTTTTTGTTTAGAGTCAGTATGGCGACATCGTATTCAGATGAAGAAGTAAAATATACTAATCTTGAAAATTTGACGCGTCATTTAATCATGCTTCAAGGAACTGCGCATGTATTTCATAAAAATCATTATGATATAGTTTTAAAACCATATGAAAATATAGATGTGTTTGATGGTGGCTGGGAATCATCAGCAACAGGAAAGGTTGTAGATTTTAATTTAATGACTAATAAAAACGTATCAGCAAGTATGTCTGTAATAGATAAAAGTGAAGTTATTAAAACAGATAATACATTAAATAATAAAAGTTGGTTGATGTTTTTCTGCGGATATGGCAGTGCTTCCTTTGAATTACCAAACAGCGAAAGCATTGATATTGTTAAAAATGATTTAATTATTTTTGAAGACATTGAAGGTAACATAAAAATTAAAGTTCAGATAAATGATTCAAAATTAATTAAAATATTTGCTGCCATCTGATTGTGAGATGTCAGGATGAGATTAATACCCCTCAGGGGCAAGGTGTGAAAAGGCATAATAAAGCCTATGTCATAATATGAATTAATAGAGTTATCCGATAATAAATTGTGACAGCGAGTATGGTATATATATATATATCATTTCAACTCAACTGTCACACTTTTATACTTACAGTATAAGCGACTGACACCAAATTATAAATTTGGGTCATCTGCTTAAAGATTTGGATCATCTGCTTAATTAATAATTTTAGGCATTTAGTACATCCCTTGGATGAGGTGGTATATTAACTACATTCTCGGGAAGAGGATATTGTTGCGGTACTAATCTAAGCATATCAACATTAAATTTCGTTGTAATCCCTTCAAATAGACGGATATTATTGCATCTATACGGCGCAAAATTTGCAGCATTCACAGTGATATCATATGCTGTGAAATAATATTCCGGACCTCTGATTAAGGTTCCTAAAGGATGAGCAACCGGTAAACCTACTATAATAGGAGAATTTTCGGTAGGTATATTAAAAATAGGAACATCATTGTTTTCTTGTCTTACATATATTGTTATTAATGCACCGGGTATAGCAAATTCTCCACGGTCCGTAAATACAAAAACCTCTACAAAACCTATATTACGATTAATCGGTACTTGAAATTCGTTCATAAAAACTTTGTTATTATAGCTTTCATTGGCACTGTGTATATTGTTTCGATAAATATGTGGCATTCTATTAAATATATTATTATTCATCGCACTCTCCTATTTCGATAAAAATTTGAAGAACTATGTTATATTTTATGTAAGTAAATAATAAAAGTCACAATATGTTTACTTATAACGGTAGTATTTTTATTTCTTATAATCATTTGCTGTTTAATTTAATTATATGTGGTATAATAAGGTAATTAATTTTGTATATTGGAGGAGAGCGATGAAAAATTTAGTTGTGTATTATTCAAGAAGCGGCAACACGGAAACGATCGCACAAGAAATATCGAAAGAAGTAAATGGTGATATTAAAAAAATTGAACTTATTAAAGATATAAGCTTTGCAGGTGCAGCATTCAAAGCATTGCTTGGATTAAAAGGTAAAATAAAATCAATTGATTTTAATGTAAAGAATTATGACAATATATTTATCGGTTCTCCCGTATGGGCAAGTAAAAGTTCAATACCAATCAATACATTTCTCAGTAATGTTGACTTTACAGATAAGAATGTATTTGTTTTTATTACACAAGCCGACGATAAAACCCCATATCCTGTATACGAATCAGTTGCAGAACGTGTAGAATCAAAAGGAGGAAAGGTAATCGACAGCTACTTTATACAAACAGACATGAAAAGTCCATTAACATCAACACAGGCAGCAAGACATATATCAGATTGGATTAATAAAAATCGTACTTATTTATGATAAGATATTGCTCAAATAGAAGGTTAAATTGAACAATAAATATATTAATTAGAGGTGATTAATGACTATTTCTAACAATTTATTTGTTAAATTAAAAGAAAATTTAGATAAAGATGATTATACAGATATCAATAATTTGAAAAATATTTGTTTCGATTATGATAAGACTTATTTAAAATTAGAAATTGACTATAAGCTAAACAGGGATGAAAAGAATAGTGATAATTTAAATCATATAAATGAATTTATGCTTTATGAAGATAATAAGCTTATCGGATATATAGGAATTGGCAGTTTTGGCGGGGATGCATTAGAAGTTAACGGCATGGTGCATCCTGATTACAGAAGAAAAGGGATTTTTACAAGATTGTTTTCTTTGGTAAAGGATGAATTTTATAAGAGGAAATCCAATGAAATGCTCTTGCTGAGCGACAATAATTCTACTGGTGGTATTGCATTTATTAAAAGCTTAAATTGTGAATATCATCATTCAGAATACGACATGAATCTGGATATGAATGTAATACACGAAATTAAATTTGATGATTTAGTTTTCAGAAAAGTAGTTTGCGACGATATAAATAAAATTGCAAAGGCTGATTTTGAATTCCTTAATGAAAGTGATATTGAAGAATTATTATTATCACCTACTTATATTATCAAAAAAGATGATGCTTTAATCGGAAAGACAAGATTAGAAATTAATGATAATATCGGGGGTATATACGGTCTCGAAGTTTTGCCTGAATATCGCGGCAAGGGCTACGGCAGGGAATTATTGCTGCTGTCAATTAAGGAATTAAAAGAAAAGAATGTTGAAATAATTACTTTACAGGTTGAAACAAGCAATAAAAATGCTTTGAACCTGTATAAAACGTGTGGTTTCAAAGAAAATTACACTATGGATTATTATAGAATTACAAAATAAATGGGTTATCAGGTAATGAAAATGAGCAAATTAGAATGCAGGGTATGTCATCATCAATGTAAATTAGGTGAAAATCAAACAGGATTATGCAATGCAAGAAGCAATATAGACGGAAAGATTGCTTCTGTTAATTATGGAGAAATTACATGCTTAGCTTTAGATCCTATAGAAAAGAAACCCCTCAGACACTTTTATCCCGGCAGCATGATTTTATCTGTGGGAAGCTTTGGTTGCAATCTGAAATGTGCATTCTGTCAGAACCATGATATTTCCATGGCAAAAAATAATGATATAAAAACCCAATATGCTGGGCCGGAAAATTTGGTACAAGTCGCATTGGACTTTGAGACTCGGGGAAATATCGGTATTGCATATACATACAATGAACCATTAATCGGCTATGAATATGTAAGAGATTGTGCTGTCTTGGCACAAAAGAACAAATTAAAAAATGTGGTAGTGACTAATGGCTGCGTTAATGAAGAAATATTAAAGGAACTACTTCCATATATTGACGCTTTTAATATTGACCTAAAGGGTTTTAACGAAAAGTTTTATAAAAATATAGGCGGAGATTTTGAAACCGTTAAAAAATTTATTAAAACAGCTCATGTCCGGTCCCATATAGAAATAACCACACTTATAATTCCGGGTGAAAATGACAGTGAACAGGAAATTGTAAATTTATCTGAATTTATAGCTTCCGTAGATTATGAAATACCTTTGCATATATCAAGGTTTTTTCCTTGCCATAAAATGAAGGATAAAAATCCTACGGACGTAAAAAAGCTATATGAGCTTGCTGAAACAGCCAGATATAAACTCAAATATGTTTATGAAGGAAATTGTTAATTGAAAGAAAAAATTTAGTTACGATATATTGCCTCTGATTTCGAAGAAATACGAAAATCGGAGGCGTTTGATTTTTTCTATTATAGCTTAATTTAATAATTGGACGTTTAAGTATAAAACACACGAATTTGACTTGAATTCAATTAATATGATATTCTGAGCATGATATTTAATTGACAAGCGAGGAGGCAGTCATGAATAGAAATAACTCTAATTTTAAATTGGTTTTTTCAGCAGTAGCAATAGCAATTAATATTGTATTAGGAACTGTAGTCGGATTATTGAATATACCTTTGCTGTTTTTAGATACAGTTGGCACAATTTTCTCTGCTGCATTGTTCGGACCTTGGTATGGAGCGGCAGTAGGAGGATTAACAAACGTAATTCAGGGTATATTGACAAACCCAAAAAATATTCCATTTGCATTGGTTAATATTGCAGTAGGTATTATAGTAGGGTTAATAGCAAGAAAGTGGAAATTCAACATTGTAACATCAATTGTTACAGGATTAATTTTAGCGGTCGCTGCACCTCTTATAGGTACACCGATTGCTACATACGTTTATGGAGGAATTACAGGGGATTTTAACGATGTATTTTTTACATGGTTGGTTAAATCCGGACAGTCCGTTTTTACTGCAGCCTTCATACCAAGAATCACAAGCAATATTGTTGATAAAATTGCAAGCTGTATAATAGTATCACTGTTAATAAGCAAAATACCCAAGAAATTTACTCAAGGTTCTAATTAAATGGAAAGAAACAAGCGAATTATACTAATATCTCATTGTATATTAAATCAAAACTCAGTGGTTTATCCTTTGGCAAGGGCTAAGGGCGCATACAAAGATATCATTATTGAATTAATTAACAATGATATAGGCATACATCAGCTTCCATGTCCTGAATACAGATATTTGGGATTAAAAAGAGAGCCGATGACAAAAGAACAATATGATAATAAAAATTTCAGAAATATTAATAAAAGAATTGCAAATGATACGGTTATTGTTATAAAAGAATATTTAAGCAATGGTTATGAAGTGCTGGGAATCATAGGAATAAATGAAAGCCCTACATGCGGTATTAACGGGAATAAAGGAATCTTGATGGAAGAGCTGATATACATATTAAATAAAGAAAATATCCAGCTAAAACATATAGATGTTCCAACAGATTACTATGATGGTGAAAAAGGCAATAAGTTTATGGCAGAATTAAATAATTTAATAAAATAGAGTATAGGCTGCTGAACTTTTTCAACAGCCTGACATCTTGTCAAACGTCTAATTTAACTCTTAATTTCTCAAGCATGTCTTGTGTCATGGTATCTAAGTTATATTTAGGGTTCCAGTCCCATTCTTCTCTTGCTGCAGAGTCGTCTAATGAATTAGGCCATGAATTGGCTATTTCCTGTCTTATTGGGTCAACGTCATAACTTAGTTTAAATTCCGGTATAAATTTTCTTATGGATGCAGCTATCATCTCGGGTTCAAAGCTCATAGCGGTAACGTTAAAAGCATTACGGTGTTTTAATCTGCCTGAATCTGCCTCAATTAAATCAATAATGGCACTTATAGCATCTGGCATATACATCATATCCATGTAAGTTCCTTTTTGGATAAAACAAGTGTATTCTTGGTTTTTTAAAGCCTCATAATAAATATGTACCGCATAATCCGTAGTTCCTCCTCCTGGCAGTGTTTTGTATGAAATAAGTCCCGGAAAACGGACGCCTCTTGTATCAACTCCGAATTTTTTAAAGTAATAATCACATAACAATTCACCTGCTGCCTTTGTTACTCCGTACATAGTAGTGGGTCTTTGTATTGTGTCCTGAGGAGTTTCGTCCTTTGGAGTTAAAGGACCGAAAGCAGCAATGGATGACGGTGTGAATAACATGCAGTTTTTTTCTCTGGATATTTCTAAGACGTTGTACAGTCCGTTCATATTTATATTCCAGCATTGTTGCGGATCTTTTTCTCCTGTGGCCGATAGAATGGCTGCAAGATTTACAATGGTGTTTATTTTATGTTTATCTACAGCTGATGCCAATGCTACAGGGTCATTGACATCTATGATTTCAAATGGTCCGGATTCAATTAGCTGCTCATGTCCTTCTTTTATTCTTCTGTTACTGGCCACTACATTGCCCGAACCGTAAATTTTACGCATTTCTGCTGTTAATTCAGTGCCTATTTGCCCTAATGCTCCCGTAATTAATATTTTTCTCACAATATACCTCCCATATTTAGCATCAAGCTATTTTGTTATTATATATGATAACAAAAAAATTATGGAATATAAATAATAATCTGAATATCGTTATTGTTATTTACAAATGTCATAATATATAGTATATTAATAGTAAAATAAATACAATATAAAAGTATTATAATGCTATGAAATTGAGGTGATTATTTGATTTACATAAAACCATCCGCTGCAATAAGAAATAATTATAATGAAATTTCACAACTTTGCAAGGAAACTGGTGAGCCTGTATATTTAACAAAAAATGGTGAAGGTGATATTGTTGTTATGGATATTAAAGCATTTTCAAAACGTGAGAGCATGCTAAAATTGAGAGAGATGCTTGTTGAGGCAGAGGAAAGCAGGCTTCGTGGAGATAAAAGTTACACTGTTGAAGAAGTATCTGATATGATGAGAAAAGCTATAAAAGAGGATTAGATGGATAATAAAATTTATAAAGTAATAATTTCTTCTGGAGTTGTTTATATGCTTACAGCTCATTCGCGTTTTATTGCAAATGTAAGCGAAAATGCTGCTATCCAATTTATTGAAGAATTTTATAATAAAACAAAATCTTTAGAAAAATTTCCTGAACGTAATCCGTTTATTATAGACCCCATGATACCTGATGGAAAATATCGTAAGCTTGTCATCTTCAAAAGATATTTACTTATCTATCAAGTAAAGGGTGAGGATGTTTATGTTGATGCATTATTGGACTGTAGACAGGATTATAAATGGCTATTATAAAAATATATAGAATTTATAATCCGATGTCTATATAGGCGTCGAGTTACATTTCAACCAACAGTTTTCTGAGAACGTCCGGGTCTGCCTTCATTTTATATCTTGTAATTTTCCAATCATCATCAATTTTGCTAAGAGATACAGTTCCTTTTGCTGTGCCTTCAGTTTCTGTACCATCATTTAAAATTAGCTTTAAATTAACTTCAAAGTTGTAATCCGCTGCATTATTATCAATATCAGCATTGTTTTCTGATAATTGGATTTCGGTAACTTGCATCGTACAATTTGCCCTATAACATATTACAGTAAATTTTAAATTCTCTCTGTTGATTAATAAGGTTTCATATGCATCCTCTGTTGTTAATGATTTTAAAACGTCATCATTAATCTGCACTGCATTATACACATCCATTTCCATTGCTTCCGAAGGAGATACATTCAATAAGGACTTATAATTCTCAACCTCTTCATCGCTTACGGTATATAAATCTTCAACGAAATCCTTTGCGATTTGTTGTGCATTTTTTTCTTCATTTTTACTGCATCCAACAAAAATTAATATTATTAAACATAGAACAATCAAAAATAAATTATTTGGTTTTTTCATGATTAACATCTCCAAATTTAAATAATATGATTAAATCCTTCTGTAATGTAAATATTCTTTATTTCTTAACATTATATCACGATTTATAAGATTTTTCCACTATTCATTACAATATTTTATTTTGGATAATTTTTATTAAGAAAATAAATTATAAGAAACAAGTGATATCGATACAAACAAATGTATCGGCATTTTTCTTGTTTGGAAGTGACATTATATGGTATAATAGGGCAAATTATATTAGGAAAGTAAGGGGAGCCGATATGAAAATTTTAGTACTTACAGGCAGTCCACATATAAATGGAACAACTTCATTTCTTACAGATGAGTTTTGTGAAGGTGCAACACAATCAGGTCATGAAGTTATACGTATTGATACTGCCAAATTAAAAATCAATCCATGCCTTGGTTGTAATCACTGTCGCAGAAATGAAGGAAAATGCGTCCATGAATACGATGATATGCTTGAAATTATTTTACATTTATTAACCGAAGATGCAGTTGTGCTTGTATCACCTCTGTATTATTTCGGTTTGACGGCGCAATTAAAAACGGTAATAGACAGGTTTTATTCCGTTAATTCATTGCTCAGAGAGAGCCCTAAAAAACTATATTTAATTGCCGCAGGAGCAGATACGGAGGATTGGGCAATGGATGGAGTAAGGGCGCATTATAAAACATTATGTAAGTATCTTGGGTGGCATGAAGGTGGAACATTATTGGCTTATGGATTAGCTGCGAGAAAGGATGCCGAAAATAGCAAATATAAAATTATGTCTAATAAATTTGGGAAAGAAATATAAACGGAGGTATCATGAGCGAGGTAATAGAATTATTAAAGTCACATACATCTATCAGAAAGTTTAACGAAACAAAAATAACAGATGAACATGTACAGCATATTGTTGATTCAGCAATGCGTGGAGCGACTGCCGGCAATATGATGGCTTACAGTATTATAAAAATACGCTCAAAAGAAACCTTATCGAAGCTTGCAAAGAGCTGTGATAATCAACCCTTCATAGAAAGTGCGGATTTGGCATTGTTGTTTGTAACCGATAGCTATAAATGGCACAGATTTTTTGAGCAGCGAAATATTAATGAAGCATTTCCTGATTATAAAGGACCTTGTATAAGTGATTTTATGTTAGGGATTCAGGATGGAATGATTGCAGCGCAAAATGCTGTAATAGCAGCGGAAAGCTTAGGAATCGGAACCTGCTATATCGGTGATATAATGGAAAACTATGAATATCACAAGGAACTTTTCAATCTACCCGAATATACGATGCCCATAACCTTAATCGTAATGGGGAACTATGATACTAAGCCGCAAATCAGAGAACGGTTTGATGAATCATGTGTTGTATTTGACGAGGTTTATCCGGTAATATCAGAAGAATTCATTAACAACATGTTCCTTAAAAATGAATCTAAGGATTCGGATTTTGCTGTAAAGTTCTATAAAAGAAAAATCGATGCGCCATTTTTCAAAGAAATGATCAGATCAATAAAGAAATATATAAATGAATGGGATTGACATTTTATAATTGCCCGAGTGAAATCTCGGGCAAAACTTCAATTATTTTCTTTTCCAATATGTCCAAGTAATCCATTTAAGCTTTCTTTATGTATAGATTTTCTCCAGAAGAAACAAATGTGATTAGTATTTTTTGTATTATTTTGCAAATATTTATGATATAATTTTATTTAGACATAAAAATCGGGACTAATAAAATGTTTTTGCTACTAATGTATTGTAAATTGTCGTGATTTAAACAGGAGGATATATTATGTCCATAAAAATACTGATTGTCGATGATTCTGCAACAGACCGTTTGAACATCAAAAATAAATTAAGTGATTACGACGTACTTACTGCATGTGACGGTATAGAAGCTATGCGAATAATTGACGAACATAGAGATATAGACATGGCAATACTCAATTTAAATATGGTTAATATGGATGGATTACAGTTTCTTAGTTCTTTGAATCTTAGTAATCAAAATAAAAATTTACGTACCCTAATATTAACTGATTGCGATGAACAGTACAATGAAATTAAAGGATTGAACTTAGGAACAGTTGACTATATAAGAGAACCTATAAATATGGATTCTTTGAAGGAAAGAATCGACATACATCTTGAATTACTTGAAATACAGCATTTATATGAACAAAAGCTTTATGACCAAGGAATAACCTTTGACACAATTTTTCAACAAGCACCTATAGGTATAACAATTTCACTTAACAGAGAACCGATTTATAATCACTTTGATGATTATTATACTTTAAATCCAATGTTTGAGAAAATAATCGGCAGAACAAAAAAAGAACTTATAGAGATTGGATGGGAGAAAATATCTCATCCTGAAGATTTGCTTGAAGACTTAAAGTATTTCCAAAAGCTCCAAACAGGCGAAATAAACAGTTATTCTATGGATAAAAGATATATTAGGCATGACGGATCATATTTATGGGCACATATCGTTGTAGCCAGGCTTGATTTAGCAAGTGACTATAAGTTTAATCATATATGTTTTATTCAGGATATTTCAGAACGAAAAGAGATAGAAAAAACTTTGGAAGAGAGTGAGCGCAGTAAATCAGTTCTTCTTTCTCACCTTCCGGGCTTGGCTTATAGATGCTGCTACGACCGAGAATGGACAATGCAGTATGTTTCTGACGGCTGTTTTAATTTAACAGGATATTATCCTAAAAGCCTTATAAACAATAGAGATTTATCATTTAATGATTTAATCTCGCCTGAATATCGGGAATCTCTGTGGAAAGAATGGGAGTGTATTTTAGCTGACAAATTACCATTTAAATATGAATATGAAATTAATACAGCGGAGGGAGAGCGAAAATGGGTTCTCGAGATGGGACAAGGAATTTACAATGCTCAAGGTGAAGTAGAAGCTCTTGAAGGAATTATACTTGACATATCCGACCGAAAACAAATTGAGAATAATCTTAGATACAACAGTGAACATGATGTTTGGACAGGGCTTTATAATCGCAGATATTTGGAAAATCTTTTAGCGTGTGATGCAAAAATTAAGACAATTAATAAAAGAGCAGTCATTTGTATAAATTTAAGTGCAATACATTCATTAAGCTTGACTTATGGTTTTCATTATACACAGGAGTTGATTAAAAAAGTTGCGGAATCTCTTGAAACTCATTTCGTTGATAAGTGTCAATTATTTAATATACATGAAAATTGTTTTGCATTCTACATAAAAGACTACAAGAATAAAAACGAATTAGTAGCATTCTGCAAGAAAGTTGTTAATACTTTGGAAGCCGTGCTTGATATCGAAAGAATCGGAGGCGGTATTGGTATTGTCGAAATAGATGAAGATAATAAAAACAATATAGAGCAGCTGTTAAAAAACCTTTTGATTGCATCTGAAAAGGCACTAAATATTTATGATAAGGTTTTTGGTGTTTGTTTTTTTAATAAAGAGATGGAAGTGGAATTAATTCGTGAAGAAGATATTAAATGTGAGATTGCTTCAATCTTGGCATATGAAAACCCTGACAGCTTATTTTTGGAGTTCCAGCCGATATTTGATATTAAGTCAAATAAGATATCGGGCTTTGAAGCTTTGGCAAGAATAAGAAGTAACAAATTAGGTTTGATAATGCCTGTAGAGTTTATTCCGATAGCTGAAAAAACAAAGCTTATTATTTCATTGGGTAAAAAAATTATTATACGAGCATTTAATTTTTTAAATAGGTTGAAGGAGAAAGGGCATGATACAACTAATGTATCAATTAATATATCTGTAGTACAGATGATAAGAGATGATTTCATTGATAATCTTGTTGAGATGATTAATATAATGCAGATTAATCCTGCTAATATTACCCTTGAGATAACGGAGTCGATGTTTTCATCAAACTATCATGAAATAAACATGATTTTAGGCAAGTTAAAAGATTTAGGAATGAAAATTGCCATAGATGATTTTGGAACAGGATATTCCTCTTTGGCCAGGGAACGTGAATTAAATATAGATATTCTTAAAATTGACAAATATTTTAGTGATAAAATATTAATGCTAAATAACGAGGATTCTATAACTGCTGACATAATATCAATGGCTCATAAGTTAGGGCATTGTGTAATAGCTGAAGGTATAGAACACGAAAAACAAATACAGTATATGAAAAATAACGGATGTGATAAATTACAGGGATATTTGATTAGTGAGCCGCTTGACGAAGAGGCAGCAATTAAATTACTAAAAAATAATCAAGTTAATTGGTCATATTCCACGGGAGTTAGTTAGTTTGAATCTCCTGATGATATTATAATATAAAGCGAAAGGTATATCATCGGTTATGCTTTTTTATCTGCATTTTGCATAATGCAAATTTGATTTCTGTATATGTTATTTCCGGGGGTAATGATTCTTTAATTGGCTTTAATTTGTCTGTATTCAGTTCAATATATTTCTGTACTATCAGTTCTTCATGTTCTGTTGATATAAAGTCATAGAAATTAATTTCATAGCCCAATTTCGCGCAATCAATTAAGTGTCCTTCAATTGTTTGAGAGTTAAGATTTCTTATCTTTGATATTTCAGAAATTGAGTTACCTTCTTTATAAAGATTATAACTTATAGTCCTTGTATCTTCTTTACTCTTACTAATATTATTATTTGTTGCTGACGTTGAATCTATGGCAGAGACAGCTGATTCAGCCTTGCTTTTTTGAATATTATTTTGTTCCGCATAGCTTTTTATAATTTCAGTAAACTCTGCACCGTATTTTTCTGCCTTTATTTCACCGACTCCGATTATGTTTAAAAATTCTTGCTTGTTTACCGGATATTTAAGACACATATCCTTTAATGAAGCATCCGAAAACACAATAAACGGAGGAATTTTTAAAGAATCAGCAATTTCTTTTCTTTTAGATCTTAATATTTTAAACAATGATTTATCATATACTGATTTATCATCTCGTCTATCAGTTTTTTGGCTGATTACTTTTTTTATAATAACTTTTTGCTTTCCCTTTAGTGTAAGAAAACCCGAAGGCAAAATATTTAATGTCGGATACTTATCACCTGTAATATTTATATAACCGTCAGAAACTAAGTAAGAAATCAGTTCATTCAAGGTTTCGCGGCTGTATTCCCTCATAATTCCGTAGGTGCTTAATGTATTGAAGTTAAGTGATCTAATCTTCGCATTGTTACTGCCTTTCAATACATCTATAACTAAATTCATGCCAAATCTTTGTCCGGTTCTATAAATGCAGGAAAGTATTTTTTGTGCTTCTATTGTAATATCAGTACTTTCTATATCACTTAAACAATTGCTGCAATTACTACAAGTTTCTTTATCATAGCTTTTGTCAAAATAGCTGATTACAAATTTCCTTAAACATTTATCGGTATTACAATAATTTATCATTTCTCTTAACTTTTCATATTCTTTTGATTTGTCCAAGCTTTCACCGCTGTTTTCAATGAGGAAATTATTCATTACTATGTCTGAGGGGCTAAATAAAAGAATGCAATCTGATGGTTCGCCGTCACGTCCGGCTCTGCCCGCTTCCTGATAATAGCTTTCAATATTTTTAGGCATATTGTAATGTATTACATATCTGATATCTGATTTATCTATTCCCATGCCGAAAGCATTTGTTGCAACTATAATATTAGCGTTATCATATAAAAACTCATCTTGATTTTTGCTTCTTTCCATATCACTGAGGCCTGCATGATATTTTACTGCATTGAAACCGGAGTTTACAAGCTTATTACAAACTTCTTCGGTGGTTTTTCTTGTAAGACAATATATGATGCCCGGCTTATTTTTGTTTTCTTCAACATATTTCAAAACATAAGGTAATTTTTTATCAGCTCGTAAAACATTAAACGTTAAATTTTCTCTGTCAAAGCCTGTTGTAATTTCAAAATGATTTTTTAAACCAATTAAATTTATTATATCTTCTTTAACAGAAGGGGTTGCAGTAGCAGTAAATGATGATATGATAAGGTTTTGACCTAAGCTTCTCAAATTTTTAATCTTCAGGTAGCTTGGTCTGAAGTCATGACCCCATTGCGAGACACAGTGTGCTTCATCAACAGCAATCATGGATATTTTAATATTCTTAATTAATTCTATAAAACTTTCGCTTTCTAACCTCTCAGGAGCTACATAAATGAGTTTATATTTATTATTTTCAGCTTCATAAATAATTTTTTTTAATTCACTTAATGACAAAGAACTGTTAATAAATGCTGAAGGTATATTTAATTGTCTCAATGTATCAACCTGATCTTTCATTAATGAAATGAGAGGTGATACAACTATGGTAGTTCCCTCCATCATCATTGCAGGTATTTGATAGCAAATGGATTTTCCGCCGCCTGTAGGCATTATGGCAAGTACATCTTTATGCATTAAAATATTATGAATAACTTCTTCTTGTCCATTTCTGAATGATTCAAATCCGTAATATTTTTTTAATAATTCTAAAGCATTATTTATCATTTGTACCTCCAGATTTAACTAATTCGTAACTAAAATAGCTGTATGTTATTTGTATATAGTATAACAATTTAAAAGATATATTTCAATAAAGTAAATTGAATGTTTATATCAGTTTTCTGTATTGATGTTATACAAAATTTGTTAGTATAATTTGTAAAAATGGATTTATTGTATTATAATATAAGATAATATTAAGCATTATGAAATGAAATCTTTTGAGATGGACAGAATTATTAAATTAGTAAAAGAACCGAAAAATGAATATGACCCTGAATTAATGTTATTAGGAACTATGAGCAAGGGGAATTGAATCAGATTAATAATTTGAATTATTCGGAAATTCTGTATAGTTGAAAATGAATGATATAAATTATATAATTATAAAACCCAACGGAGAAAAAATAATGAATATTAATTATCTGCAAAAGCTTTTATCAAGGATAGATGAAATAAAGATAATCGGAAAAAATGCGGAAATCGATGGTGTTGTTTGCAATGTAGCTGCTTTAGTACGGTATGGCGCGGAACTACGTCTTGTAATACTGGAATATGATGAATATTTTCAAGATTTAATCGAAGAAATGGAAATGTATGAGCCTTGTGAAGCATCACCTGCTCCTGCGACAAACAGAATGAGGATGAAGAAAAGGGATAAAATTAAGGAAATACAACCATTCAAAGCATTAAAAAGTATATATATCGGGGATAGTGAATTTGAAGTAAGAGGCTGGGAAAATCGACGTCTTGACATCAAGGATGGTGAAAGTATTTTATTTTTGTCTGAATTATTAAGAAGTGGCTGGAGTGCGGAGGGTATTGATTATCAAAATATTGATATGATGTTTTTGAACAGCATTGAATTGGTCGGTGATTTTGATAAGATACCTGATTTTGAAGATACATCCTTACACTTTGTTATGGGGAAGGATATCGTTACGTATGTAGTAGAGCTTCCCGTTAATCTTGCTGTAAACGGAGAATATCCGGTGATATGGTTTAAAAATAAAGAGACGGGTGAAGAAAATTGGGCTCAAATAAACAGGGTTTATCTTATGGATATGTGGAATGAAATGGGAAAAACCTTCTCCGAACCTAAGCTTTTAGAACAAATGACTAAAGACCAGATTGATAAAGCAAAAAGAGATTTTGAAGAAAAGTTTATAGATATTTGCCCCAGAGGAATGTGCTATCCGGTTGTTGAATATGAATGTGAAGAATACTTTTCACTTCAGTTTTATACAAAGAACTATCTTGAGTCAATACCTGTTCATAAAAACGGTAGCATGGGCTTCACAATGAGCACTGAAAAACCAACAGGAATTTTAGGAATGAAGTTAAAGGCTGCAATTATACAAGAGCCTGTTTCAGCGGATACAGTTAGAATCGAAGCAGAACTGTTTCAGTATAATAAGACCGTTACACCTGATGATATTGTAATATAAGAATGAGGAGCATATTTTATGATTGATTATATAAAATCCAACTTTATCAGAGAAGAAAAAATAAAAATACAAGGAATTCCGGCTATTATATTCAGACCAATAAAAGTTGAAGAACCAATACCGACAATTATATTTTATCATGGGTGGAGTTCTAACAAAGAGCTTCAGCGCTTAAGAGGATTTATATTATCCTCTGTAGGATATCAGGTGGTAATTCCGGACGCTATATATCATGGTGAAAGGAGCCGGCTAAATGACTACAGCTGGGATATGGCAAAGGAATATTTTTGGGATGTAATATTTAGAAATTTAGACGAATTTAATATTATAGTCCGAGAATTAGTGTCAAAATATAGTGCAGACTCCAAAAGAATTGCAGTTATGGGTAACTCTATGGGCGGTTTTACTGCAGGGGGTATTTTTACTCATAATAAGAATGTAAAGACACTCGTTGTATTTAACGGATCCTGCGGGTGGGAAAATTTTAATAATAATATAGAAAAGCCTATCGATAAAGTATTGCGTGAAAGATATGATATTATTGAAAAGAAAGTTAAGGATATGGATCCAATGAATTACTTGAACTTGTTAAAAAACAGACCTATACTGTTGATGCATGGTGACAGTGATAATGTGGTGCCTGTCAAAAGCCAAAAAGATTTCTATAATAAGCTAAATCTTTTATATGAAGATAATGATAAAATAAAATTTGTCGAGTATACTAATTTAAACCATTTTGTTACAACAAATATGATGGAAGAGAGTATAAATTGGCTTGGAAGATATTTGTAACATTAAATAGAATAAACAAATTGAAATGTACGATGGTACATATTGAAGGATCTATAATTAACAATAGTATAAGGTGAATCATGAAATTAAATTTATTGATTACTGCAATTACACCGGGTATAGCCCTGGGACTGATTTTTTATTTATTTGACAGGCACGACAGAGAGCCTATTGGGATGCTTTTAAAGGTGTTTGTTATGGGTATGATTTCTGTTATTCCAACAATAATAGTGGAGAATTTTTTATTAAGCTTTAATGTTTTTGGCGGCATATTAGGAGTTTTCTACACAGCTTTTATTGTTGCAGGATTTACAGAAGAATATTTGAAAAGACGGGTTGTATTAAAGCATGTCTATTTCAATCCCGTTTATAATGAAAAGCTTGACGGTATTGTTTACTGTGTCATGTCAGCACTTGGATTTGCAACCATTGAAAATATAATGTATGTTGTATTCAGGTTTTCAGATATTGAATCAATAGGATTGTATAGAGCAGTTTTATCCGTTCCCGCCCACATGTTGTTTGCTGTAACGATGGGTTATTATCTTTCACTTGCAAAATTTTCTGCAACACCTGAACAACACCGCCATTTCTTAAGTAAATCATTGACGGTGCCTGTTATATTGCATGGAATATTTGATTTTATTTTAATGTCAAACTTAGAAATATTAATGTTATTATTTATTCCCTTTGTAATTTATTTGTGGGTTGCAAATTTAAAGAAATTAAATGTTTATTATAAGGATTCGAAAAATCATGTAAATAATGATAATGATAATGATAATGAGTTACTATAAAATGGTGCCAGTCCTCTAAAATATCATATAGAGGTACTAAATATATGCATCTAAATAAAAGATGTGATATAATAATGTAATATTAGTTAAACAGGGGTAATTATGAAAATAGGTAAATTTGCTAAAATGCATAATGTAACTCAGGATACAATACGCCATTATATAGATTTGGGACTGTTGGTTGCTGAAAAAAAAGGTGGTCAATACCAATTTAGTGATACAGATTGCAGTGATATGAAAAAGATAATCGAATATAAAAATATGAGTTTTTCTTTAGGTGAAATACAAAAAATATTGGCTATGCAACGTATAAGCGGAGAAAATTCTAATTCATTCAGAAAATTGTTTTTGGCATGCTTAGAAGAAAAGAAAAAAGAAAATGACAAGGTAATTTCACAATTCAATAATATAAATAATTTATTGAGGGAAAAAATTAATAATATTAAGCAGCAGGAAAATAAAGATGTACCTAAATTAGGCTTTCCTTTATCATCATTACATTTGCTTACATGTCCGGAATGTCACAAGCAAGTTAATTTATCAGAAGGAATAATTGAGAATAATAATGTGATTGAAGCAATTATAAATTGTGGTTGCGGCTTTACTGCAAAAATAGAAGAAGGAATGTACGTTGACAAGAGACATGTACGTACGAAGCTGTTGAACGGGAAAAGAATGCCTTCAAAGGAAGAGTATCTTGCTTCTTCCTCCACTCGATATAACAATTTTTTATATAAAGGAATGGCATTATTGGTAGAGCAAATAAATAAATATCAGGGAGAACCAAAATATATACTTGAATTGGATAATTGCGTGGGATTTTTTCTTATGCAATTTATAAAATATCTGCCGTCAGACTCTACTTACATACTTATCGATTATGACTATGAAAGGCTTGAAAACTTAAAAAGGGATTTGGAAAATTACTACAATCACAAAAATTTCATTTTTTTATGCTGTAATTACGATAGTCTGCCATTAAGAGATTCATTTGCTGATATTATAATTGATTATCATATGACAAACAAATATGAGGAAGCAACAGGTGAAAAATTATATGATATAATGTTACCATTGTTAACTACAAAAGGAATTATTTGTGGAGTATATTCGTACAAGGAAGTACAAAACTATAAGTATAATGAGTTGAAAAACCTATATGATAAAACTAAAATGCAAGAATTAATGGATAATTATCATCTAAAACTGCTGGATTCAACTGAGATAGGACCTTTTACAGAAAGCATATCCAATGTTGGAGATATAAGTCAACAAAAAATGCTTCAAGTAATATATGCTTGTAATAAAATCATGGGATAGCACCATGTTTGATATATAACAGGCAATTGTTTGCGCTTATAAACATTTTACCTTGGGTGTACCCGAGGTTTTTTATTTTTGTGATTAAAAAATCATCTAAATTGGTGCTTGACATGGATTTTACTCCATAATTTAAAATAAACCACAAGTTTGTTAATATATTAACCTAATTTTAATGGAGGTAACAATGAAAGGAAAAATATCGAGAATTTTAACATGTGTTATGATAACCATGCTGCTAATAATAGGGATGGCTGGTTGTACAGACAAAGAAAACGCTACACCTGCTAAGGAAGATGCAATATTTAAAGCAGGCACATATACTTCTACAGTTAAAGGTCATAATGGTGATTTAAAGGCAGAAGTGGAATTAAATGATACATCAATAGTATCGGTTAAGATATTAGATCATGCAGAAACACCGGGGTTAGGGGATATAGCTATAGAACGTATTACATCTGAAATTTCAGAGGGTCAAACATTGGCAGTAGATACTGTTGCAGGTGCAACGGTCACATCAAAAGCAGTTATAGCTGCAGTTGAAGATTGCATCAAACAAGCTGGCGGCAACGTAGAAGCTCTTAAAGTAAAAGAAAGTTCAAATAAAAATAATAATAAAGAAATTGAACTGACTACAGACATATTAGTTGTTGGTGCGGGAGGAACAGGTTTAACAGCAGCCGCTTCAGCTTATGAAAACGGTGCGGATGTAATAGTATTGGAGAAACTTGCAATAACAGGAGGTTCCACAGCTTTGTCAGGTGGTGGAGTTTCTGCAACTGATACTAAATTTCAACGTGAATTAGGTATTACTGATACAAAGGAATCATGGATGCAGCTTTGGAAGGAGCGTCAGGATACAAGCAATCCTGACAGTATTTACCCTGATTACAATTTTGTAGATAAATTTATGGATGAAGCCGTAATAACGACTGAATGGCTTGTTGATTACGTTGGTCACAAATATGGCAGCGTAGAAGGTTACGGAGTTGATCATGTTAAAAGAATTCACTTCCCTGCAGAAGTTGATGGAAAAAAGAGTGGCGCAGCTTTCATACAAAGCATTGAAAATTTCTTAAAAAAGAACAGCATTGAAATTATGACTGAAACTAAAGCTACAGAACTGATTACAGATGAAAAAGGAGATGTAATCGGTGTTAAAGCAGAAGGCAAAGACGGTAATATAATAATCCATGCAAAAAAGGTAATTTTGGCAGCAGGTGGATTTGCTAAAAGTGAAGAGCTTTTGAAAAGATTTGCTCCTGAGTTAGCCGGAACTGCTGAAATAAGTGCTGCTTCGGCAGGACATACAGGCGACGGAATAATAATGGCAGAAAAAGTTGGTGCAGCTTTATACGAAGATCCTTGGTCTATCGGATTGTCCTTTGGAACAAAAGTAGAAGGAACCAGCGGATTAGCTTGGGATTGGTCCAAAGTTCTTGTAAATGAAAAAGGTGAGCGTTTCATAAATGAAGAGACTCATTATGCAATAGTTACAAACATTGTTTCGCAGCAAGAAACGCCTTGGATAATTTTAGATTCAAGTGAAGCAAATTCAAAGGTTATTGAATCTCTTGAAACAGCATTATCTACAGGTGAGGTTGTTAAAGCGGATACTTATGAAGAGTTAGCCAAAGCTATGGGAGTTTCTGAAGCAGTACTTGCAAAGACTATGTCAGATTATAATGCAGGAGCAAAAGCGGGCAAAGATAGTCTTGGTAAAAGCAATAACTTTTTAGTACCTATAGAAACAGCACCTTATTATGCATTAAAGATTTACCCAAAAACAATGGGAACATTTGGTGGAGTAAAAACTAATGAAAACTTCCAGGTTCTACGAGAAGATGGAAGTATAATAAACAACCTGTATGCCGGAGGAGAATGTGCGAACAGAGTATTGTACAACCAGGTATATATGTCAGGAAGTGCAGTTCAATTTGCTGCAACAAGCGGACGTATATCCGGAGCACATGCAGCACAAAGCATAAAATAATAGATAGATTAATAATCAAGAAAGCATCAGTTTAGCTGGTGCTTTTTAATTTTTTCAGTGGGGATTGAACCCCACTGAAAAAAATAAATGACTGGTAACGCTATGTCTGATCCCTTGGATGAGGAGGAATAATTGTAATTTCTTCGCGATTATATTCACCGGGTATTATTCTATTTAAGTTATAAAAGAACGAAGCTGTTATATTTGGAAAAAGCCGAATATTTTGTGTTGCTATTCTATAATATCCTTCGTTTTCAATAGTTAAATTATATGGAGTGAAATAGTATTCAGCTCCTCTAACCAATGTACCTGAGGGATGTGCGATTGGAAGCCTAATTAATGTTGGATGTTGAGTTATATTTAATTTAGCTACCGGAATTTGATCACCATTATGATTTACATAAATTGTTAACAAAGCGCCTGTAGCAACTTCCCTACCAAGATCTTTAGTTACTTGAAGCTCAATAAATCCGTATTCATTACTGACAGGTATTTCATTCATAAATACATCAAATCTTGGATTTTGACATACATAATTTCCATATTTATTATAATTATTACTATAGCAATTCAATTAATATCTCTCCTTAAAATTTCTTAAAAAAATTTTTATTTATTTCATTATATGTTTTTAAAAAAAAATGTAACCTCATATTCAAATCAATAGTTGTTTTAATATGCCCGGATGTGCCTCAATTAAAAATGTTACAATTGACTAAAACAACAAATTTTGATATAATAATTAAATAATCGTTTTCATTATATAAATTTTAAACAAGGAATATACATATGATAAATTTTAGAAAAGTAATTATTATTACCGGAATATCATTATTAATGCTGTTTAATACTGCTTTTGCTACAGAGGTAGTAATAAAAGATGAACAAAATGTACAAGCTACTGAACAAAATGAAGCAGTTAAAGACGAAACCAATGTTCAACCTGAAGTTACAGAGAAAAAAGGTATGGTGAATGTTGAGATATTAAATATCAGAAGCGGTCCTTCTACTGATTATGAGAAATTAGGTAAGTTTTCTCTTGGGACAACCATTGAAATAAAATCAGATATGGAAGGTTGGTATGAAATAATCTATGATTCTAAAGCTGCTTATGTATTTGCAGAGTATGTAACTATTATAGATAGTACAAATTACAACGGAAATAATATCGTTGAATATGCTAAAACACTTATTGGCACACCATATTTAGCTGGTGGAAACACAATTAAAGGGTTTGATTGCTCAGGTTTTGTGCAATATGTAATGTCCAATTTCGGTGTGATTATGCCAAGAACCTCAACAGAACAATATTCTATAGGAATACCTGTAGAAGAATCACAATTGATGCCCGGCGACTTAGTGTTTTTTAAATATACAAAAAGCTCTTCAAGTTTAAGTCATGTGGGAATATACGTAGGTGACGGTAATTTTATTCATTCAACGGTACCCGGACAGAATGTTGAGATTAGTTCATTAACAACGGGATATTTTGCTAATTATTATTATGGTGCAACAAGAGTAATAAACTAAGTTGAAATTAAAATCGAATAAAAAGCTTTCTGTGGTAAAATTAGTCATAGGGAGCTTTTTAATATTTTGTAACGGAGGAGGAATTATGGAATATAAAAGATTTAACAGTACTATTGTCGCAAGAATTGATTATGGAGAAGAGGTTCTTGAGAAGCTAATAGAAATTTGTGAAAAAGAACAAGTTAAGTTAGCAAATGTAAATGCACTTGGAGCAGTTAATGAAATTACCGTAGGATTATTTGATACATCTGAAAAGAAATATTATTCTAAAGATTATATGGGAGATTTTGAAATAGTATCGCTTACAGGAAGTATTACAACAATGAACGGTAAATTATATTCTCACATTCACTTGAGTGCATCGGACAGAGAAAACAAAGTATACGGCGGGCATTTAAGCAAAGCAATAGTAAGTGCCACGTGCGAAATGTTTATACATATTGCGGATGGTATTGTTGACAGGAAATTTAACGAAGAATCCGGTCTTAACCTACTTAAATTTAATTAATAAAATCAGGCAGCTAAAAAACTAAGCTGCTTTTTTAATAAAATTCAACTTAAAATTTCTATATTTCAGTTAATCTCTTGGTTATCAGACAGCCTGTAAAATATACAATACATAAAAACTATAATCAATGTTGTACATATATAATAATGGTGGTAGTATAATAATTATACAAATCGTTAAGTGCTTCATATTGATACATAACGGAAGGCATTGTACGTTTTTTTTACTGAAATATAAGGAAGGTGAAGATTTTGAGAAAAGTAGATTATGAAAAATTACTTAATAATATATTATCAACGAAGAAAATAATAATTTTACACTATGATAAGAACCTAAATCTTATATATTTCAGTGAGCATGCAAAGTTAGTTTTCGATAACATAAAAATGAACTCTTATATCTCTGACATATTTAGTCAAAATGAGATAGGTGATTATCATAGAGTATTAAATACCGGATTAACTGCAGATAGAATTATTAAAATTAATAACGTTTTTTATAAGAGTGAAATTAATCCATTTTTTGACGAAAAGAATAATGTAGCAGGTATTTTAGAATTGCTGGAGCTTATTGATGAAAAATACAGGTTATCAAATGAAATAAAAAGTACTCATATATATGCACATACCGAGAGTGAAATTGATATTAACATAACTGTCAATAATGGCACTATATATACATTAGATAGTATAATTACAAATGACAATCATATGAGACATTTAATTAACTTGGCACATAAGGCTTCTGAAAGCAATTCTCCGGTATTAATTTATGGTGAAACGGGTACGGGAAAAGAATTGTTTGCGCAAGGTATTCATAATGCTTCAAAGGAAAATAGAAACAATATGTTTGTTGCTCAAAATTGTGCAGCAATTCCTGAAACATTACTTGAGAGTTTATTATTCGGAACAACCGAAGGCAGCTTTACCGGTGCTAAGGATAAGCCGGGCCTTTTTGAAATAGCTGAAGGAGGTACAATTTATCTGGATGAAATAAATTCTATGGATATTCACTTACAAGCAAAATTATTAAGGGTTCTTCAAGAAAATACTTTTATGAGAATAGGCGACAAAAAAGTAAAAAAAGCCAATGTGCGTATAATTGCATCTTTTAATGAGGAGCCGTTTGCGGTTATTAAAAAGGGTAATTTCAGAAGAGATCTTTATTATAGATTAAATGTAATTTACATTAAAATACCAAGTTTAAGGGAAAGACCACATGATATAGAGCTTTTAACGAATTATTTTATAAAAATATACAATAAGAAATTTAATAAAAATATTTTAGCTATCGAAAATGAGGCAATGAAACTTCTTAAAGGTATAAACTGGGATGGTAATGTTAGAGAACTAAAGAATAATATCGAAAGAATAATGATTTTTTCTGAAGGCAATATAATAAGATCTGAGGATATACATAATTTTATGATAAAGGAAGGAATAAAATTATGTGAGGTTAGCAATTCTGCAGCCTTAGACAAAGATTTGGATAATTTTATTTTTGAAGAATATGACAATAATAAAACATTTAATGAAATAGTTGAATCTATAGAAATAAATATTATCAAGAATGCATTAAATGAATCTAACGGTAATGTTGCATTAGCATCCAGAAAATTAGGATTACCTAGGCAAACATTAAAAAATAAAATTGTAAAGTACAATATAAAACCTATTTACTAATCACCGAAAATGGTGATTTTTTATAATTAAGGTTATTTTAACCGTAATTAAATATAGTGTAGTTTTTAAAATATGCGTCATTTCAATAAATTGTAAGCATAGGTCAGTTGGTATGGATTTTGCAAATAAGAATAAATTAGGAGAATAAAATGGATAAAAAAATACTTGATTTAATAATAGCTAATGATGTTGATGCGATATTAATAACAAATAAACATGATATTACTTATGTAAGTAAGTTTACAGGAGAAGAAGCATTAGTATTGCTTGCAAAGAATAGTCATTATATTATTACTGATAAAAGATATATGGAACAAGCAAAGATACAATGCACAGGTTTTATTTTGACTGTTGTTGAAGATGAATTAGATTTTATCAGAGAATTCAGCTACTTACTTGAGCAAAATAATGTAAAAAAATTGGGAATTGACATTTGTAATATCAAGTATGAATTTTATTTACAATTAAAAGATTCGTTTAATAATATCTCATTTAAAAATTTAAAAGAACCTTTTAAAGAAAGCCGTGCTATAAAATCATCTGAAGAAATATCCAAAATTAAAGCAGCATGCGATATTGCAGATAAAACTTATTACGGGTTGCTCAAGATTATTTCTGAAGGCATGAGTGAAAAGGATATAGAAATTGAGATGAATTATATTATAAAAAGAGAAGGAGGTGACGGATACTCGTTTAATCCGATTATAGGGATAGAAGAAAAAACATCAATGCCGTACTCATTGCCCGATAAAAATGTTTTTGTTAATAAGGGTAATTTCATTTTATTAAATTTTGGAGTAAATTACGAAGGTTATACATCTGCTTTGGCAAGAATGATAGCAGTTGGCAATGTCAGATGCGAGTATGAAAAAATGTATAAGAGTTTGTATGATATATATATGAAAATATTGAATTCAGCAAGACCCCATATGGAGTACGAAGAACTTTATCATATTTTTGAAAGAGAAAAGAAATGTACTGAATATAATAATTTTTTTCTTGCTTCAATTGGTCACGGGAGAGGCCTTCAGACAATCGAAGGATATTCAATAAAACCGGGTATTAAAAGAAAAATGGTGCCAAATGAAGTTTACAGCATTGGAATAAGTATGTCAATTCCCGGATTTGGTGGTGCAAGATTAGAAGATGTAGTGTTAATAAAGGATAAAGACATTGAAATATTGACTAACTCAGGCAGGAATTTGATAAGTATATAAATGAGGTGAAACAATGAATAAAATTTGGCTAACAGAAGGTTTAAGCTTAGAACAAAAGAAAAGAGCAGTTGAACAAAGCTTGATAATGGGTTTTTACTCTACATCTGCCAAGTTTCCGATAGCATCAAAGGAAAGTGGGATGAAAATAGCAGATAATTTATCTCATCTGAAGGAAATATTCAAAATTGAATCTGCAAAATGGCCGGAAGAATATGTTTCAGCCAGCAAATCAGCTAAGCCCCTTCCTGAATTTGACTGGAGAAAAAAGAAAGGATTAGAATCAATATTCTCAAAAGGTATGTTGTTAAAAGATTTAAATTACGATCAGTTGCCTGATAAATTAGATTTCAAGATAATAATACCCAAAGATTGTGACCTTTCTGTCTTAACAGCAGCATGTAATTTTGCATTTCGATTTGGAATGGAAACAACTGCTTTTGAAGGACCGATAGTAGCCGATGATGATTGGAACGGAAATAGGCTGATTTTTGAAAATGACAATGAATGCGGAATGGAGCTTATAGGAAGCAATGAAAATATAAATGTACGTATATTTGGACAAGGTGAAGAACTTGAAAAGTTTTCATCTGACATATGTGAGTGTTTCTCGATACAGCCTGAAGGAAGAACATGGACTAATAATTTGCAGGATATTACTGAAAGCTTTGCAATGAAAAACTTGGATGGGCAGTTGGCATATTTGAAGACTTATTGGCAGGAGCTGAAGGGTAACATTACTGCATATGTGTCACCTAAAATTAACGAAAAATTAAGTAAAGTACAACCTCTGTTTCCTGAAGTAGAATTCATGAATCACAAAGATTTAAAAAAGATATATGAAAAATCTTACGATATAACCTGGGAAATGGATGTTTTAAAAAATATTTTGGAAGAAAAAGTTTATAAGAGGTTAAAACCTGAGGATAAGGTTGAAATATACGGCGCCGTCAGTGAAGATATAAACGTTAGAAGACAATTATCTTTAGATGTTGAAAAAGAGTTAAGAAAAAGGAATGTTATATCAGACAGAATACAGATACTGCGTTCATACAAACAAGGAATATCGTGGATAGATGAAGTGATTCTGCCTCAGTTAGCTGGTAAAGATATTAATAAAATCATAATAAAATTTAAACCGTTTTTACCTGACGGGGTAAAAGAATGGATTGAAGAAAACGGCGCAACGCCAACATATAACAATGTAAATACTGATAATCCGGACAAATGGTTTGATATTCCGATACGCTTTTTACAGGAATTATACCCGGTTGACGATATCATCGCCGATAAACTTCAAATTCATAGAAATAAAGTTGAATTTGTAAAATATGATGGCGAAGATGATTTAACCTACGAAATTGAGGCATACGGAGAAAAAGACAATGTGATTTTCAGAGATTTTTATAAAGCAGTATATTCCGAAAGACCTTATATTGATGACCTTCCGAAGATGGGGAAGGTGCATCCATCAACCGGATATTTAAAGGTTGTTGTTAACGGTGAAGAAATCGTAAATGAAAATGTTGTAACAGATGTTGAAAATATATGGAATATTTATCAGCAGGAAGTACTGCCTGATTGCAGAAAATTTATCGAAGAAAAAACAGGCAATAACATAAACATTGAGGCACAGCCGTTTTTTGCAAAGCTGCATTTAGAAATAACAGCAAGTGAACCTGATTATCAATTGCCCTTTAGAGAGGATTTAATTTCCACATTAGACGGATTGCATGAAGATATGTATTTTGTCGGATTGGATTATTTTAAAAATTACGGAATTGAAAAAGCAAATATCATACTTGATGCACCGGGTCTTATTCTGCCTGATATAACCACAGGAAAAGGAAAACCAACATTTAAAGTAACTTTATATGACGAATTAGAAAAAAATCCATGTATCAAATCATATAACAGAATTATAGTAAGTGAGTTTAAAAGAGAACATGTTGAACTGTACATACAGAAATTAAGTCAAAGAAATGGTAAAATCACAGCATTTTTAAATACAAATATTAACAATGAGAAGCTGATAGACAGTTTTACTTATTTATTAAATAATCAAGTCCTTGAAATCAGTAATTCATTTAGCGGGATAAATGAGATTATTATTTTATCGAACGATACTCACTTTGAGGCACAGATTGCTGAGCATAAAGAACAAGATAAGACCCTTGATATTTTGGATATTGATTTAATGGAAAACACCTTAATAGGATATGATCAATATATTAATATCATAAGACAGTTAAAGAGTGTTCCCGGTATTGAGGTGTATAAGATTGCAGAATCTTATTTAGGAAGAGATATTTACGCTATAGAAATACTTCCTGAATTAGAGGGATATGTTTCAAGGGTTAAGCGCATTAACAATCTTCCGTCAGAAATTATAAATTCAAGGCATCATGCAAATGAAGTATCAAGCACTAATGCCGCATTTATTCTGTTGAAAAAAATATTAACAGATAGTAAATATAAAAATCTTGCTGAAAAATTGAATCTTGTTATAGTTCCTATGGAAAATGTTGACGGAACTGCAATACATTATGAGCTTCAAAAAAATAATCCTAAATGGAAACTGCACGTTGCAAGATTTAATGCAATCGGTAAAGAATTTTACTATGAACATTTTGATATGAATACCATACATACCGAAGCCTTAGGCTTGACAAGATTATGGGAAAAATTCTTGCCGGATTTAATTATTGACAATCATGGAGTACCGACTCATGAATGGGAACAACAATTCTCAGGTTATACATCCCCGTCATATAAGGGCTTTTGGTTACCACGCTCTTTACTATATGGATATTATTGGCTTGTTTCGGATGAAGTGTATAAAAGTAACTTTACAGTTAATAAAAAAATAGAAGAAGTGATTGCGGATGCAATATCTAAGGAAACAGAAATTACAAAATGGAACAAAGAATGGATGACAAGGTTTGAAAAATATGCTCACGAGTGGATGCCAAAACAATTCCCTGCTAATTATTACAAAGACATGATTAATTATTGGATACCATTCAACCATGAGTCAAATCATCGATATCCGTCAATACGATTCCCTTGGATAACAACCGTAGCCTATACAAGTGAGGTTGCTGATGAAACAGCACAAGATGACTATTTGAATCTTTGTGCAAGAGCACATGTAACTCATGATGAAGCAATAATTAATATGCTGATGAATTGTACTTGCTTATACGAAAGCAAGTGCTTAATATCAGAAAACGAAATTTCAATAAGCAGTATCAGACAAAGACCAATAATTGTTTAATACGCTTTGAAATAATATTTTTTAAGGAGGAATAAAATGGAACTAATAAAATTATTAGGAATTCTGATTGTTATTATCGGTTTTGCACTTAAAAAAGATTCTATTCTTATAATCTTAAGTGCAGCAGTAGTGACAGCTTTAGTGGGAGGACTTGGTATCACAGGCCTCCTTGATACTCTTGGGAATTCATTTGTTTCTAACCGAAGCATGGCGATATTTATATTGATCATGCTTGTAACCGGAACTTTAGAAAGAAACGGGCTTAAAGAGGCAGCTGCAAATCTTATAGGAAGAATTAAGGGAGCTTCGCCGGGAAAAATTATCGGTGCTTATGGAGTTATGAGAGGTATTTTCGCTGCATTCAACGTAAGCTTTGGCGGGGTTGCCGGATTTGTAAGACCTATTATTATGCCTATGACAACCGGAGCAATTGAAGCATCCGGAAAAGAAGTTAACGAAGAATATCTTGAAGATATTAAAGGCATGTCTTCAGGCATGGAAAATATTGCTTGGTTTTTCTGTCAGGTGTTGTTCGTAGGAGGTGCAGGTGGTCTGTTAGTACAATCAACATTAGCATCTCTGGGATATACTGTTGAACTTATTGATTTGGTAAAAGTAGAAATCCCGGTTGGCATAACTGCTGTTATAGTAGCTATTATTTATTACAATCTAAAGGACAAAAAACTTATCAAAAAATATTATGGAAATAAAAAAGAGGAGGAAAAAGCATGAGTTTCTTTATGAATCCGGAAGTAGCCCTGGGTACAAAATTATTAGAAGTTATTTATATAATAATTGGGCTTATTACGTTAAACACAGGAATAAAAAATATCACAGATAAAGAAAATCCCTCCAGAATAGGAACAGGAATTTTTTGGTGTTCGTTAGGTATTGTTTTGGCATTTGGAAGATGGATACCTACGATGGTTAATGGTGTAATAATTATTGTTATGACAATTCCGTCAATACTCCAAAAAGTTAAAATCGGAAAGCAGTATACTCCAACTCAAGATGAAACAAAGGCTGCATTTGATAAAATAGGAATGAAAATCTTTATACCTGCTTTAACAATCGGTTTTTTTGCAATCATATTTGCAATTTTTACAAAATTAGGAGCATTGGTTGGTATAGGAGCCGGTATTATTACTTCAATTATTTTATTGATGATTTACTCTCCTGAAAATAGAGTGCAAGTATTCTTAAAAGACTCTGAACGTTTATTGTCTACCGTTGGACCTCTTAGTATGTTACCAATGCTGTTGGCAAGTCTTGGGGCAATTTTTACGGCTGCAGGAGTTGGTGAAGTTATTGCTTCATTAGTAGGTACTATTGTACCTCAGGGAAATGTGAATGTAGGTATTATCGTATATGCAATAGGTATGATGCTGTTTACAATGATAATGGGAAATGCATTTGCTGCAATCACAGTTATGACTGTCGGCATTGGTGCTCCATTTGTATTGGCGTATGGAGCCGACCCGGTATTAATCGGTATGATTGCACTGACATCAGGATATTGCGGAACATTATGTACGCCGATGGCAGCAAATTTCAACATAGTACCTGTTGCAATGTTAGACATGAAAGATAGAATGGGAGTTATAAAGAATCAGGCAATACCGGCATTGATTATGATTGTTTTCCAGATTACTTATATGATTATCTTTAAATAAATGACAGAGGTATTACATGAAAAATTATCTGGAGCATGGTGTTCGGATAGTAATGCGTGACTGGCTGGAAATAAAAAGCAAGGACAGGCTTTTGATTGTAACCAGTGACAAGCATTTATTAGAAGCTAATGCTCTGAAAGAATATGCACTTAAAAAGAATGCACTTGTAGACATAATGATTGTAGAGAAATCCGGAATTCAGGTTGGCGTGTTTTTTGATGAAAATGAAAATATATTTGACGATTATACTGCTATTATTGGCGCTACTGACTATTCACTAATAACAACACGAGCAGCAAAAAAAGCAATAGAAAAAGGTAATAGATTTCTATCGCTTCCGCTCTCGGTAAATAACAACAAATCAATGTTATCGTATGATTTTATTACAATGGATACGAAAAAAAGCAAGATGATGGCAAATGTAGTTATGAAATATATCAGCAATTCATCAATGATACATATAACAACAAGCTCAGGAACTAATCTGAAGGTATATAAACAAGGTCGCATACCCGGGTTTTTTAACGGAGTTGTAAGAGACGGGAAAGGTTATTCATCTGCAAGTTTTGAGATATACGTTCCGATTGAGGAAAATAAGACTGAAGGAACAATGATTGTGGATGGTTCTCTTGGTTATTTAGGAAAACCCGAAAGATCTGTCAAAATTACTTTTTCAGAAGGCAAAATAACTGAAATTGATCAGAATTCAAGCGGATTACTGCTTAAAGAGTATATAGAAGGTTATAATGATTTAAACATGTATGTTGCATCAGAATTTGGAATAGGATTAAATTCCTATTCCAAATGTGAAGGTAATTGTTATATAGAGGATGAATCAGCCTACGGTACATTTCACATTGGGTTTGGAAGAAATATAGCTCTTGGAGGTTCTCATGAGGCAAGCGGCCATTTTGATTTGGTTAGCTTAGAACCGGATATATACGCAGATAATAGAAAAATTATGCAACAAGGTAGGTTTATTATTCCGGAACCGCAAATATATTAACAGGAGGTGTTTTTTGTGAAGATATTAGTAACAGGATTTGATCCGTTTGGTGGAGAGAAAGTAAATCCAGCTTATGAGGCTGTTAAACTTCTTCCGGACAGTATAGCAGGCGCAGATATAATAAAACTTGAAATACCTACAGTATTTACAAGAAGCGTTTCAGTTGTGGAAGAAGGTATAAAAAAACATCAGCCGGATGTTGTTCTTAGTATAGGTCAAGCCGGCGGACGTTCGAGTATCACTGTAGAAAAGGTTGCAATAAATTTGGCTGAGGCCAGAATACCCGATAATGACGGAGAGCAGCCTTTAGATCAAAAACTTAAAGAGGATGGGGATACTGCATATTTTGCAACAATTCCCGTAAAGGCTATGGTAAATCATATTAGAGAAAATGGTATTCCTGCCAATGTATCATATACTGCAGGTACTTATGTTTGCAACAGTATTATGTATAATGTTTTATATATGACACACAAGAGTTATCCTAATATAAAAGCAGGATTTATTCATGTGCCGTTTTCAACTGAGCAAGCAGCACAAAAACCTGACGGGATTGCCAGTATGCCTGTGGAAACTATTTCAAAGGCTATAGAATATGCTCTTGAAGTAATTGCTAAGAATATCGAAGAAATAAATGAATCCATGGGAACTATAATGTAAATGTACTTTCATTCAATAAGTGATTTGACCTATAGAATTTATTATTAATTTAGAAAGCTCAATAGAAATTTGTTGAGCTTTTTATTTATAAAAATTATCGAATAATTTTTTAAAGGTAATAAACTTTCATTTGTAAATGAAAGTTGCTTTTGCTATAATTTGTTATATGAATTTCAGCGGAGGCAATATAATGATTCAATCTCATTTAGGAGAAATATACTCATTTATTACAGCAATTTGTTGGACAGTTACTGCTGTAAGCTTTGAATTAGCAGGTAAAAAGATAGGTTCTTTGTCAGTAAATTATATCAGATTAATAATAGGTTTTATATTAATCAGCTTAATTACAACCTTTTCAAGAGGAATGGCTTTACCATTGGATGCAAGTTCACACGAGTGGATTTGGTTAAGCATATCGGGTTTTGTAGGTTTTGTTATCGGAGATTTATTCTTATTTCAATCATTTTTAGAGATTGGTTCGAGAATATCAATGCTTATTATGGCATTGGTTCCACCGATTACTGCCTTTTTAGGATTTATAACTATAAATGAAGTAATAACCATCACTGATTTTTTGGGAATGGTTATCACTATATTCGGTATCTTTGTTGTAGTCTTAGTTAGAAATCCTGAAGGCAATAATTTTAAATTATCCCGTTCTATTAAGGGAATAACCTATGCATTTATAGGCGCACTTGGTCAATCATCAGGATTGGTATTAAGCAAAATAGGTATGGGAAGCTATAATCCGTTCGCAGCTACTCAAATACGTATAATTGCCGGCTTGATTGGTTTTACAGTTGTATTTATTTTTATGAAAGGGTGGGACAAGTTAAAGGTAGATATAAAAAATAAAGAAGCACTTAAACCTTTGTTTTGGGGCTCTTTATTTGGTCCTGTTTTAGGAGTAACCGCCAGCTTATTAGCTGTTCGATATACAACCACCGGAGTGTCTTCTACTATAACATCTATAAGTCCTGTGCTTATAATTCCTTTTTCAATATATGTTTTCAAGGAGAAGGTATCTCCAAAGGAAATATTCGGAGCAATTATATCAGTAATAGGTGTATCTGTTTTATTTATATTATAAAGTAAAAAATTGGGGTTTTTCCCCAATTTTTTAACAATATTTGTTTTGCTTTGCTATTTTTTTCATCTCAGCAAGATGCTCGGTTAAATCAAAAATGTTGGTAAAAATTTTTCCGGTATTATTTGTTATAACGCATGTGAGAGATATAAGAGGAAATTTTTCTATATTTCCTTGTCTGCTGATTGTTGTAATAAATCCGTTTCTTATATCTGTTTCATTGTAAAAGTTAAGAACCTCATATTCAAATTTTTTAATTACATCATCAAAGTAGCTTTCATTTACAGATTTATTTAAAATGACAACAAAATCATCTCCGCCTATGTGACCTACAAATTGCTCTTCGGCAAAATTATCTCTGAGTAAATTCGAAAGAAGCTTGATTACCAAGTCTCCTTTTTCAAATCCGTAACAATCATTATATGCTTTGAAATTATCAATATCTATGTATGCTATGGTGTAATCGTCCATACCTGCACAGCATTGGGTCAGACGTTGTTCTATTAAGAGATTACCGGGAAGTCCCGATAAAGGATTTTGGTGTTTTGCAGCTGAAATTTCAATTTCTGTGGTTTTTTCCAATAAATCCTTTATTGTAACTATTCCGATGTATTTTTCATCCTCTGTGACAACAATAAAATCATATAGCTTATGGTTTGGACGAGCCATTGATAGCTTAGAAACTTCGCTAACCGATGTTTTATAATCAACTGACAAGAAGTTTTTATCCATTATATCTGATATCGGTTTATTTTGATACAATGTATAACCGTATTGTCCGCTTAGCTTAAAAGCCAACTTTTCTTGTGTAATTATCCCAACCGGCATTTCATTTTTAACTACGCATAATCCTGACATATTAGGATTTAATTTGAAAATTTCATAAATTTTAGATACCTTTTCATCGGGATTAACAACATATGATGATGTACACAAATGTTTTATATAAATGTTACTTATAACATTGTTATTCATATTATTTTTCTTTTGGTTAATTCTCTTAATAGCATTGAGTACATCAATATCTATATCTGATATATCCGTGTTTGGCTTTTGGATGTAGTAACCTTGTCCATAGTGAACACCCAAATCAATAAGCATTTCCAACTCTTCATAGGTTTCTATTCCTTCAGCGATCAAGTTTGTATTTGATGCTTTGGAAAACTCAACCATACCCTTCACCAAAGCATATTTTAAATTATCAGTATTAATACCCTGAATAAGCTTCATATCAAGTTTTAAATAATGGGGGTTCACATCACTGATTAGATTTAAGCCTGAATATCCGGCTCCGGCATCATCTATAGCTATTTTATAATCCTGGTTTTTATAATGCTTAATAGTTATAATAAAAAGGTTAAGGTCTTTAATTGCGTTTCTTTCAGTAATTTCAAAAATCACATTTTCAGATTTAATATTATATTCGCTTAAAAATGATTTTGTAAATCCTTTTTTAAATTGATCATCATGGATAATATTAGGATTAACATTGAGGAAGAGCTTCTTGCTATATGGAGGGATCATAAATTTATATGCTGCTTCAAGGGCAGTAGTTCTGCATAGAAGCTCAAGTTCCCAAAGTTTATTATGATAACCGGCTGTGTTAAACAGCATTTCCGTATTTTCTATTAAACTATCGCAGATAATTCTGCTTAATGCTTCATGTCCTAAGACACTACCGTCTCTTAGGGATATAATGGGTTGAAAAACTGTCTTTATTTGTTTATTTTCAATTATATATTCTAATTCACCCTTTAAACGTTCGTACATTTTTTCTCCATTTGGTATGTGTTTAAACTTATTGTATATTTTTAATAAATTTTTCTTATATGTATTGTGTAAAATTTAAGTAAAATATCAAACCATTGACTTATTAATTTTAAATTTATTTATTAAGTTATTTAATTCCTGAGCTTTAGCTGAAAGCTCTGCGCTTGTTGCAGCATCCTCATCTGCAATTGAGGAATTCCTTTGAATGATTTTAGAAATTTGTTCAATTCCAAATAATATTTGCTCTACGGATGCTGCCTGCTCCTGCGTTGCACTTGATATTTCATTAATTGTATCGTTTATAAGTGTTGAATTTGATACTACATTTGATAAAGATTTTGCAGTTTGATTTAAAACCTTATCTCCCGATGATACAGATTTTATTGTGTCCTGAATTAATATTGATGTTGTGTTGGCTGCTTCGGCGCTTCTGTTTGCTAAATTACGCACCTCATCGGCCACTACTGCAAATCCCTTTCCGGCTGACCCGGCACGAGCTGCTTCTACAGCTGCATTTAAAGCTAATATATTTGTCTGGAATGCAATATCTTCTATAGTTTTAATAATTTTTCCTATTTCATATGATTTATTGCTTATTTCTTTCATAGCTTGTATCATGTCAGTCATGTAACTGTTGCTTGTATTGATTTCATTGTTCATTTCTTTGAAATTTAAATTAGCTTCTTTAGATATATGTGCATTAGATTTAATCCGATTTGATAATTCTTCTATAGTTGCTGATAATTCTTCAATTGTACCTGTCTGCTCTGAGGTACCATCTGATAAGCTTTGAGCTCTTATTGCTATCTGTTCCGAACCGTTTAACACTTCTTCAGATGCCGAATTTGTTTGTAAAATCGCCTCTGACAGTATTACGACGGATTTATTTATAGATTGCTTTATACGCTCAAAATCGCCTTTAAATTCAGTATCAACTTTGGCTGTAAAGTTTCCTTTTGAGATTTCTGTCATTACTTCATCTATTTCGTTAATGTATGATGATAAAATTAGTATGGAGTTTTGGATGCTTTTAGACAGCTTACCCAATTCATTATCGGAGTTGTAGTTAATATTGTATGACAAATCTCCTTCTGAAAGAGAATTTGATAATTTCTCAATTTCATTAATTGGTTTTACTATATCATTCGTTATACTAATCGTTATTAAAACAGACATGGCTATTACTGCAATTGCCATAGCAATAGTTATATTTATGGATTTATGAGAATTATTATGTGAAAGATTTGCACTTTTGTTTATTTCTGCGTTAATATAGCCTGTGAGTTCATCCAATGCTTTGTTTATTTTTATGACTGTGGGATCATATGAATTAAAAATCATACGTTCAGCATCGGATTTAGATTCAGAAATAAGCACTTCATCTCTTACTTCTTTTTCTCGTGCCAATAATGTCACTAATTCATCAATTCTTTGATTGTTTTCCGGGCGAAGTGTACGTAACATATTTAAACTATTCATAATCTTTTCGTAAAGATTATTGCTAAGCTCAATGTAGTCTTTCTTTTTTGAGATGTTATTAGTAAGTATGGATGCATAAAGATTTTTTTCTATATGCTTTATATCAGTATACACCGATGTGGCAAGATATATTTCAGGTATCGAATTATCATTTACTTTACTAAATTCTGTGACTGTATCGTTAAAATAAACTAAGCTAACTGTAATTGGTATCAAGAATAGAATAATTACTAAAGCAAATGCAAAAGCTAACTTTATGCCCAATTTCAAATTAGAAAATTTAAATTTAAAGATAGTCGTCTTTTTTCTATTAAATGATATTTTTTTTAATATTTTCATTCTTTTCTCCCTGTATACGATATTCGATAGGAGAATCGTCAAATGGAATGAATAAATTAGCGACTTTTCTGTAATTTTACTGAAGTTTTACATACAATGGTATATGTGCAATACTGGGAGTGATGGGGGCGTCACAGCCCCTTAATATCTGAAACAATTGATTAAATGGTCATTAATTATACCTGTTGCCTGCAGGTGAGCATAGATAATTGTTGAGCCGAGGAATTTAAAACCTCTCTTTTTCAAATCCTTGCTTACCCTGTCTGACAATTCTGAAGTAGCAGGCACATCTGATATATCATCCCAATGATTTTTAACAACCTTATTATCCACGAAGCTCCATATATAATTATCAAAGCTTCCGAATTCATTTTGTATTTCTAAAAATCTTTTGGCATTATTTATTGAGCTTTCAATTTTTCTTCTGTTTCTTATAATACCTGCATTTTGCATCAATTCTTCAATTTTGTTATCATCATATTGAGAAATCTTAATTGCGTCAAAATCATCGTATGCTTTTCTGTAGTTTTCTCTTTTTTTGAGAATTGTCAGCCAGTTTAAACCTGCTTGAGCTGACTCAAGAACTAAAAACTCAAAATGTTTTTTATCATCATGAACGGGTACTCCCCATTCTTCGTCGTGATACTTTACATACAATTCATCATTGCCGCACCATGGACATCTGTTCATAATTACCTCTCATATTATCAGATTTGTTATAGATAAAGTATAACAGCTATTTTAGTAACAGGCAATAATTAAGCAGGTCTTGATTATTAAATTTACAAATATTGTAAAATTGAAGGAGTGCGGTATAATAGAATTAAGAATTTTATTCTTTCGAATTTGACAAACTCTTAATATAGTTTTATTATGATAAATGTTAATTATAACTAAATTAAATGTCACCCGCTTCTATAGGCGGCGGGTTCCACTCAATTTTTTCAGTGGGGGGTCAATCCCGCACTGAAACCGTTGAATGACGGGCAAAGCCCTTATTTAATAAAGAAAGGATAGGTGATTTAATGGAGCTTTTAATGGTTATATTAAAACGGATTGAGCTTGTAGACGATATTATGCAGAAATTAGCTGAATTCGGAGTTAGAGGCGGTACTATCATCGATGGTACAGGTATGGCTAAAAGCTTAGTAAACATGAACGACTTGCCTATGTTTGGCATGTTAAGATACATAATATCTGATGAAGAAAAGCTTAAAAGTAAAATTTTATTATTTGCATTAAAAGAGGAACAAGTAAAGGAAGTAAAAGATAAGATAAAAGAGGTTATTGGAGATTTAAGTGAACCTAATACAGGTATAATGTTTACTATTCCTATTAAGAATGCGGAAGGATTTGGTGAATAGATTGTTAAACATTTATACTTATTTATCATTAGCTTTAATTTTAGGTATTCTGTCCAGCAAGGTAATGGAAAAAGTTAAGTTTCCAAATGTAACAGGATATATAATAATTGGTCTGATTGCCGGACCGTATTGCCTAAATATATTGACCATGGAGGCAATAGAAAAATTTTCTATTATCCCTGATATAGCGTTAGGTATAATTGCCTTTTCTATAGGAGCTGAATTTAAGCTATCATATTTAAAAATTGTTGGAAAAGCTCCTGTTATTATTGCATTTGCAGAAGCAGTTGGTGCAGTATTAATAGTTGATTTAGTTTTAATATTAACCGGAAATGATGTACCTTTTTCATTGGTATTAGGTGCTATAGCAGCAGCAACAGCCCCTGCAGCTACATTGATGGTTGTAAGACAGTATGATGCAAAAGGACCGTTAACAAACACATTATTACCTGTTGTTGCAATAGATGATGCCATCGCTTTAACGTGTTTTGGATTATCTGTTGCATTAGCTAAATCTATAGGCAGCATGAGTGATGTTTCAATACTGACGACATTAATGGATCCGGTAATTGAAATAATCGGGTCAATATTATTTGGGGCTACAATAGGAGTTATATTAAAATTTATGACAGCGTGGTATACCGGAAATGGTAACAGGTTAACCATAGCTTTGGCTATGATTTTTTTATGTGTAGGAGTATCAAATATAGCAGGATTGTCTCCGTTGTTAGCTTGTATGTCGATGGGAGCCGTATTTACCAACATATCAAAATACAGCGATGAAACATTCAAAAATGTAGATAATATTACACATCCTATATTCCTTTTGTTTTTCGTAATATCCGGAGCGGAATTGGATATAACTATATTGCCTTCGGTAGGGTTTATCGGCTTAACTTATGTAATATTCAGGGTAGTTGGTAAGGTTCTTGGAGCTTCAATCGGAGCAAAAATTTCAAAGTCAGAGCCGGTAGTTTCTAAGTATTTAGGATTTACTTTAATTCCGCAGGCAGGAGTTGCAATAGGACTGGCGGGGATAGCTACAACTATAGTACCTGAATACGGATTAAAAATTCAAACAATAATTTTATGTGGAACAATTATTTATGAATTAATAGGACCTTTGGTAACAAAGTTAACTTTAACCAAGGCAGGAGAAATTAAATAAAATCGGTTTTTGTTTTTATGATTTATTTTATTGGAAAAACAGTGTATAATAGATTTATTAATTTATTAAGGAATTCTTTTTGGGGGCATTATGAAAGCTAAAGAATATTTGTCTATACTGCAAAATATTTTGCGCCATATAGATGAGGGTGTACATGTTTTAGATAAAAATGGAAATACGATAATTTATAATGAAGCTATGTCTAAGCTTGAAAAAATGGAAACGAAAGAAGTAATGAAAAAACCATTTAGTGAAGTTTTTAAAAATTTAAACATAGAAAACAGTACTTTGTTAAAAGCTTTAAAATCTCGTGCTATTACATCTGATCTTAAACAAACTTATTTGAACAAAGACGGAAGAGAAATAACTACTATTAATACAACGCTGCCTGTGGTAATAAATGATGAAGTTATTGCGGTTGTTGAGGTTGCAAAAAACATTACAAAAATGACTGAAATGTCTCATACAATTTTGAAGCTGCAAAATGAAATAGGCAAGCCGGAAAAAGCAAAAACAAAAAAAATCAGAAAATATAATTTTAATAATATAATCGGAAAAAGCGACAGTTTTATGGAGGTTGTTAAAAGAGCTAAAAAAGCCTCCCTAAACTCTGCATCTGTATTTATAGTAGGTGAAACCGGTACAGGGAAGGAACTTATAGCACAAAGCATACATTTTGAGAGCTCAAGACGGGACAAACCTTTTATAGCTCAAAACTGTGCTGCCTTGCCGGAATCCTTGCTTGAAGGATTGTTGTTTGGTACATCCAAGGGTGGTTTTACAGGTGCCGTTGACAGAGCGGGGTTGTTTGAACAAGCAAACGGAGGAACCCTTTTATTAGATGAAATAAATTCCATGCCATATGAATTACAAGCAAAGCTTCTGAGAGTTCTTCAGGAAAATTATATACGCAGGGTTGGTGGAACCAATGATATTCCTATTGATGTGAGAATTATATCAACCAGTAATGAATCTCCCGAAGCAATTTTACAAAACGGAAGGATTCGTAAGGATTTATATTACAGATTAAATGTAATTCAGTTAAATGTTCCTCCACTTAGGGACAGACAAGAGGATATATTGCTTTTGGCCAGTAAGTTTATCAATAAATACAATGAAAGATTTAACAGAGAAATTCTTTCAATTTCTCAAGCGGCTCAGGATTGCCTGCTAAGCTATGAGTATCCCGGTAACGTAAGAGAGTTGGAAAATATTATCATGTCGGCAATAAGCATGGTGGACGACAGTGATAAGATTCTTAATAAAAATCACTTTACAATCTTTGATTCAGAAAATAGCTTTGCATTAAAAGAAAAAGAATTAGGGGATAATGGTTTAGATGAATATTTAGGCAATTTAGAAAAAAGGATAATAGAAAAAACCCTTAGGAGCAATAAATACAACATAACCAAATCAGCTGAGGAACTGAAAATTAAACGTCAAACGCTGCAGCACAAAATAAAAAAGTATAATATTAAGTAAGCAGATGACCCAAATTTTAATTTGGTGTCGGTCGCTTATACTGTAAGTGAGATTTGGTGTCAGTCGCTTATGCTGTATGCGCAAAAAAGCAAATATATTTGCGGTTTATGCAAAAATATTTGCTTTTTTACTTGTTTTTTTGTTTTATTTATTAAAATTCCATAAATGCATAAATAAAAGTAAATTTTATCTAAATGGACATACCCTTGAAATTGGAATGTTATAAAATGGCAGAGAATTTTCATAACATACATTTTTTGAATAATGGCACAGATATTGCTAATTATATAGGTGAGTACTAACTTGAAAATGTTATCATTTAAAAATTAAAACTATTGGAGGTTGTAAAATGCAAAACGTGAAAGTAATTATTTGGGGACTTGGAGCGATGGGTTCCGGAATGGCTAAAATGTTATTAAGCAAAAAAGGTGTTGACATAGTAGGTGCAGTTGGAAGAGGCGCAAAACTCGGAAAAAGCATGTATGAAATAATAGGAGTTGAAAGGGGAGACAGACCTGAAGTATTAATTGGTACTCCCGAAGATGTAATAAAAGAAAAATCAGCTGACGTTGTTTTATGCTGTACAGACTCATATACAAAAGTTGCATTCGACAGATTAAAATTCTGTTTGGAAAGAAAAATAAACGTAGTTTCAAGTGCTGAAGAAATGGCTTATCCTCAAGCTCAATCACCTGAACATGCTAAACAATTAGATGAAATAGCAAAAGCTAACGGAGTTTCTATTTTAGGTACAGGTATCAACCCCGGATTAATAATGGACTTATTGGTTGTTGTTATGACAGGATGCTGCGAATCAGTTGACCATATAGTATCAAGAAGAGTTAACAGTCTATCACCATTTGGGCCAACTGTAATGCATGAACAAGGTATTGGTATAACAGTTGATGAATTTAAAAAAGGCGTTGAAACAGGTACATTGGCAGGTCATGTTGGTTTTGAAGAATCAATTAATATGATAGCAGATGCAATCGGCTGGAAGGTTGATAAAGTAACTACTTCTATGGATTCAATAGTTACAGACGTAGACAGAAAATCTCCTTATGGATTTGCCGCTGCAGGAAACGTAGCAGGCGTTGCTATGAAGGGATTCGGATATATTGACGGAGAATTAAAAATAGAAATGGATCACCCACAGCAAATCGAACCGGAACAAGTTGGCGTTCAAACAGGTGACTATGTAATTATTAAAGGTACTCCAAATATCAATATGGTTAATTCTCCTGAAGTACCGGGCGGAATCGGAACAATCGCTATGTGTGTTAATATGATTCCTCAAACAATCAATGCAAAACCTGGCTTGCAAACTATGATTTCATTACCTGTTCCAAGAGCAATAATGGGAGATATGAGAGAATTAATCGATCCTGAATGCAAAATAGTAAAATAACAATAGACAGGCGACAGATAAGCGGTGGGTTAGCGAAAAAAGGAGTGTAGAAATGATAAAAAAAGGCGAATGGGTTTTAATACACAGGAAAGTATTAG
>NZ_DAMASY010000010.1:0-147473 GCF_032080165.1 Sedimentibacter sp.
TTCCCTGAAATTTCTCTGACTTTACCAAGGTTGTACGGAAAATAGATTAGTTTTTTTAGAAATATGTATTAATAAAAATAAAGAAGGTGTTATACAATGGATGTTATGGGAAGCATGCTTGATAATATTGAAGTTCCTAAATTTGCTCGCATTAAACAATTTTTTGATACAACTAAGATTGATGATGTTGAGAAACATATTAACTTGCAATTTAAAAGAGAAGACATAAAAAGAACGATAAAAGCAAATCAAACAATAGGTATAACTGTTGGCAGCCGTGGTCTTGCAAATCTCAAAGATATAGTAAAATTTTTATGCAGTAATATCAAAGATTTAGGTGCTACTCCAATTATACTTCCGAGTATGGGGAGCCATGGAGGTGCAATTGCAGAAGGACAGGCAGATTTTATTAGAGGGTTGGGTATCACAGAAGAATACGTAGGAGCAGAAATAAAATCTAGCATGGAAGTTATTAACCTTGGAACTACTGAAACGGGTTTGGAGGTATATTATGATAAGATTGCCAGTGAACTTGATGGAGTTATAGTTTTAGGAAGAATAAAGGCACATACGGATATAGATGGAGAAATAGAAAGCGGTCTTCATAAAATGATAGCTGTAGGCTTGGGAAACCATTTAGGAGCACAGGTAGTACATGCTATGGGGCTAGGAAAAGCAGCACCCAGAATAATATCTGTCGCAAGACATGCATTGAAACATGGAAATATAATATTTGGAGTAGGTCTTTTAGAAAATGCATATGACGAAACCAGTCATATTGAATTTATACCAACAGCGAAAATTGCTGAATCAGAAGCAAAATTATTAATAAGATCCAAGAAACAACTTCCTAAGTTCCTCTTTAACGATATTGATGTTTTAATTGTTGATGAAATAGGAAAAAACATAAGCGGTAACGGTATGGATCCAAACATAATAGGCAGGGGAATGATTGGTTACAAAAATAAAGAAATAAGAATTAATAAAATTGTTACCTTAGATACAACGAAGGAATCAGGATCAAATGCTTTTGGTGTAGGACTTTCAGACGTAACTACAAAAAGAATTTTCGATAAGTTAGAGACAGATGCAATGTATGCAAATGCTGTAACTGCTATAGCTATAATAGGTGCGAGAATTCCAATTGCTATGAGCAGCGATAAACGTGCAATACAGTTAGCTATCAGAGCAGTTTGTTCTGAAGAACCTAAAAACTTAAGAATTGTGAGAATTAAAGATACATTAAGCATGAGTGAAATGTTTGTTTCCGAAAGTTTGCTGAATGAAGTAAAGAACAATGAAAAAATAGAAATATTAAGTGAACTTGAATCCTTTGAATTTGATGAACAAGGAAACTTATTTTAAGCAAAAAAATTAATTAATTCATGACTAAAGGGGCGAGATAAATGAAAGCTGTGATATATGAAGGACATAATGTTCTGACTTATAAGGATGTAGATGATGTATCGCCAAAATATAATGAAGTAAAAATAAAGGTTAGAGCATGTGGTATTTGTGGAAGTGATATACATGGATATTTAGGGATTACAGGTAGAAGAATTCCGCCTGTAATTATGGGACATGAATTTGCCGGTGAAATACTACAGCTTGGAGAAGGTGTAAATGACCTCAAAATAGGCGATAGAGTAGCAGTTTATCCTTTGGATTTTTGTGGTAAATGTGAAATGTGCAAAAAGAGAGATATGCATTTGTGCCTTAACAAAAGAGCATTTGGTGTTTTAGATGTTGACGGTGCGTTTGCTGAGTATATTTGTGTACCATCTAAAGTATGTTTTAAACTTAACGACAATATTTCATATAAGGTCGGAAGCCTTATGGAGCCATTGGCAGTTTCCTACAGGGCGGTAAAGCATCTTGGAGATTTAAGCGGAAAAGATGTTCTTATAATAGGTGCAGGTACAATCGGTCTATTGGCATTAGCTTGTGCAAAAATGCAAAATCCAAATAGAATTTTTGTTTCTGACTTAAGTGATTATCGGTTAAAAATTGCAAAAAATATGGGTGCAGATATAGTTATTAATTCTGCATTAAACGATTTGCAAGAAACTATTATGACTGTAACTAATAATAAGGGTGTTGAATCAGTAGCGGAAGCTGTTGGAATTACCGAAACCGTAAAACAAGGGATAGATGCAATGGCGTTTGGAGGCACGGCTGTTTGGATTGGAATTAGCTCTAAGCATATAGATTTAGAAATGCAACAAGTCGTAACAAGAGAACTAAAAGTTAAAGGTTCATTTTTATACGGATATGATGAATTTAAAGAAGTAGTTGGATATCTTAACGATGGATTATTGAATGTAGAGCCTATTCTAAGTCAGGAAATTGCATTACGAGACTTACCGGAAACCATGGCAAACCTATCTGTAAATCATGGCAATCTAATAAAAGTTACGGTAGTAAATTAAACTTTCTATCTTAGGTAATTGTGTATTAACAATTTGTCATAAAGATGGATGAATGGTTGCAGTTGTGCAAACAATTTATGTAGATGGCGGGTACTTAATAAATTAATATTATTAAAAAATAATTATAGATACGAAGTGTATCTATAATTAATATAAACAAGGAGGTTGTGTTATGAAATTAATGCACACAAAGTTACCAGAATTCATTCGTAAAATGAAGGCTATAGCCGCAACGATGGGTTCTGTTTATAAAGAATGCGATGTTGTAGGTTTGGAAAATTTAAAGACTGCTAAGATGCAATCTAACAGAACAGGAAGAATTGAACGTGCAGTAGAAGATTTAGCTAAAAAGGAAGATGTTTATAAAATTGAAGTCGCTGTTATTCCACGTATTCCTGAGTCTATGCATAGCGCTGTAATCCGTGGTTTTGATAAAGATGGAAACCCTGTTCATGCTATACTTGAAACAATTAATATTCTACATCCTACAGAAGATATTTTGATTCATGATTGTCCGGATATTATAGATAGAAGACCACCGATAGGAAAACACTAATAAATAGAATGGAGGTATAAAATGAGCAAATTGAAATATAAAATTATTCCTGAAGGAATGCTAAAGGATATTTATATTCCTGTAACGGCAGTTTTTATAGATTATGCAGATGTTAAAGCTTGTAATCTTACAATGTATGAAGCATGTGAAAAAATAGCTGCTACAATTCCCGGACCGGCTGGTTTAAACATGTTTGATATGACAGCTACAACAACAAACAGTAATGGTATCATGTTGGACGGTGCGATGGTTTGTATGGCAGCATCTGATTATGGCAAAATTAATAAAGATTTTGGCTATCTTGAAATGGTGGAAATACCATATTCAGAAGAGCTTATAAAAGAAGAACCTCATTTAAAACAATGGAAAAAATTATTCCCTGACAGAAAATTATTTATGGGACCAAATCCTAACACTAAAGCAATTCCGATTCATAATGCAGTACTGACAGGAAGAGCCGGAAATAACAACTCAGGAACTGAAATGATGCATTATATTAATATGGAAGAATTACTTCTTCCTATTTCAGGTCAGGTTGAAATTATGAAAGATGGGAAAGTGGAAATAGGAGGTACCGGCTGGACTATTTCTGTTGGTATAGGAATGGTTGTAGGAGAAGAGTACGGACGCATAGTTCCTAGAAGACAATGGAAATGTGGTAAAACGGCGCATAACTCCGGTGAATATGCTAAATTTTTAAAAAGTCATATTCCTGTAATTGCAGCTGATAAAAGTGAACTAGCAAAATCAATTATTAATTCATTACAATCAGGCGTTATACCGGGCAGGGACATAGGAGCATCTCCATCAGTGTTATCTATAGCCAGACATATGAAGATTAAACCGGATTATGAGAATATCGAAGAAAATGCTTATGCTGAATTAGCTAGTGTTGGATGTACTAAGGAATGGATTAGGGCAGATGTAGAAGAATTAACACCTGAGGAAATAATTGAAAGGTCACATGAAATTATTCCCGGAATTGATAATCCACACAGATTTAATGTCACAGATATAGTACAAGTTAAATATGTAGAAGTATAAATCTTTATACCATGGCGGGAAGAGGATTTCCCGTCATGGTAGTAATGGAGTGATAGTATGCAGGAAGATATTAAAGTTATAGTTCAAGTTGATAAAACGGTGGTTAAAATTACCGGGTTACAGGTTAAAGGATTAAACATTCAACAACTTGAAGAAATATTGAAAAATAAATTAAAAAGCTTAATAAGAATTATTGGTGTGTCAGGGACTTCAATAGATATGGACATTTACGGAATTGAAGAAGAAGACATATTAAGAGAAGAAACCGGCTTAATTAGAGCTATAGCTTTAGCAGATGGTATAACCATATCGGATATAACTTCTTTATCCACTGTAAAAAAAATTCAAAGTGTTGATATAGACTCTATACCAGAATATACGGAGAATGGATGCAAAGGAGAAAGGTGGAATAGCATTTGATTAACAAGGCTGTAATTATCCCAACCGGAGATGAACTTAGGTCAGGTATAGTTTTAGATACTGATAGTCCTATGATAATGCAAGTTTTATTAAGCATTAACAATAAATGCTTAGTAATAAGAAATGAACCAATACCTGACGTTGAAAATATGATAATTGATTGTGTTAAGGACTACATAAATAAGAATGTAGATTTGATTATATTAATAGGCGGTTCAGGCGGAGGGCACAGATATAGTTCAACCCTGTGTAAAGATTATACTCATACCTCGTTGAATTCCATATTAGACAAAAAATATTCAACTGAACTTTATGGGAAAAATGGTCACATGTGGAGTAAGTTAATTTGCGGAGAAGTAAATAAAACTATGATTATTAATGTTCCGGGACCATATCAGGAAGCCCGTGCTGCTATTGAAGCTTTTAAAAAATCTTATGAAGAAAACCGCAGTGACTTGAAGCAAATTAACATAAATATGGCAAATGCAGTAAAGGCTCAATACTTTATATAATTATTATGGGAGTAAAATGAAAAATACAATTGCATATGAATCTTTTTTATTAAAAACACTTACTAAAGATAATTTTAGTATTATTGTGGGGGGATTCTGTCCAAAAGGTAAAAAGCTTGAAACAAGTAACATATATGAAAAGATAAGTGAGTTTATGTTAGGACAGTCGAAGGATGAATATATTATTGATTACACATTGGCTGAAGCAATAAAAAAAATATCTCCGGAATGGGTATCGGTAGTTGGTGCTTCTATATTAATCGACAATATAAAAAATAAAACAGGCGGTATTATAGGAAGTCCATATGAACAAAATGAATCAGCTCAAGAAGAGATTGAGGAGATAATAACGGACATATATTTAACATCATTCTCTGGGGGACCGGGAGCTGCTTTTAAAGGCTCTTATTATGATGGATTAAAACTAAAAAACATATTAATAGAATATAAAAAAGGAAAATATGATATTGATATAGTAATAAATAAACTTAGTGAAATTACAGATTTATATATCCTCGTAGAAGATGGAAGTGGTTATATGAGCCGCGGCGGTATATATGTGTCTGATAACAATGGTAAACACTATAAAACTTTCAATTAAACAATAAGAAATACAAAATTATAAAAAATGAAAGGAGCTAATTAATGAGTAAGAGAAAAACTCAAACAATGGATGGTAACATGGCAGCGGCTTATGCATCCTATGCCTTTACAGATATGGCAGCGATATTTCCTATAACACCTTCCTCGTCAATGGCAGAGCATGTTGATGAATGGGCAGCTGCCGGCGTTAAAAATATATTTGGTAACGAAGTAGTGGTAAAGGAAATGCAATCAGAAGGAGGTGCTGCCGGAGCCTTGCATGGATCCTTACAGGGTGGAGCATTATCAACAACTTATACAGCTTCACAGGGATTGTTATTAATGATACCAAATATGTATAAAATAGCAGGTGAATTATTACCGGCAGTATTCCATGTAAGTGCGCGTTCATTGGCTTCAAATGCACTTAGCATTTTCGGAGACCACCAGGATGTTATGTCAACACGTCAGACGGGTTTTATTATGCTGGCTTCAAGCTGCGTACAGCAATGTATGGACTTGGGTTCTATAGCTCATTTGACAGCAATAAAAACAAGAATTCCCGTTCTTCATTTTTTTGATGGCTTCAGAACATCCCATGAAATGCAAAAAATAGAAATATTAGAATATGATGAATTAGCTAAATTAGTAGATATGGATGCTGTAAAAAGGTTTAGAAATAATTCTTTGAATTCTAATCGACCAGTTCTTCGTGGTACAACACAAAATCCTGATGTCTTCTTTCAAACAAGAGAGGCTATAAATAAATTCTATGAACCTATTCCGGAAGTGATGCAATATTACATGGATGAAATCAATAAACTAACCGGAAGGGATTATAAATTATTTAATTATTACGGTTCTTCAAAGGCAGAAAGTATAATAATTGCTATGGGCTCAGGCTGTGATACTATTAGAGAAACAATTGAATATTTTAATAAGAACGGTTCAGATTACGGATTGTTGGAAGTTCATTTATTCAGACCGTTTTCAATAAAACATATGTTAGAAGCAATACCGGATACGGTAAAGCGTATAGCCGTTTTAGATCGTACAAAAGAACCTGGTGCTTTGGGAGAACCTCTTTTCTTAGATGTTAAGAATGCGTTTTATGGAAAAGAAAATACTCCTTTAATTATCGGCGGTCGTTATGGTCTTGGATCAAAAGAGTTTACACCTGCAAATGTTATGGAAGTTTTCACAAACCTTGAGAATGAGAATCCTGTTGATGGATTTACTGTTGGAATAGTAGATGATGTAACAAATAAATCCCTTGTTCCTTACGACAAAAAATTCAATCCATCTCCTGTAGGTACAATTGCATGTAAATTCTGGGGATTAGGTTCAGACGGGACGGTAAGTGCTAATAAATCAGCTATAAAAATTATAGGTGATAACACTGATAAATATGTACAGGCATATTTTGCATATGATTCTAAAAAATCAGGCGGGGTTACAATTTCCCATTTAAGGTTTGGCGATGATCAAATTCAATCTCCTTATGGAATCAATTCTGCTGATTTTATTGCTTGTCATAATCCTGCCTATGTAAATCAATATGATTTGTTAGATGATTTAAAAGAGGGGGGAGCATTCTTATTAAACTGCGTTTGGGATAAAAAAGAGTTAGAAAAAGAATTGCCTTCTAAAATTAAAAGGAAACTTGCAGATAAAAAAGCTGATTTTTATGTAATAAACGCAGTTGAAATTGCAAGAAAATTAGGACTTGGCAATAGAATTAACATGATTATGCAAGCCGCATTTTTCAAATTATCAAATGTAATGTCCTTAGAAGATTCAATTAAGCTATTAAAAGAGGCGGTAATTGAAAGCTACGGAAGAAAAGGACAAGATGTTATCAATATGAACAATAGTGCAATTGATGCCGGAGTTAATGCAATTGTAAAGGTGGAAGTACCTGATAGTTGGAAAACATCAAAGGATGAAGGAAAAGTGACGGATCATGAATTGCCGGAATTTGTAAAAGAAGTCATGATTCCTATGAATAGACAAAAGGGAGATTCATTACCGGTAAGTGCTTTTAATGGAATAGAAGACGGGACTTATCCAACTGACATAACTCAGTATGAAAAGCGTGGAATAGCTGTGGATGTACCTTATTGGAGTGCAGAAAAATGTATTCAATGTAATCAATGTTCATTTGTTTGTCCGCATTCAGTGTTAAGACCAATGCTGTTATCTGATGAGCAAGTTGAAGCATCACCTGTAGCAATGGAAACAAAGGCTGCTATAGGATATAAAGATAAACAGTTTTATATGGCAATGTCTGCTTTAGATTGTACTGGCTGCGGAAACTGTGCAGATGTTTGTCCTGCTAAGGAAAAAGCACTTGAAATGAGGAATTTGTCAAATAAAAAAGATGAATTAGTAAACATGTGGAATTATGCAAAAGATTTAGACCTTATAGAGGTTACAGATAAACAAAAATCTACAGTTAAGGGAAGCCAATTTGCAATGCCGTATTTTGAATTCTCCGGTGCATGTGCCGGTTGCGGTGAAACGCCATATGCTAAACTGGTAACTCAATTATTTGGGGACAGAATGGTTATTTCAAATGCAGCAGGCTGTACCACAGTCTGGGGAGGTTCAGCTCCATCTATTCCGTTTAAAAAGGATAAAAGAGGATATGGACCAGCTTGGGGATTCTCACTTTTTGAAGATAATGCTGAATATGGTTATGGAATGCATGTAGGTACTTTGACCATAAGAGATTCTGTTCTGAAGAAAGTAAAAATTCTCCTTGAGAATGTAACCGATGAAGAATTAAAAGAAGTAATGAAAGAATGGATAGAGGGTTATGCCATATCGGCGGGAACGCGTGAAAGAGCAGAAAAACTTGCTAATGCTCTCGAAAATCATAAAGAAATACCGGAATATGCAGAAATATATGAAAGGCAAGATGTTTTTGTTAAACAATCTAACTGGATATTTGGCGGTGATGGTTGGGCATATGATATAGGTTACGGTGGATTAGACCATGTACTTGCATCAGGTGAAGACATTAATGTTTTAGTATTTGATACTGAGGTTTATTCAAATACCGGAGGTCAGTCATCAAAATCAACACCAACTGCTGCTATTGCTAAATTTGCAGCCTCTGGTAAAAAGACAAAGAAAAAAGATTTGGGTATGATGGTAATGAGTTATGGCTATGTTTATGTTGCACAAGTAGCAATGGGTGCAAATCAAAACCAAACACTTAAGGCCATTTTAGAAGCAGAGGCATATCCCGGACCTTCTTTAATTATTGCTTATGCACCTTGTGTTAATCATGGAATTAAAAATGGAATGGGTAAAACACAAAATCAGGCAAAGCGTGCAGTTGAGGCCGGATATTGGTCATTATACAGATATAACCCAGTATTGAAAGAACAAGGTAAAAATCCGTTTACTTTGGATAGCGGTGAACCTTCGGCAAGTTTTGAGGAATTTTTATTAAGCGAGGTAAGATATTCTTCTTTATTAAAGCAGTATCCTGAAAAAGCTAAAGAGTTGTTCGCGAAAGCCGAAATTGATGCTAATGAGAGATTAAATAATTATAAGCGTTTAGCAGGCAAATAATTTAAATATTGAAATATTTAAATAGTTAATATATAATTATGTAAAAATTGGCAATGGGGGCAGATTGACATGAAAGCGAGCAATGAAACAACAAGCATAAGCACAAGCGCAAGGGTATATGAAAAGATAAAAGATATGATTTTACATTTAGAAATTCGACCGGGTGAAAAAATACCTGAAGAGAAAATCACTGAAATTGTTAAATGTAGCAGAACTCCTGTTAGAGAGGCTATCAGAAAACTTAGTGAAGAAGGATTAGTTTCAATTTATCCAAATCGATATTCTGAAGTAAAACACTATGAAGAGAATGACATTAAAAAAATTGGAGAACTGAGATTATCTCAAGATATCCTTTCATGCCAATTAGCTATAAGAAACGGTTCTAATTCTGACTTTTCTCAATTAAGGGAAATCGCAGAAAAGTGTAGGGTTAGTGCTGAAAAAGGAGATATTTATGAACGAATTTCTTTGGATTCACAATTTCATCTTAAGATTGCTCAAATAGGCAGAAATGATTTGTTGATTGAAAGCCAAGAGAAGTTATATATGAAAATTCACATTGTTCAAATATCAAAGTATACAAATATTGAAGACAGTATTAATCAAATCGGTACACATAATGAAATAGTCGATGCATTATTTGATCGCGACTATAAAAGGATAAAAATTTTATTGTGTCAACATTTAGAAGACTTTTTTAATATTGATCAAGAAATAATAAATATGTATTTAAATTAAATAAACAAAGGGCAAAGTTGAGGCATTTAGATTATATATATTATTTTTCTCTATTCTCAGGGGAAATTCTTGAGCAATCAGAATACAGGAGGTTATATAATGGCTTTAATGACAGGTGAACAATATATAGAAAGTATAAAAAAGATGAACATGCAAATTTACATGTTCGGTGAAAAAATAGAGAGTGCAGTTGACAATCCTATATTAAGACCTTCTCTTAATTCAGTTAAGGCAACCTATGATTTGGCGCAGATGCCGGAATATGAAGATTTAATGACAGCAACATCATCTTTGACAGGTGAAAAAATAAATCGATTTACACATTTACATCAAAGTTCTGATGATTTAATAAAGAAAGTAAAAATGCAAAGACTGTTAGGACAGAAAACTGCTTCGTGCTTTCAGAGATGCGTAGGAATGGATGCGTTTAATGCTGTTTACAGCACGTCTTATGAAACGGATAAGAAATACGGAACTAAATATTTTGAGAACTTTGTAAAGTATATGAAGTATATTCAACAAAGTGATTTAACTGTTGATGGAGCAATGACTGATCCAAAGGGGGACAGGTCATTGCCACCAAGCAAGCAATCGGATCCGGATATGTATTTGCGTGTAGTTGAAAGAAGAGAAGACGGAGTTGTTGTAAGGGGAGCAAAAGCTCATCAGACAGGTGCGTGCAATTCACATGAAGTTTTAGTAATGCCAACTATCGCATTAAGTCCGGATGATAAGGATTATGCAATTTCTTTTTCTGTTCCAATGGATGCAGAAGGAATCTTTATGATCATCGGAAGGCAATCCTGTGATACAAGAAAATCAGAAGGTTCGGATTTAGATATAGGTAATTGTGAATATGGCGGCATGGAAGCGCTTATTGTTTTTGAAGATGTTTTTGTACCGAATGACAGATTATTTTTAAACGGTGAAACTGAATTTGCTGGTATGATGGTAGAAAGATTTGCAGGATATCATAGACAAAGCTACGGAGGCTGCAAGGTAGGAGTTGGCGATGTTTTAATCGGCGCGGCTGCTTTGATTGCAGATTACAACGGAGCTCAGAAAGCATCTCATGTAAAGGATAAGCTAATTGAAATGACTCATTTAAATGAAACATTGTACAGCTGCGGCATAGCTTGTTCTGCAGAAGGAAACAAGACCGAATCAGGAAACTATATTATTGATTTGTTACTTGCTAATGTGTGTAAGCAAAACATAACGAGATTCCCTTATGAAATAGCAAGATTGGCAGAAGATATCGCAGGTGGTTTAATGGTTACGGCGCCTTCGGAAAAAGATTTGAGAGATCCCAAGTTAGGACCTTATATAGAAAAATATCTAAAAGGCGTTGAAGGTATTTCTGTAGAAGACAGATTAAAGGTTTTAAGATTAATCGAAAACATAACACTTGGAACAGCGGCTGTTGGATACAGAACTGAATCAATGCACGGAGCAGGTTCGCCTCAAGCTCAGAGAATTATGATTTCAAGACAGGGAAATATAAATGAAAAGAAAGAACTGGCTAAAAAAATAGCTAAAATATAAAATAGAAGATTAAAATACAGGGGATTAGCCCCTGTATTAATTTCTTTTTTCAAAATAGCTTTTAGCAACCTGCGGGAACAGTGCGTAAGACAAAACATCCTGCTCTGATTTTGCTAAGTCACCTATTTCAGCTTTTAATTTATCATATTCGTCAGATAATAAATCAGCGGGTCTGACAGTTATAACTTCTTCTTTTCCGATTATTTTTTCTTTTATTTCATCTGCAATAGGCGCTGCCGGCTTACCATAAAGTCCTTTTACATAATTTTTAATTTCAGTTGGAATGATGTTATATCTTGCTCCCGAAATTACGTTGAAAACTGCTTGAGCACCAACCATTTGGCTCATTGGAGTTACTAACGGAGGATATCCTAAGTCCTCTCTGACCTTCGGTACTTCAGCTAAGACAGCATCATATTTATCGCTTGCATTTAATGATTTCATTTGATAAAGCAAATTTGACAGCATTCCGCCTGGTATTTGATACTGTAAAGTATTTGGTTCGGTCATAAGAACCTTGATGTTGTATGTACCGTTATCCTGATATTTTTTTATAACCTCTCTGAAATATTCAGCAATATTGTTTAAGCTATCCACATTCAGCTGCGGGTCATATTCTGTTCCCTGTAATGTAAATGCTAAGGACTCTGTAGCAGGCTGCGATGTACCGGAAGACAGCGGAGAAATTGCAGTATCCACAATGTCAATACCTGCTTCTATTGCTTTTAACATTGCCATTTGCGCTACACCGCTTGTGCAGTGGGTGTGGAATTCTAAAGGAAGGTCGGTAACTCCCTTAATCGCCTTAACTAAATTATAAGCTTCGTAAGGCAACAGTATACCTGACATATCCTTGATACAGATAGAATCAGCACCTTCATTTTCAAAATTTTTTATTAAATCTAAATAGTATTCTGTCGTATGAACCGGGCTTATGGTGTAAGAAATTGCACATTGACAGTGTGCACCTTCTTTTTTTATAACTTCAATTGATTTTTTCAAGTTTCTGATATCGTTTAATGCATCGAATACTCTTACTATATCAATTCCTTCGAACATCGCATTCTTTAAAAATCTTTCAACTATATCATCGGGATAATTCTTATATCCAAGGATGTTCTGACCTCTTGAAAGCATTTGAAGCTTAGTGTTTTTAACAGTTGCTCTTATTTTTCTTAATCTTTCCCACGGATCTTCATTTAAATATCTGAGACAGGTATCGAATGTAGCACCTCCCCAGACCTCCATAGAATGAAATCCTGCTTTATCCATCTCTGATAAAATAGGCAATATTTCGTCTGTAGCTAATCTTGTAGCAATTAATGATTGGTGTCCATCTCTCAAGGACGTTTCGGTAATTTTAATCATAGTACCTCCTCCTTATAATTTATAAAATTATTATTATCTATAAAAAACCTTATATTCTTTTATTTAATTGTAGTTTTACATATTTAACCATATTATGTTAAGCTTTTTCTTGATATTAATAACGTATGTATGATATAATAATTACGGAAAATAATGCACATTATCTTGGTAATTAAACAGTTTGACTCTGAAAGCATTTTAAAATATACTTTTAATTATCAGTATAATATCATGAATATTAATATAAGTACATAATTTAAATAATAAAATTAAAGAAAATACTTATTAATAAAAAATAATTTGGAAATTATAACTAATTAAATAAGGCGGTAATTATGGATCACACAGATTTCAAAATAATTAGCATATTGCAACATGATGGAAGAATATCTATGAAGGAATTAGGCAAAGAAGTATCTTTGAGTCCGCCTGCAGTTGCTGAAAGAGTTAAGAGATTAGAGGATGACGGAGTTATCGAAAGATATAAAGCAGTAATAAATAATGAAAAGGTTGGGAAACCGATATGTGTATTGATTAATGCTTCTATAAAGCCTGAAAAGCAGGAAGGTTTTTTAGAGTTTGCTAAAAAATCGGAGGAAATAGTTGAATGTTACCATGTTACAGGTCCTCACAGCATGATTATGAAAGCTTATTTAAGAGAAATGAATCACTTGGAAGAGCTTGTGGGAAAGGTTCAATTTTTTGGAAATACTGAAACATTCATCATAATGTCCAGCCCTATAGAAGGTAAAGAAATTTAGAATTATTGTGAATACAAGTAAAAGCATAAAAACATTAAGGCTGCTGCTTTATTGTTTTTTTTCATAAATTTTGTCATGAGAATAATAATATATTTGATGTACTCAATTTTTCATAGATTATTTTTTAATTTATGGTATAATGTTGAAGCGATAAATTAAGCTAAGATAAAGTAAGATTTAAACTTAAGAGGTGTAATTAATGCTAAGAATACAGCAAGTCAAGCTTCCGATAGATCATAATCAGGAAGATTTATACATAAAAGCGGCAGAAAGCTTAAAGGTTAAAAAAGAAGAAATAAAATCCTTATCAATATTTCGAAAATCCATAGATGCAAGAAAAAAGGATGAAATTTTATTTATATATGCTTTAGATGTTGAGCTTTATAACGATATTAAAATTTCTAAGAGAAATAATAATGTTACAGTAGTTGAACCATTTATATATGAAGTCGAAGCAACAGGTGAAAAGCTGCTTAATAACAGACCTGTTGTTGTCGGAAGTGGTCCTGCGGGACTTTTTTGCGCTTTACTGCTTGCAGAAGAGGGCTACAATCCGATTATTCTTGAAAGAGGTAAAAAGGTTAAAGAAAGAGTTAAAGATATTGATAAGTTTTGGAAAGACGGTACATTAAACGAAAGATCGAATATACAGTTCGGTGAAGGCGGTGCCGGTACTTTTTCAGACGGAAAGCTTAATACATTAATCAAAGACAGGTCTAAAAGAGGAAAAAAAGTTTTAGAAGAGTTTGTTAATGCAGGTGCTCCTGATGAAATAACATATTTAAATAAGCCTCACATAGGTACAGATTTGCTAAGAAACGTCTTGGTAAACATCAGAAAGAAAATAATAAGCTTGGGCGGAACCTTTAGATTTGAAGAACAGTTGACAGATATTAAAATTAAAGACGACAGAGTATACCGTATTGTAACGGAAAGTGATATAATTGATACGGATGTATTGGTTCTTGCAATAGGACACAGTGCAAGAGATACCTTTGAAATGCTGAATGATAAGGTTGAATTGAAAGCAAAACCGTTTGCCATAGGGGTCAGAATTGAACACCCGCAGAAAATGATAAGTGAATCCCAGTACGGAAATTTGGCAAATCACCCAAATTTAGGTCCTGCTGATTACAAATTTGTTCATAAAAGTAAAAATGGAAGAAGTGTATATACATTTTGTATGTGCCCGGGCGGGGTAGTTACTGCTTCAAGCTCTGAGAATAACCATGTTGTAACAAACGGTATGAGCTTTCATGACAGGGATTTAGAAAACGGAAATGCGGCAATTGTAGTTCAAATTAATCCGGAGGATTTTGGCGGAGAAGGAAATCCGTTAGCAGGAATCGAATTTCAAAGAGAATATGAAAGAAAAGCTTTTGAGTTGGGGGGAAACAATTATCATGCTCCCGTGCAGCTCTTTAAAGATTTTAAGGAAAAACGAGTTTCTGCATCATTCGGTGAAATTTATCCAACCTACAGACCGGGAGCAGCATTCGCCAATCTTTGGGATTGTCTTCCAAACTATGTGTGTGAAAGCTTGGTTGAAGGGATAACCGCATTCGGCAAATGGCTCGAAAACTTTGACAGAGACGATGCAGTTCTGACAGGTGTTGAAACAAGAACATCGTCACCTCTGCGTATAAACAGAGATGATGATTTGCAAAGCAATATAAAAGGCATATATCCCTGCGGAGAGGGTTCAGGCTATGCGGGAGGAATAATGTCTGCGGCAATAGATGGCTTAAAAGTAGCAGAACAAATTATAAAGCTTTACAAACCAATGAACAAAAAGGAATGATACCATGAAAATAGCCGTTATAGGCGGAGGTGCTTCAGGTCTTATTGCAGCAATTGCTGCAGCAAGAAACGGTGCCGAAGTTACAATTTACGAAAAATTGAATAGAGTCGGTAAAAAGATCTTAGCAACGGGTAACGGCAGATGCAATTACACTAATTTAAACATGAGCATTGACAGGTATCACGGGAAAAATGTTAAATTAGCGAAAGCACCAATGGAATTCTTTGATTTAAACGAGACACTCAGATTTTTTGAAAGCTTAGGCGTGCATCCTTATGAAGGTGAATCGGGGAAAATATATCCTAACTCCTTGCAGGCATCAAGCATATTGGATGTTTTAAGGTATGAAGCAGAGAGATTGAAGGTTTCAGAGATTACGGATTGCGAAATAAAAGAATTAAGAAAAAGTAAAGACAAATTCAGTATTATTGGTAATGAAGCCTATTTATCCGACAAGGTAATATTGGCAACAGGAGGTAAAGCAGCTCCGCAGCTTGGAAGTGACGGAAAAGGATATGAAATAGCTAAGTCTCTGGGGCACAAAATAATTGAGCCGTTTCCTGCGTTAGTTCAGCTTAAATTAAAGAGTAAATACCTTAAGAGAATATCAGGAATAAGGTTTGACGGAATCGTAAAAGGAGTAACGGATAATAAATTAATCAGAGAAGATGAAGGAGAAATACTGTTTACCGATTATGGGATTTCAGGACCTCCGGTCCTGCAAATAAGCAGAAGAGTAATTGAAGAACTGAATAAAGGCAATATTGCTTATATATTGGTTGATATGTTTCCCGATACAACAAAGCTTCAGCTTTATGAACTGTTACAAGCAAGATTTATAGATATAGGTTATAAAAGTCTGGAGGAAAGCTTGATCGGATTTATAAATAAAAAATTGATACCCGTAGTATTAATGGAAGCCGGATTTGAGGATTTGAATAAAAATTGCGGAAAATTAAACAAAAAAGAAATTTATAAAATTATAGATATTTTAAAAGAGTGGAAATTTGAGGTCACGGGTCACAATACCTGGCAGCAGGCACAATCAACTGCAGGTGGTATAGATATGTCAGAGGTAAATTCAGGTACTCTTGAATCAAACAAAGTAAAGGGCTTGTATATATGCGGAGAAGTTCTTGATGTGGATGGAGACTGCGGAGGGTTTAATCTGCAATGGGCATGGAGTTCAGGTTATACAGCCGGATATTACAGTTCAATATGAGTATTGAAGAAAGGAATAGATATGAAAAGATTTTTAGAGAAAGTTTTTGGGTCATACAGTGAAAAGGAAGTTAAAAGATTAGAGCCGACAGTTGATAAAATACTATCATTAGAAAGCGAAATTGCTAAATTAAGCGATAACCAGCTTAAGGCAAAGACTGCCGAATTTAAGGAAAGATTAAATAACGGTGAAACAAAGGATGATATATTGCCCGAAGCATTTGCCGTGGTAAGAGAAGCGGCATGGAGAGTTTTAGGACAAAAGCATTACCGGGTACAATTAATAGGCGGTATGGTTCTTCATCAGGGAAGAATTGCTGAAATGAGAACAGGTGAAGGTAAGACATTGGTTTCCACATTGCCTGTATATTTAAATGCCCTTGAGGGTAATGGTGTACATGTAGTTACTGTAAACGACTATTTGGCAAAGCGTGACTGCGAATGGATGGGTAAGGTTCATAATTTCTTAGGTTTATCGGTAGGTTGTATTGTTCACGGTATAACCAAGGAAGAAAGGATAAGAGCATACCGATGTGATATCACTTATGGAACAAATAATGAGTTTGGTTTTGATTATCTAAGAGACAATATGGTAATCAGAAAAGAAGAAATGGTTCAAAGAGATTTGAATTATTGTATCATAGACGAAGTTGACTCAATTTTGATAGATGAGGCAAGAACTCCTTTGATAATTTCAGGAGAAGGAGAAAAATCCACAGATTTGTATGAGTTGGCAAACAGCTTTGTCTTGCCGTTGAAAGGTAAAATACAATCTCCCGAAGAAAAGAAATCAAAAATGGATTATATAATGGGAGATGTGGAAGAGGATGACACGGTTGATTTTATAGTAGATGAAAAAGGTAAAAATGTTACATTAACTGCTCGTGGTATTACTAATGCAGAAAGATTTTTTAACATTGAAAATTTAGCTGACCAGGAAAATATGGAAATTTCACACCATATTAATCAAGCATTAAAAGCCCACAATACGATGAAGAAGGATATTGACTACATTGTTAACGATGGTGAGGTTTTAATTGTTGATGAATTTACCGGACGTATCATGTACGGAAGAAGATATTCTAACGGTTTGCATCAGGCAATTGAGGCAAAGGAAAGAATTGAAGTCAGAAAAGAATCTAAAACATTAGCTACAATTACATTCCAAAACTATTTCAGAATGTATAAAAAGCTTTGTGGTATGACCGGTACTGCAAAGACGGAAGAAGAAGAATTCAGAGAAATATATGGTGTCGATGTTATTGAAATACCAACAAATAAGGAAGTTGTAAGAAATGACCATGAAGATGTTGTTTACAAGGGTGAGATAGGGAAATACTCTGCAGTTATAAATGAAATTGTAGAAAAGCATAAAACAGGTCAACCGATTCTTGTAGGTACAATCTCTATAGAAAAGTCGGAATTGCTAAGTAAGCTTTTGAAAAAAGCGGGAGTTAAGCACGAGGTATTAAATGCCAAGCACCATGCTAAGGAAGCGGAAATAGTGGCACAGGCAGGTCGTTTCGGTGCCGTTACAATTGCAACAAATATGGCAGGTAGAGGTACAGATATTGTGCTTGGCGGTAATCCTGAGTTTCTTACTAAGCACAAAATGAAATCGAAAGGCTTTACCGATGAACTGATTGCACAAGCAGACGGATTTAATGACACTGATGATGAAGAAGTATTAAATGCAAGAAAAGTATATAAGGAATATTTAGAACAATCAAAAAATGAGCTGAAGGATGAGCAGGATAAGGTCAGAGAAGCAGGCGGACTTCATATTATAGGTACTGAACGTCACGAATCAAGACGTATTGACAATCAGCTCAGAGGTCGTGCCGGAAGACAGGGAGACCCGGGCTCAACACGTTTCTATATATCTCTTGAAGATGATTTGATGAGATTATTTGCCGGTGACAAAGTAAAAAACATAATTGAAACATTGAAGATGCCCGAAGATGAGCCATTAGAGGCAGGAATGCTCACAAGAACAATTGAGACGGCACAGGGCAGGGTAGAAGGAAGAAACTTCGAAATAAGAAAGCATGTTCTACAATATGACAATGTCATGAATAAGCAAAGAGAGGTTATCTATTCAGAAAGAAGAAAAGTTCTGTTAGGTGAAAATCTTAAGGAAGATATCCTAAGCATGATTGAACAGCTTATAGACAGAGGTATACAAATGTATACTACAGATGAGAAGTTTACGGACAATTGGGATATTCCGGGATACTCTAAATATATAGCTGAAACCTTCTCAATATTGATAAGCTTTGAAGGAGAGGACAAGGGAAATTTAACTAAGGAAAAATTAAAAGAAAGAGCACAAAGTGCAATAGAAAGACATTACAGAAGACAGGAAGAGGAATTTGGCGAAGATGTATTCAGGGAAGTAGAAAGAATTATTCTTTTAAGAAGCGTTGATACAAAATGGATTGATCATATCGATGCTATGGATCAGTTAAGGCAGGGTATCGGACTTCGTGCTATAGGAAACGAGGACCCGGTCAGAGCATATCAGGTCGAAGGATATGATATGTTTGAAGAAATGACGGCATCCATTCAAGAAGATACAATTAAAATGTTGATGCGAGTAAGACCTCAGGAAAAGATGCAGCGTAAAGAGGTTGCTAAAATTACAGGAACAAGCGGCGGTGATTTAGGCGGTAAGCCGCAACCGATAGTGAACAAGGAAAAAAGAGTAGGCAGGAACGATCCATGCCCGTGCGGAAGCGGCAAGAAATACAAAAAGTGCTGCGGACAGAATGAATAAAGGAGATGATTATTTGATAGATTTATACGAAATTAATGAAAATTTAAAGAAATTTAAAAACATTTTAGCTGAGGTTGGTGGTTCCCTTTGACCTCTCCAAGTTGGAGGAAGAAAATATACTGCTTGAATCAGAAATGCAGGAGCCGGATTTTTGGAACAACCAGGAAAGGGCTCAAAAAGTTTCACAAAAATTAAAGCAAAATACCAATAGAATAAACGAATACAAAAATTTAAGGCAACAGGTTGAAGATTTAGAAATTTTCGTCGATATGATTATAGAAGAAAATGATGAAAGTCATTTGGATGAGCTTAAAGCAATTATGAACGATGTGGCTGAGCTTCTTGATAATGCTCGCATTGTTGCCCTGTTGAGCAATGAATTCGATAAAAACAATGCAATACTATCCATTCATGCCGGCGCGGGAGGAACAGAAGCCCAGGACTGGGCGGATATGCTGTACCGTATGTATACGAGGTGGATTGAAGCTCACGGCTACAATATGACTGAATTAGACATACTTCCCGATACTGAGGCAGGAATTAAAAGCGTAACTTTGTTAGTTGAAGGCGAAAATGCTTACGGGTATTTAAAATCCGAAAAAGGCGTTCATCGATTGGTGAGGATTTCACCTTTTGATGCTGCAAAAAAAAGACATACGTCTTTTGCGTCTGTTGATGTTACACCTGAAATAGAAGATGATGTGGATATAGAAATAAATGAATCGGATATACGTGTTGACACGTACCGTTCCAGCGGTGCGGGAGGTCAGCATGTCAATACCACAGATTCGGCAATTCGTATCACTCATATACCGACAGGTATAGTTGTATCATGTCAAAATCAAAGGTCTCAGCACAGTAACAGAGAAACGGCATTGAAGATGCTTAAATCAAAGCTGTTGGAAATTAAACAATTAGAAAACAAGGAGAAAATCGAGGATATCCAGGGTAAATATAATCAAATTGCATGGGGAAGCCAAATCAGGTCATATGTATTTCATCCCTACAGCATGGTAAAAGACCATCGCACCAATGCGGAAACCGGCAATGTGCAGGCTGTAATGGACGGCAGTTTAGATATGTTTATGAATGAATATTTAAAGATGAAATCAAGAAATCAATAGATGGCGATTGATTAACAGTAGATTAGCAATGGATAGGCAATGGATAGAAAATAAACCCATTGCTTATCAATTGCATATCCGGCGTTTGCCAATTGCCCATCCATTGTAATAGGGGAGAGATAAATGGTAGATATTTTAAAAATTTTATGCGAAGAGTTTAATATTAAACCTATTCAGGTGGAAAACACGGTTAATCTTATTGATGAAGGAAATACAATTCCTTTTATTGCCCGTTATCGTAAAGAGCAGACAGGCTCGTTAGATGATGTGGTGTTAAGAGATTTATATGAAAGATTAACATATTTAAGAAATTTAGAAAGCCGTAAAGAAGAAGTTATCCGATTAATAGAAGAACAGGGAAAGCTTACGGATGAATTAAAGGATGAAATTTTAAGCGCAGATGTTATGCAGCGCGTAGAAGATTTGTACAGACCGTATAAACAGAAAAAATCTACACGAGCTTCTAAGGCGAAGGAAAAAGGACTTGAGCCTCTTGCCGACATCATACTTGCACAAAATGTAACGGAAGGAAGCTTGGAAGAGATTGCTTTATCCTTTGTAGATGAAGAAAAGGGTGTAAAAAATATTAAAGAAGCTTATGAAGGAGCCTGCGACATAATTGCAGAAATGATTTCAGACAATGCTGATTACAGAAAACATATAAGAGAAATTTACATATCAGACGGAACAATTATTTCGGAAGCAGCAGATGAAGAAGAAAAAACTGTTTACGAAATGTACTATAAATTCGAAGAAGCAGTAAATAAAATAGCAAATCACAGAATACTTGCCATAAACAGAGGCGAGAAAGAAAAGAAACTTAAAGTCAAGCTGAATACCCCTGATGAAAAAATAGTTAATTATTTAAAATCAAAAGAAATAAAGAATGAATCGGCAATAACTGCTGATTATTATTGTGCTGCAATTGAAGACGGCTATAAAAGATTGATAGCTCCTTCCATAGATAGAGAAGTAAGAAACATTTTGACTGAAAGAGCAGAAGATGAGGCAATTAAGGTATTTGGTAAAAATACTAAAAATCTGTTGATGGTTCCGCCTGTTAAAGACGTAAGAATACTTGCCATAGATCCCGGCTACAGAACAGGATGTAAGTTAGCTGTATTAGATGGAACAGGTAAATTTTTAGAGGATACAGTTATTTACCCGAGTGAACCAAGAAACGAAGTTGAAAAATCCCAAAAAATAATGACTGAGATGATTAATAAATATGACATAGATGTTATAACCATAGGAAACGGTACTGCTTCAAGAGAAACAGAGCAGGTTGTTGCAGATATGTTGTCTAAAATAGATAAAAATATTACATACACCATAGTTTCAGAAGCAGGAGCGTCCGTATACTCTGCATCAAAATTGGCTCAAGAAGAATATCCTGACCTGGATGTAACCGTAAGAGGTGCTATATCCATAGGCAGAAGATTGCAGGATCCGTTAGCTGAATTAGTTAAAATAGATCCAAAGAGTATAGGGGTCGGTCAATATCAGCATGACGTTAACCAAACAAAATTAAGTCAGGAGCTTGACGGAGTTGTAGAGGACTGCGTAAACAGTGTAGGAGTTGATTTAAATACTGCTTCAACAGCACTGTTACAATATGTATCAGGCATAACAAAGACAATTGCTAAAAACATAGTTAAATACAGAGAAGATAAGGGTAAGTTTACAAACAGAAATGAGCTTATGAAGGTCAAGATGCTTGGAGAAAAAGCATTTGAACAATGTGCCGGCTTTTTAAGAATTTCTGACGGAGAATATTTGCTGGATAAAACAGCTGTTCATCCTGAATCCTATGAAATAGCAGTAAGCTTATTAAATAAATTAGGATACGATATAAATGATTTAAAAAATACTAACTTAAACGATATAAATGAAAGAATAATGAAAATTAAAGTAAAGGAAGACAAAAAAATTCAAATGTCTTCACGTAATAATAGATTAAAGGGGCTTGAAGCACTTTCTCAAATTAACTTTAAAGAAGAAAAGAAGCCTGCAAGAGAAAAAATCAAGGACAGAGTAAAGGTATTGGCAGAAGAACTGAACATCGGGGTTCCTACACTCACGGACATAGTTGAAGAGCTTAAAAAGCCGGGCAGAGATCCGAGAGATGAAATGCCGAAGGTAATTTTCAGAAGCGACGTTATGAAAATGGAAGACATGGAAGTAGGTATGAAGCTAAAAGGAACCGTAAGAAACGTGGTTGACTTTGGCGCTTTTGTAGATATAGGAGTAAAACAGGACGGACTTGTTCACCTTTCAGAAATGAGCGATAAATTTATTAAGAATCCGATGGAAGTTGTCCAGGTAGGAGACGTAGTAGATGTCACAATCATTAAGCTTGATAAGGAAAGACAAAGAATAGGGCTCAGTATGAAAACAAAAAGATAAATCATAGGAGAAATTAATGATTGATACAGTAATATTTGACTTTGACGGTACTTTGGCAGATACAAGCCAAATAGTTATAAATTCCTTTAAACATATATATTCGGTTTTCCGCAATGAGGATTGCGATGAAGATTATGTAATGAGTACGTTTGGAGAGCCTCTGAGATTGACACTGCAAAGAGATTTCGAGGCATATGACTTCGAAGATGTTATTACTTGCTACAGAGAATACCAGGTAGAAAGGTTTAACGATGAGGTGAGACTATACGAAACCGTTAAAGAAACTTTAGATTATCTAAAGGACAAAAATATAAAGATGGGAATTACTACTTCAAGGTTAAGAAATTCAACCTTAGAAGCCGTTAATAATTTTAATATAAAAAAATATTTTGACGCTATCATCACCGCAGACGATGTAAAAAAACATAAGCCGGATAAAGAGCCGTTAATTAAAACAATGGAGCTTTTAAACAGCAAAGCAGAAAATACATTGTATGTGGGTGATTCGAGATTTGATATGGAATGTGCAATTAATTCCAATGTAATACCGGTGTTGTGCGGCTGGCATAAATTATCAGAAGAGCTTAAAAATCAATATAATGTAAAATATGTTCTGAATAAGATGATAGATATAAAAGAAATAATATAAATATTATATAAAAGAACGACTATAAGGCAGTACTTGGTAAAACAGTTTTAAATCAGTTTTGAAAGAATGGCGTAGCGTAAAAAGCTACGCCATTTCGACTTTAAATTTAGGAAGTCTATTCCCACTTAAAAAAACGTAGGGAAATATTTATACATATCACTGCAATTACAATCATCATAATTACCGAAATGAAAACACTATCTATTGGCAGACCAAGTGAAGCGGCTTTGAGAAGTTTTATCCCTTGTGTCAATGGCAATATATCAGCTACTTTTTGAAGTGCAAGGGGCATCATTTCGTAAGGCAGAGTAGCGCCCGAAAAAATAAGCATCGGAAAATACAGCAGGCTGGCAGCGACACTTGCTATTTTCATATTTGGTGCAATTCCTCCTATTAGCAGCCCAATGCTGAACATTGACAGCATAACCAGCAAGTATGCTCCTAAGAATTGAAGCCATGAGCCATGAAACTGATAGCCGAAAAAAATTGCCCCTGTTGCGTACACAAGGATTAGTGAAGCAACCGAGTAAAGTGCGTATATGACAATCTGTACTGCCAAGATAAGGGCTGGACTGGTGGGCGTCACCTTGAACCGCTTTAATATTTTTCTGTTTCGATAATCAGATACAACCAGAGGAAGCCCCATCACACCTCCGGCACAAATGGCAATAGTTGATACTGCACCGAAAGATTGCTCTAAAAAGGTATATTCTGCACCGTTGAAAGCGGGTTTATTTCCGAACACTGCTCCCAAGATAATAACGATAACAACAGGTATACAGATAGCAAAAATAAACATATCCATCCCTCGGAGGGATAACCTGATTTCTGTTTTAAGTAAGTTTCTAAATGCTTTCATCTTCTACCTCCTCATCCGTGTACCAAAGGTATGCGTCTTCAAATTTTTCGTAAGGACTGGTTGCAATAGCTTCCTGTACTGTCCCGCAAAAAGTGCCTTTTCCTTTTTTCAAAATCATGATTTTGTCGCACAGAGCTTCTACTTCGTCCATAAAATGGGAGGTTAATAGAATAGTAATTCCTTTCACCTTTAATTCAGAAAGGCTCTTCCATACATTCCGTCGTGCTTTAGCGTCCAAGCCGGTTGTCAGCTCGTCCAAGAATATGACTTCGGGATTTGGAATAAGTGCCAACACGATGAAAAGCCGTTGCTTTTGACCTCCCGAAAGTTCACTAACCAGACTTTTCAGCTTGTCAGAAAGTCCGAATTGTTTTAGAAGAGTGTCATAATCCAAAGTTGTTTTGTAAAGCGAAGCAGTGACTTCACAAAGTTCAGCTACCCTTATTTTATCTTGGTAATTAGCCTCCTGAAATTGAACGCCAACTCTCTCAAACAAATTTTTTCGCTCTTTTTGCGGATTCATTCCCAAAATGGATACTGTTCCGCTATCTTGTTTTTTCGTTCCTAAAATACATTCAATTGTGGTGCTTTTACCCGCACCATTTGCGCCCAGCAAGCCAAATACTTCTCCACGGCAAATTGAGATATTAACATTCTCTACCGCTTTGACATGGTTGTAAGACTTGCATAGTTTTTTTACTTCAATCGTTGTTTCCATGCGATTAAATCCCTCCTTGTTTTTTCTTTGCGTAAAAAGAATAACATTAGAGCGAAGTTTGGTGTTAAAGTGTAGGGTTTGCTCGAAATTGTTTTTTCATTTTCTCAAGATGAACGAGCATAGTTTCCGCGTTTTGTTCAGCGTAATGCAGTGATGTGAGTAGTTTATCGTATACAGAAATAATATCATCATTTTCCTTTGGTGTGTCAATCACTTGCCGAATGTCGGCTTCGGGATTTCGTGATAGGGTACTCATCATTCGCAGAATTGCTGAAAGAGAGTAATTTGCACACCGCAAGGAACGTATGATTTTCAACCGACGAATATCTTCATCCGTGTAAACACGATAGCCATTTTGCTTTCGCTTTACGGTAAGCAAACCGTTCATTTCCCAATTTCTTAAAGTATCTATAGAGATTTGTAAATGATCAGCCGTTTCTTTTCTGGTTAAAAACAAAGTGTCTTTTTCCTGACTGTTACCCAATAACAGTTTTTCAGTAATTGCTATAGCTTCTTCGGCATTTCTTTGCTCATCTCTAATCTTTTGCAGATAGTGTTCCGCTAAAGAAATTGCCTTTTCAAAATTTCCGAGTGCGGAGGTCTTAATAACAGCAATAGCTTGTTTTCTCAGTCCATTTTGCAGAACTTCAACCTTTAGAGCAATTCTTACAAATTTGATCTGCTCCATATGAAAATCTGTAAAGACACGATAGCCATTTTCTTTACGCTCCGGTTTAGGAATCAGTTCAAGTTCTTCATAAAGCCGTACTGTATTGGGATGGATTCCAATGCTATGTGCAATTTCGGATGTCTTGTAAGTGTTCATTTCATCACCGTCCTTCCATTGTACCACTATAACACCCTGCCAAAGGCTGGTGTTATAGTGGAGGGTTTTAATTGTAACTCATGGAAGCAAAAAGCACAAGCATGTAAGATTATGGGTTACTCTATAAAGCAAACTGAGCTTTTATTTTCTTCGTAACAATGGTATAATGGTGCTCGAGTGGTTATGATACCGGCGGTTTAGTTTCATTTCGGAGGAAATAGAGCTATGATACAATATTTTGCTTTCAGCTTATTTTTTACAGCTATTTTTTTAAAGATATTTATTGACAAGCTGTCTAAGACAAGATTTTTCAAAAGAACAGAAAATGTAGACAGCAATAAGAAGCCTTGTATACAGGAACTGCATAAACATAAGGCTGCAACGCCAACAATGGGCGGTATCGCTATCAATCTGACATTAATTACTGCCACTATAGTTTACAGTATCTCGATAGGCAGAATAATATGGATTAATCTTTTCTTATTGTTGTTCGGTGTGATGGGATTTATAGATGATTATATTAAAGTTAAAAAAGTGAGGGACGGTGTAACCCCGAAAGAAAAGTTATTCGGTCTTATAATTATAGGCATAATTATAACTTTATATTTAATTGTTTCCGGACAGACAGATACTCAAATCATGCTCCCATTCATAAGAGCTTCTATAGAAATCAATAAGTACCTTTATGGTTCCTTGATGGTTTTTCTGATTGTTTTATCAAGCAATAGTGTCAATATTACAGACGGAGTCGACGGGCTTGCGTTGGGCATATGCTCTATAGTTTTTGTCTTCATCGGGATAGTCGCATACCAATTGAGAGATGATAATGTGCTGTTTGGAGCCATAATTATGGAGGGAGCTTGTCTTGGTACCCTGTTTTTTAACAGATATCCTGCCCGAATTTTTATGGGGGACACAGGCTCTCTTCTTTTAGGCGGAGCAATTGCGGTATTTTTGATTGAATTGAACATACCCCTATGGATTATCCTTGTACTTTGTGTTTGCATTTTTGAAATAATCAGCGTGATAATACAGTTATTTTCATTACAGTACTTTAATAAGAGAGTTTTTAAGATAGCGCCTTTCCATCATCATCTGGAAAAAAACGGCTGGAAGGAAGTCGCTATTACATTTACATTTTGCATTATAACCTTTGCAGCATGTATCATTGCATATATGAGCTTGGGGATATGATACGATGAATATACAATGAAATTATGTTACAGGAGGTATTACATGATAAAAGCGGGAATTATTGGTGCAACCGGATATGCCGGACAGGAATTAGTTAGGCTGCTGTACGGTCATCCCGAAGTAAAAATAATTAAAGCCATATCGGGAACCCATATCGATAACAAATATTCTTATGTATACCGGAATTTTACCGGATTTAGTCAAGATAGCTGTTTAGCTCTTGATTATGAAACTATTGCCGACGGTATTGATGTGCTGTTCACATCTCTGCCCTATGGTGTTTTGATGGAGAAACTTAATGACGATATATTAAACAATGTAAAAGTTATTGACCTCGGAGCAGATTATCGTTTAATGAACAGTATGGAGTATAAACAGTATTATGGCAAAGATCATAAATCTATCCACCTTTCTTCCCGGTTTACCTATGGACTATGCGAGTGGAATGAAAATGAGATACAAGATGCGGAAAACATTGCTAATCCCGGATGCTTTGCAACAGCAATCCAGCTTGCATTGCTGCCGCTTATTAAAGAAAGAATAATTTCGACCGAGGTGACGGTTGACGGAAAATGTGCGTTGTCAGGCTCAGGCAGAACCCTTACGCTTGGAACTCACTTTGTGGAGGCGAACGAATCAGTTAAGCCTTACAAAATTACAAATCACCCCCACAAAATAGAAGCTCAAAAAGCAATTGAGTATTTTACCCATGAGCAAGTAAAGATAACCTTTGTGCCTCATATTGTTCCTATGCAGAGGGGTATCCTTGTTACCTGCTATACCAAGCCTGCAATGAAAATTGACCATGATTTTATTAGAAATATATACGAAAAGTATTATCATTACAAGCAGTTCGTTCAAATACTGGACCGCGGCATGTATGTAGAGACAAAATGGGTCAGAAATTCAAACATGTGCCATATAAATTTTGAGGTGGATGAGCAGGACAATTCATTAATCGTATTTGCAGCAATTGATAATTTAATAAAAGGAGCAGCGGGACAGGCTGTACAAAATCTGAATATAATGAATGGGTTCCCTCAAAATATGGCAATTAATTATGTGCCCGCTTGTATTTAGACGCTATTCACAACTCAACCAATTTTTTAGTTGGGGGATGATAAGTTGTTAACAAATTTTAATCAATTAGGTATGTTTTTAGAATTTGTTCATGGTATAATAAAATTGCAAAAAATTTAAGAAAGGGTGTTTTTATGGAAGTAAAGAATTTAGTTATTGAAAAAGATAAAGGAGTTTGTACGGTTAAATTAAACAGCCCGGAGACGCTTAATTCGTTAAATGCTGACATGCTTAATGAGCTTGAATACGCATTCGACCAAATCAGTAATGATGACGAAGTATCGGCTGTGATTTTAACAGGAGAAGGCAAGGCATTTGTTGCCGGAGCGGATATTGCTTATATGAGTAACCTAAGCCCTTCAGAGGCAAAGAAATTTTCAGAGGACGGCTCAAGATTGTTCAGAAAAATTGAAACAATGAACAAGGCAGTAATTGCAGCTGTAAATGGGTTTGCGTTAGGCGGGGGATGTGAGCTGTCTATGGCCTGCGATATTAGAATTGCTTCTGAAAAAGCTAAATTTGGACAGCCGGAAGTAGGACTCGGAATTATACCGGGATTCTCGGGAACACAAAGATTAGCAAGATTAGTTGGTTTAGGAAGAGCAAAAGAACTGATATTTACAGGGCTGCATATCAATGCAGATGAGGCATACAGAATAGGGCTTGTTAATAAAGTCACAGATAAGGACAGCTTAATGGAAGAAGCTTATAAAATGGCTGAAAAAATTATATCAAATTCAAGAGTTGCCGTAAGATATGCAAAAGAGGCTATGAACAGAGGTGTTGAAACGGACATAGATACAGGGATTGCTTATGAATCCAATGTATTTGGCTTGTGCTTTGCTTCTGAAGATCAACAAGAAGGCATGACCGCATTTTTGGAGAAAAGAAAACCGAAATTTGAATAATATATGACTTGATATTTTATATACAATTTAGTATAATTTATTTGTTTGTGTGAATTATTTTTTTAACACATAAGGTTAAAAAAATAACAAACAGAGGGAGAAGGACAAAAAATTTAAGGGAGTGAAATAATGAATTTTCAATTAAGTAAGGAACATGAAATGGCAAGACAGCTTTTTAGAGAATTCGCTGTCAACGAGGTAGAACCGTTAGCTCAGGAAATTGACGAAGAGGAAAGATTTCCTGTTGAAACAGTTGAAAAGATGCAAAAATACGGTTTTATGGGTATTCCGTTTCCAAAGGAATACGGTGGACAAGGCTGCGATAATTTAACCTATGTTATGGCAGTAGAAGAATTATCAAAGGTTTGCGGTACTACGGGAGTTATACTATCTGCACATACATCATTGTGCGGAGCTCCGATATATGAATTTGGTACAGAGGAGCAAAAGAAAAAATACTTACCTATGCTTACTTCAAATTCAATAGGAGCTTTCGGCTTAACCGAGGCCGGAGCAGGTACAGATGCTGCTGGACAACAAACAAAGGCGGTTTTAAACGGAGACCACTATGTATTAAACGGCAGTAAAATTTTTATAACCAACGGATCCTATGCGGATGTTTATATAGTAATGGCAATGACTGACAAATCATTAGGAACAAAAGGTATATCAGCGTTCATAGTAGAAAAGGACTTCCCGGGTTTTTCAATAGGAAAGAAAGAGTTAAAAATGGGTATCAGAGGCTCGGCTACTTGTGAATTGATATTTGAAGATTGTATAGTGCCAAAAGAAAACTTGATTGGCAAAGAAGGTCATGGCTTTAAAATAGCCATGAAAACTCTTGACGGCGGCAGAATAGGCATTGCTGCTCAAGCTCTTGGAATCGCACAGGGTGCTATCGATCAAACTGTCAAATATGTACAGGAAAGAAAACAGTTTGGAAGAACTATTTCTAAATTCCAAAACACTCAATTCCAGTTAGCGGAAATGCAGACCGCAGTTGACGCAGCAAGATTATTGGTATACAGAGCTGCTTTAAGTAAGGATGCGGGTCAACCATACGGAGTACATGCAGCTATGGCTAAATTGTTTGCTTCTCAAACAGCAATGGAAGTTACAACGAAAGCTGTTCAATTGCACGGTGGATATGGATACACAAGAGATTATCCTGTTGAAAGAATGATGAGAGATGCTAAGATAACTGAAATCTATGAAGGAACTTCAGAGGTTCAAAGAATGGTTATCAGTGCCAGCATGTTAAAATAGGGAGGTAGTAAAGTGAATATAGTAGTATGTATTAAACAAGTGCCTGATACAACAGAAGTAAGATTGGATCCTAAGACAGGCACACTTATCAGAGAGGGCGTTCCAAGCATTATTAATCCTGATGATAAAGCAGGTTTAGAAGCAGCACTGAGATTGAAGGATGAAATGGGAGCACACGTAACTGTTGTATCCATGGGACCTCCACAGGCAGATTTAGCTCTCAGAGAAGCATTGGCAATGGGTGCAGATGAAGCAATACTTGTAACTGACAGAGCCTTTGGCGGTGCGGATACATGGGCAACTTCATCTACATTGGCGGCAGCCTTAAATAATTTGAAGTATGATTTAATAATTACGGGAAGACAGGCGATTGACGGTGATACTGCTCAGGTTGGTCCGCAAATTGCAGAACATTTAAAACTTCCAAACATCAGCTATGCAGAAGATATTAAAATTGAAGGCGATTCTATAATCGTTAAAAGACAATACGAGGACAGATATCATTTAATCAAGGCGAAGCTGCCGGTATTGATAACAGCTTTATCAGAATTGAATGAACCTCGTTATATGAGTCCGGGCGGGATATTCGATGCTTTCAGAGCAAAGAAGGTGGCTGTTTGGACACTGAAGGATTTAACTGTTGATACAAATAACATTGGACTTAAAGGTTCTCCTACAAAGGTTAAGAAGTCATTTACCAAAGGTGCAAAATCGGCAGGTAAGCTATTCAACCTTGAACCACAGGAATCAGCTGAATTGATAGTTGATAAAATGAAAGAAAAGTTTATTATTTAGTAGGAGGCGGACAATGAAAAATTCAGAATATAGAGGTGTATTTGTATTTGCGGAGCAAAGGGACCGCAAAGTACAAAAAGTTGCTCTTGAATTGATAGGCAAGGGTAAAGAATTAGCAAAAGAATTGCAAACTACCGTAACAGCAGTCTTATTAGGAAAAGATATGGAAGATGAAGCTAAAAGATTGTGTTACAGCGGTGCTGATAATGTTATATATGTAAATGATGAAATGCTTGATGTATACATGACTGAACCATATGTATATACACTTAATAAAATTATAATGGATAAGAAACCGGAAATAGTACTATTCGGTGCAACTGCAATCGGAAGAGATTTAGCTCCGAGAGTATCTGCAAGGGTGCATACCGGTTTAACAGCTGACTGTACCGGCTTAACAATTGAAGCCGATGATGAAGAAGCGGATAAATTGAATCTTATGATGACACGACCTGCTTTTGGCGGCAATATAATGGCTACAATCGCATGCCCGAATCATAGACCTCAAATGGCTACAGTAAGACCGGGAGTTATGCAGGCAGCTAAATATTCAGAACAAAACCCTGTAAATATTGAAGAATTCAAAATCAATATACCAAAAGAGTGCAAAAATGTTGAGATATTAGATGTAACTAAAATAATTCAACAAAGAATGAATATAGAAGATGCAAAAGTGTTAGTATCAGGCGGCAGGGGAATGCATGGACCGGAAAACTATCCTATTCTTGAAGAGTTAGCTGATTTGCTTGGCGGAACAATTTCTGCTTCAAGAGCAGCTGTTGATGCCGGATGGGTTCCAAAAGACAGACAGGTTGGACAAACAGGAAAGACGGTTAGACCAAACCTATATATTGCCTGCGGAATATCCGGAGCAATTCAGCATTTGGCAGGTATGGAAGAATCTGATTTCATCATTGCTATTAACAAGGATGAAACAGCTCCTATATTTGATGTTGCTGATGTAGGTATAGTAGGAGATATATTCAAAGTAGTTCCTCTTTTAATAGAAGAATTAAAAAAAGAAAAAGCCAACGCTAATAAGTAAAGAAGCCATAGACGACCCAAATCTCTGTTGGTGTCGGTCACTTATCCTGAGTAACAGGGATAGGGAAAGCGACTGCGAAGGATTTAATCAAAAAACTAATATAAAATCGGTGGATAGCTTAGCTACCCACCGATTTTTATATAGCCCTAACCCAATTTTTCAGAGTCCTTTTTCTGAAAAATAGTGGTAGGTCTTATACAAGGAATGCCAAATCTGTACGAACGATAGAGAGCGAACAGATTTGATGCATTCTACTGTTATATTTTGTTTCTTATTTCATTCCGCCGCCGCTCATTTGTCTTTGAGCCATTTCAACTAATCTCTTAGTCATGTATCCACCTACATAACCATTTTGTCTAGCTGTAAGATTTCCTTTATCTACTTGTTCATAGTTTGTTAATCCTAATTCATTAGCTATTTCAGTTTTCATCTGATTCAATGCTTGTTTTGCTTCCGGAACAACGATGTTGTTGCTTCCACTATTGTTGTTTGATGCCATTTTGTTTCTCCTTTCTTGAGATAAATATTATTTTGTCACTTAATTTAATCATGTATACACACCTTGGGCCCAATCAACCTGTGTACAAATATGTAAGCTACAGGTCAATTTAAATTACAAGATTAAATTTTCGAAAGTTATAATGATTAACTTTCTAACCTTATTATTAACCGCGTTTTCTTTATAATACATGGCAAATAATTCAACTTAAGGTAAAGAATTGCCATGTATACTAAATTTAAAAAATATGTATACTAATTTCTTAAATTGTGTTAAAATAAAAAATGAGTAACGAATTTGAAAAAAATTCATAACTTAATAATATGATTTCATAAAAACAGATTATTATTATGAAGAAAGGAGGACAATAAAAGGGAAATAAAGAAAATTATTATAGCGCCTGAACTTAATAAGTTGACGAGGACAGAGTTATCGAAAATTCGGCGGACACTCTGCGGTGCAGCTTCATCGATATGGTTTTTGCAAATACTTCCGGCGACGGTTGTGACAAAAGAAAACCAATAGCTTAAACATCTTACCAAAATAATATTATTCTATATTGTTTCCCAATCAAATTAAAAAAATTTTTACGGCATCCTAAGCATTAGCTAAGGAGAAGTTATCGTGTTATCAGAGTAATCATGAGTGAAGTCATGGGTTTCCTTGTTTTTGTGCTAAATCATATTAATCAGAGAATTTGCTTGACAAATTTCAAGTATTGTTTTGTATGTAAAAAAAATTAGATTGGAGAAAGAAATATGTGTGGAATAGTCGGATATATAGGATTTGAAGACGTAAAAGAAATAATTTTAGGCGGTTTAGAAAAATTAGAATACAGAGGTTATGACTCTGCAGGAATCGCCATAGCTAACAACAATGTCGTAAATGTAATTAAAGAAAAAGGAAGAATCAATGAGCTAAGACAAAATATAGATAAAAATGTAATCGGAAATTTAGGTATCGGCCATACGAGGTGGGCAACTCACGGTGTTCCGAACCGTGTTAATTCTCATCCTCATCAAAGCGGCTCTAAAAGGTTCACATTAGTACACAACGGCATCATAGAAAATGAAGATGAATTAAGACAAAAATATTTAAATGGAACAACATTTACGAGCGATACTGATACAGAGGTTATAGTACAGCTTATCGAAAAATTTGTAAATGACGGAGAAGAAGTTGAACTTGCCATAAGACATACTATGAGCAAACTAAAAGGTTCCTATGCACTTGCGATTATAGATAACGAAGATATGAACACTTTGTATGCCGCAAAAAACAAAACTCCATTATTGGCAGGCAAGGGAAATGGTTTTAATATGCTTGGCAGTGATGCAATGGCTATGATTAACTATACAAATATGTTCTATGAAATAGAGGATAAAGAATTTTTAAAAATCACAAAGGACAGCATAGATATTTATTCTATTTACGGGAACAAGATTTCGAGAGAACCTTACAAAGCAGATATTGATGCATCAGATACAGAAAAAGGGTCATATCCTCATTACATGATGAAAGAAATTGAAGAACAGCCATTTGTCATAAGAAAAATTATGTCGGAATACTCCGATGAAGACGGAAATATGTTCATTGAACGGCAAATTGTCGAAGAGGTCAGAAGCTGTGATAAGCTATATATAATTGCCTGCGGCACAAGCTATCACGCAGGTCTTATAGGAAAGCAGTTTTTTGAAAAAATATCAGGAAAACCGACAGAGGTAGTTATAGCAAGTGAATTTATTTATAACATGCCTCTATTGACTAAAAAACCTCTTTTTATGTTCATATCACAAAGCGGTGAAACTGCAGACTGCAGGGCTGTACTGGTAAAGGTTAAAGAAATGGGCTATAAGACATTGACATTAACCAATGTAAAGGGTTCAACCTTATCCAGAGAAGCCGATAACACATTACTTCTGTATGCAGGTCCTGAAATAGCAGTTTGCTCAACAAAGGCATATACAGCTCAAATTGCCGTATTATCAATACTTGCTGCTTTGGTGAATAACAATAAAAATATTAATGTATTTAAAGAATTAAGCAAAATTGCTTATATAATGGAAACTCTTTGCGATGATAAAGAAAAATACAAAGAGTTAGCCAATAAATATTTAGTAAACTCAAGGAACTGTTTCTATATAGGAAGAGGCATGGATTACTTTTTGTGCTTGGAGGCGTCCTTGAAATTAAAAGAAATTTCCTACATTCAGACCGAAGGTTTTGCAGCAGGAGAATTAAAGCATGGAACCATTGCCTTAATTGAAAAAAATACTCCTGTTATAGCGATTATAACTCAGGAAAACATCAATTTAAATACGAGGAGCAACATTAAGGAAGTAAAAGCGAGGGGCGCTGCAACAATGGTTATATCAATGCGTAAAATCAGTCAGGAAACGGATCAAATCATCATAGACGATGTGAATGAACTGTTATCGCCTTTAGCAGCAATAATTCCTGCCCAATACCTTGCATACTATGCGGCATTATTTAAAGGATGCGACATCGATAAACCCCGTAACCTCGCAAAATCAGTGACAGTGGAATAAGGGATAAAATAGAGTACTGTGAGTTGTAGTCCAAAATAAAGTTGTAAAATGTGCAATAAAGTTGCAAACTGAGAAATGCATAATTATTAATCAAATAAAACATCAGTGTTCATCCTTTTGGGATAAGCACTGATGTTTTTTCTTCTCTTAAAAAGTTTAGTGTTCCGTGATAATATATCCTCACGCTTGTCGTCAAACAACTTTCTCCCCCTTAAGCTACTCTATTACAAGATCGGATTTGAATTTGGAACTAAAGTTTCTTCTTTGTCTGGATCGATCCTTTCTTTCGTACTGATTTAGGTATATCAGATTCATTAAAATCGTGTTATTCTTTAAAACAAGAAATATAAGATACTTTGCCGGTTTCTTCGTTAAAGAAAATCTCTGCATATGTTTTATACATTCTTAAATAAACAACTGAAGGGGGAGAGGATTCTGAATTATCATAATAAGGTGTTCCTAATTTGCTTATAACAGATTCATAATCATCATCTTCATTTATGTCTAAATATACAATAACATCATCATAATAGAAAACATGATCAGCCGTACTGTTTTTAAACTGATAATTTTGCTCACTCATTCTTTCTGCTGAATCTTTCTCAGAGATTTCTATTGCATCATTATTTTCTTGATTTTCTTTCTGATTACATCCCAATAATATAAGTGACATTAAATATAAAATAATGAATATTTTTCTTTTTCCCATTTTTGGATCCTTTATATTTATTATAATTATTTTTGTACATATATTTTATTTTATTGCTTAAACTTATTTTTTAGAATCTTAATTCATAATATAGAAATACTTCTCCTTCAGATTATACACACTAAAATCATCGAAAACAACAGAAGCTGGCTAATTATTTCATTAAAAGATCATATGAAAGACAGTTCATTGATAGTTTTGAAGAATAAAACAATAAAGTGTATTTTTATTGCTGCATTTGTAATCGGACTTTTCTTATTATCTATTGAAACATATACCTACTAAGTACTTTATATGTACTGGTGTCATTAACGACATAAAAAGTTGTTTCCTACGAATATCCTTTTCTCGTGTTTTCATTATTTCTATCAAATATGAATGAAATCTAATTTACAATAATAGAAAAATGAAGTAGAATAAATTAACAATTTACAGCAAAATTGCATGGAGTAAAACATGAAAAATAATATATCGAAAATAAATTATAATCTAAAAAATATATTCTTAATGATTTTTATAATGTCTATGTGCACTGTAGCATCTTTAGGCTTCAGGCATTTAAATATGTCCGAAACAAATATAGTAATGATATATTTGCTTGGAATCCTATTGTATTCTTACATGGCTGAAGGTTATTTATACAGCTTTGCGGCATCAATCTTCGCAGTCCTGCTTTACAACTTCTTTTTTACCGAACCTTACTATACCCTGCAGGTATATAATCCTGATTATCCGATCATATTTCTTGTAATGTTTGTTGTAGGTTCTTTAACAAGTATGCTGACAATCCGGGTCAAAATTGAAAGGCAGATGGTTATTGACAGAGAAAAGAACATTTCATCTTTATATAATATAACAAAATTGCTTCTCAATGTAAGAAGTGTGGGTGAATTGGCTGAACTCTCAGCTGCTGAACTTTCAGAGCTTTTTAATGCAAGCATTCTTGTGAGATTTTTTGATTCATCGGGTAAGGAATTGCTTAAGGTTACCAAAGGAGAAGATATTTTCAAAGAGGATATTGAACAGACAGCTTCTACGGAAGCATATGAATCAGGAAATTCATGCGGAAGAGATACAGCATTGTTTTCCGCAGCAAAGTCATATTATTCGCCTGTTTTAAGCTTAAACGGATCATTAGGTGTTATTGGAGTTTCACCAAAAAATACTGAATCACTTACTGATACTCAGCACACATTAATAGATGTTATTTCAAGACAAATTGCAGTGGTTTTAGAGCGTGAAAGAATTTATGAAAAGCAGCAGAGAGCTCAGCTGGAAATACAGAAGGAACGCATGAGAGCAGATATACTAAGATCAATATCTCATGATTTTCGCACTCCGCTTGCAGGTATAATGGGTATGTCAAGCACTGCTTTAGACAATTATGAAATATTAGACGATGATTTAAAGAGAAATTTTCTTCAAAATATATACGAGGATGCAGACTGGTTAAATGAATTAGTAGAAAACATCTTGCAGACAACACAATTCGAGGAAGGCAGAATCAAGCTTAATATTAAAGAGGAAGCTGCTGAAGAAATAATAACCGAAGCAGTTATTCATGTCAGAAAACATGCAAAAAATAATAAAATATATGTTAAGATACCTGATGAAATAATTTTTGCTAAAGTTGATGGTGTTTTAATCAGGCAAGTCTTGGTGAATCTGCTGAACAATGCAATAAATTATTCAAATGCCGGCAGTGAAATTACAGTATCATTATTTCGTAAGGATAACAAGGTTATTTTTGAAGTAAGCGATAATGGTACCGGAATTTCCGAAGAGGAAATTCCTCATATATTTGAGCGTTATTATAAAAGAAAAGGAAAAAACAATACTAACAGAAAGGGTATGGGTCTGGGTCTTTCTTTGTGCAAATCAATAATTGAAGCACATAACGGCAAGATCAGCATCAGAAATAACAAGCCTACCGGTACAATTGTCAGTTTCTATGTTTTTTCAGGAGAGGAGAGCATTTAATGGATACACTTATTTTAATAGTAGACGATGATAATTCTATCCGTAAATTTCTGCGTGTTTCAATTGAAACTCAAGGATATAAATGCATTGATACGGATAACGGATCAAATGCACTGATGCTGGCTGTTTCACATAATCCTGATGTTATGATTTTAGACCTCGGACTGCCGGATATGGATGGGCTTGAAGTAATAAAAAAACTGCGCACAATATCACAGATTCCGATAATTATTATATCCGCCCGCGGGCGTGATCGGGAAAAAGTCGAAGCACTTGACGCCGGAGCTGACGATTATTTAACAAAGCCATTCAGCGTTACTGAGCTCCTTGCACGTATACGTGTAATACTTCGTCATAAATCAAACAATGATATGTCAACTGATTCAGAAAGTGAGCAATTTGAAATCAATAATTTAATCATAGACACCGATAAGCACAGAGTATGGTGCAATGACGAAGAAATACGGCTTACCCCTAACGAATACAAGGTTTTAGTGCTGCTGGCCAAAAATCATGGTAAAGTTCTGACCCACAGATATATTACCGAGAACATATGGGGAAGCACCGGTAATTATGAGACACAGTCCTTACGGGTATGCATGGGTAATCTGAGGAGAAAATTAGGCGAAGATCCTGCACAGCCTAAATATATAATTACCGAAATCGGTGTTGGATACAGATTATTGGATGAATAACATAATATGTCCTGACGGCTATGCTGTCAGGACTTTTTTATCGGAAAATTATATCAGTCAGAAAAATCCTTACACAAAACTTATATCTAAAGTTTTATCCTTTAATTATTAAAGGAGGAATAAGATATGATTAAATTAAAGAGCGAAAAATTTAAAAAATTAATAAATGAAGCTACAGAAAAACTTCGTAATGATAGTTTTGATGAATCTTATAAAATTATAAAAAACGCACTGTGCGAAAATCCTGATGCACCGGAACCTCATAATCTTCTGGGTTTATGGTATGAAAAGAACAGAAACTATGACCTGGCGCGAAAACATTACAGAGCCGCTTATGCACTGGATCCAACTTATAAATCCGCAACAGTAAACTTAGAACGAGTTTGCACAATGTTTTCAGGCAGACAAATTCCATTGGATTTTGGTGAAAACCTTGAGGATTCAAATATAGATTCAAAAAATATTATCGATAAGGAGGCGACGGTTAATGTTCGAAAAAGATAAAAATTCAAATAATAACAGAAGACTATATATAGTTGCAGGCGGAAGCAGATTGGGCGCTAATGTTGCTTCTTTGCTTTCTAAACACAATAAAGAAGTTGTTGTTATAGATTTAAATCCGAGTGCATTCAAAAAGCTGCACCCTGATTACAGCGGTTATTCAATAGCAGGTGATGCTGCCGATATCAGCGCGCTTGAAGGTGCCGGAATTGAAAATTCACTTGCAGTGATTGCTGCAACTGATGATGATAATACCAACATAATGGTTACACAAATAGCTAAAAAAGTTTTTAATGTGCCGATTGTTATTGCTCGTTTGTATTCAACAGAGCTGGAGGATATTGCAAGTGAAAATGGAGTACGAGTTGTATATCCGTATAAGTTGTCAATTGAATCGATTGAGAACTTCCTAAATGAAAGAGGGTGTCTGAAATGAAGATTGTAATAGTCGGAAATGGTGTAAAGGTTAATTTTCTTGCTGATTCACTTATTAAAAAGGGGCATCAGCTTGTAATAATAAATAATAATCAAGATGAATGCGAAAGATTGTCAGAATTTAAAGATATAATGGTTATTTATGGAGAAGGCTCCAAAAAGTTTATTTTAGAGGATGCAAACATATATGGCTTCGACCTGATGATAGCAGTAAAGTCAAATGACCCTGATAATTTGGTAATTTGTTTACTTGCTAAAAAAGTATTTGGTATTCCACGTGCTTTTGCCACAGTAAGCAATCCGAGAAATGTTGAAGTTTTTAAAAAACTTGGAATAAATACTGCAGTCAGTGCGACCTATGTTCTCTCAAATATAATTGAACAGATGGCTTTTGCAGATCAAGTAATTAATTTCATGCCTTTAGAAAATGAAAATCTACAGCTTTTGGAGGTGTTGGTTGAAAATATCAGCGATGTTTGCGGAAAGCAGATTATGGACCTTGGACTTCCTAATGATACAATCATAGGATGTATATTGAGAGGAAATAACACTATTGTTCCAAATGGCAGGACTGAAATACACGAAGGAGATAAGCTGATGATATTTACTAGCGCGTCATCTTATGCTTCTACGTTGTCTAAATTGACTGGAGGTGCAAGACGGTGAACAAGAAATATGAAGCCATATATATGTTGAAATATATTGGTGTAATGCTTATGTTTGTCGCTGGTATCATATTACTGCCTATAGTAGTGCTGCCGTTTTATACGGATGAAATAAGATTTATGGTTAGCTTTTTAGTTCCGGCTGGTATTGCAGGAATTTCAGGGTTTTTATTAAATAAGATCAACGTGCCGGAAGATTACAGACTCACAACCGGAAATGCTGCAACAGTAGTTGTTGGCATTTGGATTCTGGCAACATTTTTTTCATCACTTCCGTTTATTATGTCAGGAATGTTGAACTTTACTCAAGCTTACTTTGAAGCAATGAGCGGATGGACAACTACTGGGCTTTCAGTAGTTGATGTTACAAAAGCTCCAAAAATATTTTTAATATTCCGCTCAATGATTCAATTTTTCGGAGGCGTGGGGATAGTTCTCATTGTTGTATCAGCATTATCTGAAAGCTTTGGAATGACTTTGTTTTCTTCTGAAGGACATAACAATAAGCTGCTTCCTAACTTAGCAAAGACAGCAAGACTTATAATTAAAATATATTCAGGATATTTTGTAGCAGGAACACTTCTGTATGTAATTTTTGGCATGCCGATTTTTGATGCTGTCAACCATTCAATGGCAGCATTGTCAACGGGGGGGTTTTCAACTAAAGCTTCAAGTATCGGAGCATATGAAAGCTTTGCAATTGAGCTTGTTACAATTATCCTTATGATTCTTGGTTCAACGAATTTTTATGCTAACATGTTACTTGTCAAGGGGAAATTCCGTGAATTTTTCAAGCTTGGCGAATCAAGATTGGTTTTATTTTTCACAGCAGCTGTTGTGCCGCTTATAGCCTTTGTGTCGTTATCTGTCTTGTATGGCAATTTTGCCGATTCTCTGAGAATAAGTCTTTTTAATGTGGTATCTGCATTGACAACTACCGGCTTTTCAACAGTCAGCTATAATGATTGGCCGGACTTCTCTTATCTTGTGATGATTGTACTGATGATTATCGGCGGCGGAATAGGTTCAACGGCAGGAGGAATCAAATTAGAAAGATTTTATATAATTTCTAAGCAAATCAGCTGGTCAATAAGACGCAAGTTTATGCCTGAACGAATGGTCAATAAACCTGTTATTTACAAAGCTGAAGGTAAAGCATTAATAACTCCTGATGTTTATAACGAATCATCCAATTATGTATTGATATATATAGCTATTCTAATAGTAGGAATAAGCATTCTGACACTTTGCGGATATGCTCTTAAGGAAGCATTGTTTGAATTTGCATCAGCCCTCGGTACAGTTGGCTTATCAATAGGTGTAACAAGTATAAATACACCTCCGGTAGCATTATGGACCATGATCTTCGGTATGCTTCTTGGCCGACTTGAAATATTTGTTATATTCTATGCTATTATAAATATAACAAAAAAGATATTAAGATTGAAAATATGAATCTTACCCTAAATAAATATAGAAAAATGATATTTGGACTATATCTCCTTAATTTCTTATACCTATATCCTTAAAAAAAGAGGGTATATCAAAAACAGTATTCAATAATTATTATCGAATGCTGTTTTTAAATTTCATATGAACTAATATTTCCACCTAACTCCTTATAATTTATTTTTCAAGTATAGTCGTAAGGTGTAAAAGTATAATAATTCGTTTATTGGTTAATATATAAATAGTATTTTATAAGGAGTTAAAGATATAAAATGATAAAAGTTTTAGAAAAAACTAAAAATAGATTAGATACTGATAAAGTCTTTTACAGAATTTTCTTAAGTAAAATTTTCAATGTTCCATTTTTACTTAAGTTTTGGGATGGAGAGGAAGAAAAATATGGAGAAGGAGATAGTAAATTTAAAATAATTATAAACAGTCCTATCTCCAAAACAGATATAATTAAGAATCCATCAATGGCATTAGGCGAGGCTTATATGGCAAATGCGATAGAAATTGATGGTGATTTGGGAAAAATTATAGAATGTATTTATAATAATGATAAGAATATCTTAAAAGGTATCAACACTAATAACATTATTAAAAATAATATTAATGATAGTAAGGATAATGTACATTATCATTACGATATAGGAAATGAATTTTACAGCCTTTGGTTAGATGATTCAATGACTTATTCATGTGGTTATTTTATGACTGATGAAGATTCATTAAATGAAGCTCAAAAAAATAAAGTTAATTACATATTAAAAAAGTTAAATTTACATAGAGATCAGACACTGCTTGATATAGGATGCGGATGGGGAGAATTGATAATTTCTGCTTCTAAAAAATATCATGTAAAATCAATGGGCATTACACTAAGCGTTGAACAATTTAATAAAGTTAAGGAAAGAATCAAAAAAGAAGGGTTAGAGGGTCTTGCAGAAGTTGAACTTCTGGATTACAGAGAACTAAAAAATAAAAAATTTGACAGAATAGTAAGTGTAGGAATGATAGAACATGTCGGTAAAGATAATCTGCAAGAATACTTTTCTAAAGTAAATAACTTATTGACTGAAGGAGGATTATCTTTACTACATTGTATAACAGGAATAAGCGGTGGTGGTGTTAACTCATGGATAAATAAATATATATTCCCGGGAGGATATATTCCGACAGTCAAAGAATTAATTGCTTATATGTCGGATATGCAATTAAGTTTATTAGATGCAGAGAGCCTTAGACGGCATTATGGCAGAACATTGGAGCATTGGGCATATAATTTTGAAAAAGCAATACCAGAAATAAAGAAAAGCTATGATGATAAATTTATTAGGATGTGGAGATTATATTTAAACGCATGTGCTGGATCCTTTAACTCAGGTAATATAGATATTCATCAATTCTTGTTTTCTAAAAGTATTAATAATGAAATACCATGGACAAGAGAATATTTGTATAAATAAACCAACAGAATAAATAATAATTTGATTATAAAAGTAGCTCTTGAAATAATATTACTATTTATCAAGAGTTGTTTTTATATAAATTTTGGGAGATTACTCAAAAAAACAGAGCATGCATTTTTAACATACTCTGTTTTTAAACTTTAATTTTATTATCTTAACTTAATGACATTGAGGCTTGGCTTTGTTTTTTTGGAAATCTACTACTTTGCTTTTTATAAAAATTAAGATATTATTTATTCATTGAAAACTTCAGACTAAAATAGTTTTCATCCGTATTTGACGGAAACATTAAATGGGATTGTGTTTCTCTATAGCCGGAATACTCAATATCACACATGAAGGTGATTCCTGCCTCTGCAAAATTATAGTCCTTAAAAATATTATTATCGATTTTGTCTGCTATCCGATTCGGGATTTTTGAAAATAATCTCATTTCATTCTGTGCACACGCAAATGCAAGAGATGACAGAAACATCTGTTTGTCATATGGAGTAATGAAGCTTTCTTCATTCTCTGTTTCAATTGCAAATGAAACTCCTGTCAAATATCCGTTTTCCATTGTAAAATGATACTCAGGTTTTTCATTAAGACCAATATATATTACGGAACCATCAGTTTTTTTCTTTTCCCATTTCCCCGTTTCATTCATATATTCATCACCTAAATCGATGTCGAAAAGATTAGCATAATAATTGTAGTTCTCGGCAAATTCTGCTACGGTCAAATCACCTTTGTTTGGAGGAAGCAGCTGTGCAGACATTATCGTAAACAAAACAGCGAATGATGCTATGGATGCAACGATATAAAATAAGCCTCGATACCATTTAGTGTCCTTGATGGTGTAAGATATTGATTCATCCCACGGCTGAATTTCATTCTCTCTGCACAGTGTGTAGCTTTTCAAAAGGCGAATAATGTTATAGATTGGTATGTTATATCCCATGCCGGTACCTATTACTCTCAATGTTCGGTCTAAACCCTCGTTATAGAAAAGATGTTCCCCATCAGGATTTTCTATCCTGAGTCCAAAGATAAACTTCCCGGGTGTAGTGCCAAATAAACGGAGAAATAACGGCTCTAAAAACAACATCATAATAAATACTATGAAAGTATCGAGTAAGGTCTCAGAACCGCTTCTTGCTGCCACGTTTACATGAAATATAAATGCAAGAAAAACTGACCAAAGTATATTGTACATAGAGATGTCAAACGACCTCGCTAAAAATCTGCGCCATGGATAAAATACCTGCGAAAAATATGTGCTATCTGTTTCTTTTATCATAATATTACTCACCCTCTATCATTTATTGTATTAATGATAAACTATAAAGCCTGTTCATAGTCAAATGTTTTTTTAATTATATCATAATATTTGAGGAATTTAATTCTTTAAGTGACTTTTATAAGAAAGATTACTGAAAAATTATGGAAACGACGGGCAAAAGCAGCGGAACGACAAATGTGAGAATCATTCCTGTTAATAATGTAACTAAACTTAAGTTTATGCCTACGAATTTTGTTATTGGTGCAAGCATCGTATCCATATTTCCAGATGCACCTCCTGCAATTGGTGCTCCCGGGCTTATTTTTATTAACAAAGGCATCGTAAGTATAGTAAAGAATTCACGCATTACATTTACTATAAATCCGTATGTTCCTATTTCTATACCGTATTGCTGTGTCATATAGGCACCTGTTAAACTATAAAAACTCATACCTGCTGCTGACGTTGTCGAAATGTATAATGGTAATTTTAATATAAGACCTGAGCTTATGCCTCCGATTAAGCTTCCCAATAAAATAGCAATTGGTATTAAAATAACTTTGAATCCGATAAGTTTAAAATAAAAGAATATTTCCTTATTATTTCCTTGAGAAATTCCTACACAAATATACAAAACTATTAATGCTACAGTAAAAAATGAATCTGTAAATGAGCTCGATAGTACGGATCTTAGGAATATTCCTGCTGCAAGGCCTGAAATTATACTGGCAGGCATTATCCATACAAGATTACTTTTCTTTTTATCCTTTTCATCATTTTTATCATTAAATAATTCATTTTGTTTATTTTGGTCATTTAATTGTATATTACTTTCTTTTAAAACACTTACGATTTTATCCAAAGGAAGTACTGTCTTTTCCACGATAAATGTTAAAAGAACACTAAATGCAATGGCCGCTGTTGCAATAATTACGCAATTTATACCTATCTTTATAAAATTGTCCACTATTGATTTATCAAGTCCTATACCAAAACCAATTACCAGCATTAATAATGTTAAAGCAAATGTTGATACTTTATCGGAATATATGAAGAACTTTTCATTTTTCACAATTAACCCTAAAATTATCCCAATACTTAAGCAAACAAATGGTATCATAAATTTTATCCTTCCGGAAATATATAGTTGTTAAATTATACTATGTGAACGGTAAGAAATCAATCATTATAGTAGGGTTATCAATTATTTCCGTTGTATTTATTGAAAACAAGTGGTATAGTATTTAGGTAGTATTATGTAATAAATTGGAGGATAATATAGAATAAATGGTATTTTCAAGTTTAGTTTTTTTATATTTGTTTTTCCCTATAAATTTATTTTTTTATTTTATGAGCAAAAATAATACCTATAAAAACATTGTTTTATTAGGTTTCTCTTTGTTTTTTTATGCCTGGGGTGAACCGTTTTTTATTTTCGCATTACTATTTAGCGGAATCGTCAATTATTCTTTTGCATTACTGATAGATAAGTATAAAGGTACATTTAAGAGTAAGCTTTTTTTGTATCTGGCCATAATAATTGATTTATCAATGATTGGTATATTTAAGTATTATAATTTCTTTGTCAGCAATATAAATTTTGTTTTAAATACAAATATAGGTTTCAGCTCTATCGGGTTGCCGATTGGTATATCCTTTTATACATTCCAAATAATTTCATATGTTATAGACGTATACAGAGGAGATGTGCCTGCTCAAAAGAAATTTTATAAGCTGCTTTTATATATGTCACTTTATCACCAACTGATTGCAGGACCGATAGTAAGATATATTGATGTGGCTAATGAAATAGATAACAGAGTTATAATTCCGAGTAATTTCAGTTATGGAATCAACAGATTTATAATCGGTTTATTAAAGAAGGTAATAATCGCGAATATGGCAGGGCAGGTCGCAACTGCGTTTTTGGACAGCAATTTAAATGAAATATCAGTTTTAGGCGCCTGGCTTGGAATAATAATGTATACGATTCAAATTTATTTTGATTTTTCCGGCTATTCGGATATGGCTATAGGACTCGGCAGAATGTTTGGTTTTACTTATAAAGAAAACTTTAATTATCCATATATTGCAAAAAGTGTACAAGATTTCTGGAGAAGATGGCATATTTCCTTAAGCTCGTTTTTCAGAGATTATGTCTATATTCCTCTTGGAGGTAACAGAAAAAACTTTGTTCGTAATGTTATGATAGTTTGGATGTTAACCGGATTATGGCATGGAGCAAGCTGGAACTTTATTATATGGGGCTTGTATTACGGCATTTTCTTATTGTTGGAAAGAAAAATTTTATCTAAAGTATTAGATAAAATTCCGTCTGTATTATCACATATTTATTTAATGCTTATAGTTATAATAGGCTGGGTATTTTTCTATTTTATTGATATTAAAGAAGGATTACAGTTTATCGGTATATTGTTTGGTTATGGTAATAATCCTTTATACGACATTAAATTTGAAGTTGAATTTTTCAATAATGTAATATTTTTAATATTTGCAGCTTTTTCAAGCACACCTGTGTTTAAGGTTATATATACAAAATTAAATGAACTAATAGTTATAAACAATTATAGACCGTCTAAATTGACAGTAGTAGTATTCAATGCTGTAATTTTAATCATTAGTACCATACTGTTAGTCGGACAAACTTATAATCCGTTTTTATACTTTAGATTTTAAGTGAGGCAGCAAGATGAATAAAAAAAATCAATTGTCGTTTTTAAACATCTTTATATTTATATCTTTAATTTATATAATTGCAATTTTGAACATGCTGACTCCTAAGAATAAAACAGTTTCAGAGGTTGAAAACAGATCTTTGACACAGAAACCTGTTTTTAGTGTGGAAAATATATTGTCCGGGAAATATTCCAGAGATTTTGAAAGTTTTTTTACCGACCATTTCTTTAACAGAGAAAAGTTAGTTAAGATAAGTAAAGAAATAACGTCTTTAAAAGGTGTAAAAAGGGAAGAAGAAGCATTTTTGGTTGATTTTGCCGGTCAAAATGTAGGAGGCAACGAAGACACTGAAGATAATAGTGAAAAAACCGAAGATAATAATACTGAGGGAAATACAAAAGGAAATCTGTTAATTTTAAATGATACCGTTATGGAATTGTATAAATTTAAAGAAGATAAAGCCAAGCTGTACGCAGACATGATTAATACGGTCAGCAGCAGTTTAGGCGAAGAAGTTCAAGTTTATTCTCTGTTGGCACCTATCCGGATAGAATTTTTAAATAACGAAAAATATAAGAATTTATCTGACTCACAGCATGATGCCATAGAGTTTGTCAATAATAATTTTTCAAAGAATATAGCTGCAGTTGATGCTTATACACCCATTAAGGAACATATTGATGAATATGTTTATTACAGAACAGATCATCACTGGACATCTCTTGGAGCATATTATGCATATACCGGTTTCGCCAAGCAAGCTGGACATGAAGTTGTATCTTTAGACAGCTATAAAGAAGGTGAGGCTCCGGGATTCCTCGGTCATATTTCAACGGTAAATCCGTCTGAAAAAGTAAACAATAATCCCGATAATGTAATTTATTACAATCCACCGGTTAAAACTGATATGAAAGTTTTTTATTATGACAAGGAAACAGGTGAAAAGAAATCATATAATGGTAAAGTAATCAATAAAACATATGTTGATTTAGATCAAAAATACGGTGTTTTTTTAGGCGGTGATTTTCCTCTCGGCGTTATCAAAACTAATGCGAAATCAGATAGAAAAATCATGGTTATAAAGGATTCCTACGGTAATGCTTTCATTCCGTTTTTAACGCCTCACTACAGGGAAATATACGTAGTTGACCCAAGACATTATAAAGAAAGTATAGTTGACTTAGTTAAGGATAATAATATTGGAGAAGTAATGTTTTTAAATTATATTCTGACAACAAACTTTGACAGCTTTATGAACAGTGTTTTGAATTTAGTAAAATAAAATTAAGATATCTCCCGCTGCCTATGGAAACGGGGGCTATTATTCATAATATCTTCATTATTATGTTTTATAATAAAGCAAAAGCCATTATTGTGAAAAGGAGTGGTATCGTGTTTAAATTTATTAAAAACTGGCTGGATAGGTTAGCTAAGGAGAATGAAAAAAGCTTTGGCAGCGGCAGGTTGGACTGTTGTGATTTAAACAAACCTAAAAATACACAAGATGTTAACAATGCAAATAAAAAGCCCTAAGTAATTTCTTGGAATTACTTAGGGTTTTTTGTAGGTAAAATTTTTATTTAATAATGTGGGACATGAGTTAATTTTACAAAATAATTGTGAAGAAATAATGAAGCATTGCAGTATACAAAAAGCTGTATCTACATAATATCTTCATAATCAACTAATATAATAAGCAAGAAATTAATATGATTAAACATGGTGATTAGGGAAAGTAGATTTTGTGGACCAGACAGAGAGGAGCCTATAGCTGAGAAGGCTCTATGTATAAGCTTAGTCGAAGTGCCCCTATGAATGTTAGGCCGAATAACAGTAGGCTGCTACGGGTCTCCCGTTATTGAGATACAACATGTTAGTGTTGGATATGAGATAGGCAAGATTATTATATTGTCTAAACAGAGTGGGACCGCGGAATTATACTTCTGCTTCTGAGTTTTCAGAGGCAGGAGTTTTTTGTTTTTCATATTATTAAGGAGGTGATTAAAAAATCAATAATCTTTTGCTATATAAAATAATAAATATAATAATAACAAATAAAAAATAATAAAAGGAGAATAAGATGAGTACAAATATTTCAGTTATAATTAATATAATATTAATGTCGGCAATTATTTTTGGCATTGCGTTTCTAAAGAAAAAGAGAGTTTCTTTTACAGTAAGGGTTCTTTTGTCAATGGCGCTGGGCATTGTTTTTGGTGCGGTATTGCAATTATATCATGGGGCATCATCCGAAGTAGTAAAACAATCAAATACATGGTTTTCAATTGTTGGAACAGGCTACGTAAGGTTATTGAGAATGATAGTTATACCACTTATATTCATATCTATAACTTCAGCGATTATAAACCAGAATTCTAAAAACTTAGGCAAAATGGCAACTCAAATTATTGCAATTTTACTAATAACAACGGCCATATCAGCCTTAGTAGGCGCAAGTACTGCAAATATGTTTAAGCTTAATGCCGAAGGCCTTGAAATAGGAGAAAAAGAACAAAAGGCTGTAGAGAATACAGAAATTCGTTTTGAAGATTTTAAATCGAGGCCGATACAGGATCAGATAGTAGAAATAATACCTACTAATCCGTTTTATTCAATGACAGGACAGGGAAGCTCTTCAACATTATCAGTAGTTGTTTTTGCAGCTTTTATCGGAATAGCGGCCATAGGTATAAGAAAATCCAAGCCGGAATCCGCACAAAGCTTTGCGAAATTTATTAATATGCTTCATGATGTGGTAATGCGTATGGTGACCATGATTTTGAGATTAACACCCTATGGAGTGTTGGCACTTATGACAAAAATGGTTTCAACAAGTAATTTTAATGAAATTTTAAAACTTATAAATTTTGTAATTGCTTCTTATGTGGCATTGGCAATAGTATTTATAATTCATTTATTGATAATAGCTATGTTTAAATTAAATCCGATAACTTATGTAATAAAAGCCGCAACACCATTGATGTTTGCTTTTACCTCGCGATCATCAGCAGGAACCCTGCCTCTTAATGTAGATGCACAGGTTGAAAAGTTAGGTGTATCTCAAGGGCATGCCAATTTAGCTGCTTCATTAGGAACAAGTATCGGACAAAACGGATGTGCAGGAGTTTACCCGGCTATGCTTGCTGTGATGATTGCACCAATGGTCGGAATTAATCCTTTGGCACCTGCTTTTTTAATTAAATTAATTATAGTAACCGCCTTATCATCATTTGGTATCGCCGGGGTAGGAGGCGGAGCAACCTTTGCTGCATTGACTGTTTTGTCAGCTATGGGCTTACCGGTTGGCTTGGCAGGACTGCTAATCGCGATAGAACCTCTTATTGATATGGCAAGAACTATGGTTAATGTTAGTGATTCAATGGTTGCAGGAATTGTCTCAAGTAAGCTTATGGGTGAATTAAATACTGATGTATATAACAGTAAAATTCAGTACTAAGAAAATGTATAATATCCACTTCCTATGAAGTTATTATTCATAGGAAGTTTTTTATTTTGCATTTAATTGCAGATAATATTTTGATTTTGGATAAAAACAGAAAAATTATATGAAAAGTATAAACAGTTAGAAAAATTAAAATCTGAAGAATTAATATTTTTAGCATTTCCCGTTATTGATATTAATTTTTTTTCGTGCTAAAATTATATGTATAAATTTTATTTAAGGGGAATTTATAATGAAAATTAAAATAATTACGGACTCATGTTGTGATTTATCCTATGATTATATTAAAGAAAATGATTTAGAAGTAATACCATTTCCATATTCAATTGACGGAAATGAATATGTAGACGATTTCGGAAAATCATTAAGCTATCAGGATTTTTATAATGAGCTTAGAAACGGACGTCTGCCTTCTACCTCTCAAATTACTGTATATACCTTTGAGAAGATATTTAAGCATTATGTTTTAGAAGGATATTCAGTGATATATTTAGGTTTTTCCTCAGAATTGAGCCAGACTTTTAATAATTCAATAACTGCACGAAATATTATTCAAGAAGAAATACCCGAAGCTGATATAACATTGATTGATACAAAGAGTGCATCTGTTGGTCTTGGTGCAATTGTATTTTATGCCAATGAGTTATTAAAGCAAGGTATGACAAAGAATGAAATAATAAATTGGGTTGAAGAAAATAAACTTAAGTCAAATCACTGGTTTATAATTGATAGCTTGGACCATCTGAAAAGAGGCGGAAGAATATCGGCAGCAAGTGCAGCCGTAGGAACGATATTGGATGTAAAACCTATTCTGAACCTTGATGATGAAGGTAAGTTAAGCGTTGTACAAAAAGTCAGAGGCAGAAAAAAATCAATAAAAGCTTTGCTGGAGGAGCTTCAACGCATAAAAGAACCACAGGAACAGGTTGTGTTCATAAATCATGGTGATTGCCTGAAGGAAGCGGAACAGCTAAGGGATTTAGTTTTAAAAGAAGTTAATGTTAAAGATGTTGTTATTAACTACGTTGGTCCAATAATCGGCTCTCATACGGGACCTAATATGATTTGTTTGGTTTTTATGGGTGAAAAAAGGTAAATACATAGGGGATTAAAAGAACTAATATCACAGGTTGCTGAAAACACCCGCCTTCCGGAGCCTTGCACCTATATTAAGGAGTACTAATATTAAGCTTAAATGTAATATCATTGAGCTTAATGAATATTATTGGAAAGGAGCTCAATATGATAACTGAATTTCAACGTATTATATCAAATTACAATAATATTGTTTTTTTTGGAGGAGCGGGAGTTTCAACAGAAAGTGGCATTCCCGATTTTAGAAGTGTCGATGGTTTATATAATGAAAAATATAAATATCCTCCGGAAACAATAATTTCACATAGTTTTTTTATGAGACAACCTAAAGAGTTTTACGATTTTTATTTAAACAAAATGATATTTTTGAACGCAAAACCAAATATGGCACATATTAAACTTGCGCAAATGGAATCAATGGGTAAACTTAAAGCTGTCATTACTCAAAACATTGATGGGTTACATCAAGCCGCCGGAAGTAAAAATGTTTTAGAATTACATGGATCGGTTCATAGAAATTATTGTATGAAATGCTGTAAGTTTTATAATGTAGATTACATCGTAAATAATGAAGATGTTCCTACGTGTACATGCAGCGGAATTATTAAGCCGGATGTAGTGTTGTACGAAGAAGGTCTGGATGAAGAAGTAATAGAAAAAGCTATAAGCTATATAAGAAGTGCAGATGTTCTTATTATCGGAGGAACATCACTTATTGTTTATCCTGCTGCCGGACTTATCAATTATTTCAACGGCAATAAATTAGTATTGGTTAATAAATCTTCCACATCAATGGACAGCAGAGCTGATTTGGTCATAAATGATAGCATTGGTAAGGTTTTTGAAAATATAAAGCTTTAGAAATGGAGTATAATTATGAACATAATAATCAGAGAAAGAGTTATTGATGATGTTAATGGGTTTTGTGAGTTCTTAAAAAAGTTAGAACGTGAAACTAAGTTTATATTTTTTGAATGCGGAGAAAGAAAAATAAATAAAAATATAGTAAAACAAAACATAGAAAAAATAATAAAAAATGGTGATATATGTTATGTTGCTGCAGATGACACTAAGATAATAGGTTATGTTATTGCAGTAAAAGGTCATTCATCAGGTAATCATCATATAGCAACAATTTTATCAGGCTTACTAAATGAATATAGTAATCAAGGAATTGGATATTCGTTATATCAAAATATTATTAAATGGGCAAATGAATGCAATATAAAGAAGCTTGAATTATCAGTAATTACTGATAATAAAATAGCGATCTATTTATATAGAAAATTTGGATTCGAGATTGAAGGAACAAGAAAAATGGCTGCATTAATTGACGGCAAATACTATGATGAATATTATATGGCGAAAATACTGTAAATGGTGGTGAGATGTAATGATTGATAATACAGAAAAAATCTTAAATTCATTAATTAAAAATATTTCTATTTTAAATGAAATACAATCAATAGGTATCAGCGGTAGTAAAACTTCATTGCCAAAAGCAGGTGAAGGTGATATTGATATTTTTATATATTGTGATAAAATACCCGGCACTGATAGCAGACAAGCTATATTAAATCAATTAGGAAACAATATAGAAGATGGAAAAGTAAATATTTTTGCCGGAGGTAATTGGGGAGTAGGAGACTTTTTGCTTATTAACGGAGTTGAAACCTGGTTAATGTATTTTACAGTAAGTGAAACATTAGCCAATGTAGAATCTACACTCAAAGGAGATTTACCTGACAAATTAGACAACTACTATTATCCAATCGGACGAAACGCAATGTTAAAAAACATTACAATTTTATATGATAAAACTAATTTTTTAAAGTCTATAAAAGAAAGATTAACTGATTACCCTGATGAATTATCAAATATTATTACTAAACGTAATATTGTTGAGCTTGATGATACCGAAGATTTGGAACGAGCAGTAAACAGAAAGGATGTACTTTTTTATCACTTTGCATTAGATATTGGAATTGATAATTTTTTACAAGCATTATTCGCGCTAAATAAAACATATTTTCCAAGCAGAAAAAGGACTGTTGATTTTATAGAAAATTTCAATACTAAACCGGAAAATTGCATTGAAAGGTTACTAAAGGTTATAAAGTTAGGTGGTTTCCCTGAAGGTTTAGATGAGTCCTATAAAATGTGGCGCGATTTATGTGATGAACTTAAAAATCTGACAAATTAATCATATACAGTTTACATAAAAAAGATAAATTTGAGCTCAAATTTATCTTTTTTATTGCGCTTAAAGTTATGCTACAATTCCTCTGTTGCTGTCGAAATTTTCGTATTCTTTATTATCCATAATTTTAATTATTCTTTCAACCATTTCATATACATCCTCAAAGGAAGTATAAAATGCAATCGGTGCAAGCCTGATGATATTAGGGAATCTGAAATCGGGGATTATTTTGTTTTCTTTCATAGCTTTTGTGATTCTTATTGCATCATCATGCTCTAAAGCGACGTGTCCGCCTCTTTTTTCATCAATTGTAGGATTGGAGCAGCTAAAACCGTATTTTTTTAATTTTATATCTATTAAATACATCAAATAAGCCGTTAACATTAAGGATTTTTTTCTTATATTATTGATTCCGGCTTCTTCAAACATTTTCAAGCTTCCTTCAATAGGAGCCATGCTTAGAATCGGCTGAGTTCCTGTTTGCCAGCCGCCTGCGTATTTCGCGTGTTCAAACTCTTGTTTTAAATCAAATTGAGTTTCCTTGTTATTGCCCTGCCATCCTGCAAGTCCGGGCTCTATGTCAAAATGCTTTCTATTGATATATAAACCGGCAATTGCTCCCGGTCCGCCGCTCAGATATTTATAAGTGCACCAAACGGCGAAGTCACAGTCAATATTTTTAAAATCGTGCGGTACGCTGCCGATTGAATGACATAAGTCAAAGCCGATATAAATTCCTTTTTCGTGAGCAGCCTTAGTCAGTTTTTTCATATCAATCAGCTGAGAGCTTCTGTACAATGCGGAAGGCAACAGAATTAAACATACATCATCTGTCATAGCTTCAATTATATCATCCTCATATATAAATTTATCATCCCTGCTTTTAACTACCTTTAAGCATTCGTCGGGGTTATAACCGTGAAGCTTAATCTGGCTGTAAACAGCATATTTATCCGTAGGGAAATTTATATCATCCAAGATTATTTTGTTTCTTTTTTCTGTAGGATGATAAAAGGTTGCAATCGCCTTGTGTATGTTTATTGTTGTACTTGCGCATACGGTAACTTCTTCCGCATCGGCATTAATTAAAGGAGCCATCATTGCACCAAGCCTGTCTTGATATAAAAAGTAATTTGCCTTCTGATCTGTCCAAATGTCAATCCCCAAGGCTTTCCAGTCTTCTAATGCCTTATAAACATATTTTTCAGCATCCTTTGAACACAATCCTAATGAGTTGCCGTCCATATAGATTACATCTTTTTGAATATAAAATCTTTCCTTAAACCTTTTGAGTTCATCATTGAAATCCATTTGTTTGGCAAAATCTAAACCATCATTGAAATTATACATAACGCACCACCCTTTTATATAACATTAAAATCAGTTTACAATGTTATACTAATAATATCAAGTAATTTAGAATAAGAAGGAAATATTGTTAATTTATATAAATCGTGTTAAACTAAAACAAGTAGTTTACAGGAGGTAAAAAATGTTAGAAGTTATTAAAAACAGACGGTCAACAAGAAAATTCAAGGATGAAAAATTACCAAAGGAAATTATAGTGGAAATACTCAAAGCAGGTTTGCTGGCACCTACATCTAAAAATAAAAAGCCTGTGGAATTTATAGTAGTAGAAGACAAAGAAACTATCAACAAATTAAAGGAATGCAAAAACAAAGGCGGAAATGGTCTTGATACGGCATCCTGCGCTATAGTTGTTGCATGTGATTGTGAGGAGAGCGATGTATGGGTGGAAGATGCATCCATAGCGGCTTCATATATGCAGCTGCAAGTAGAAAAACTTGGATTAGGTTCAGTCTGGATACAAATCAGAAAGAGATTTAATGATAACGGGGATGCTGAAAATCAAGTGCGAAACATTTTAAACATTCCTCATTATTACGGAATTGTATGCGTTCTGGCAGTCGGATACAAAGCTGAATATATCAGGAAATATGAAGACAACGAAATCGATGTTTCAAAGGTGCATTATGAAAAATTCTAATTTTATTAAGAACACTTTTATAGTACCGCATCCTCCCTTAATTATTCCGAAAATAGGGAGAGGACAGGAAATTAAAATTGAAAAAACAATAAAGGCATATGACGAGATAGCTAAAAAGATAGCTGAATTAAGACCGGATACAATTGTTGTGACTACGCCGCATTCAATCATGTACTCTGACTACATACATATATCGCCGGGAAAAGGTGCTAAAGGTGATTTCGGAGAATTTGGAGAGCCGGGTGTAAAATTTGAGGCAGATTATGATACCGAATTTGTCCATAAGCTATCAGAGCTTGCCGAACAAAAGGATATACCTGCGGGAACCTTAGGGGAAAGAAAAAAATCCTTAGATCACGGAACAATGATACCTTTATATTTTGTAAATAAGCATTATACCGACTATAAATTAGTACGTATTGGTATTTCAGGTCTGTCATTTATAGAACATTACAATTTCGGCAGGTGCATTGCCGGCGCAGCAGAAAAATTAAACAGGAAGGTTGTTTTTATTGCCAGCGGTGATTTGTCTCATATGCTTAAGGATGAAGGACCATATGGATATACGGATGAGGGTCCCGCATTTGATAAAGAAGTTACAGAAGCAATGAAAAGCGGCGATTTTATGAGTTTTCTCACCTTTAATGAAGAATTTTGCGAAGCTGCCGCCGAATGCGGACTTCGTTCCTTCATCATGATGGCAGGAGCTTTAGACGGTAAAGAAGTTTATTCGCAAGTTTTGTCATACGAAGGACCTTACGGTGTCGGATATGCTGTTGCATCCTTTGAAGTAACAGGAGAAAATGAAATGAGGTGCTTTGGCAGGCTTTATAAAATAGAAGAGGAAAATCGACTAAATCGGTTAAGGGAAAATGAAGACGAATATGTTCGTTTAGCAAGAAAGACGCTTGAAAGATATGTGCTTCACCATAATAAGATTGAAAAGTCGGATAATTTGCCTGCAGAAATGCTTAATAATAAAGCGGGTGTATTCGTTTCCTTGAAGATGAACGGACAGCTGAGAGGATGTATAGGAACCGTTTCCGCTGCAACTGAATGCATTGCAGATGAAATAATACAAAATGCCATCAGTGCGGGTCTGGAGGATCCTCGTTTTAATCCGGTTACTAAGAAAGATTTAAATAAAATCCAATATTCGGTTGATGTTTTAAAGGAAGCAGAGCCAATCGAATCTATAAGTGAGCTTGATATAAAAAAATACGGGGTAATAGTTAAAAACGGAAGAAGAAGCGGTTTGCTTTTACCTAATCTTGAAGGTATAGACACTCCTGAAGAGCAGGTAAGCATCGCTTTAAAAAAGGCAGGAATTGACCCGGATGAAAATTATAATATGGAAAGATTCGAAGTTGTAAGACATATTTGAAAAGTGCAGAGGTTATATGACCTCTTTTTTTTGTTAAAAAATGTTTAATAACTTTAATTAGGGTATAATAATATCATGTCAACAATTTTGAATTTTCGTCAGAAGGGAGATTTATATATGTCAGATTTATTTAGTTTAAAAGGTAAGGTTGCTCTTGTAACAGGAGCTTCATCAGGATTAGGTGTTCAATTTGCAACAGCACTTGCAAGAGATGGTGCAGATGTTGCTATAGTAGCAAGAAGAGTGGAAAGGCTGAATGATGTAAAGTCTGAGCTGGAGAAATTAGGAGTTAGGGCTCTGCCCGTTCAATGCGACGTAACGGATGTGGAGCAGGTGAAGAAGGCTGTGTCAGAGGTTAAGGAGCACTTTGGAAGAATTGATATACTTGTTAATAATGCCGGAGTAGGATTTGCAGAGCCTGCTGAACTGCAGACCGACGAACAATGGAATAAAATGATCGGTCTCAATCTGAACGCTGTATACTTTGTTGCAAGAGAAGTGGGAAAGGTAATGGTGGAGCAGAAATACGGCAAAATAATAAACATAGGTTCAATACACAGCACGGTTGCAATGAATTCTTTCCCGTTATCTGCATACATGACAGCAAAGGGCGGTGTTATGGCCATGAGCAAGGCTTTGGCAGTAGAGTGGGCTAAATACAACATTACAGTAAATACAATAGGACCTTCATATTTTGAGAGTGAGATGACATCGGCAATTGTATCCGACCCTTCATTCGAACCGGTATTAAAAGCTTATTGCCCGATGGGACGAGTAGGTAAAAGAGGAGAGCTTGACGGAGCAGTAGTGTACTTTGCTTCAGATGCCTCAAGCTTTACGACAGGACAATATCTTGCGGTAGATGGCGGCTGGACGGCTATTTAATATCATACAGAAGCACTTAAGCTTATATCTTAAGTGCTTTTTCACTCAATAGTTTTTCCTTATTAGGTCTTGTATCATCCGATAAAAAATCTGCCCAATCATAATCAAATTTATCAATATTTTCCTGCCAATACAGCAAACGGTCGTAATAATAATTTATTTTTTCCTTTACAGGTGTAGAATAGTTTATTTTTCCATGCTTTAAAACTATCGAAGTCAATTCATACATAGGTAATCCAATGGCATGCGTTTCAACATGTACGGTAGCTCCGGCATGACCTATCGCATGACACAAGGCGCCATATTCACTATCATCAATTTCTTTGGCAACTGCATGTGAATCTAAAATAGCTCGTTTTGCTGCAGCCATTTTAACTGTTCCTTTTGACCATAGATCACAAAGTTTCAAACAAGCTCTTGGTCTTTGCTCATCAGGATATTTTGATTCAAATTGATTAAGTGTCATTTTTGCACAATCTAATGCCAACATAACAAGAGTTCTGTGTCTTTGTAATTGAATTAATTTCAGCAGCTCTTGTAAGCATTGACTATCACGAGAAAACAATATTTTATTTCTTCTTTTAATTTTAATTTCAACATCAGAAAACATAATATCAGCACCTCCAAGCACATTTATTATTTAATTGTAGCGTATTTACACCTTAAAAGCAAATTATAGAGATTAAAACTGATAATTTAATGACATTAATAATATTTGTGCTATAATATATAGTATAAACAATAATCCATTAATGGAGAATATCTAATTAAGGAGAGTGTCATGTCATATTCAAGTGAGGACGCAGTTTTAGAATTAAAACAAGAATTGCGTTATCTAAAGCTACTGTCAAAACAATTCCCTACAATTGCTTCTGCATGTACAGAAATAATTAATTTACAGGCAATCTTAAATCTTCCTAAAAGCACTGAGCATTTTTTATCAGATATTCATGGAGAGTACGAATCATTTAACCATGTTCTGAGAAACGGCTCGGGAAATATAAAACGTAAAATTACTGAAGTTTTCGGAGATATAATGAGTGAAAAAGAAATTAAATCACTTGCAACGCTCATCTATTATCCGGAGCAAAAATTAGAAATCATTCATAAACAGGAAGAAAACATTGAGGAATGGTACAAGATTACTATTTACCGCCTTATTGAAGTCAGCAGAAAAGCAGCATTTAAATATACCAGGATGAAGGTAAGAAAGGCACTGCCTGCAGAATTTGCGTATATTATAGAAGAATTAATGCACAAGGGACCTGAAGAGTATGACAAGGAAGAATATTACAGCGAAATTATTAATTCAATTATAAGGGTTAGCAGAGCAGATGAATTTATAATTGCTATGTCAAAGCTTATTCAAAGATTGGTTATAGACAGATTACATATTGTAGGAGATATATTCGACAGAGGACCCGGTGCGGAAAAGGTAATGGAAACACTTTTGAATTATCATTCTGTGGATATTCAATGGGGAAATCATGATGTACTGTGGATGGCAGCTGCCGCCGGAAGCGAAGCAAGCATTGCCACCGCAATCAGAATTTGCACAAGATATGCAAATTTAGATACGATTGAGGATGGATACGGCATTAATATGCTGCCTCTTGCAACCTTTGCTTTAGAGTTTTACGGTGATGACGAGTGCGTTCAGTTTAAACCAAAATTAGAAAACGGCATAGTTTGTACCGACAATGATTTAAAACTTATATCTAAAATGCATAAGGCAATTTCTATTATACAATTTAAATTAGAAGGAGAAATTATTAAAAGAAGGATACACTTCTGCATGGAAGACAGGTTGTTACTTGAAAAAATTAACTATGATGAGGGTACAATTGAGTTAAATGGTAAGATATATGAGTTAAATGATAAGAATTTCCCGACTATTGATCCTATGAACCCATATCAATTGATTAAAGAGGAAAAGGAATTAATTGATAAGTTAAAGTTTTCATTTTTAAACAGTGAAAAACTTCAGAAGCATATCAGATTTTTATTATCAAACGGAAGTATGTATTTAAAATTTAATTCAAATCTTTTGTACCATGGATGCATCCCGGTTAATGAGGATGGAACATTCAAGAAAGTTAAAATCGGATCTTCAGGAAAATCATATAGCGGAAAAGCGTATTTTGACCGACTTGATACTTTGGTTAGGGAAGGATATTTCCATGAAAATAATCCTGAAGCAAAATTATATGGGATGGATATAACCTGGTACTTGTGGACCGGTCCTGATTCTCCATTGTTCGGCAAGGATAAAATGACTACTTTCGAAAGATATTTTATTGATGCTAAGGAAACTCATAAAGAAAAGAAAAGTCATTATTTCAAATTAGAAGACAGTGAGAAAATGTGCCGAATAATATTTGAAGAATTCGGATTGAATCCTGATACATCACATATTATAAACGGTCATGTGCCTGTAAGAAGCAAAAGTGGTGAAAGTCCTATAAAAGCAAACGGAAAGCTGATAGTTATAGATGGTGGCTTTTCAAAGGCTTATCAAGGTACAACGGGTATAGCGGGATACACATTGACATACAATTCTTACGGCTTGTTGTTGGTTTCTCATGATCCTTTTGAATCCACACAGAAAGCCATCGAAGAAGAAAAGGATATTCATTCAACAACAATGGTTCTTGAAAAAGAATTAGAAAGAAAAAGAGTAAGAGATACAGATAACGGTAAGGAAATAATTGAACAAATAAAAGATTTAGAAATGCTTTTAGACGCATATAGAATCGGTTTAATTAAAGAACAGTAAGTTATATTGATGCGAAACAGCTGTTCTCAGATTTAATATTGCAATCATAAAGACATTACGTCAATCATACCATTTATAAAAGGTTGGTGATGAAATGTCTTCTTTTTATTCAAGTATAGTGCAAAACTTTTTAATAAGCTTCGGTGTTGTAATAGGTGCCAGTTTGTTCTCGGGAATTGGTGCTATAATAACCAATCATCCTCCTTATAAAATTATGATGCAGGTTGCAAGCTCAATTAAAATCTGGGCAATAGCAGCATCCTTAGGAGGCACATTCTCATCTTTCACGGTTATAGAAAAAGGTATTTTTGATGGTGAAATAAAAACATTGGCAAAACAAGCCCTTTATATATTGATATCTTTGTCGGGAGCAAACATTGGATATGAATTTATAAGATTGCTGCAAAGGTGTGGTTGTATATGGGGAAGGTAAGCAATATAGGGTATAGGTTCTTTATATGCTTTTTAACGGGCATGTTATGGGGTGTAATAATCGGGGCATTAGGAATCAGCACAATTATAAGCTATAGGATGGATACTTTTTATGAAAAAATTGCCTATCTTGAAAATACAATAATTGATAAGGATGAAAAGTTAGAGAAATTAGAAAAGTCAATTAATCAATCAAGCATTGTTTTGAAGGATATTATTATTGATTTGGATTTTTCAAGCTTCAGCAAGGAACAAATCGATCAGATAGACAGTATTTCCATAGAGAAAACAATCAAGGAAAAATTCACATCATTATTGGGAAAAGAAGTAAAGAATCTGGACGCAGATATATTGATGCAAGTAGTAGATAAAAGGATTTTAAAATTTGATGCAGTAGAGTATCAGCTGACAGTAAGCAAATTAGTATTATCAGATGTATTAAAATTATGGGTTAATGTTTCTGTAACGGAAGTACATTACCCCTATTAAGCTTGTGTTTTTATTGCAATTTATTAAATAATAAAAGCAATTTCAATTTTAATTTTAATTTTAAGTGTCATGTAAATAATAAAAGCTTTGGAAAATTTAAATCAGTATCAAAAAAATCGTTTAGGTTAAAATATAAGTAACATAAAAAATAAATCAGCAAGAAAAGCAATTTCAACACCACATAAGTAACATGAGGCAACAACACATATCATTGCTGATTAGGGAGATTTATATGACAGACAATAAAATGAAAAGCACAAAAAACAATAAAAAAGAAGATGGAAAATTTCGATCAAAACATATCAAGCATGATCCACAGGCGGAAAGTGCAAGAGCTGTGTTTGGGTTAAAAGATGATAATTATCAAAATAAAATTGACCACACAGGTCGTTGAAAACGCCCGCCTGCTTCATTAATGAATTATTATAAATCAAAGGAACGACAAGTTGTCGTTCCTTGATTGCGCTTACAGTATAAGCGACTGACACCAAATTAGAAATTTGGGTCATCTGCTTATATTGACGAAAAAGCAATTGAAGTTTATAATTAAACTATGATATTTCTTAAATCAGGAGAGATTTATGGATTTTTTTAAAGCTTTAAAACAATTGGACAATGAAAAGGAAAATAAAATAATTACATATTTAACCGGAGAAAATACGGGTTCAAAGGCAATATTTGCAGATAATAAAATTGTCTTTACCAATAATTATAATATTGATTGGAACAGCTTATTATCATTATTGCCGTCAAACAAAAAAAGTCAGATAATAGTTAATGGTGAACAAAAAATTTTTGTTGAATTTATCAGACAAAATTATAATGTTGTTATATGCGGAGCCGGTCATATTTCCATGCCTGTTATAAAAATGTGCAAGCTTCTTGATTTACCGTCTACAGTAATAGATGATAGATTGATGTTTATAAACAATGCAAAAGAGGCAGGGGCTGATACAGTAATGTATGAACCATTTGAAGATGCCCTTGATAAAATACAAGGAGATAGCGGTACATTTTTTATAATAGTAACCAGGGGTCACAGATATGACCAAATATGCCTTGAAAAAATTATAAAAAAAGAAAATGCATACATAGGAATGATAGGCAGTAAGCTCAGAGTTTCAAAAGTATTGGATTATTTAGAGGAAAAAGGAATATCAAGAGACGATTTGAATAAAGTCTATACACCTATCGGCTTAAGAATTGGTGCTGAAACACCGGCTGAAATTGCAGTTTCAATTATGGCAGAGGTTATACAGGTAAAAAATAAAAGATCAGGAAAAACTGTATATGATGATGAGATTCTTAATACAATATTAAATGAATTGTATTACAATATTCCTAAAGCAACAGCAACAATAGTGTCAAGAAAGGGCTCCTCGCCACGAGAAGTGGGAACAAAAATGGTAATATTTAAGGACGGTACAGCAATTGGAACTATTGGCGGCGGTTGTGTAGAAGCTGATGTCAGACAAAAGGCATTAAGAGTTATTGATAATCAAGAAAGTCAATTAATAAAGGTTGATATGACAGGAGTTGACGCTGAAGAAGATGGAATGGTATGCGGTGGAATAATTGAAGTTTTTATAGAACCGATAACTAATTCGTCATCCTGAACAAAGCGAAATATATTACCATTATAAAGGAAAAACAGTTACAGCAGTAGGACTTTCGGGATGTGTTATGTACAGCAAGCGAACTGTATTTCCCAATTGCGGCTTTGGCAGCCATTCTTAAATTGGAGGAAGATATTAATGGAGGAGTTTTATTATAATTCTAATGACGGTAAAACTAAGATACGAGCTTTAAGGTGGGTTCCGGAAACAGAAGTAAAAGCTGTTCTTCAAATTTCTCATGGTATGCTTGAACATATGGAGAGATATGATGAATTTGCAAGCTACATGGCTGATAATGGTGTATTGGTTGTCGGTAATGATCATTTAGGACATGGCAGCTCTGTCAATAATGAAGAGGATAGGGGATTCTTTAGTGATTCAGACGGATACAACATGTTGATTGAGGACATGCATAGTTTAATGATAAACACTAAAGTGAAATATCCGGATATTCCATATTGTTTGCTTGGACATAGTATGGGTTCGTTTTTAACAAGGTATTTTATTACTGTTTACGGAGATGAAATTGATGGTGCAATAATAATGGGAACCGGTCATCAAGCAAAGGGATTAATTAACTTCGGTCTTTTTTTAACTAAATTCATGGCAAAAATCAAGGGATGGAATTATAGAAGCAAATATGTGAATCATCTTGTGTTAGGTGCAAACAATGATAAATTTAAACCTTCAAGAACAAAATGCGATTGGTTGACAAGGGATGAGAAAATCGTAGATGAATATTTGGCGGATAAAAGAATTACGTTTATATTTACTTTAAACGGATTTTATAACCTGTTTAAGATTATGATCGAAATGAATGAAAAAGAGAAATTAAGCAATATACCTAAAGAAATTCCTGTGTTGTTTATATCCGGAAAGAACGACCCTGTAGGGGGTTTTGGAAAAGGTGTTAATAAATCTTATGATATGTTTAAAGCTTTGGAAATGAAAAATGTATCGATTAAATTATTTGAAGAAGACAGGCATGAAATTCTAAATGAATTAGATAGAGAACAGGTATATGAAGATATATTGAGATGGATTGAGCTAATTCAAAATAATAATGTACAACAGATTATTTATCATTTTGAATAATAGGAGAAAATTCGCTTAATTCAGAATAATTTTGTTTTTTGTGAAATAAAATTCATATTATGTGATAAATGCTTCTAATTTGATATTGTAATTCTAATATTATTGCTGCATAATATTGGGTTATAGAGTAATTGAAAGGAAAATGTATGTTAACAAAGAAGAATATAAAAAACGGTGATGAACTATCCACACTTGGATTTGGATGTATGAGGCTGCCATCAGATGAAGATGCGGCAATAAAGCTGATAAGGGATGCAATAGAAAAAGGTGTGAATTATTTTGATACTGCATACATTTATAAGGCCGGAAGAAATGAAGTGGTGCTTGGAAAGGCACTGTCCGGTGGTTATAGGGAGAAGGTTAAAATAGCAACTAAGCTTCCTCCTTATATGGTAAACAGTTTGGATGCGGCAAAAAAAATATTTGCAATACAATTAGCAAGATTGCAAACAAGCTATATTGACTATTATTTGATACATATGCTGACTGATAAGCCTATGTTCGACAAAATGGTAAGTTTAGGTGTGATGGAATGGCTGGAGGAAGAAAAGGAAAAAGGAACCGTAAAAAATATTGGATTTTCTTTTCATGGCAGCAAACAAGATTTTGAGTTGATTGTTAAAGCATATCCTTGGGAATTCTGTCAAATACAATACAATTATTTAGATGAAAATAATCAGGCGACAAAGTCCGGTTTGATTTTAGCACATACAATGGGTATTCCGGTAATTATTATGGAGCCGTTAAGAGGCGGCAGATTAGTAAATAATTTACCTAATAAGGTTGTAGAAAGCTTTAATAGCTATGATAAAAAAAGATCAGCTGCCGAATGGGCATTGAGATGGATTTGGAATCATAAAGAAGTAAATGTGATTTTATCAGGAATGAACAGCTTTGAGCAATTAAATGAAAATGTCCGGATAGCAAATGATGCAAAGCCTGATTCATTAACTGTAGAAGAACTTAGAATTTTTGATGAAGTTAAAGATATTATGATAAATAGAACCAAAGTTCCGTGTACAAGCTGCGGTTATTGCATGCCTTGTCCTTACGGTGTTAACATACCCGGATGCTTTTCAAGTTTAAATGATAAGTATTTGCTGCAAGATAAGCATTCAAGATGGAAATATATTCAGACATTAGGCGGTTTTTCAGCCGAACCTGCATTTGCATCTAATTGTAAAGAGTGCGGTAAATGTGAAAAACATTGCCCGCAAAATATTGAAATAAGGAAACAATTAAAAACAGTAAAAAAAGAAATGGAAGGAACATTCTTTAAGCCTGTTATAACAATTGTAAGAAAATTTTTAAGGATTAAATAGAAAATAGGGAAGTACTTCAATTAGAAGAACTTCCCTTAGGTTGCTGAGATCCTTCGCTTCGCTCAGGATAAGCGACCAACACCAAATCAGAGATTTGGGTCGTCTGCTTAATTTGTGAACATTTGTGTCCAGTATGGAGTTCCGTTGGAATTTGTAACATAGCCTACACCTATTTTACCAAAGTTAGGTGATAAGATGTTAGCTCTGTGACCTTCTGAATTCATCCATGCTGTTACTACTGTTTCAGGAGTTCTTTGTCCTGATGCAATATTTTCGCCCCATGCGGACCAGTTAATTCCATTGTTTCTTAACATATCACCGGCACTGCCGTATCTTGGAGATTGGTGAGCAAAATAGTTATTGTCAGCCATATCTTTTGATTTTAATCTTGCAACATTAGAAATAGATTCATCAAATGTAAGAGGTTGTAATCCATTCTTTTGTCTTTCTACATTTACTAATTGAGCAACTCTTTCTTCGAAGCTTACGCTTGAAGGGGCCGGTGCACTTGTAGTTGCCGCATTTTGCTGTGGTTGTGCATAGTCAGCTTCTGCTTGCTGTGTTGTCTGAACCGCTTGTGGTTCATTATAAGATTTTGCAGGTTGAGTATAATTTGTATTAAATGAATTAAAGAAATTATAAAAACCATTAAAGTTATTAAATCCCGTATTCATATCTGCTGCAAAAGCAGTTGTTGAAGATAATGCTAATATAGTTCCTAAAGCTAAAGCTAAAATTTTGTTTTTCATAAAATATATTCTCCTTTTAATTTAAGTTTTTTAAAATTACCCCTTACGTTAACGAAAGTAGCTTTATATCTCATTCGCGTTTCGTTATGAATAAATTATAGCATGTACGTTTATTAAATGTAACCATCAATTATTTGCTGTGCTGGAAAATGTGACATAATTATTACACGATTATGAAATAAAATTAATATATTACAAGTTTATTACAAAAACAAACCTGTGAGGGGTTGATTGAAATCATTTAAATTCAGCCATGTTTTTCCTGTATCTTGCAGGCACGAATTGAAATTGGAGATTATAATTTACTCTTTCTTTAATGGCTAATTCGGTGAAATATTGCTTCCATAAACTTTGTATCATTTTTTCGTTTTGAGATGTTTCAATATCATTTATGTTGAGATTTTCTTTTATTTCCCAGAAATCATCTGCATATATCAAACCCTTTTTTCTTTTTTCATCATATATAATGAATTTTTCGTATTTATACCTATCCGCGAAATGATCCGCCAATAGTAAGACAATATCGTTGTCAGGCGAAAATTTAGAATATAAAAATCCTCCTGCATCAGAAAATCGGAGTATGCCTAAAAACCTGTGAACCTCCTTTGCCACCCTTAAATAAGCTTCATTAAGAGGCAGGACCCTTTCGTGGGTATAGAAATTCATTGTTTGATTCCCGTATTTAAATGCGAATATAAGAAAATCAAGAATAGTATTTTCTTTATATTCCAAATTAGATAAATAACAATAAAACACATAAATGTATGCATCATTTGAAATTTTATTGATTATTGCATCTGACACAGTTTTAGCTTTTTCAATATCCGTATCAACAGGCAAATAACTATTAAGTATTGTTTGCTGGTATTCTGATAATAAATATATGCCATCAGCATTTTCTTTTTTATAATGATAATAAATGCAAGTAAGCAGACCTTCAAAGGTGCCGTCATATAAATAATCCATACTTACCTCTATATGAATTCAAAAATTGAAAGTTGTTTTTGTGCCTCTTTCAATCTCAATTCTTCTTTAATTAAATTTGGCTCCATATTTATGTTGCTGTAATATTTTCCTTTAACTGTAATAAAATATTTAGCCCTTTTTAATACTGTTTTCATTTTCTTTAAAGAGTCATATGATAATTCGGCATTTTTTCTTTCTCTGATAATTCTTTGTGCACTTGTAACACCAAGTCCGGGAATTCTCAATAGCTCCTCATATGATGCCTTGTTGATTTCTATTGGAAATTTATCTATATTACGCAGTGCATACATCATTTTAGGATCAAACTCTAAATCAAGATTATGTTCTGTTTCGGTAAAGAGCTCATTGCTGTGAAAATAATAAAATCGCATCAGCCAATCCGCCTGATACAATCTATGCTCCCTCAATAATGGCGGCATGGTGCTGACGGCAGGTAGATTCGGTGAAGAAATAACAGGTATATATGCTGAGAAAAAAACTCTCTTCATCTTATAGCTGTCATATAAACCCTGCGATGCGCTTAATATAGTCTTGTCACTGTCAGGGGTTGCTCCTATAATCATTTGGGTTGATTGACCTCCCGGAGTAAAACGGGGAGTATTGTTAAAATGTTTTTTGTCTTCGATAGTTCTTGTTATTTCGTTAGTTATTAAAGACATAGGTTTCACTATATTTTCAATTCTTTTTTGGGGTGCTAAAAGACGCAGGCTTTTCTTAGTAGGAAGCTCAATGTTCACACTCATTCTATCTGCAAGCATTCCGGTTTTTTGAATGAGCAGATTATTTGCACCGGGAATTACTTTTACATGGACATAGCCCCAAAAATTATATTTATACCTTAAGAGCTCCAATACTCTAAGAATATTTTCCATAGTATTATCCGGACTTTTTTCTATTGCCGAGCTTAAAAATAAACCTTCTATGTAATTCCTTCTGTAAAATTGTATGGTTAATTCAGCAATCTCCTCCGGTGTAAAAGTTGCCCTTTTTATTTGATTAGTTACTCTGTTTAAGCAATAATTGCAATCGTAGATGCAATCATTAGTCAGTAAAATTTTCAACAGTGAAATACATCTGCCGTCGGAAGACCATGCATGACAAATTCCTGCAGCAGAAGCATTGCCGATTCCGCCAACACTGTTATTTTTTCTTTCAACGCCGCTTGAAACACATGATACATCGTATTTTGCGGCATCAGATAAAATTCTTAATTTTTCGAATATACTATCGTTCATAATTCACCACAACTATTAAAATCTTAGTTATATTTTAACAGATGGCCTTTATCTTGTCAAACAAATGTTCGAAAAATTTGCGTAATTTTTTGGTTTTAGATTTTTACTAATTAGCAGCAATTACTATTATTTTGTCGTATTATTGTTTTAAATGTAATTTAATGGGTATTTTCAAATTATAAATAGGTAGTTGGGAGTGGGGTCCTTTGAAGAATAAAAACCATGAAGAATCAAGTTTATTTAATAAATTAAACAATTTTATAAAAAGCAACGGTGCCTTATCCATCGTGTTAAGGTATGGTATTTTTGGTGTTCTGTGGATTTTGTTATCTGACCTTTTTTTATATATTTTAGCAGGTGATTTAGAACAATACAGAAGCATTCAAACCTTTAAGGGATGGATATATGTAGCTTTAACCATGATTATTATTTATATTTTGATAAATAGCAGAGAAAAAAGAATTAAGAATGCAATAAATGAATCTGATGAAGCAACAAAAGAATTAGAATACATTGCTTATCATGATACATTGACAAGTCTTCCCAATCGGGCGATGTTTTATAATAAGGTTACAAGCATGACTGATAGTTCTGAATCGGAATTTGCTGTTACATTTATTGATATAGATAATTTTAAGTATATTAATGACACATTGGGTCATTATGTTGGGGATGAATTTTTAAAATTCATAGGAAATAAAATTTCAAAAGAATTATCGTATCCTGATATGGTTGCACGTATTGGCGGTGATGAATTTGCATTATTGATTATAAATTACGAAACGAAAGAGGGGGTGTTAAAAAAATTAGAGAATTTAATAATCGGCTTGGGTGAAACATGGAACTACGAAGGCAGGGATTTTTTCATCTCTGTCAGTATTGGAGTAGCTTTTTATCCGGAAGATGGTCAAAACTTTGATACGCTGTTGAAACACTCAGATGTTGCTATGTATAATGCTAAAACAGAGGGCAAAAATAAAATATCATTTTATGAAAAAAATATCCACGAAAAATCAAACAAGCTTATCCATATGTCCAACAAAATTCAAAGGGGATTAACTAATAAAGAATTTATACTTGTTTACCAACCGCAAATTGAACTTCATACGGGAAAAATAGCAGGTATGGAAGCACTTATCAGATGGAATCACCTTGATGAAGGTTTCATTCCTCCTGATGAGTTTATTCGTGTGGCTGAAATAACTGGACAGATTTATGAACTGGAGAACCGAATAATTAAGAATATTTTAGCACAAAAAAAAGAATGGGAAGAGCGTGGTTTCAAGGATTTGGAGTTATCATTCAACCTTTCGAGCAAATCACTTATAAGAGATTCAAATTTCAGGCAAATTGAAGATTTATTATCTGATTACACCTTGGATTATACAAATATCGTAATTGAAATAACAGAGACGGCTGTAATTTCTAATATAGATTTAGCAGTCGAAAGATTAAACATTTTGAGAGAAAAAGGATTCAAAATTGCCTTGGATGATTTTGGCACGGGTTACTCGTCTTTGACTTATTTGATGATGCTGCCGATAGACATCATCAAACTTGATAAAAGCTATGTAAGTATGAAAAATATGGGGGATAAGGATGTTAACATTATTAAATTCGTCGTTTCTTTGGCTCATGAGTTAGGATTTAAGGTTGTAGCAGAAGGAATAGAAACGAAAGAACAGCTTGAATATTTAATAAACATAGGATGTGAGTATGGTCAGGGATATTTCCTGGGAAAGCCTATGACTGCTGATGATGTAAATGCGTTGTTATAGGTAGCTGTTATGATATTTTGTTGGACCTTGGAATGGGTTCTTTTTTTTGAAACAATATGAACTAAATGAAACGCTTTGAAACGATATAAAACAAAATATAAGTATTCTGATAATTCTCAATTTAGATACAAAATATATTAAAGCAGTTAAAATAGATATTGTTGGCTTTGTTAAAAAATTATTTTAAAATGCATTTTATTTTTTGGCATGGAATTTGCTTTATACAAAGCGTACAGTCTTCGTACATAAGATTTTATAAAAGCGCATTTATAAAAAAATCAATTCTTAAGTTATTTTATCGGAGGAAAAAATGGGAGAGTTTAAAGTTAGAAAAATTGGCTTTATAGTTGGAATTATTGTTATGATTGCAATTTTAATTATGCCTACGCCGGAAGGTTTGACTGAAATAGGTCAAAAAGTATTAGCAGTTTCATCTCTTATGATTATATTTTGGATGACTGAAGCAATTTCGATACCTGCAACAGCACTTTTGCCGATACTGTTATTCCCGTTGATTGGAATCACAGGCGCGAAAGGGCAAAACGATATTCAATTATTCAGACATTATGCATATCAAACGGTTTTCTTAGTGTTAGGGGTTGGATTTTTAGCAACAGCAATGGTTAAATGGGGATTGCACAGAAGAATTTCTCTTTGGATTGTTATGAAGGTTGGTAAAAAACCAAAGATGATAGTTTTAGGCTTCATATTGGCAACAGCTTTTATTTCAATGTGGATGTCAAACACAACCGGAACCGCTATGATGCTGCCGGTTGCGATGTCAATTATAGCTACTATGGATAAACAAGTATCCGTCGGATTTAAAAAAGCGATGGTTTTAGCAATTCCGTTTGCAGCAACACTGGGCGGATTGGGAACATTAATCGGTACAACTACAACTCCGACGGGAACAAGTATTATTTCGGAAACAATCGGTATTCAGCTTGGATTTAATGAATGGTTTATGATTGGATTACCATTTGTGATTATAATGTTACCTATTTGTTGGATTTGGCTGGTTAAATTTTACAAGGTGGATAAACTGGATGAAATAAATGTTGATGTTATTAAAGAAGAATATAAATCTTTAGGCGAAATGAATAAAGGGGAGAAAGTTACTGCAGTAATATTTGCGGGAGCTGTATTGCTATGGGTTACAAGCGGCTTGTGGAAAAGCTTAGTACCATTTGCCACAGACGAAACAATAGCCATAGCAGTAGCGATTGCATTCCTTGTTGTACCTGTAGACTATAAAAAAGGTGAATATGTTTTAAGCGGAAAGGAAGCTTTTAAAGATGCACCGTGGGAAACAATGATTCTTTTAGGCGGTTCTATGGTAATGGGTAACGCTATAACCGATGCAGGCGTTGCTCAATGGATTGCAGGATCATTAGGCGGTCTGGCAGGTATGTCACCAATAGTAATTATTATTGTAATAGGTGTTGTAACAGCATTTATAACTGAGGTAACAACAAATGCGGTTGTGGTTGCATCATTCTTGCCGGTATTACCCGGTGTTGCACAAGCTATAGGAATGGAACCACTGCAATTGATGTTAGTATGTATGGTTGCAGCAAACTTTGCATTCATGCTTCCTCCTGCAACACCTCCAAATGCGATAGCATACAGCACTGGTGCATTTGAAATTTCCGACTTAATGAAAGCCGGTTTAGGCTTAAAGCTCTTATGCTTAATTGTATTCCCGCTTATAATGTATTTTATAACATTCGGTTTATTTGGCATAGGATCATAAAATTAAGAAATATTTGAATTGATAGGATAGGAGAAAAAATGAAAAAAGGTATATTAGACGGTATAGTAGTTCTTGACCTTACAAGAGTTTTGGCAGGTCCTTACTGCGGGATGTTATTAGCAGATATGGGTGCTACGGTGTACAAAATAGAACAACCCCAGAAAGGTGATGACAGCAGGGCTTTCGGACCTTTTATAAATGGTGAAAGCGCATATTATATGAATTTAAACAGAAATAAATTAGGAGTTACTTTAAACTTAAAAACTCCTGAAGGAAAAGAAGTTTTTAAAGAAATGATAAAAAAAGCTGATGTTGTTATTGAAAACTACAGACCAGGTACAATGGAGAAGCTTGGATTAGGTTATGAAACGTTAAAAGAAATTAATCCCGGAATTGTTTATGGTTGTGTATCGGGCTTTGGACACTATGGACCATACAGTCAGAGGGCAGGTTATGATATAATAGGACAGGCTATGGGCGGCTTAATGAGTACAACAGGATGGCCGGGAGGTCAGCCTACAAGAACGGGTACGGCAATGGGAGACGTTTTAGGCGGTCTTGGTTGTACAATAGGTGTTCTTGCAGCCGTTATAAATAAAATAAAAACAGGCGAGGGACAAAAAGTAGATGTTGCATTAGTTGATTCTGTTGTTTCTTCATTAGAAATTATAACTCAGATTTATCTTGCTACAGGCAGAATTCCCGAAAAAATAGGAAACAGGTACGAATCAGCATATCCATACGATTCTTTCAATGCAAAAGACGGAGATGTAATTATAGGATGCGGAAATGATAAGCTATATAAGCTTTTAGTTGACGTTATGCAGCAACCTGAGTTATTAACAGATGAAAGGTTTGCAACTAATGCTCAAAGAGTAAAAAATCATGCTGAATTAAAACCGTTAATTGAAGCATGGACAATTCAATACGGTGTTGATGAAATAGTTGACAGTTTACTAAAAGTAGGAGTTCCTTCATGTCCGATAAATACAATTGACAGGGTAGTAAAAGACCCGCATATTGCGGTAGCGAGAGAAATGTTTGTTGAAGTAGACCATCCTGTTGCCGGAAAAACAACGCTTACAGGTGACCATATTAAATTCAGTGATAAAAAAGCTGAGATAAGAACTCCCGCACCAATATTGGGTCAGCATAATTTTAATGTATATGAAAATTTTATTGGTTTAAGTAAAGAATTAATAAAAGAATATATTGAAAAAGGTGTATTCTAATTTAAAAAGGGAGTATATTATGAATAAGATTAAAATAGTAGAAGTTGGACCAAGGGACGGGTTCCAAAATCTTAAAGATTATATACCTGTTGAACAAAAATTAAAGGTTATAGAAGATTTAATAGAAGCAGGGGTTAAGCACATACAGCATACATCCTTCGTTAGTCCGAAAGCTATACCTCAATTGAAGGATTCAGGTGAATTGACGAAAATGCTGTTAGAAAAATATCCTGATTTTGATTTCTTTGCATTGGTTCCAAATCTTTACGGAGCAAGAAGTGCATATGAATTAGGACTTAGAAAGGTTTCGTACGTTGTTTCGCTAAGCGTAAGCCACAATAAAGCAAATATCAACAGAACACATGATGAATCATTTGCTGAATTGAAAACAATAATGGGCACTTACAAGGATTTAAGCGTGTGTGTGGATGTTGCAACGGTATTCGGGTGTCCTTTTGAAGGGAAATATTCAACAGATGCAGTGTTAAAATTCTTAGATAGAGTAGCAAATATGGGTGTTAAAGAAATGTCCTTGGCTGATACTATAGGAGTAGCAAATCCAAGACAGGTAAGAGAAATTGTTTCAGCTGCAGTAAAGGAATTTCCGCAAATTGAATTCCAGGCTCATATCCATGACACAAGGAATATGGGTATGGTGAATACCTTGGCTGCCATAGAATCAGGTATAATCAAAGTTCAATCAACATTAGGAGGATTGGGCGGCTGTCCGTTTGCACCGGGTGCTTCAGGCAATACTGCAACTGAGGATTTGGTATATATGCTGAATGACATGGGCTATGATACAGGAATAGATGTTGATAAATTAATTGAAGCTGCAAGGTATGAAAAAAGTATAATAAACGGAAATTTTAGCGGGCATTTGGTTAATATTCAAAATAATCAGCAATGCATTAATTAAAGACGTATAGGATGTCGGGGACGAACCTTTGAGTTGAATGCTTTTTTCAACATAAGGTACGTCCCCTGCTTTCACTTACTTATTTTATTGGACTTAATAAATTAATTATAATATAATTAGCTTAGGCCGCTGAAAAAGCCCCCCTGCGACCTTGCCGCTGCGCCGGTCAATCCTCACGTATGTCTGAATACGCTGCGGTTGCCCGTCTTTCGGCGCCTTGCGGGATGAGCTTTTTCAACAGTCTATCAGATTATGAAAGGATGTTCGTTTTGACTACATCAAAAAAAGTTAAATATATCTGTAAAAAGGTTACGGAAATATCGTTGATAGCTCCTACGGAACAGTTAGCTAAGCGAACTTTAAAAGTTATTAAGCAAAGAAATGAAGATATAAATGTCTTTGTTCCGATTGCAAAGGAAGATGCTTTAAGTGATGCTTTAAATATTGCAGGAAATTTAGTAAATAACGGTGCGAAGATATTAATAAGCAGGAAAGGGACAGCTGTTGCAATAAATGAAGCAAAACTGAATGTATCTGTTGTGGCAATTAATGTTTTACTATCTGATTATATTGACTCAATTGAAATAGCTAAAAAGGCAAATGGGTTAGTAGCTTTCTTTACTTATGACGTAATGATTGATGATGTAAAGAGTATTTGCAGAATGCTGAATATATCGGCAAAGTTTTATACGTTTAAAACAGACAAGGATTGTGAAATTCAGGTAAAAAAAGCATTGCAGGATGGAGCTGTTTTAGGCATAGGCGGAGTTATGACACAAAAATATGCTGATATTTATAAATTAGAGCATATTACAATTGAAAATTCAGAAGTATCAATAAATAATGCCATAGATACAGCAAAGCAAATTCTGCAAATTCAGAAAGAAGAATTACAAAAGCAGAACGATTTAAAAATACAGCTTGAAAGATATAAAGCAGTCCTTAATTTTACTCATGATGCTATTATAGCTATTGATGAAAACGGCACTGTTGATGTTATAAATCATATTGCAGAAAAAATTATAAAGGTAAGTCCCGGATACGCATTAGGCAAGAATATCAACCAAATTATCAGAAATACAAATATGATTAATGCATTATGTACAAAGGAAAAAGAATTAAATCAATTAATGGATATGAACGGAACCTTGGTTTCGACCAATAGAATTCCAATCATAGTAAATGATAGAGTTAAAGGGGTGGTGGCAACCTTTCAGGATGTTAAGGTTATTCAGGAAAGTGAAAATAAAATCAGAAGAAGCTTAAATGAAAAGGGGCTATATGCCAAGTACAGCTTTAAAGATATTAAAGGAGAATCAAGTATATTAAAGAATACTATATCAATAGCAAAAAGCTATGCCTCTTCCGATTCTACGATACTAATCAGAGGAGAAACGGGGACCGGTAAAGAGTTGTTTGCTCAAAGCATTCATAATTCAAGCAGTCGATGTGATGGACCCTTTGTAGCGATAAACTGTGCTTCCTTGTCTTCTAATTTATTGGAATCTGAACTTTTCGGTTATGTGGAAGGTGCTTTTACCGGTGCGGTAAAGGGCGGAAGAATAGGATTATTTGAACTTGCTCACAAAGGAACAATATTTTTAGATGAGATAGGTGAAATTCCGATAGAAATTCAGGCGCAGTTATTAAGAGTTCTGCAGGAAAAAGAAATAAGAAAAGTCGGATCAACAGTTAGATTACCTATTGATGTAAGGGTTATAACAGCTACCAACAGGGATTTAATTGCAGCAGTTAAGTCAAAAACATTCAGAGAAGATCTATACTATAGAATAGGGGTGCTGAATTTATTTATTCCGCCTTTGAGAGAAAGAAAAGGAGATATTATCCTTTTAAGCAGATTTTTCTTTGAAAGAAATTTAGGAAAAGATTATATAAATTATTTAGACAGATTTTATGAAATAATGAAAAAAATAGAAAATTATCAATGGTATGGAAATATAAGAGAATTGCAAAATTTTGTCGAAAGAATTTGTGTCATGCTTCGGCATCAGGGAACCTTATATGATTTTGACCTGCTTATTGAAGATTTTCTGCATAATAACAATCAAATTAAATCGGAAGAAGAAAATGGAATACATGCGGTCCAATCTGATAAAAATCTTGAAAATTGGGAAGTAGACAGAATATTAAATGCCTTAAAGAATAATGAATTATCAATACAAAAGGCAGCGGATGAATTAGGCATAAGCAGATCGACTCTTTGGAGAAAAATGAAAAAATATAATTTGTAGATTTTAGGGACCTTGAAGTTGAGGAAACTTTCAACCGCAAGGTCCTGTAATTATTTTCACTTACAGCATAAGTGACTGACAGCAAATCAGAGATTTGGGTCATCTGCTTAATATTTATTTTTATTTTTTATAATTTTTCTGGCATTTTTCATTCCACCGACACTTTTAAACATTTCGTTAAGTTTCTTTTGTTCTATTTGTTTAGAATTTAAATTATCATATCCCAATTCTTTATTAAGTTTAAAATAGCTTGCTAACCTGTCTTCCGGCAAAAGTCCGTTTTCGACAGCTTTTTTTACAGCACAGCCCGGTTCCTTAGTATGTGTGCAATCATTAAATTTACATTCTGCGGATAGTTCATCAATATCCGCAAATGTTTTTGAAAGGTCAGCTCCTTCTAAGCCAAGTTCTCTCATGCCCGGTGTATCTATAACAACTCCGCCTGAAGGCAATAAAATCAGCTCTCTTGAAGTTGTGGTATGCCTGCCTCTGTCATCGTTTCTTAAACCCTTGGTTTCAAATATTTCTTCACCTATAAGCTTGTTGATGAGGGTTGTTTTTCCAACACCCGACGAACCGATAAAGGCAATTGTTTTGCCTGATCCGATATATTTTTTTACTGACAGAATATCATCCTTTAAGCTTGAGGTTACAATTATATCAACACCCAATGCGATATCTTCAAGTTCTTCCATTACATCGTCATAATTATCGCATAAGTCAGCTTTTGTAAGAACAATGACCGGTGTTGCGCCACTATCCCAGCCGACACCAAGATATCTTTCTAATCTTCTGATATTAAAATCATTGTTAAGCGACATACAAATAAAGACAGTATCTATATTTGAAGCAACAATTTGTTCATTATTGGAAGTACCTGCAGCTTTTCTGATAAAAGCGCTTTTCCTTGTTAAGACATGATTTATTATCGCATTGCCACCTTCGTTTTCGTCAAACATTACAAAATCACCAACAGCGGGATAATCTGATACACTTACGGCATTGTAGCGAAATTTTCCTGAAACCTGAGATCTTAATTCACCTTTTTCGGAAATTAATTTATATAAACCTTTGTCTTGTGAAACTATTCTTCCTATACTTTGATTTTCATATAAAGTTGACTCATTGACAAATCTTTCGTTGAGTCCGTAGTCTTTCATATTAATTTTGTTCAATTATTATCCTCCTGAAATTACGTACTTGTTATTGGAGGCTATTATTCACCTCCGGGGTTAACGCACTATCCATTAATTTATTGTAATTCATAATACAACACTCCTTTCGGTAAATATGCTAATAAGACGATTGTCTTTATGCACAATTATTCTACAATATTATAAATATAAATTCAATTTAAATTTTCTGTTAAAGCTATGATTATATTTGAAAAAATATTCAATATATTAATTTTTATCAATCAAAAAGGATTCCTTGTTAAGAACTATATTAAGCATATGTAACATATGTCATAAACGAACAATGCTATTATTGTGTTAAAATAGTTTAAAATTCAACAATATTGTAAAAATGTATAATCAGTTTAAGTACAATTAATTATACTTTCTTCAAATGATATCCATAAATCTGTTACATAATTAACATAGACAAAAACTAATAATATTACTATAATAGATATGGTAACACAAATTATTGGTCATAAGTAATGTTTTGCAATTATCTTTTCATGAATCCAATAAGTATGTTTGCAATAAAAGCTTGGGTATTCCTCTCAAGCTTTTATTGTGTTATAATATATAAAAATTCATAGGAGTATAAGTTGAGTACAGAAAATTATAAGTTTTTTCAGAATAATAAATGTGAATACTTTCCATGCCATAAAACAAATGACGAAGAAAATTTCAATTGCCTTTTTTGTTACTGCCCATTATATATGCTAAAGGATGAATGCGGAGGAAATTATATTAAAAATCACGGAATAAAGGATTGCTCAAATTGCTTAGTTCCTCACTCATCCGGCAGCTATGAAAGAATAATGGCTAAGATGAAGGAGGTAATTAAAAGAGGAAGCGACTTTTAATGACGTAAAATAACAACAAATGTAAGGGATATGCCGCATAAAAAGACACTTGCAGAAACTTATTTTTCGGACCTAATTTTCCGTTATGAAAGTATACGATAGGCAACGCAAGAAGTGAAAACTGTTGAAGTATATATGCACCAAAATTTGTCACGGCCATAATTAGTCCGATTACTGAAAATCTTTTTAATTTTGTATATTTTTTTGTATAGTAAAATGATAATATATAAATGATTCCTATTATATTGTAATCTACGGCTAATATTATTGCTAAGATGCATGATATAGGTATAATAGCATATTTTACGTATTTTAAATTGATGCTTTTATTATCTATTATGTAAATAGTCATAAGACCTAAAAATAATGTAAAAAATATGTTCTGATGAATGAAACCTACTTCATTAAAAAATGCTAAGTCGAAAGGAATTTCAGAAATAAAAGCAAATATTAATAATCTTAAAGCATATTTCTTAACGTTGGAGGTATGAAAATAACCTTCAACCAATAAAAAACAATAAATAGGAAAGCTTAATCTTCCTATTATTCTGTAAATTTCGGTTCCGCTATGGAAGATAGCACCGTAATGATCAATAATCATTGTTGAAAGAGCAATAATTTTTAAAATTAATACATTCATGATTTACTCCGGTTAAGATTTGTAATATTTTGTATTCATTATATAATGGAAATTACATATCTTCAAGTATTTCATAGTAAGAGCGATTAAAATAATAATATAATTGAGAGGTTTATATGTTAAAAGAATTTGAAGGCAAGCTGCCTATAATAAGCGAGAAATCATACGTAGCTGAGGGAGCACAGTTAGTAGGTAATGTCATAATGGAAGAATACAGCAGTGTGTGGCATAATGTGGTTGCAAGAGGCGATATTAATAAAATTCACATAGGTAAATATACAAACATTCAGGATAACTCTGTATTGCATGTTGAGGATAAGGATGATGTTTTTATTGGTGATTACGTTACGGTTGGTCATGGTGCCATACTCCATGGATGTGAGGTAGGAGATCACTGTTTAATCGGCATGGGAGCTATTGTTTTAAGCGGAGCAAAAATAGGAAGAGGCAGTATAATTGCGGCAGGTGCATTAGTAAAAGAAAATGATACGATACCACCATTCTCTTTGGTTGTGGGAATGCCGGGCAAGGTAGTAAAGCAGCTTTCTGAAGATGTCAGCAAAATGCATGCGCAAGCAGTCAAATATAAGACCCTGTGGACACAACGCTACGGTATTTTACCGGATGCCGGCGGCGAAATATATAATAACGAAGAAATAGTATAATTTTTAATGAATTTAGCTTTTTCAGGCAATACTAACAGCAATAGTATTGACAGGAGGCAAATTTGCAGGAATTATTTTTAAAAACAGAAGAAGGATTAATCCCTTTAGATGAAAAAATTATTAAAAAATACAATTTAAAAGCAGGAAGAATTTCACCGTTCAGTAGATTTTGGATAGTAGATAAAAGCGGAAATATAGCGAAGGATTCATTAACGGATTTATATGAGGGAACATCCAGTCCAACTCCGGAAGAGATGCCGAAGGGAGAAGGGTTAGAGGATGATGAAATTGTAGAATTTGAAGAAACCGGTGCGATATTTTCTCAATCGGAAATTATTGATTTCTCGAGAGGGGTGGACTCTGAGTTTTAAAAATTCAGGTCACTGAAAATAAACGCCTGGTTCGTTGCAATTAAGCCGGAGATTATCAAGTTAGAGCGCATATGCGCTCTTTTTTATGCTCTATCCCCATTTGTTGCATTCCCCTGCGATGCTCTATGCAATTTAAAATATTTTTAAAATATATATTGACAATTGAATGTCTACTCAACTATAATTAATTTAACAGTTGAACAATTATTCAACTGAATGAAAGGAGGTTAATATGGTAAGAGAAGATATTATTTGTGATTGTGATGTATTGCACTCTGATGTAGTGGAAGAAGTGAGAAAGAGAATGCCGAATGAAGATGATCTATATGATTTGGCGGATTTTTTTAAGGTTTTAGGCGACAGCACAAGAGTTAGAATCATATGGGCATTGGATGAAAATGAAATGTGCGTGTGTGATATAGCAGTTTTGTTAAATATGACAAAATCGGCAATATCTCATCAGCTTAAGTCACTTCGACAGGCGAATTTAGTTAAGTTCAGAAAAGAAGGCAAGGTCGTATATTACTCACTGAAGGACGATCACGTAAAAGCTATATTTGAAACAGGTATGGAACATATTAAAGAATAAATTAAGTTTATATAAATTGGGAGGACGTTATGAAAAAGAAATTTATACTTGAAGGATTAGATTGCGCAAATTGTGCAGCAAAAATTGAAAATGACATAAATAAGCTTACCGGAGTAGTGAGTGCATCAATTAATTTAATGACAACAAAATTAATTATCGAAGCAGAAGATGATAAAATGCAAGGTGTAATAGAAACTGCTAAGAAGATTGTAAATAAATACGAACCTGACGTAATATTCAGAATTGCATAAGAGGGAAACATGAAAAAATTAATTTATAGGTTAATAATAAGTGCTCTGTTTTTTGTATCCGGCTTCATCGCAGAAGGTGAAGTGCTGAAATGGATATTATTTTTAATCAGTTATGTTTTAGCAGGTGGAGACGTTGTAAAAAGAGCAATCCGAAATATTTTAAGGGGAGATGTGTTTGACGAAAATTTCTTGATGGCAATTGCTTCATTTGGAGCTTTTTTGATAAATGAAGCACCGGAAGGTGTGGCTGTTATGCTGTTTTATCAGGTAGGGGAAGCATTCCAATCTTATGCTGTCGGAGAATCAAGAAAATCCATCACTAATTTAATGAACATTCGCCCTGATTATGCAAATGTAAAGGTTGGAGAAGAGTTAGTTAAAAAAGATCCTGATGATGTTAAGATTGGTGACAATATCGTTATTAAGCCGGGGGAAAAAGTACCCCTTGACGGTAAAGTAATAGAAGGAGCATCATTGTTAGACACATCTGCACTTACAGGTGAATCAGTTCCAAGAGAAATCATTGCAGGAAGTGATATTTTAAGCGGATGCATCAATATTAACGGTTTAATAACCGTAGAGGTAACAAAGGAATTTGAAGAATCAACAGTAAGCAAAATTCTTGATTTAGTTGAGAATGCAAGCAGCAAAAAATCAAAGTCAGAACAATTTATAACTAAGTTTGCAAGGTATTATACCCCTATTGTCGTAATAATTGCTGCAATTCTTGCAATTGTTCCCCCTTTGATTATAGAAGGAGAAGTGTTTAAAGATTGGATATACAGGAGCTTATCTTTCTTGGTTGTTTCCTGCCCTTGTGCATTAGTTATTTCAGTTCCTTTAAGCTTTTTCGGAGGAATTGGAGGAAGCTCTAAAAAAGGTATTTTAGTAAAGGGAAGCAATTACTTAGAAGCATTAGCGCAGGCAGAAACTATCGTCTTTGACAAAACAGGCACCTTAACGAAAGGTGTATTTAATGTCCGGGAAGTAAATGCAAAGAATATAAGTAAGGATGAACTGCTGAAATATGCTGCTTATGCGGAGAATTATTCGAATCACCCTATCTCTTTGTCATTAAAGCGCGCGTATAATAAAGAAATAGTAAATGATATAATTAAAGAAGTGGAAGAAATACCAGGACATGGTGTTTCTGCTGTTATAGATGGCAAAAAGGTCCTCGCAGGCAATGAAAAATTAATGGTTAAAGAAAACATTAGTTTTTCAAAAAATGATATAAGCGGAACAGTTGTACATGTGGCTATTGACGGTAGTTATGCAGGATATATATTAATAGCAGATGAAGTGAAGGAAGATTCTGCATCAGCAATTAAAAAGCTGAAGGAATTGAAAATAAAACAAACAGTTATGCTTACCGGCGACAATAAGCAAATAGGAGAAGAAACAGCTAAAGAGCTTGGAATAGATAAAGTATATGCCGAGCTGCTGCCGGGGGACAAAGTAGAAAAACTTGAAGAAATAATTTCTAATAAAACCCATCAAGGAAGAGTTGCATACGTTGGTGACGGTATAAATGATGCTCCGGTATTGGCAAGAGCCGATATAGGCATAGCCATGGGCGGATTAGGGACAGATGCTGCTATAGAAGCTGCAGATATAGTTATAATGACAGACGAGCCATCTAAAATAGCAACAGCAATAAATATTTCAAAAAAGACGTTGAGAATTGCTACTCAAAATATTGTGCTTGCAATAGGTGTTAAAGCATTTATTCTGTTATTGAGTGCAATCGGTTATGCTTCAATGTGGGCTGCAGTATTCGCAGATGTAGGCGTTACCTTTATAGCTGTATTAAATTCTTTCAGAGCATTAAATGTAAAAAGTGTTTAATTGGTATTTAATTTTGGGAGCCATACAAAAGTTATTTGAACAATTATATAATTATTGATATAATATCATTGATATATGAGATTAACTATTGTGGAGGAAATATGGAGTTAAAAAACTTTAAAGAATTAATTGCTAAGGTCCAGAATAATGATACAAAAAAAAGAGTTGCCGTAGCTGCAGCACACGATGAACATACCTTAGAAGCAGTATTTAAAGCTGTAAATGATAAATTGGTTGAGCCTGTTTTAATAGGCGATAAGGGAAAAATTGTAGAAATACTTAATAATCTTTCTGTTAATTTTGATGAGAATGAAATAGTTCATACATCAGATGATACGGAAGCCGCAGAGAAAACAGTTGAATTAATAAATGAAGGCAAAGCCGATTTTATTATGAAAGGAAAGCTTCAAACCGCAGACTTGTTAAAAGCTGTTGTAAATAAAGAAAAAGGGTTAAGAACTGGAAGCGTAATGTCTCATGTAGCAATTTTGGAAATTCCTGCTTATCATAAACTTATAGCCGTTACTGACGGCGGGATGATGATGTATCCTAATCTTGAAGAAAAGAAACAAATTATTGAAAATGTAGTTAATGTATTTTTAGCAATGGGATATGAATCACCCAAGGTAGCAGTTTTAACCGCAGTAGAAACAGTTAATCCTAAAATGCCTGAGGCAGTAGACGCAGATAATCTCAAAAGAATGAATCAGAACGGCGAGATTAAAAATTGTATCGTTGAAGGTCCAATATCCGTTGATTTAACATTTAATAAAGAATCAGCTAAAATAAAAGGATATGAAAGTCCTGTAACGGGAGAAGCCGATATATTAATTGCCCCGAATATTACAACAGGTAACATAATGAGCAAGGCATTGCTGGAATTTGCTGACGGTACGATGGCAGGAATGATAGTTGGTGCAAAGGTGCCGATAGTTTTAACATCAAGGGGAGCAACATCCGAAGAAAAATACTTGTCCCTGGTTTTATCCGCATCAGCCGTTAAATAATATTTTATTTAATCACATAAATAGTAACCTTCCAAATATAAATTATAGTAACAGATATTTGCTATGCTATATTGGGGGGATTATTGTGAAGGAAGATTATGAAAAGATAAGTGAAACAGTTAAAAGGTTAAAGGATGAATATAATTTTATAGGACCTCTTCATTTTACTGATTTTTCAAACTTAAATTCTATTATCAGTATTGGGTATCTTTGCAGCAGATCCTTATGCTATGCAAATAACATCGAGTTCGAAGATGTTTTAGATGAAGAGGAAGTTAATAATATTTCTGATAAGGTTAAGAGATGTACACGGTTTTATTTTGTTGAGAAGAATAATTTTGATGTTATGAATCGACTGAATATACCCGTGTATCTTTTGTTTAATGAAGATATAATTTATAATGACTTAGCCGTTTTTTTAAATGGAGATGCAGACTTTGAAAATATGGAGTTATTAATTGATGAACCTGTTCCGATAATTAACCTTAAAAATATAATTTTCAGATGTAAAGCAGATTACAAAAGGGCATGCAATTTATTCGGCAAAAATAAATTGTATGAAGTTAAACCTGAAATGTTTTATCATGACAAAAATTATATTAAGGATTACAATATCGTATATGATAATTTGCTTCATAATGATGTATTTATATTGCATTTCAGTTCGAATATGCCTGTTAAAAATGACCTGAACCATGAATACAGATTATATGATTTAAATGATAATTTGTTAAGGTTTGCAAGGGTAAAATTTTTTGAATCCGTCAGTACGGATTTTAACGTTGAAATAAACAATCTGCCTGATTTCCCCATTAAATTTAAATTTTGGTTCTATGGTATTTTAAGTATAGAAGAAATTATAGGATAAAAAATGTCATCATGAAAAAGATGACATTTTTTATATTGGAGGTTTTTATTTTTCTATCACATTCGGTCAGGATAAGCGACCGGCACCAAATCGAAGTCGATTATTTTAACATACCCATCATGATTTTTTCGCCGGTGATAGGTAAATTTCTGATATTAACCTTTGTTGCATTATAAACAGCATTTGCTATTGCCGGAGGGGGAGTGTTGATTACTAATTCTCCTATTGATTTAGCTCCAAAAGGACCTGTTGGTTCATAGCTTGACTCAAAATCAATTCTGATATTTCCGACATCCAGCCTTGAAGGTATTTTGTATTGCATGAACGAATTATTCAGCATTCTGCCGTTTCTGTCATAAATTATATCTTCATACATTGCCATTCCCATACCCTGTACGATTCCACCCTCAGCCTGAACTCTTGCAAGGTTAGGATTTATGACTGTTCCGCAGTCAATAACCCCGACATAATCTATTATATTCACTTTGCCTGTCAGTTTATCAACCTCAATTTCTACCAGGCCTGCCATAAAAGGAGGAGGAGAGACAGGTGAATAATGAGATTCGGCAGCCGACAAATAATTATTGGAGCCCACATAGTTGTCATTTGCTAACTCTATTAATGAAATACTTTCGTTATTTTTAGTATTGTAAACTGATTTTCCGTCAAATTCTGCATCCTCAACAGAACAACCTAATTTTTTTGCTCCTGCAGACATTATTTTATTTTTAAGGGATTCACATGCTTTAACAACAGCCATACCTGTAATATAAGTGGTGCTTGAAGCGTATGAGCCGGTGTCGTATGGAGAAAGGTCAGTATCGACACCGTGAACAATGATGTTATCATATTCGCAGTCCATGCAATCGGCAGCCATCTGAGCAAGTATTGTATCACAGCCTGTACCCATATCGGTGGCACCAATCATTAAGGTGTAGAAACCGTCATCATTCAATCTTATTTCAACCGCACCGACATCTACAGAAGAAATTCCCGAGCCCTGCATAGCTACGGCACATCCTACAGAACGAACCTTATTGTTACCAATATCTCTGCAGGGATATTTTTCATCCCATTTTATCATTTCCTTCGCTTTTTCTAAGCATTTATCCAAGGTGCAGCTCTTTAATTCTTCATTATAATAGGTAGGCAATGTTTTACCAACATTATTTTCTGTAAGCATGTTATTCATCCTTAAAACCGTAGGATCCATATTCAGCTTAGCAGCCAGTTCGTTCACGGCAGATTCTAAAGCAAAGAATCCCTGTGTGGCACCGTAACCTCTGTAGGCACCCGCTCCCATGGTATTGGAATAAACAACATCAAAATCAAATTTATATGCATTTGCATTATATATTGTCATTGCTTTATGACCCGACAATCCTACGGTAGTAGGTCCGTGGTCACCGTAAGCACCTGCATTCCATAATGAATACATGTGTATTGCTTTAATAATTCCGTTTTCATCTGCACCGAGACGTATTTTTATTTCTGCTTCGTGACGGGGACTTCCGTTAGTGAAGCTTTCCTTGCGGGAATAAATCATTTTTGCCGGTTTTTTTGTTATCCATGTAACAATAGCAGGAAACAACTCACTTACTACTGATTGTTTTGCTCCGAAACCGCCGCCGATTCTTGGTTTAATAACACGTATTTGTGATTTAGGAATCTGCAGGGCATTAGAGAGTATACGTCTGACATGGAACGGAATCTGAGTGGAGCTTATAACATTCAACCTTCCGTAAGCATCAATACTCGTATAGGTTCTGAAGGTTTCCATCATAGTTTGATTGTTAGCTTTTGTGTGATATGTCTCCTCTATTACATGGGCACAATTTTTCAGTTCCTCTTCAATATTGCCTATATTCATGCTTTCGGAGGAGCACAAATTTCTTTTGTTATCGGTTCCAACCTCTACCAAGCTCAGAAAATCCTCTTCAGGGTGAACCAAGATTTCATTGTCTTTTGCTTTTCTAAAGTCAAGAAGCGGCTCAAGAAGATTGTATTTTACTTTAATTAATGATAGCGCTTTATCAACCGATTTTTCATCTAATCCGGCAACTATGGCCACAGGATCGCCCACACATCTTAACCTTTTATCAAGTATTAACCTGTCATAGGGGCTTGGCTCAGGATAGGATTGACCTGCGGTAGTAAATCTTGATTTTGGAACATCCTCATAGGTTAAAACACATTCTATACCCGAAATCTTTTTTGCTCTCTCTGTATTTATTTCTTCTATAAGAGCATGTGCATGAGGACTTCTGAGCAGCTTTACAACCAAGCTGCTGCCTTGTGTAACATCATCAGTATAGACAGGCTTTCCTGTTACCAATGACATTGCGTCTTTTTTTCTTACCGGCTTATTTACATACCTCATGTTAAGCTCCTTTCTTAATATCTAAATATTTTTTTACCGCTCTTAATTGACCCATATATCCGGTGCAGCGGCACAGATTGCCTTCAAGGTAATTTTTTATTTCATCCTCCGTAGGATTTTTCAATTCGTTTTTCATAGCTATTACGTTCATTATAAATCCGGGGCTGCAAAAACCACATTGTTCAGCACCTTCATCCGCTAAAAATTCTCCGAAATCAGCTGCCTCTTCCTGTATTCCTTCTATTGTAGTGACTTTAAGGCCATTTGCCCTGACTGCCAATGTTGAACATGATAAAATTGTCTTACCTTGCAATAGTACGGTACAGAGTCCGCAGTTCGAGGTTTCGCAGCCGCGCTTTACACTAAGACATCCCTTTGATCTTAAAAAGTCAAGGAGCATCGTATCAGGCGATATATCATCTACATACTCTTTATCATTTATCCATAATTTAATCTGCATAATATCCTCCGTTCAAAATTTCGTCAATGTTTCTTTTTATAAGTGCATCAGCAAGTATTTGTCTGTATTCTTTGCTGCTCCGGATGTTTGTCCCAAAAGAAATATTATCGATAACATTTGATACTGCGTTATCTATATTATCTTTTTTATAATTGTCATTTAAACTAAATGTACTTAGCTTACCTTTCATAGGTCTTGCACCGACAACTACAAACCATTCATTTTTCTTTTTTGCAACTGCACAGGTAAGAACAGGAAAATCGGTTGCGCTGATTCTGTGGCTGTTGCAGGCAGGCATTCTTTCGTCTTTATTTATAATAATTTTTACTAAAATATCATTGTTAAGCGGCATGTTGACATATTCATTTAAAGGAATGATACCTCCTTTAAATAATTCAACATAGCTGTCTAAGGGTAGAAGTGCCGTTAATATGTCTGAAAAACCAAAACGTGAATAAATACTTCCGCCTATTGTGGCAAGGTTTCTCATTTGAACTCCAACAATGTGTTTTACTGATTTTTCAAAAATATTATTAAATGATTTATTAAGATTTTCGTGGGTTTCCAAATCTCTTAATGTGCACATGCATCCTATTTTAAAACTTTCGTCATCTTCCTCTATTTTATTGAGATTTAAAGCAGATAAATCAATAGCAGTCTGGATTTTTTTTCTTCCCATCCTGAGCCACAGCATTCCGCCGATTATAACATTCCGCTTGCTTTTATTTAATTCATATGCTTCTTCTAAGCTTTCAGCAACAACATATTTATCTATGGTAAACATATTAAACCCCTTTCGATTTTTAATATACTATATTTTAATTAAACTCATAGATATTGTATCTCAAAAATCAACAACAATCAATAGAAATATTTGAAAATTATTCGTAATAGTACGAATGAATCAAAAAAGATAACCCGGACGGGTTACCTTTTAAGATGATTAGTGAATTGAATTTTTACTTTGATTCATTGATAAAGCATTGTTTAAAGTTTTGTTATTGGCCATATTTCTTACTACCGGAGTAACTGCAACTGCTGCAGCTGCTAAACCTACTCCAACCCAAATTTTGTTTGTCATTTTCAAATTAATCACCTCGAGTTTATTTTTTGCAGAAAGCTTTTTTATATCCTTAAAAATTATTTCCAATAAAAACGGGGCAATATCCCAATTTATCCTAATTTTAATTCAAAAAATCCGATGCTTTTTTTAAAGCATAATTAGCTTCTTTAATCATATTGTTTATTATTTCTTCACAGCTGTCTAAAGCTTTGATAACCGATAAGCTTTGTCCTGCCTGAACAAGACCCCATTCAACATTTCCGTCAATAGGAGCCTTTCTGCTTGTTCCCGCAATTAAGTCATGCAATTGCTCATAGGGCGCATGTTCCTTTTCTAATTCTATGTATTTTTCTGTCATTTTGTTTTTTATGCCTCTCACAGAATGACCACGCAGATATCCTGTAATCTCCGTATCGGTATCACCTGCCTCAACGATTTTCTTTTTAGCATTTATATGAGCGGTGCATTCTTTGGAAGCATAAAATCTTGTACCTGCTTGAATTCCTGATGCACCCATTATCAATGCAGCTGCTAATCCTCTTCCGTCTGCAAAACCTCCTGCAGCAATCACAGGTATATTAATTTCAGGTACAACCTGTGTCATTAAAGATAATGTTGTAAGCTTCCCAATATGTCCTCCTGCTTCCATACCTTCAATAATCAGAGCATCCGCGCCTTTCGCTTCAACACGTTTAGCTAATTTTAAATTAGGAACAACAGGAATCGCTATAATTTTAGCTTCTTTTAATTTTTCAAAGTAGGGCACCGGATTACCTGCACCCAACGTTACGAAAGCAACTTTTTCTTTGCAGATTAAATCAATCTTTTCATCTTTATCATTATCCATAAGTACTATATTTAATCCAAAAGGTTTATCAGTCAATGATTTTGCCAAATCTATCTGCTCTTTAATCCAGGATAAATCTCTGCCGCCTGTAGCAATAACTCCTGCACCGCCTGCATTTGAAACTGCTGCAGCTAAGTTCGCATCTGATACCCAAGCCATTGCACCTTGAATGATAGGATATTTAATTTTTAAAAGTTTTGTTAATTTCGTATTCATACTTCCTCCATCAATTCGCAACAAATTCCTGACCGCGAACATCCATTACCGTAAGCTCTGAAAGTCTTATGGCGATAAATTCCTCTCCGTTTTCCTCTACCATTTCAATTTTACCTACTGCCTCAACCCAATCATTTTTTTCAGGAAGATCTCCGTCGTACAATATTTCAAATCCTGCTGTTCCATCGTATCCACAACATCCGGGACCGTATCGGATAACGAATTTATATTCGTCATTAGTTACCGGATTTGTAACTTCGGTGTAAATTCCTTCCCATTTTATTGTTTTGTCCATATAATCTTCAGGGTTAAGATAAATATCATTGGTCTGTGCAATAAATAGCTTTTCCCTTATTGTAATCACACCATCATCGGAATTTTTCATGGAGTCTAACAATGCATTATCCATTATATGCTCAACGGCGGTTTTATAATCATCTGAATTATTTTCAATATTTTGTTCGTTAACTGGCGGCTCTGCATCAATTGCTTTATTATCGCTGCAGCCCGTAAATATAAAAATGGTAATAAGTGTTAACAATATTATTTTCATTTTGAGTTCACCCCGATTTTTCTTATTGCTACTAAACAAGAAGCTGCAATAAATGCCAGCAGGTTTACTGCTACAACACTTGCTCCAGCAGGTATGTTGTATTGAAAAGAAATGACAATGCCTATGAAAAAGCATATAACCGATAATATGGCGGAGGTTATTATTACACCCTTAAAGCTTCCGAATATTCTCATTGATGTCAATGAAGGAAATATAATCAAGCTGGATATAAGCAATGCACCCATGAGCCTCATTCCTATAACAATTGTAAGAGCGGTTAACAGTGCCACAAGCATATTGTATCTTCCCGCCTTAATGCCGGTTGCCTTTGCAAAGTTTTCATCAAATGTAATCGCAAATATTTTGTTGTAAAATATGCCGTATAGAATCAATACGATAATTGATAATACTACACTTAGATACACGTCACTCTTTTGCATTGCAAGAATGCTTCCGAACATGTAGTTGCACACGTCCGTATTCATACCTGTGGTAAGTGACGTAACAATTACACCTATTGCCAAAGAACTGCTTGAAATCAATGCAATTGCGGCATCGCCTTTAATTTTGCTGCTTTCGCTGATTCTCAAAAGAAAAAAAGCAGCAAGTACCACAATGGGTATTGAAACCTGAAGAGGTGCCAGATTAAATGCCATTGCTATTGACAAGGATCCGAATCCTACATGAGACAGCCCGTCACCGATCATGGAGTACCTTTTTAATACCAGGCTTACTCCCAATATGGATGCGCAAAGGGAAACTAAAATCCCTACCAGCAATGCACGAGTAATAAAAGTATATGACAGCAGCTCAGCAATAATATTAATCATTTTCATTACCCCCAATCATTCGTTTGTAAACAGCAGTTTCCTTGTATTCCGTAACAGGTCCGAAGAACAAAGAAGATGTATTCATGTGTAAAATTATATTGGAGTATTTTACAGCGCTTAAGATATCGTGGGAAATCATGATTATTGTAACGCCATAATCTTTGTTCAATTTTTCTATAAGCTGATACAGCTCTGAGGTTACAAGAGGGTCAAGCCCTGCAACAGGTTCATCCAGTAACAAAAGCTTTTCTGTAGCGCAGAGGGCTCTTGCGAGAAGAATCCTTTGCTGCTGACCTCCCGATAAATCACGGTAGGATGTTTTGGACAAACTGCTTATTCCAAGCTTTTCCATATTTTCAACGACTTTTAGTTTATCTTTTCTGCCGTAAAAAGGTTTCAATCCTCTTGAACTGAGACAACCAGATAAAACAACTTCATATACGGAAGCTGGAAAATCAAATTTTACCGGATTTTGTTGAGGAAGATATCCGATTTGAGTTTGTTTGATTCCATTAAATGAAATCTCCCCTGAGGAGGGGCTCTTAAGTCCTAAGAGCCCTTTCATCAATGTACTTTTTCCTGAGCCGTTTTCGCCTACGATAGATAAATAATCACCTTCATTAACACAAAAACTTACATCTTTCACTGCTTGATGCCTATCATAATAAAAATTCAAATTTTCACATCTAATCAATGTTGTCATCAATAAAGTCCTTTCCTTAAATTTTCTGCATTTTGTTTCATTAAATCTAAATAAGTTACACCTTTATTGAAATCGTCCTTCGATACATTGTGGCATGAATGAAACAAAAGCATTTCGGCTCCGGTATCTTCACTGATACTTCTTGAAACCTTAGGATCTGTAAGCTCTTCATAATATATTACGGAGATTTTATTCTCCTTCATTTCATCTATTATTTTAGCAATATCGTGAGCACTTGGTTCCGTTTCCGACGAACAATTGTCATAGGCAGACATATATTCCAATCCGTATTCCTCTGTGAAATAATAAAGAGCAAATCTTCCTCCGAAATAGATTTTATTATGCTTGCCGTTTTGTACTATTTCAGAAAACTCAGCATTTAATTCATCCAACTGTTTTTTATAATTTTCTGCATTTTCTTTGTAATAAGATGCATTTTCAGGATCTATATAACAAAGTGAAGCAGCAATATTATCAACCATTTTCTTTGCCATAACCGGGCTGGTCCATATATGAGGATCATATTCGTGGCTATGACCGTGTTCTTCATCTTCGAGGTCTTCATCCTCATGTTCATGGTCTTCATCCTCATGTTCATGGTCTTCATCCTCATGTTCATGATTTTCATCTTCGTGTTCATGATCCTCGTCTTCATGATCGTGATCATGCTCTTCTTTAACAAGAGTTATACCGCTTGAAACATCCAAGATATTCAGTTTTTCACTTTCGATGCTTTGAATTATTTTATCTGCCCATGGCTCCATATATTTTCCGGTATAAATAAACATGTCAGCTTTATTTATTGTGATAATATCACCGGGTGTAGGCTCATAAGAGTGACTTTCCGCTCCCGGAGGAAGCAACAGAGCAATATCTGCCTTGTCTCCTGCAACTTGACGCGCAAAATCATATTGCGGGAAAAGTGTAGTTACTATTTTTATTTTCTCATTATCTATTTCATTATCATTTAAATCCGAAGCCTTTTGATTTTGAGTGCATCCAAATAGGGCTATAACCAAAAGCATAACCAAAATGACTGTTAACATTTTTTTCATTGTAAACCTCCAAATTATTTTTTTAGTTTTGTAAATAATTCGGCGATTTAATTATCAAGTCTTACCTTCAAATTTACTAATGTGGTATGTATATTGATTGAGTATAAGAAAAGAATGTTGCACAATAAAATTAAAATGTAGTTAAGAGAGGCTGCATAAAATGACTTAACTGACATACCTATATATTTTAAAATCTTATGTACAAAATTAAGATTTTCACATGTTGAGCACACATGTTCTGTGCAGCTATGAGATGCATGTAAATTAATATAGATTACAGAAAAGAGGAAAGCTGTAATTATGCATATAGTCAATAAGCTTGCAATAATTTTTTTAATCGATTGCTTTTCCATAGCGCCCTCCATAACTGTAATTTAATATGTATCCACATTTTACTATATTTTTTATATAAAATCAATCTTGTTATTTTAAAATCAATCTCGTTATTTACTGCTCTTTATGTTTTAATTTTACTAAGTTGGGTATTTAATCTATAAATATTTATAAGGAGAATGTAATATGACAGTAAAATGGAACGGAACTAATTTACTTAAAACTATAGCAGAAAATGAAGCGGGAGCAACCAAATTTTATAGAGCAATAGCTGAAGAGGCAAGAATTGGTGAAAAGTTTTTTGAGCTTTTGGCACAAGATGAAGAAAAACATGAAAAAATTTACAATGCATTGTTAAAAAGGTTTGAGAAAAACATTGAAATTGAACTTGAAGAAAGCGATGCCAAGTATATGGACTTGTTAATTGAAGCTAATAATCCTTTTGATAATGAACTGATTGAAAAGGCAAAGAAGATTTGGGACAGAAGACAAATATTCGAAATCGCTGAGCAAGCTGAAAGAGATGCAGTATTATTTGTATCAGAATTGCAAAGATTATACCCTGATATGGCTGCTGAGGAAATGGCAATTATATTAAAGGAAGAAAAGTCACATTTGCAAAAAGTTCTTGAAAGAAAAAGAGAAAGCCAACCTATGTTTGGAAGGGGAATGTAAGCGTAAAAAAATCTGGGGATTATACCCAGATTTTTATTCCGTATTCTTTTTATTATTGGTTCTCTTTCTATGTTTTACGCATTCATTCAGCAAATATTCGATTTGTCCGTTGATGGAGCGAAAATCATCCTCAGCCCAAGCGGCAAGCTCCTCCCAGAGTGCAGGTGATAATCTGAGAAGTAATTGCTTCTTTTCTTTATCTTTTTTATCCAAAACGATAACCCTAATATAGAGATCCCGAATTTACTATTGGCTGGGCATCTTTGTTTCCACATAGAACAACCAATAGATTACTTACCATTGCCGCCTTTCTTTCTTCATCAAGCTGGACGATATCATTTTGATTAAGTTTATCAAGAGCCATTTCAACCATACCTACTGCTCCTTCAACAATCATTTGTCTTGCATCAATTATAGCTGATGCTTGTTGCCTCTGCAGCATTGCCGCAGCAATTTCAGGAGCGTATGACAGGTGCGTTATTCTTGCTTCAATTATTTCTAAACCGGCAATTTCTACCTTTAATTGTATTTCATCCTGAAGCTTTTTAGAAATTTCCTGGCTGCTTCCTCTAAGAGTTTTTTCGTTGTCATCACCAAAAGTGTCATATGGATATAACCTTACTATGTTTCTCAAAGCTGAATCGCATTGGATGGATAAAAATTCAGTGTAATTATCTACGTTAAAAACTGCCTTTGCAGTGTTAACAACCTTCCAAACAACTACTATACCAATAATTATAGGATTGCCCAATGCATCATTTATCTTTTGTTTATCATTGTTTAAAGTCATTGCTTTTAACGAGATTTTTTTATTCGGAAGTTGTACATTCACATCCTTTATATTTTTATCACGTATAGATGCATCAACTGAAATTGCAGCAGTATTTGCCTTTGGTGAGCCGTTATTTACTGCAGATACGAAGGGATTAACGAAATAAAATCCTTCACCCTTCAATGTTCCGTAATATTTGCCAAATAAGGTTAGAACAAGTGCTTCGTTGGGTTTTAAAATTTTAAGACCACCGAAAATTATAGGTCCTGCTAAAAAGGCATACAATGCTCCGATAATTAAAAAAGTTATACCGATAAAAGTCGTTTTTTCAGGTCTGTTTAAATAGATAATACTAAAAATAAGTAAAGCAATTGCAGCTATCATAAGTACTATATTAGATATTAATACTATCATTCCGTTTTCTGATTTTGGAATTATTTCTTCATTATGAAGAGCTTGTTTGTTTAATTCTGACATATTAACCACCTCATTTATGATTATGATATTAATTTGATATCATATTTATATTATATTCATATTATTTACATTTGTCAACTGTTTGAAAAATTATATTGACAAAATTGATAATTTAATGGTATTCTATATTTAGATATTTAGATAAACATCTAAATGAAAAAAGGACGGTGATTCATAAATGAGTTTTCAAGACAGTTTTAAGGCATTGTCAGATCCAACGAGGCGTCAAATTATTGAATTATTGAGAGATGGAAAATTAACGGCAGGTGAAATAGTTGATAAATTTCAGATGACGGGAGCATCTATTTCTCACCACTTATCTATATTAAAGAATGCGGGCTTGGTTACAGATGATAAACAAGGGAAGTATATTTATTATGAGCTCAATTTATCTGTGGTAGAAGAAATTTTGTCATGGCTTGTTTCATTAAAGGAGGAAAAATAAATGAATAAAATATTTAATCAAGATAATTTTAAATTATGGATAGTATTTGTTGTATCACTTTTAATAGCGATTATTTCATATGGCTACTTACCGGATATGATACCTATTCATTTTGATGTAGCCGGAAATGTAGACAATTATGCAAGTAGAATCAGTATTTTTTTAACACCCGCAATTAATTTAATGATGATTATTTTGGCAGAAGTTGTAAAGAATATTGATCCTAAGAAAAGTGCATATAAAAAATTTAATAAGCAATATTATTTAACATTCTTTTTAGTTTCGTTGTTAATGCTGGTGATTGAATTATATACCATAGCATTCAGTTTGAACATGAAAATATTTAATATCAATGCTATTATGCCATTAGGGGTTGGTCTATTATTTACTGTAATAGGTAATATGATGCCTAAGTTTAAACAAAATTTCTATGCAGGCATACGTACGAGCTGGACTATTTCAGACAGTGATGTTTGGTATAAAACCCACAGGCTGGGAGGAAAGCTATGGTTTATAGGCGGTATATTGATGATGGTTTCAGCTATACTGCCGGCACAGCTTAAAGCGGTATTGTTTTTTACGGTTGTCGCTGTATTAGTAATAGTTCCTTTAGTTTATTCATATGTAATTTATAAAAACAAACATAAATAAGACGAAATTTATCAACCTAAAGTCATGTAAAATTTACATGGCTTTAATTTTTATTATTCTATTTTATATAAAAATCTGATAGAATATCTATTAAAGAACAAATGATTGGAGAAATATTTTGAAAACAAGCGAAAAAATATACAGAGAAGATTCATATCTGACATCCATGGAAGCAGAGGTTGTCAGCTGTATTCAAAAAGGTGACTATTATGAAGTGATTTTAGACAAAACCATATTTTATCCTCATATGTCCGGCGGGCAGCCGAAGGACAAAGGGACAATAAATGGAATAGAGGTATTCGATGTACAGGAACAAGGCGAAGAAATAATACATATGCTTCATGAGCCCTTGAACGGAAGGGTTTCACTTTCCATAGATTATGAAACGAGATTCGACTACATGCAGCAGCATTCAGGGCAGCATATACTATCATATTCCTTTGCAAAGCTTTGTGACGGCAAGACAGTGGGATTTCACTTAAGTGATACCTATACAACTATAGATATCGACAAAGTGTTGACAGAGGACATGATTGTGGAAGCTGAATTATTAAGCAATAAAATAATTTACGAAAATAAACCTATAACAGCTGATATATACAATTATGAAGAAACACAAAAATTAAATTTGAGAAAGCTGCCTCCTGAATTAGATAATTTAAGAATAATATCTGTTGAAGGCTATGATTCGGTTGCCTGCGGAGGAACTCATGTTAAAAATACAGGTGAAGTAGGCATGATAAAAGTAGTAAAAACTGAAAAATATAAAGCAGGAACAAGAGTAGAGTTCTTATGCGGAAATAGGGGCTTGAATGATTATATAAATAAGAATCACGAGTTAACGAAGCTATCATCCATGCTTACCTGCAGAACGGATATGCTTTTAGATAATATAGAAAAATTATTGGCAGAAAATAAAATGATTAAAAAGGATTACAACATATTAGCAAATGAGCTTAATGAATACAAGGCAGAAGAATTAAAAAATAATGCTGCAATAAAAGATAATATTAAATTTATTTTTGCTAAATATAATAGTGATATAAAAGATTTAAGATATATCTGTTCTAAAATAACCGAAGACGAAAATTATGTGTCCATATTGGTTTCAGAAAAAGATAACACCTGTAATTTAGTTATGGGTCAGTCAAAAAACTTAAAACTTGATTTAAAAGAAGTATTTGAAAAATGCAAAGGCATAATTAACGCCAAGGGTGGAGGAAACAACTACTTACTGCAGGGGCAGGGAACTGCTTTAAAAGGTGAAGAATGCATAGAATCAGCTAAAAGCATCCTTTTTAACTGACAAAAGTGTCCAGGTGTCGCGGGGACGTGTCGCGGGGACGGGGTTGCTGACATGTCGCGGGGACGGGGTTGCTGACATAAAATTTAATAATAAAAAATGGAGGTTACAATGATAGTATCTACAACACCAACTTTAGAAGGAAAAAGAATTATAGAGTACAGAGGTATAGTATTTGGAGAGGTAGTTTCGGGAGTAGATTTTGTAAAGGATTTTGCTGCGGGACTTACTAACTTTTTCGGAGGAAGGTCAAATTCCTACGAAGGAGAACTTATAGAGGGCAGAGAAAATGCTATCGAAGAAATGAAAAACAGGGCGATGCAGATGGGTGCCAATGCAGTTGTAGGAGTAGACGTAGACTACGAAGTATTGGGAAGTGCCAACAACATGCTGATGATTATTGCATCCGGAACAGCAGTTGTGGTTGAATAAAATATAAAAATATGCTATAATTGTGTTAAAGAAGGGTGGGATTAAATTATGTCTGAAATTCAAGATAAAAAATACATAACAATAAATGAATTTTATAAAATTGATTTTAAAGATGGATTCATTTATGAACTGATTGATGGCATAGTTTGTATGTCAAAACCAAATATTGAACATCAAAGAATTTCAGGTAAAATAATTAGAAAATTTGGAGATTATTTTGATAGTACAAAATGTGAACCATTACAGGAAATTGAGGTAAAACTGAAGGAAGATATTCTTGTTCCTGATATTTCAGTAATTTGTGAAGATTCTAATTTTTCGGAACAAAGATATAATGGTGCTCCAACGATTGTTTTAGAAATATTAAGCCCCTCAACAACTCATACGGACTTATTCACGAAGCTTTATAAATATGAGGTATCCGGAGTTAATGAATATTGGATAATTTCTCCTAAAGGGAAAACTGTTACAATACACAACTTTAAGGAAAGAAATGTAACAGTATATGATGAAACAGAAATAGCTAAGTCTGAATTATTCGATGGATTAGAATTAAAATTAACAGATGTATTTTGATTAACATTAGCTCGTTTATGACGGGCTTTTTTTGCACTTACAATATAAGCGACAGACACTAAATCAGAGATTTGGGTCATCTGCTTAATGAATAAAATTAATTTACGTTGGAAATAAATTACAATATGAAATGAGAAAATGCTTATTAGCAGAGGTCAATCCAATAGATTTGTTGAGTCTTACCTTCATAAATATTTTCACAAGTTAATATACCGCCGCAACTAATTGCAGTTTTCAATGTAAATTAGTAGAATTAAAGTATTAAAATGATAATTGATGGGTGGATTATGAATATTTATTTATTAAGACATGGACAAACTAATATTAACAGAGACGGAATATTTCAGGGAGATATTGACAGAGAACTAAATGAATTTGGAAAAAAACAAGCTGAATTATTAGGTAAGAGAATACAGAAATATCATATAGATATTATATATTCGAGTGATTTAGGACGAGTTATTGAAACATCTAAAATAATAAATACTTATACCAACACAGAGATTATTCTTAAAGAAGAGTTAAGAGAAATTAATATGGGTACATGGGATATATTGTCTATGGAAGAAAGGTATATAAACAACGAAGCTTATGCAACAGAGTGGCATAAGCATTTGGCAGATTTGTCTTATCCGAACGGAGAATGCGGTAAGGATGTCAGTAAAAGAGTAATGAAAGTAATTGACGACATAAAAAAGCGACAATATAAGAACGTTGCTATAGTTACTTCCGGGGGAACGATTTCAATACTGTTATGTGAAATTTTAGGGTTGGAGCAGTACAAGAGATTTGGCATGCAGATTGATAATTGCAGCATTAGCGTTGTAAATTATGATATCAAAAATAATAAACAAATTGTGAAGTGTATTAATGATACCGGACATTTAGAGGATTTGATTTTGAGGTGATTGTAAATAGAAATAAAAGATATACTGCAATTAAAAAAAATCCCGTATATTCCGTTGTATATATTTGCTGAGTTTACTAAGCAATAATTGAATACTGCATTAAAATAAGTTTTTTAATATATTTAGAAAGGAAGATTTAATTGGAAAAAATAGAGATTCGAGATAGAAAAAGAGAAGATGTTAATGAATTCTGTGAGTTTTTATCTAAGCTTGATAATGAAGCGGAATACATGCTTGTTGAAAAGGGCGAAAGAAATATCAATAAAGATGTAATTTTAAACAATATTAAAGCCATTATAAATAACGGAGATATTTGTTATATTGCAAAAGATGAAAGAAATATAGTTGGTTATGCTATTGCTGTAAGAGAGAAATTTATCAGGACAAAACATGTTGCTACCATTGTTATAGGTATACTTGAGGATTATTGCGGCAAGGGTATAGGCTCTTTATTTTTTCAGAATATATTTGACCGGGCAATTGAAAATAATATAAAAAGGTTAGAATTAACGGTAATAAGAGATAACATAAGAGCAGTGAACTTATATAAAAAATTCGGATTTAAGGTAGAAGGTATAAGAGAAAAGTCAACATTTATGAATGGGAAATATTACGACGAACTGTATATGGCAAAAATATTAGAGTAAAAAAGTTGCAACGCAACTTTTTTACTCTAATACTATATGGTCTATTTTTTTTACCTTTTTATCACTTTCAAGATATCCACCTACGTACCCGTTCTGTCTTGAGGTAAGATTACCGCGGTTCTCGGTTTGCGGATTTGCAATGGCTAACTCTCTTGCATATTCTGCCTTCATTTGGTCCAATGCAATTTTAGCTTCTTGGGATGGAACTATTCTTTTTTTGTTTTCTGACATATTATCACTTCCTTTTATGGGATATTATTTGATAATTTAAATAATTAATTCAAAAAAGATAATATTAAGCTTAAATTAATATTTAAGTAAGATAATATTTAATACTGCTTAAATTTATTGCTTATGATATAATAAAAAAGAAATTTAGAGTTAATAGACAGGATGTGATAGATTGAAAGAAATTTTGCCCTTTATGAAAAAATATTTATTCTATGCAATATTATGCCCGATTTTAATGATTTTGGAAGTGTTAGCAGATATTATAATTCCATATCTGATGTCAAGGATAGTGGACGTTGGAATTGTTAACAATGATATAAATTACATAGTAAGAATTGGATTAATAATGATTTCGGCAGCAGTTTTCGGTATTGTATTAGGCGTTATAAGCTCTCATTTTGGAGCTAAAGCAGGTTTTGGTTTTGCAGCTGAAGTAAGAAAGGAACTGTTTAAAAAGGTTCAAGGCTTTTCTTTTGCTAACTTAGATAAATTCTCCGTATCATCACTTATAACACGATTGACAAATGACTGTAACACCTTAGGACAGGTAGTTATGATGAGTTTACGAATGGCGGTAAGAGCTCCGTTTATGATGATTTTTGCGCTTATTATGGCGCTGAGAATAAATGCGCCATTGGCTAAGGTTTTTATGGTTGCAATACCGGTTACCGTAATTTTGCTGACTGTGATTTTGTCAAAGGCAAGACCTTTATTTTTACAAATGCAAACCCGGGTAGACAAAGTTAACGGAATTATTCAAGAAAATCTTGTAGGAATCAGAGTGGTTAAATCCTTTAACAGACAGAAGTTTGAAGAAGCAAAGTTTAAAGACAGAAATGATGCATTAAGAAACACTGCATTAAAAGCGGTATCCATAATTATTTTCTTTATGCCTGCATTAACAATAATTATTTACTCAACTATAATTTCGGTATTATGGTTTGGAGGAAAACAAATAGTTGCAGGAAATATGGGAAGCGGTGATTTAATATCCTTCATAACATATATTACTCAAATATTAATGTCGTTGATGATGCTGTCATTCTTTTTCATGCAGCTGATGAGGGGAGCAGCTTCAGTAAACAGAATAGTTGAAGTACTTAATACAAATTCGGAAATTATTGAGATTGAAAATCCTGTTTCGGAAGTTTCGGATGGTTCAATCAGTTTTAATAATGTAAGTTTTAAATATCCAAGCAGTGCGGAAAAAACCTTACAGGATATTAATTTGAATATAAAGTCAGGAGAAGTAATCGGAATCATCGGTTCTACCGGCTCTTCCAAGTCTACATTGGTTCAGCTAATCCCCAGATTATATGATGTGACAGAGGGAGAAGTTAAGATAAGCGGTGTTGATGTAAGAAATTACGATATAAAAACACTGAGAGACAATATTGCATTTGTGCTTCAAAAAAATGTATTGTTTTCCGGAACTATCAGGGAAAATATGCAGTGGGGAAATGAAAGTGCCTCTGACGAACAAATTATAAATGCATTGAAGCAATCCCAGGCATGGGAGTTTGTTTCTAAGTACAATGACGGATTAGACCACAAGGTTGAACAAGGCGGAGATAATTTTTCAGGAGGTCAAAAACAAAGATTGACTATTGCAAGGGCATTGTTAAAAGCTCCTAAAATAATTATACTGGATGATTCTACGAGTGCTGTTGATGTGGCAACAGACGCTAAAATCCAAAGAAGCTTTAAAGCTGAGCTTGGTAATGTTACGACAATCATAATAGCCCAGCGAATTTCATCTATACAGCATGCCGACAGAATTGTAGTTATGAATGAAGGAAAAGTAGAATCAATTGGAAAACACGATGCGTTAATGAAAACTTCTATGATATATAAAGAAATATATGAATCACAGCTGAAAGGAGTGGTAGGTCTATGAGAGCAATGAAGAGTTCATCCGGTAAAGCTGCAGGCAAGCTTAGACCAACCGATCCTAAAAAAACACTAATTAGATTGTTCAGTTATTTTAAATATAATAAATTATTGTTTTTTACGGGAATTTTATTTATTATACTTGGTTCAGCGGCTGAAATAGCTATAAATGGTATGCTAAGCCCTGTTATTGATACTTTGATCGGCGATTTTGTAATGGCTAAATTTCTGATGTATATAGCTATTATGATTTTATTGGCTATAGCTATAGCGGTATCTCAATATGTTGGAAATCTGTCTATGGCTAAGTTAGCTCAAAAAACCGTGCACAGAATACGTGAAGAAATGTTCTCAAAAATGGAACAGCTTCCTGTTTCCTTCTTTGACAAACACACTCACGGTGATTTAATGTCGACATTTACAAATGACGTTGATATGCTTAATCAGTCATTGGAGCAAAGCTCTTCACAAATCATTATGTCATTTATAACTGTTGTGGGTACTTTTATAATGATGATGATTTTAAGTCCTCTGATGACAATGGTTGTTGTTGCAATGCTTGGAGTAATGTTTTTGGCAATCAGAATAATAGGTCAAAAATCATCAAGTAATTTCCGTTATCAACAGGCAAGCCTGGGCGGAATGAATGGATATATAGAAGAAATAATGACCGGTCAGAAAGTGGTTAAGGTATTTAACTATGAGGAGCATGTTATAAATAATTTTAATCAAAGGAATGAGGATTTAAGAATTGCAGGTACTCGTGCATCTGCTTACGGTGTAATGATGATGCCTATTATGGGAAATCTGTCATTTGTATTGTATGCGATTATATCAATGCTCGGAGCATACATGGTAATACTTAACAGGTTCAGCGTTGGAAATATTGCATCATTTTTACAATATACAAGGACGATTTCAAGACCTATTACCATGGTATCAAATCAACTGAACACCCTGTTTGCTGCTTTGGCAGGAGCTGAAAGAATATTCAATGTATTGGATGAAATACCTGAAATAGATGCGGGGGATGTAAGATTACATGCAGATTGTGATGGAGACAATAATCTTTGTTGGATTGTTCCGAATGAGGACGGTGAATCTGAAAAGCTACCTTTAAAAGGGTATATAACATTTAAAAATGTCGACTTTGGATACATACATGATAAAAAGATTTTGAAAAATATTAATTTATATGCTAAGCCTGGTCAGAAAATTGCTTTTGTAGGTTCTACCGGGGCAGGTAAGACTACAATTACTAATTTAATAAACAGGTTTTATGAAATTAGTGACGGAGAAATTCTTTATGACGGCATAGATATAAAAAGAATTAATAAATTTGATTTGAGAAGTACAATGAGTATAGTATTGCAGGATGTTCATTTGTTTGAAGGAACTGTTGCAGATAATATACGATACGGCAGGTTAGATGCGACTGACGAAGAGGTAAAAGCAGCTGCCAAGCTTGCAAATGCTCATTATTTTATAAAGAATCTGCCTGATGGTTATAATACTGTGCTTACTGCCGACGGTCAGAATTTATCGCAGGGAGAAAGACAGCTTCTTTCAATAGCAAGAGCAGCAGTAGCCGACCCTACAATATTGATATTGGACGAAGCAACATCATCAGTTGATACAAGGACTGAAAGATTAATTTCTGAGGGAATGGATAAATTAATGGAAGGAAGAACAACCTTTGTTATAGCCCACAGGTTGTCAACTGTTCGTGACTCGAATGCGATTATGGTGCTGGAGCATGGCGAAATAATCGAAAGAGGAGATCACGATGATTTGATGAAACAAAAAGGCAGATATTACGAGCTTAATATGGGTGATGTTGAGTTAGAGTAGAGTTATACAAGGAGGACGCAAATGCGAATATTGCACACTTCGGACTGGCATTTGGGCAAGAGCTTGGAAGGCATCAGCAGAATGGACGAGCAGGAAAGCTTTTTAAATGACTTTATAGAAATAGTAAAAGAAAACAATATAGATATGGTTATAATAGCCGGAGACGTTTATGACAGTGCAAACCCTCCTGCAAGAGCTGAAAAGATGTTTTACGACACATTGAAAAAACTTTCGGCTGACGGAGAAAGGCTCACTTTGGTAATAGCGGGAAATCATGACAGCCCTGAGCGATTAGTTGCGGCAGGACCTCTTGCCAGAGATCACGGAATTATAATGCTTGGCACACCAAAATCTGTAGCCGATACAGGCGAATACGGCAAACATCGCGTGATTGATGCGGGTGAAGGTTATGTGGAGATAGAAATCAACGGAGAAAGAGCAGTTATAATTACTGTTCCGTATCCAAGTGAAAAAAGGTTAAACGAAGTGCTTTACGCTGCAATGGATAATGAAGAAGAAAGAGTAAAGTCATATGGTGACAGAATAAAGCTTTTATTTTCTTCGCTCAGCGAAAAATACAGGGATGACACTATAAACATAGCAGTGTCACATTTGTTTGCAATGGGAAGCGAAGAAGCCGGCTCTGAGAGAAATGCACAGCTTGGAGGAAGCATAATTGTTGATGGCAGCTGCTTCCCGGAAAAAGCCCAGTACATTGCATTAGGTCATATACATAAGCCTCAGATTGTGCCGGGAACAAACAAAAAAGCAAGATATGCCGGTTCACCGATTCATTACAATAAGAAAGAAATAAGCTTTAAAAAGAAGTGCTATGTCCTAAATGTGCATGCAGGAAAAGAATGCAATATAGAGGAATTAGAATTTAAAATCTATAAGCCAATTGAAATTTGGAAATGCGAAAGCATTGAAAAGGCAATAGATATGTGTGAGGAAAACAAGGACAAGAATTGTTGGGTCTACCTTGAAATTACTACTGACAGATATTTGAGAGAAGATGAAATAAAAATAATGAAGGGGATAAAGAAAGATATCCTTGAAATTACTCCTAAGATAACAGGAGTCGAAATTGAAGAAATTGAGCTTAATACAGAAAAATCATTTGAAGAAATATTCAGGGATTTTTATATCAAGGAAAGAAATGTTGAGCCGGATGACGAGGTAGTAGACATATTGTTATCAATATTAAATGAGGAGGAATCCGAAAATGAAACCGCTTAATCTTAAGATAAAAGGACTTAACAGTTTTATCGAATTACAGGAGGTTAATTTTGAAAGATTAACCGAAAGAGGATTATTCGGTATTTTCGGACCTACCGGCAGTGGCAAATCGACCATACTTGACGGTATCATACTTAGCTTATACGGTTGTGTACCAAGAGACAGCTCCAATTTTATGAACATTAACTGCGATACTATGAATGTTTGCTTTGAATTCCAGATAACCGAAAAGGATGCAAAACGCTATAGAGTTGAAAGAGAATTTAAAAGAGATAAATCAGGAAGTATAAAGACGAGGACAGCAAAAATTGTTGACATTACTTCAGATGAAACCGTCTTAGAGGACAGAGTAAGACAGGTAGACCACAAATGCAGGGAAATTATCGGCTTGGAGGTAGACGATTTTACGAGGACGGTGGTTCTTCCCCAGGGTAATTTCAGTGAGTTTTTGAAGCTTCAAGGCAAGGAAAGAAGGGACATGCTTGAGAGGCTGTTTAATCTTCAAAAATACGGTGATCGGCTTTCTAACAAACTTTCTTTAAACATTGGCAGGGAAGTACAAAAATTGAACGTCTTGGAGGGAGAATTAAAGGGCTATGAGAATGTAAGCACCGAAATTTTAGGAAATACAGAAAAGCTGCTTAAGGAAACAAAAATACAAATTGAAAAACTTTCTGCGGAATTGATATCAGTTGAAAAAGAATATAACGAAGGCAAGGAAGTATGGGATTTACAAAAAGAACTGATATCGATTGATGAGAAGGAAAAATCCTTAAAAGAACAGGAAAATGAAATTAAAGAGCTAAACAGCAAGGTCATTAAAGGCGAAAGCTCACTTAAGGTTAAGCCATATATTGAATCTTATGAAAATACACTTAAACAAATTGAAGAAGTTTCTAAAACAGTATCAGAACTGAAAGAAAAAGCAGTATTAATCGAAAATCATAAAAGCAGTATTGAAAAATTATTTGTTGAAGCAAAGAATAAAAAAGATACAAACTTACCTGCTCTTAAGGTAAAGGAGCAGAAAATTCTTGATGCAATAGAAGAAAAAGGTGTCTTAAAAAATTTAATTACAGAAAAACTTCAGCTTGAAGAATCTAAAAATAAAACAGAAGAAGAAATAAAAGATATTAATAACAAAATATTAAGAAGTGAAAATAATATTTTAATTTTAAATGACAATATCAGCTGTAAGGAAAATAAATTCGAGCAGCTGAAGGTTGCCGAAGAATTTAAAGATAAAGTTAATATTGGTTTTCTACTTATAAATTCGTATGACAATTTAATCGGTCAAATAAATAAAATAAGTAAAGAAATAAAAGAAATAAATAAGATGCTTAATGAGGAAGTAGCTTTAAGCGAAATATGTTCAAAGGAATTAAACGATAATGACACATCCTTACAAAGCAATGAAGCATTATTAAATAATTTGATTGAAAATTGCCCCGGAGATCAAAATACGTTATTAAAATTAAAAGAAAACTTAGACAACGCAAAAAATAAATGGGAAAAGCATAATGAATTCAGTGAATTAATCAATAAAGCTAAAAATAACGCTGAAGTATTGAAAATTGAATTAAAAACAAAGGAAGAAGAAGCTTTTGATCTAAATGAAGAAATAGCTTTATTAAAGGATGTATTAAAAAAACATGAAACGGAAAATCTTGCTCACAGATTGAGAGAAGAGCTTTCTGAAGGAGAAATATGTCCTGTGTGCGGCTCAACGAATCATCACCATGAAAATATTAAATCAGTAAAATCAGATTTTGATGTCGAAGCATACAGGAACAGCTTAAATGATAAAGAAGAAAAAACCAAGAAATTATCAGCAGAAATAATCAAAGTACAAACTAATTTGCATACAGAAGAAAATACTGTAAAACAAAATGAAGCTAAATTAGATGAGTTAGGTGAAGATTATAAAAAAATATCTTTAGTTGATTTGAAAAATGATTTCCAAAGACAAATCGTAGAAGTTAATAAGTACAATGACGATAAATCAAAGCTTGAGAAAAGCATAAAAGCTTTGTCGGAAGAAAAAAGCGAATTGCTTTTAAAGTACAATAAAATAATAAGCTCCCTGTCTCATAATAAAAGTCAGCTAAAAAAGCTTACAGACGAACTTAATCTTAAAAATAGTGAAGTCAAGGAAAAGGAAAAAGAGCTGAATAAAGTTAAAGCCGAGCTTCGAGTTGATGATTTTGTAAAAGCCAAAGAAGAAATTAACAACAAGGAAAATGAACGAAGCCTGCTTGAAAAGGAAATAAAGAAGCATCGGGAGAGCTTAAAAAGGGAGCTTGAATTAAAGGATAAATCAGTAAATAAATCGAATGAACTTAAAATACTTTTAAAAGAAATGTATACAACAATTAACGAGAAAAATAAAAGTATCAATGAAAAGAAGGAAAGTATAAAAAATAAGTCCGATAATATTGAGGATTTAGAAGGTGCAAAGGAACAGATATTTAATTTGATTAATCAGATAACAGAAGAATATGAAAATCTTGAGAAAAGCAAAATAGATGCTGAAAAACAGTTTAATGATTGCAACAATGAAATAATGTCAGCACAAGGAAGACATATAAGCTTAAAGGAAAGATGCGAAAATGATAGCAGCTTGCTTAAAAATGTCTTGGAGGAAGAAGGATTAATAGATGCTGAAGAAGCCAAAATTAACTATATTTCAAAAATAGATTTAGCGAATTTTAAAAAGCAAATTGATGATTATCTTAATTCCTTAGCACAAATAAGGGGTGCATCTATAAACTTGAAAAATAAGCTTAAGGGTAGAACTCTAACGGAAGAGCAGTGGGACAATATTCAAAATATAAAAATCGGAAAAGCTGCAATTTTAGATAACTTAAAAGAAAAAAGAGTAACACTCGAAGCTGAAGCTAAAAAAGCGGCTGAAGAATTAGTTTACAAAAAAAAGATGGAAAAAAGCAAAAATGATTTATCCCACAGATTAGGTCTTTTAAGGGATTTAGAGAAATTATTCAGAGGAAAAAAGTTCGTTGAATTTGTAGCTGCCAATCAGCTTAAATACGTATCTATAGAAGCGGGAAAGAGATTAAAAGAAATTACCGGCGGGACATACGGCTTAGAGGTTGATCAGGACAGTAAGTTTCTTATCAGGGATTATAAGAATGGTGGAGCTCAGAGAGATGCGTCAACACTTTCGGGAGGAGAAACCTTCGTTGCATCATTAGCTCTTGCACTTGCTCTTTCTTCTCAAATTCAGTTAAAGGGCACGGCACCTCTTGAACTGTTTTTCTTAGATGAGGGCTTTGGAACACTTGATGACAATCTGTTAGAAGTGGTTATGGATTCACTCGAAAAAATCCATAACGATAAACTTTCCGTGGGTATCATCAGTCACGTTGAATCTATTAAGGACAGAGTGCCTCTGAAGCTTATTGTAACTCCTGCCGAAGCAGGCATGGGTGGAAGTAAGGTAAAAATAGAAATTAATTAGACTGCTTAAAAAAAAATCGTATTTAGTCATATATATTGCTTATTAAATATATATTTATATAAGGACAAAATTTTATATATGATTAGGGGGATTTTAATGAGAAGGTTTAAAACCAAGTTATTCAATAAGCTATCCGGTAAATTATTAAAACCTTTAAACAAAGAAGAATCGATAAATAATATATTAACTATAGGATTATTTGTTTTCATAATAATAACAACATTTTGGATAATAGACATAATATTTGGTCTTCTAAGCGATTCAATGAATTTGAATGAAATAAAATATGTACTTTTATTGATAAGAGATTATGTAATATGGTTTGTTTTAGCTTTATTATACATATTTATTGCAAAGAAAAAACAATTTAATAACGAATCAGTTTACGGGTTAACGGCTTTAGGTTCAATATATACGGGAATTAAGCTGTATATGGCTGAATTAGGTTACTTTTGGCTATTCCTTGTAGAGTGGGTTGTAATAACAATAGCAATATATAATATAGTGAGAATTGTATTTAAACATCTTGCAAAGCCTGTTATTGAATAAGATTCACAGTAAATTGTCATAAAGGTGGTAGGCTGTCGAAAAAGATTTTTCAGCAGTCCTATCATCTTTATGATTGTTAATCTGTGCACTCGAAAGAGTGCTTTATTGTGTTTAAGTATCGCTTATTTGGATATAATTATAAAAAGAGGAGGGATACACATGAAAAGGTTATTGGTTCCGGTTGATGGTTCTAATGCATCAATTGCTGCTGTAAAAAAGGCTATTGAGATAGCAAGAAATAATAACTCGTATATAAAACTAATATCTGTGGTAAAATCATCAGAAAATAAAAAGAAAGACAGAAATGAAAATTTATGGAGTGCAGTAGATGGCTCAATAATAATCAATGAAGAATTAGAAAAGAAATTGGAAAACAATTATGTTGAAAGTTCTGAAAAGCTTTTAAGCCAGATAATATCACGCCTTGATTTTAACGGGATTAGAGTAGAAACAGAGGTGTTGGTAGGAGAACCGTATTTAAAAATAGTAGAGCAGGCTAAAAACGGTAATTTTGATCTTATAGTCATGGGAAACAGAGGATTTTCTAAAATTAAAAGAATATTTGTCGGCTCTGTTACTCAAAGAGTAATAGCAGAAGCTACAAGCCCTGTCTTAGTAATAAGAAGTGCTTTTGAACCATAAATCTTAAACAATCTGCCCCACCTAAAATGATCTGATCCAAAAAGGTTAGACATATTTAATTAAGCGACTAATAGGGATTGAATCCTAACATTGTATAGGAATCAGTCCCTATTAGTTTTCCCTTAATTCTGCGATTCAGAACAGCAGCCGCATCCGGAACTGCCGTGTGACTCTTCCCACAGTTTGTCTGCAAACGGTGCCCATCCCATTGCCGCACGGAAGCATTTGGTGCTTAAATCCCTGACATTTTCGGGACTTTGCATATCCGTGGATATTGCTCCCGATTTTTCAACTATTTCGGTAAGACACCCGGGGTTATCCAAAAGCGGACAAGGCTTAAGCAGGTTGCTGTTGAAGGGTTGATTTTGCCTATACTGCATAAATAAAGGATTTTTATATGCCTGAAGTAAAGTGCTTTCGTGAATATTTGTGTCGGAATAATGTATGAAGGCACAAGGTTCAATGTCCCCATTGGCGTTAATGTGCAGGTAGCATTTGCCTCCCGCTATACATCCGTTCACATACTCCCCGTCATTCCAGAAATCCAGTGTGAATATTGGTTTGGTATTTCTGAATCTCCTTACCTGATGATACATGTATTCACGCTGCTCCGCCGTTGCCAGTAACTCCGTAGCAGCATCGTTTCCAACCGGAATATAGGTGAAAAACCATGCAAATTTAGCGCCCTTTTCAATCATGTCGTCAATATATTTTTCACTGCCTATTACATCAGCATTTTGACTCGTATAGCAGCAGGAAATACCAAAAGGTAAATTTTTGTTTTTCAATATTTCCATTGCCCTGGTCACTGCCTTGTAGGCTCCCTTGCCTCGCCGGAAATCCGTTTCTTCCTCAAAGCCTTCAACGCTAATGGCAGGAACGAAATTTTTAACCATAAGTATATCATCGGCAAACTTCTCATCAATTAATGTGGCATTTGTGAAGGCCAGAAAGGCACAATCACTGTGTTTTTCACAAAGCTTGATTATATCATCCTTACGGACAAGAGGCTCTCCGCCGGAATAAATATACATATAGGTTCCCAATTTTTTACCCTGCTTTATAATATTGTCCAACGTATCAAAATCCATATTCATCCTGTGACCGTAATCGGCGGCCCAGCAACCTATGCATTTCAAATTGCACGCGGATGTGGGGTCCATTAAAATTGCCCAGGGAATGTTGCAGTCATTCTCAGCTCTTGCTTTTTCCTGACGCCTTCCTCCGATGATTGTAGCGTTAATTATGAAATTTTCAAACATTTTCTTTCTCACATCGGAATCAATATCAGTATACAGGTCTTTTACAAACTTATACCAGTTACTATCCTTGTCCCTTAGCACCGTTTTAACGGTATCCATCTGCTTGCTCACAACACCGTACTTATCAAATTTCTCAACCCAGTCTAATATTTTTGGAATATTATTGTCAGGGTCGGTATCTAAATATGTAAGAACCTTTTTCAAACCGTATGACTGCAAATTTTCAATTATGCTCATTTCGCTCATATATAACTCCTCCCTTTAAACAACAATGGCGATATCTGATATAAATATATTACCGGTTTATGAAACTTACACTATACAATATATTTATTTGTCTAAATTTAAGACATTACAAAAATATTGTCTGATTTTTTGACATTTTTAAACTTTGTCTATTTGTAAAAAAACAAAAAAGCTATATTATATTATTTGAGGAATATATACTGCAATAATTGGAGATAGAGAAATGGAGAATTATAAACTGATTCATACGATAATTAAGACTGCCGTTGAAAACGGAATACGATATATTGAAGACAACCCTAAGCTGGGTTTAAGAAATCTGTTAGATTTGGGAGAATATTTTGCATCGGGCAGATTCCAGAAATATTTTTTCAATTTGGCTCATGAAATACTAAATAATGAAGACAGCTGCTACTACGATATTATAGAAAATTTGGTTAAGAACACTAATCACAGGAATTTGACCGTCTGCGGAATTAATATAGGCTACAACAGTTTTACGCACGGTGCCAATATTATAAGAGAACATGAAAAAAAATTCGGCTTCAATATACCCTGGTCAATCGTATTTAATTTTGAGGGAAGAAGCGAAGACAGCCTTACAGGTTCGGAAGTTTCAAATATTATAAATTCCGGAAGAAACATCGGAATATACAGCTACATGATTTTCCTGGGAAAAAATAATATATCCGATTCGCTATACAGCATTTTTGAAAAGAATGATGACTGTGCCTTTATAATATTCATAGATCCTTGCGTCATAAATGAGGAAACGGCTGAAAAAATAAGCAGTATCCCCAATATTTGCATTTTTGCTTTAATAGATGATTATAACGAATCAAGCGGTAGCGTTGCGGAAAAATTTGATTTTCTGAGAAAATACAAATGTCTTCACGGCGGATATTATTGCTACGATGACAGCAATGCAGGAAATATTGCAAACGGTACGATAACTGGCACATTACTGTCGTTGAATTTAAATTTTGTTATTTATGTAAAAAGACCCGGCTGCAGTGACGTGATTGCTAAAAACGTCTACGATTATATTTACAAAACAAGGACAAAAATTAATTCTCCCGTATTCCCGATGGATTTTTACGGAGACATTGAATACATTGACAAAATTATTTCTGATGAACCATGTTTTTTGAGCATCGGCAGCTGCGGTCAGATAGGTGTTCCAAATATTTCCGATGAAACCGGTCACAATATTCGAAGTGCTTCACTTGAAGATATTTTAGCAACCACTATGCCGGAGGTAAAATATCTTTAACCGTTTTCAAGCAATGTTTTAGCCACGCATTCCGTGGCATTTTTTAGTAGTTCTACAAACTGTTCGGGAGGAATTACGGCTCCCTCCAGAAGCCACCTTGAAATTGAAACCCTTATGGCATCAGCATAGAATGTTGCATAAAAGTCTACATTCCTGTTATTTTTAAATACATCATTTAGATGTACAGTTAAAATAGGATGCAGGACCTCGATAAAGTACTCGGAAAATGAATTTTGACCTGTCACTTGAAAGGCATTTCTGTAAAAGGTTTTGTTCTTGTAAAAAAATTCACAGGTTCTTTCTAAAATCTCCCATGATGATATGGGCAAATCCTTAATGGTTACTATGAATTCGGTATAATAAATCCAGTTGACCAAATCGTATTTGTCCCTGAAGTGGTAGTAGAAACTTTGCCTGTTCATATTGCATATTTCAACAATATCTGTTATATTAATTTTTTTCAACGGGCGCTCTTCCATCAGTTTCTTTATGGATTCTGCCAAAGCTTTTTTGGTAATTTGAGAATCAGACATGTTACCATTCCTTTTATAGAATCAATTTTAATAAAACACCAATCAGGTTCATTTTATCATAAAGTTCATACTATTTAAAGAGAAAATTCCTAAACCTTTTATGAATGCTAATAAAATTTATTTAAGCTTGTATTCCCTTCTTAACGTTTTTTTTATAACTTAATATTGAAAAATATGGAATAATATGATACAATATACTAAATTTTGATAATTATTAATAATTTCAAATGGAGGTAAAATAATGACAAAGAATGCATTGCTAACTCGACAAACGTATACAGTAAATAACAAATATGACTTTGATGAAAATTCATACAAAAGTTTATTTTTAGATTTACCGATCGGATATGCATTTTTTGAAATTATTTATGATGAAAACAATAAACCTCATAATTATAAATTCATAGAAGTTAATTCAATATTTGAAGAGAAGACGGGATTAAAATCAAGCGAATTAATAGGTAAAAATATATCTGTTTTCTTTGAATGTATCGACAATAAAAAAACAGAGCAGCTCATGCTGCATGCGGGCAGGGCAATATACAAGGGGAAGCAGCAGGAATTTGAAATATATAATAAACATGTTAACAAGTGGTATAAAATTCATTTAAAATCACCTAACAGCAAAGTTCTGGTAACTTATCTAATCGATATAACAAAAGAAAAACTTCATATGATTGAGTTGGAAAACTCAAGAAGAAGAATGGAAAATATAATAGAGGCGACTGATATTGGTACCTGGGAGCTGAATATGCAGACAGGTGAGCGTATTTACAATGAAAGATGGGCAAGCATTTTGGGATATACTCTTGAAGAGTTATCTCCAATTAATGAGGACACGTGGAGAAGCTTGGTTCACCCCGACGATTTACAACAAGAGCTGGACAAGGATGTATCGCTTTACAATAAAGAAATAGAGTGTTATGATGATGAATATCGTATGAGACATAAAGATGGTCACTGGGTTTGGATACAAGACAGAGGCAAGGTAATATCATGGACAGAAGATGGCAATCCGTTATTGCTCAGCGGTACCCACACTGACATAACCGCCAAAAGAAACAGGCAGGAAGAGGTTCTTTACTTAAGCTATCGTGATCAGCTGACAGGGTTTTATAACAGAAGGTATCTTGACGAAAATCTTAAAGAAATTGATGTTAAAAAGAATCTTCCAATATCAGTTATCTTAGCTGATGTGAACGGTTTAAAACTTACAAATGATTCATTTGGCCACTCAGTCGGTGATGATTTATTGAAAAAAGCCACCGATGTAATAAGATCCGGCTGCAGAAGCACAGATAAGTTGGTGCGGATAGGTGGTGACGAATTTTTAATAATCTTACCTAACACCGAATCATGGAAGGCAGTTGAAATTATTAAAAATATAAATTCCTTAGCTTTAAAAGAAAAGGTCAGGGGAATTGATGTTTCAATTTCTTTTGGATATAAAACCAAAAGAAGAATTGAAGAAAATTTCAATGACGTATTTAAATCTGCCGAAGCTAACATGTACAGACACAAGCTATATGAAAGTTCCTGCATAAGAAACAAAACAATTGAAATTATAATGAATACATTGTATGAAAAAAGCAACAGAGAGATGCTCCACTCTAAGAGAGTCGGTGAAATCTGCGAAGAAATTGCATTAAAACTTAATTTTGATAGAGAAAAAGCCATACAAATTAAGTTAGCGGGAATAATGCATGACATAGGCAAAATGGGAATTGATGAAAATATTCTGAATAAACCTCAAAGATTAAGCTATGAGGAATACAATGAATTAAAAAGGCATCCTGAAATTGGTTACAGAATGCTTAGTACGTCCAACGATTATTCGGAAATTGCGGATTATGTGCTTAAGCATCACGAAAGATGGGATGGCAATGGTTATCCCGGCGGTTTCAAGGGTGAAGAAATATCAATTCAAGCAAGAATTATTGCAATAGCTGAAGCCTATGATGATATGATTTACGGTATGCCGTATAAGAAAAGTATGAGTATTGATGAAGCCATAGCTGAGTTAAAACGGTGTTCCGGTTTACAATTTGATCCCAATATAGTTGAAGTATTTGTTAACTTAATAACTGAACGGAATCTGAGGGAGGAATAATAATCCTCCCTTAGGCTGCTGAAAAAGCCCACCTGCTTCGTTGCCGTTCAACCGGTCAATCCTCACGTATGTTTAATACGCTGCGGTTGCCCGTCTTCCGGCGCCTTGCAGGATGAACTTTTTCAACAGCCTATCATCTTGATGACTTTGTCATCAATCTGAGGGAGGAATAATAATCCTCCCTTTTTTCTTATGAAAATGAGTTTGTTGGCTTAGAAATACTGCTGAGTGCCTGTTCTGCATTGTCCTGTAACTTTGGCTCAACAGATATATCGCCTAATGATACCATTCCTACCAAGCTGTCATTGTCTACAACAGGTAATCTTCGTATTTGTTTTTGTCCCATAATTCTTGCTGCATCATGTACATCCATATCCGGGCTTCCGGTAACAAGATTTTGAGTCATTACTTCATTAACTGTTTGATGGGTTGATTGACCTCTTGCAACGCTTCTTATTGCAATATCTCTATCTGTAACAATACCAACAACACTGTTATTTTTACAAACCGGTATAGAGCCAACGTTGTGCTGCTTCATTAATTGAGCAGCTTTTTCAATAGAATCATTTGAATCAACTTTAGCAATATTAACTGACATTATATCTTTTAATTTCAAATTAATCACCTCCAAATTTATGTTTCCCACAGCGGTTTATTTTATTATGGAAAGCAGTTATTAATTAAAAAAAGACCATTTATATTAAACGGTCTATGATTCGGTGGTTAAAGCTGAGATTCCGCCGTATCCTTGCTGTCTGTATACGCTGACTATTAAATTTCCTCATGAATCATACTGACAATCTTTTAATCATATAGACGGCAGGTATTATTTATCAAATTTAAAGTATTCCAAGTTTCACGGTTTAATATGCCTGTAACAGGAAGACTACTCAGTTGCTGAAACTGTTTAACGGCTTCTTTTGTTTTTTTATCATAAATTCCGGTTATAGGAGCTTCTACATAGTTAGAATATTTATTTTTAAAGTTATTTAATACAATTTGTAATATATATATACAATTATTTTGGTCTCCTAACTTGAATTCCGTAACATTGTTTGGAAAGCAAGATACGGTACTTGGAACATTGATACAATGAGAACATTTTTTATGCTCACTGAGAATTTTATTCCATGTTTCTAAATCAACTACACCTGTTACAGGCAATGAATAAAATTCCTGAAACTCTATAACTGCATTTCGGGTTCTGTCATCATATCTTCCTGTAGGATATACTAAGGGAATTTCAGGATGCACTTGTGCTATATCATTTAAGTAGTGCTGAATTTCTAAAACAGGATTTGCAGCCGCTAATTTATTTTTCATATTTACCTCCTGACTTATTTTTTGTCTGTATAACATCTATATATCCTTTTTCTGTTTCCAATTTTTTCATTAAATTTCTCACATGATATGGCTTAGGATACATATTTATCAACCTCCAATATTATTGCCCGGGAATTGACCTTCACCTCGAGCATTTCCGAATCTTAATCGGCGATATATCAAAACAATTCTATCCCAAGTATATCGGTCAACAACTCCCGTCACATCAATGCCAAAATACTGTTGGAAAGCTCTCACTGCTGCTTCGGTTAATGGTCCATAAATGCCATCCGGTTCTGCCGGAGGCAATCCTTCTAAAACAGAAGCAATATAAGATAAGTATTGTTGAATTAAATATACCCCAGGTCCTTCGGAACCTAAACTGTAAACCGTTCCGGGCCACAATAAGCTTGGAAGAGCTATAGCTGAAGGAGGTAATGTTTCCAATATTCCTATAACGTTGTTGTACATTGTGTTCCAGGTTGATTCATCTACAATCCCGGTTACGGGTAAGTTGAATGTTTTTTGGAATTCCATAATCGCATTTCTTGTGTTGATATCCAACGTACCATTTATATCAACTGATGGTATGGTGTTGTAAAAAGCAGATAAAACATTAAGAAAATATTGTACTATCTGGACTCGCGGTACTACTCCTTCTATAGGGGTCGGAGTAAATTCGGGTATTTCTCCTATTCCTATTCCACCGGAAGTTAATTCGGCCAAGCTTGTAACAGCTGCATAAATTCTTCTGATTCGATACCAGGTTGCTTTATCAACTACACCGGTAACAGGAAGGTTAAAAATACTTTGAAAGGTACTTACTGCAGCTTCTGTCGGTTCATCAAAAGTTCCGGTCGGATTGGGGATTCTTGGCAAAGCAGGATAGTTGGTTGCAATAGTATTTAATGAAATTTGCAAGAATAATACATAAGGATTATTGTCTCCCAAACTTAAGGGTCCCGGAAAAGTTTCTATTAAATCTGATAAAGGAGTGTCAGTCATTATATTTATATCATCTCCATAATAATATTGAAGAATATCATAAGGTGTTAAATTTTGTTCTGCTAAGCTAACAGTTCCCCATTGTAACATACCTGGACATTGAACTATTCGCCCATCACAAAATTGCGCAAATAATGGTTCTAATTGCCCTTGTCTGGCAATGTAACTGTCAAATATTTGGTCAACTATTTCAGAAATACTATCAAAAATACCTCTGTTGTTTACAAAGGCCTGATCATATTGAGTCGTATTTGTAATATCAAAATTATAACCCTGTGATCTGTACCACTCAGTGAAAACTCTATTTAAAGCAATCGATATAATTGCGTAAATATTGGCTCTTAATGCATTTTCGGGCCAAGTAGGATACAGCTCGCTTGATGCGACATTTTTAATGTAATCTATAAAAGGTACAGTAACATTTTCTGCCTCCTGATCAGGCGGTCCTAAATGAACTGTTATGGCGCTCGGTATTACTACTTCTGTAAGTCCAGGAACTTGTATACTCATTATTAAACACCTCCTAATTAGAAAAATCTATTGGGCTTGGAGGTATAACAATAGTTCGTTCAGGCGCTTCACCACTTGGTACTCCTGCAGCAACCGGTATTAAATCAATATTGAATCTTGTGGTTGTATGCGGAAAAACTCGTATATCCAACATGTTTTGTGTATAATAGTTAAATGCCTGTACTCTTAAGTTATAGGTGCTAAAATAAAATTCAGCGCTTTCCAAAGGATCACCGGGGGTATAAACAACAGGTAAAATTATATCAGGAATACGTCCGTTTCGGTCTGTTACATAATGAGCCAATACATGCTCATCTCCGCTTTCATCCAGATGATATACTGTTACTACCGCATCTTGAACAGGCAATGCGCGTGAAGCAGTATAAACTCCTACGGATATGGTTCCTGTTTCTGTTTCTTCAGGAAGTTGTGTGTTTAATGTTCTGAATGGGAAAGTATCTAAGTTTGATTCATGTAAAAAAAATAAATTTCTTTTTCGCAACTTAATAGTCACACCCTTCTACTTAAATTAATTGCAACGTCTTGTATTATAATAATATTTATTATATGCAGATAGTATGAATATGTTTAGCGCAAAAAAACAGGTTGCTGAAAATGCCCGCCTGCTTCGTTGTCTTGCAGGGCGAACCTTTTAGCAACCTAAATAGAGGTTTATAATCCTCTGTATCCTTTTATCTTCTTTCCTAAATAAACTGTTAAAACAGCTTTTATTGTATCTCCGGGAATAAACATAAACATTCCCATATTTAAAACTTGCATAATACTTAAATTTTTATCAAGCATAATATTTAAAATATAATACATGTAGGGAAGACCTATGAGATATAAAACGGCTGTGCCTATAAATACCGCAAGAATTAAATTATTAGTATTATTTGATTTTGCTTCTGTAATTTTTCCGATTAAGTAAGCAACTACAATATATCCTATTAAAAATCCGAAGCTTGGTTTAAATACTGCTTGTAATCCACCGGTAAAATTGGAGAAGATAGGAAGACCGGCCAAACCTAACAATAAATATGCAATTTGTGAATACATTGCTTTTCTGGAACCTAAAATAATTCCTGATAACAATACAAAGAATGATTGTAATGTTATTGGCACCGGTCCCACCGGTATGCTTATAAAGGCTCCTATTGCCGTCAATGCAGTAAACATACCTATTTGTGTAATATCCTTCGTACTTAATTTCATAGTTGTCATAAACTTCTCCTTACAGTAATTTCTCCTGAGTTTAATATTTCTTTATTGCCATCATCATGGAAAACTATGAGGGCACCATTTGAATCAATATTCTGTGCATAACCTTCAAGCCATTGATTATTTTTACAATATCTTACTCTTTCGCCTAAAATCATGGAACGTTCTTTATATACTTCAAGAAATTCCCTGTTTGGAATATCATTTAAGATGGATAAAATGTTGTTGATTATTTCTGCACTTAATTGATTTCTGATAAATTTATTTTCATTCATTTTAAATATGGAACCGGCAGTATATTCTATATCTTCAGGAAATGAATCCGTTTTTACGTTAAGTCCTATACCTACTACTACACTGTTGATAGTTCCGCTTTCCATATCTGTAACAGCTTCCGTTAAGATTCCGCATATTTTTTTATTATTTAAATAAATGTCATTAACCCACTTAATTTGTGTGACTATACCTGTTATATTTTCTATGGCAAGTGAAACTGCAACTGCAGCAGCAGTAGTTATGAGAACGGAATCGGCCATGTTAAGCTTTGGCTTTAATATAATGCTCATATAAATGCCTGATTTGGACGGAGAATAAAAACCCCTTCCCATACGTCCCTTACCGGATAGTTGTTCCTCAGAAAGTATAACAGTGCCATGTGCCGCATTATTCATTATCATCAATTTAGCTTCCGTATTTGTAGAATTTATAGATTTATATACTTTAATGGGTATTTCTTTGTATTGATCTTTTAAATAAAGACGAATGCCCTCTGATGATAATAAATCAGAAGAAACAGCTAATGAATAGCCTTTATTGGATACCCCTTCAATAAAGAAACCATCTTCCTTCAATAAATTTATTGCCTTCCATACAGCAGTCCTTGAAACACCCAGTTTTTCTGCCAATTCCTGACCTGAAATGCTTTTACCTTTATTTTGTTCCAGCATATGTAAGACGTCATTTTTAACGGACATATTAACACCTCGATTTTTAGAAAAAATTATTATTCTTTATGTAGCTACGACTGAATCTTATATAATTATAAATATAAGCAGCAACATTGTCAACTAAAAATTTATTATGGTTTACAATGCTGGTGATACTGAAAAATATGGAACAAAATTTAAATTTATCAGTCTAATAAAGTAATAAATTAATATTATTATAATATAGGAGGTTAATATGAATATAAAAAGAGTATTAGTTATAGGATTATGTTGTGCAGCTATTTCAACAGGCACAGTATTCGGCTTATCACATACCTTAAATATAAATTCGGATATAAAAATACATCTTAATAATGATTGGATAAAATTAAATGATGAACCGTTTATTGAAAATGACCGCATCATGATACCTTTAGAATTTACAGAAAAATTAAATGCAAGGTTTGAAACGGATTTAAGTACGGGTTATATTAAAATATACAAAGAAGATATTATAATAGAAATGAAAATAGGTAAAAATACAGCTAAGATAATTAATAATAATGGCGGTACATTGACGGAACTTGAAGTTGATTTGGAAATACCGCCTAAGAATATTGGTTCTGTATGCTTCGTGCCGCTGCGATTTGTTGCAGAAAATTTAGATTTTTATGTACAGTGGGATAACTGGCAGCGGGCGGTTGCAGTTAAAGAGGAAGGTGATGTTATGACGGTTGAAAGACCTATAGAATTTGAAATTGTTGACCGGGAAACTATATTAAACAATGAGCTTTTATTGAATCTGTATAATGGAAATTACATGTCAAAGGGATTATATTCTCTTATGGACGATGAATGGATTTATGTACTTATATCTGCAGGTGAAAAACCAACAGGCGGGTACGGTTTATCGGTAGACAGCATCACTGAAGTAACTCCCGGAACTGCATACATTAATGCAACATTGAATTCACCGGATAAAGATAGCATTGTAACGCAGGCACTGACTTTTCCAAACAAAATGCTAAGATTTGATAAAAATAACATTGTGGACATTCAATGGGATTTATCGGGAAATGAGTTGAGTGATGAGGCTGAAAGAAATGAAGTAACAAGTTTAGTTCAAAATTTCGGAGAGCAATTAAAAATGGTTTCATTATTAGCACCGGAAGATATAATAAAAGAAAGTATGGAAAAACATTATGGTGAATATGTTACATCCAAGCTGATAGAAGATTGGCTTAATGATCCTATGAAAGCACCGGGAAGATTTCTTTCCAGTCCTTGGCCGGAAAGAATAGATATTTTAACAGTTGAAAAATTATCCGAAGAAGAATATGAAGTTACAGGTAATATAATTGAGCTTACAAGTGTTGAACTTAAAGAAGGCGGCATAGCATCTAAAAGATCCATAACATTGAACGTTAAAAAATACGATGGAAAATGGTTAATTGACGCATTCAATTTCGGGGAATCCGATTGATATGTCTGAGCCGGCATAGGATATCCTGTGCTGGCTTTTTATTTGTGTTCTCATATGTCTCCTTATGAAAGTGATAGTCCCATTTCGTATGCAGCTCTCAGATGTTTTTCAGCAATATGCCTCTTTCCCATCCGGAACTGATGGTATCCGTACCACCTAAATTTACAGCCTATCAGGGATTTGACGTTCTGTTCCATGCTACTGAAAGCTATATTTCTGCCTTTGCCAGCAAGATGAGCGACATTTATGTCTTGACCTCCATTGGAAATGTAGGGAAGAAAGCCGTTGATTTTGAAGAGTTTACATCAATATTTTTCATGTTTACGAGTTAGGCATCTGGCTGTACAATGCATTTATGAATGGGAATTTTGGTTTCAGGTAAAATCGCAGGCAAGAGTATTACAGAATAGATAAACTCCAAGGTCAAAGAAAAGGCATCATTGCGATGCCTTTTCTTTGTTGTATGAGCAGTATGGATATAAAATAAACAAAATAAAAGTGGAGTTTTTAATGAACCGACCTCCCCAACCCAAATGTTAGATTTTTGGTCTAACTTTTTGGGGTCACATCATAATATGGCTGTTTTTATATTTTAAAACTGAAGTTTACTATATAACATGTGAATTTTGTTAATTGTGAAAAAATTGATAAAATGCTATAATTCAGAAAATGTTGAAGTGATTAATCATATGCAACAGTATAAAAAAATATTAATATATGGTAGAAAGGAAAAAAATAATAAAAATGAATAAGAACTATATCGTTATTATTTTGGTTTTATGTGCAATAGGGCTTATTGCATGCTCTCCGCAGGTTGAAACTTCTATATCTCAAACGGAAGAAACTTACACAGCCAAAGTTAACGGTTTTTCAGGAGATGTTGAGGTTAGTTTAACTATTAAAGATGGTAAATTGACATCAGTAAATGCAATAGGAGAAAAAGAAACACCTGACCTTGGCGGCAAAGCATTGGAAATTTTACCAGCAAATATGCTCGCTGAAAATTCTATTGATGTTGATGTAATGTCTGGAGCTACAATTACATCGAATGCTGTACTCGAAGCTGCAAGATTAGCTTTAAGTGAAGCAAATATCACACTAAAAAAGGTAGAATCTGTTAAAGAAGTGTTTGATTTTACTCCTGGAACATATACCGGAGAAGCATATGGAAAATGGGATAAAGATAGTAAGGAAGGCTTCAGATTTGGTTCCCCAAATCCAATCACACCAATGTTAGCAACTGTTACAGTCGAAAAAGATAAAATTGTATCAATTGATATAGCCAATATTTCTGAAACACCTGGGTTTTATGAACCAGTCTTGGAGGTAATGGTTCCTGATATAATTAAATATCAAACTTTAGGAGTTGATACAGTCAGTGGTTGTACTATGACGAGCAAAGGAGTTATACAGGCAGTTGAACAAGCTCTTGTTAAGGCAGGTGCTGATCCGTATAAGTTATATGCCAAAGCAGAGGTAAGCAATGAAACTGAAGAGTATAAAACTGATGTTGTAGTAATCGGCGGAGGTGGAAGCGGCTCTGTTGCAGCTTTGGCAGCCTATGAGGCAGGTGCTGAAGTTATAGTTTTGGAGAAAACAGGAAAAGCAGGAGGTATGAGTGTTTTAACCACAGGCTTCATAGCCCCTGAAAGTAAAGCACTAAAAGATAATGGATCAACGGTAACATCAAAAGAATTATTTGATGAATATACAAACTATAATTATGGTACAGCCAACAATCTTCTGGTTAAAACAATTTTAGATAAAGCAGGAAGCACAGCTGATTGGCTAATTGAACATGGTTATAAAGTTAAACACAGCTCAAATGGAGTTACGCTTGATACAGGAAAAGGTCAGGAAAAAATAGATAACTTATATAAAAATTATATTACTAAAACGGATTCTAATAAACTGTTATTGCAGACCAGAGCTGATAAACTTATATTTGATGAGAACAATAAAATAATTGGTGTACATGCAATAAAAAAAGACGGTACAGAAGTAAATGTATATGCGGATGCTGTAATCATAGCTACAGGCGGATTCGGCGGCAGCAAAGAAATGCTTAAAAAATATACAGGATCCGACAGGTATTGGCTGTCCGGACTTGAAGCATCAAGCGGAGACGGAATCAATCTGGCACTTTCCGCAGGAGCGGATTTATCGTCAGAACTGTTTCCTCATATAACAGAATTTGCTGCTAATGCAGATGTGGACTTTAATGACTACTATTTTAAATATTTGAACTATGCAGGTTTATTACAGTTAGATTCATCAGGACATCGGTTTATGAATGAAGAGTGGTGTATAACTCAGCCATTAGCAAAAGGAGCTTCATCAATCCGAACTGTTGGTTCATTCTGGGTTGTATTTGATCAAAATACTTATGATATAATTAAAGAACAAGGGTTATCGGGCTTATTTACCACAGAAGAAACTGAATTTTTAAAAACTGAACATAATTGGCGATCACGTGCCCTTGATCCTTTTGGGGATTTGATGGAAATAGAAATGAATCGTGCTAAAGAGGCTGGAGCAGCATATAGCGCTGACACATTAGAGGATTTAGGAAAGAAAGCAGGATTTACAATAGATGAATATCTGGAAGAAATGAAAAGGTATCAAGAGTTTATTGAAAAAGGAATTGATGAGGATTTTAATAAAAATCCAATGTTTTTAATCCCCATTTATAAAGGTCCATTCTATGCTGTGAGAATGGAGCCAGCTATCTTTGGAACACTTGGCGGCATACGTGTTGATGAAAAAATGCGTGTATTAAATGAAGATTTAAAACCAATAGAAGGTTTATATGCAGCCGGACAGGATGCAGGAGGCATGTATGGATATCCATATTATGAAACACCTGGCACAACACAAGGATATGCGTATAATTCTGGTAGAATCGCAGGAGAGCATGCAGCTGAATTCATTAAATAATCAATAGTAAGTATAAAAGAAAGTTCTATTGTAAGAACTTTCTTTTACTTGTATAATGATATAGAGGTGATTTTATGAGCGTTATTATATCAGAAGATAAATATGAAGCAATCGTTTCTTATGCAAGAAGCAATATGCTAAATCTTATAGCAACCGGTTCTCCTTCATCTTCAGTTCTTCGCGGACAAGAAAGGACCGGTATCCATATTACGGGTAATCCTGTTCATTTTCGCTTATTTGCCACTGGATTTGATGAAGAATATTTATATTCTATAGGTAAAGATAAAAAAGACAATGTGTGTATTTTTAATAATATTTGTAATGATCTAATAGCCCTCCAAAATAATTCGAATTATATTTTTGAGCCATTTTATCATAATGGGACCAAACAACCAATTATCTTAATAAATTTACCTGATAATGAAACGGAAGAAGTCAGAAAAAATTTGCTTTATGATATTCATGAAATTGTTGAACAAGCTTATAAATGTAATTTACAAGATTTATATAAAGAAAATATAGTTTCATCTGTCACTGCTGACTTTCATGATTTTGGTATAAAGGTTAGAAGAGATTTTGACTTAGCTGTTAAATTCATTAATGACTATCGCTTTTTTCTTAAACAGCATAAAAATACAGTTTACAAGGGACTACACAGGATAACGTCCTGACGGAGAAAACGTCCGTCAGATTTTCCATGTAATGTTCATCTTGTCGCTGGTGGCTTCCACGGTAGTAACCAGCAAATCCAACACCCGCCGCTTATCGTCAAAGCTGACGGTTTCCCATGCGTCCAAGTAGCCGGAAATCTGCCGTACCTGTTCCGGGGATATGGTGTCCACCGTCAGTTCCGCAATCTCTTTGACAAGGGCTTGCTTGCGGCTGTCCAATTCCGCAATTTTCACATTCACATAGGAGAGCAGAACGTTGTTCGCCCTGGTCAGGCTGTCCACCAGCTTTTCAATTTCGCTGTACACACGGGCAAGCTCCACCTGCAAAGCGGTGATTTTCGGGTTGCCCTTTTCCGCCTTTTTCCGGCCTGTCAGCGTATTGTAGCCTGCCAGCTTTTTCACCATCTGTTGATAGACAAGGGCTTCCAGTTCGGCGTAAATACGAACTGAAAGGCGGTACATGCAGGGAATACACAGACAAGGGTTTCAGCGGCAAAAATACAGACCGGCCGAAATTTCAGGAACTTATCCGGGGACATTAAAAAGGGCTTGATTGCAAAGGTTATTGTCTACAAGCTCGACCGTATCAGCCGTTCCATTCTGGACTTTTCGGGCATGATGGAGCTTTTCCAGCAGTACAATGTTAAGAACGGTACAATTGCGGATATCGAAACGAGGGATTATGTGGAAGACCCAGGGCAAGAAAAAAAGAAATGACGGGACTGGATTTATGTGGTAAAATCACCATAACAAAAAATTTTCAAGTAGTCTTAGATCAAGGATAATTTATATTAGGTGGTGTACTCATGGATTTTATTCAATTGGCTAAATCAAGAAAAAGTGTACGTTTTTTTAAAAAAGATGATATTTCTAATAATCTTATAATGAAATTGATAGAAGCGGCACAAGCGGCACCAAGTGCAGGCAATTGTCAGCCTTGGCACTTTTATATTGTAAAAAATAAAGACCTTATTCGAAGAATAAGGAAAGAAGCCTGTAAACAAGATTTTATAGAAAATGCACCTGTACTACTTATTGTATGTGCAGATATTGCAAGGTCTGAAAGTAGATATAAAGGCAGAGGCAAAGGACTTTATTACATACAGGACACGGCAGCAGCAATTCAAAATATTTTGTTATGCGCTCATAATTTAGGGATTGGTGCTTGCTGGTGCGGACATTTTGACGAAAAACTACTAACTAATATTATGAATTTACAGGATGGGTTCAGACCTATGGCTGTTATACCAATGGGATATCCTAAAAAAGATAGCCCTAATACAGAGCGTAGGAATATTGAGGAGATTTTTACATTTGTTGACTAGGCGGTTAGTATTATCATAATGCGAAGTCGAAAAATTCCATAAAAAACAATCCCGTAAAAAGAGATAAAGTGGGTTGTTCTTATTGCAGAATTACCTTCAAATTATGTCACTACGCCCCCAGCTTCCTTCAAAGAATAGAGAAATAGGCGGGAGACGTTGTCAATGGGAAAGTGGAATAGCGGACAGAGTGCAGCGGCGGAGCATATGCCGCGAAAAACATAAGCCGAAGCCCACACTAAACCGCAAGGTTCCCATGTCTTTTCACATGGGAACCTCTGCCACATGGCGAGAGGGGAGAGTTCCAGAGGGGGGAACGCCTTTGGATACCTTGCGGGACTTAAGGCCAATAATCCACGAGCGCCACTTGCCACAGTGAACGAAAGCATTAATTTCATGGTAACTTGTCCCAATGTGGGGATGATTGACGAGGGGTTCATATACGCCCTGTCCACTGCTGAAATCGGACTGTCCTTTGCGGCTTTCCCCGCCGCAAATTCCTGCCCGCTTTCCTGCCGCTTCAAACGCCCTTGCCCTCCCCTGCGGCAACGGCATTTTTGCGGCAACGCTGACAGAGCGTATAACACACTACACTTTGCTTTGCAAAGTCGTGTGCCAAAAAGGGGCCTTGCCCCCTTTGGATTCCCCCACAACAAAACGGCGATATGCTTCCCTCTCGGTAGCATATCGCCGTTTGTTGTCAGCAGCCCGTTTCGGTTTGCGTGTAGTTCCTTGTAAACTGACCTAAGTTATAGATGAAACTATAAGATCAGTTCCGCTTAAAAATATTGAAGAAGCATCTATTGTTATGCAGGTTTCAATATTTAAGGAAATAATAAATAACTCCAAAACAGAATTAATTGAGAACACACTGCATCATCTTTTTACTGATATGATAAAACCATCCATGTCTATACAATTATGCTTGTTTGCTATGAAATTGCTAAATGAGACAATAAAACATTATCAGTCAATATACAGTAATAACCTTAGTGAATTAAGAATGGAGAATTATTCATCTATAGAAGAACTTGAGCAGGAATATATTAAGATATTTGTAACGATATATAACGAAATAGAACATATGAAAAATAGTTTGGATAAGGAAATTGGCGAGACAATACAATACATAAAGAAACATTATAAGGAGCAGCTAAATCTCACAGACATAGCTAAATATATTGGATTTAATAAAAATTATCTGTGTACAAAATTCAAGAGAGAGATGGGAATAACTATTCATCAATATCTTATTGAAGTTCGTATGGAACATGCAAGAAAACTGCTGATACATAATAACGAATCTATTGATTCTGTAGCGTATAAATCTGGATTTGAAAATGCACTATATTTTAGAAGTATATTTAAAAAATACAATGGTTTGACACCAACAGCATATCGTGAATATTATAAGACAACTATTAATAAATCCTAAGGAGCTATATTTTCTTATGTTTATTCCTTATTTTAAGATATATAATAAGGAATAAACATATAGGAAGGGCTTATAAATAAAACAAATATTAATGCTGGATTAAAATGCAATATGGCATTTGAAATGCAAATTAACGATCATACTGCATAATAACAGGAGCATCCGGAACTAAATCTCTTGATTTTCCTGCTTTTAATATATAGGAATCAGCGGGATGATTCAGCGCTTCTAAAAGCATTTTTGATGTCCTTATCACGCCATCAAGATTTATACCTGTTTCAACGCCCATTTCATCAAGCATATGAAGCACATCTTCTGTTGACACATTTCCTGCAGCTCCGGGAATGAATGGACAGCCTCCCAGTCCTGCAAAGGAAGTATCAAACCATGTGATTCCGGCCTGCATTCCGGCTAAAATATTGGCGATGCCAAGGCCTCTGGTGTTGTGAAAATGAAGAATCCATTTAACATCTGGAAATTCATTCTTCATTTCAGTGCATATATTATAAACTTGATTCGGTACAGCCATGCCTGATGCATCAGAAAGTGATATCTCGGTAATGCCTGCGTCAATATATGTTCTTGCTATTTTTTTTACATCGTCCATGGGTATGATATGTTCCCATGGTGAACCGAATGGCATGGAAATTGAACCGGATATGTCTATACCTTCATACGCGGCAACAATAACTGTTTCTTTGAAACCTGCTACAGATTCCTCTGGAGTTTTATTGAGGTTCGCAAGATTATGAGCCCTGCTGGCTGATACATTAAGCTTGACCTTTCGGCATCCGCAGGACGCTGCCCTTTCAACACCTTTCATATTGGCGATAAGAGCTCTGTATTCAACGCCTTCCTTTTTATTAATTCTTTTAAAGACTTCATCTGTGCCGACCATTTGTGGAACTGATTTCGGATGCATGAAAGAACCGACTTCAATTACTTTAAATCCTGATTCGGTTATTGAATCGATAAGAGATACTATTTCTTCAACGCTGAGTATGGACGTTTCATTTTGCAGCCCGTCTCTTGGTCCGACTTCGCAAAGAACTACTTTTTTAGGTATATTCATTATTGCCTCCTTAAATCAGATATTAATCCATTTTTACTATATGATATATTCAAAACAAAACAAAGTCCAATACAATTATTGTATAGGACTTATAGAAATATTCTATATATTATGTTAATCGTATAAGACATTATTTATTGAGGGAATAGTTGTCCATTATAAAATTAAAAACAGCATTCAAGGTCGAATCCATTTTTTTATCTTTATTCCAACACATGTATATGGGTCTGTTCAGAGATTCGTCACTTATCTTAATTTCAGAAATGTTTTCGTTTTTTGCCAGCTTCTCCGGAATTATGGATACTCCGAAATTCAGCGATACGAAGGAAATTACGGCATTACATTCTTCTGCTTCAAATACCACATTAGGCTTTATGTTCAAATTTTCAAACATATCATCACACATTTGTCTCAGAGCACTATTTTTGTTTAACAATACGAATGGAACTCCGTTCAATTCTGATATACTGATATTTTTTTTGCTAGAAAAAGGATGATTTTTCGATGCAATCAATACGAGTTTCTGTCTGAAAATTTGTACATATGATAAGCCTTTGTCTGGCTTTGCTATTATAAGCAAGTCAAGTTTTCCATTTTTCAGGTCTGTTATTAAGCAGTCACTTAAGTTTTGTACAAAATTAAATTTTATCTTTCTATTAGAGGGTTCCTTATAAAATTCATTTATCATTTGTGGTATAAAATTTGAACTTATGCTGTAGATAAAACCGAGGTTTACTTTTACAGTCTCAGGGTCCACAAGAGCTTTAAGAGACCTTTTGCCTTCATACAGCAAATCAAGAGACTTTTCTGCATATGAAAGGAAATGTTCTCCATAATGGCTAAGTTTTATTTTTTTTCCTTCTTTTTGAAAAAGTGGTACACCAAGTTCTTTTTCCAGCTGTGATATGGAATAACTTAAACTGGGCTGCGATATTAACAATATTTCAGAAGCCTTGGTATAATGCTGAACTCTGGCAAGTACTCGAAAATATTCTAACTGCTGAAGTGTCATGTGAACCTCCTTAAATTAATTATTGAAGAATAAATTATATATATTTTATCACAAATTCAATAGAATGTCTCTATGGTTTTTATTTAATTTAAGTATTAGACATATAATATCAACACATGTATACTTTTAGTAAGCTAATCATTGAAATTAACGTATTAATTATTTTAAAGGAGATATAGTAATGGCTAAAGAAATTACTCAAGAGCAAATTCAAGAACTTGATGATTTGTTTGTAAGAGCAAGAAAGGCAGCTGACATTATTGCCACCTATGACCAGGAGAAAGTTGACAGGCTGTGTCGAGCTGTAGCATGGGCGGTTGCCAATAAGAAGACATTTTTGAGACTTGTTGATATGGGTATTGAAGAAAGCGGACTTGGAGATTCTGTTTCGAGACAAGGAAAACGATTTAAAATAAGAGGGGTCTTAAGAGATGCACTTAGAGCTAAAAGTGTAGGAATTGTAGAAGATATACCTGAAAAAGGAATAGTAAAAATTGCAAAGCCAGTTGGAATTATAGGATCATTAGTGCCTACTACAAACCCCGATCTTACACCGGCAGGACAGGCAATTTACGGAATAAAGGCAAGAGATGTAATTATTTTCTCACCTCACCCGCGCTCTAAGAATACGACTTTCGAGACTGTGAGGCTTATGAGAGAGGCATTGGAAAAAGAGGGAGTACCTGCTGATATATTACAGTGTATTACAAACCCAAGTGTTGATATGACTCAGGAATTAATGTCAAGATCAGATCTGGTTATCGCAACAGGCGGTCGCCCGATGGTTAAAGCGGCATACAGTTCAGGGACACCAGCATACGGTTCGGGAGCGGGAAATGCAACAATGATTTTTGATGAAACAACAAATGTCGAGGAAGCTGCACGCAATACAATGCTAAGCAAGACCTCAGATTACGGTTCAGGATGTTCGGCTGACGGAAATCTTATAATAAATGACCAAATATATGATGAAATGATAGAACAGCTTCAGAAAGAAGGAGGTTACCTTGCAAGCGAAGATGAAAGAGAAAAACTGAGAAAAGTAATGTGGGACGATGAATTTCACAGGTTATCTGAAACGGTTGCAATAGCTCCTCAGCAACTTGCACAGGCAGCAGGCTTCTCTATTCCTGAAGACAGAAAATTTATAATGGTAATTGGAGACGGTATTGGCTCTGAATATTTTTTCTGTAGGGAAAAGCTTACAACATTGCTGTCTATATTCAAATATGAAGGTGAGTTTGAAAATGCTCTCAGTGCTATGAGAGGAATTTATGAAATAGGTGGAAAGGGTCATTCCTGCGGTATTTATTCATTTAATGACGACCATATAATGAAACTCGGTCTTGTTGCTCCCGTAAGCAGAATTATGGTAAGGCAACCACAGTCAAAAGCTAATGCAGGTGCTTTCAACAACGGTATGCCTATGACTTCTTCAATGGGATGCGGTACATGGGGAGGGAATATTGTATCTGAAAATATTGCACTAAAGCATTACATGAATACAACATGGATATCAGTACCTATCACAGAGGACAGGCCTTCGGATGAAGAACTATTCGGAGATTTTTACGACCCGGAGATGGAAAAATAATTTGTAGACGGTCTTGTATAGCCTAATTCTAAATAGATTAAGAAACTTTTTACGAGACCGTGTTTTATATTTATGAAAAATCAAATTAATTGATAGGGAGGAAAAAGTTTATGAAAACAGAATTTTCACTGGCACATTTGACAGTATTAGGTTGTGCACCGCCGGAAATGACATATGTAGCAGCAATGGTCGGATATGATTACATTAGTATAAGACCTATATATATGGGGCTAAAGAATGAACCAAATTATGATCTTGCAAATAACAAACAGATGCTTAAGCAAACAAAAAATGCTTTGAAGCTTACAGGTATAAAAGTTCATGACATCGAGCTGGCAAGAGTAGTTGATGGAGTGGATGTATCACAATATGAGCCTGCCTTTGAGGTTTCTGCCGAGATTGGAGCAAAATCAGTTCTCAGCAGCATATGGACGCCTGACAAGGAGTTTTATATGGCGCAATTTGCAAAGCTTGCAGATTTAGCCAAAAAATATGGGCTTAATGTTGACTTGGAATTTGTTACATGGGCAAACGTTAGCGACCTAAAATCAACAGTAGAGGTATTAAAAACTGTCAACAGGGATAATACGGGTATAATGATTGATACTCTCCATTTTCACCGCTCAAGGGTAAATTTGGAGGAACTTGATGACATCCCTAAAGAATGGTTCCACTTTGCGCATATATGTGACGGACCTGCTGAAATTCCAACTGACAAGGAGAGTTTGGTACACACAGGCAGGGATGCAAGACTTTATGTTGGTGAAGGAGCCATAGATATTGCCTCAATATTACAAAGATGTCCTCATATGGTTTATTCCATTGAGTTGCCTAATATTGAGAGAGTTAAGGAATTTGGTTATGCAGAGCATGCACGACGATGCCTCCAGACGGCAAAAAATTATTTAGAGCTTTGTTCTTTGACTAGTTGTGCTTCATAATATTTGGGAGGTAGGTAGTGAAAAAGTTATTATCATATCAAATAGTAGATTATCTTGAGAGAAGAAAAGTAAAATATGTATTCGGACTATGCGGACATACAGTCATAGCCATGCTTGATGCGCTCAGTAAAAGTAAAATAATAAAATATATTTCGTTTAGACATGAGCAGATAGCTGCAACGGCTGCAGATGGATATGCCAGAGTTTCTAAAAAGGCGGCGGTTGTAATGACACACTTGGGTCCTGGTCTTACGAATGCTGTTACAGGTGTTGCCAATGCGGCGTTAGACTCAATTCCTTTAGTGGTTATAGCAGGAGATGTTCCAAGCTACTATTACGGAAAACATCCTCATCAGGAAATAAATATGCACTGCGACGGTTCGCAGTACGATATATACAAGCCATTTGTAAAAAGGGCATGGAGACTGGATACACCGGAGCTTATGCCGGAAATATTGGATAAGGCATTCAGACTTGCGGAATCGGGAAGACCGGGTCCTGTGCTTATATCTGTTCCAATGGATATGTTTTCTAAAGAAGTTGATGAAAGCTGTTTTGAAAGAACATACAAGGATTCTCATATTACAGTTAAGCCTGCGCTTTCGAGGGAAATAGCAAAGGAAATAGCAAGAATGCTTATAGAAGCAAAAAATCCTTTGATACATATAGGAGGACAGATAGTGTATCACGATGCATCAGAAGAATTGACAGAATTGGTTGATTTTTTAGATGTCCCGGTTACAAGAACTCTTATGGGTCAGGGAGGGATTTCGGATACTCATCCTCTCTTGGTAGGGATGACTGGATTTTGGGGTACCAAATTTGTTAATGGTAAATCAACAGGTGCAGATTGTATACTGGCTATAGGAACGAGAATGACAGAAGCCGATAGTAGCTCATGGTATGATGGAGTGACATTTAGCAGCAAGACTAAATTTATTCAGATAGATATGGATGCTTCTGAAATAGGAAGAAACTATCCTGTTGAAATTGGTGCTGTTGCTGATCCGAAGCAAGCATTGAAGGAAATTCTTGAAGCTTCGAAAGAGCTTATGCCGGAAGGTATTGATAGACCGGAGCTAAGAGCCGAAATACTAAAATATAAATTAGAATTTAAAGAATCAAACAGGGATATTTCCATTGATGGAAGGTTTCCTATGACACCTCAGAGAATTTTGAAAGACGTAAGAGAAGTATTTCCCGATGACGGACTGATTTTTACAGATGTCGGTTGGAATAAAAACGGAGTCGGACAGCAATTTGAAATTACAAAACCAGATACCATATTTCATCCCGGCGGTTTGGCAACAATGGGGTTCGGATCTGCTGCCATACTTGGAGCTAAGCTTGCCGCACTGGATAAGAAAGTTATTACCCTAATAGGAGATGGAGGATTCGGAACTAACCCATCGGTTCTGGCTGCCGCCGTGGAGCAGAACATACCGGTAGTATGGGTGGTAATGAACAATTATGCTTTCGGCACAATTGCAGGACTTGAGGGAGGAGCTTATAACCATTGTTTTGGTACTGTGTTTTATACTCCGGACGGCAATAAATACAATCCGGAATGGTCCGAAGTTGCGAAGGCATACGGCGTAAAATCAAAGAAAATTACTTCTGCAGATGAATTTAAGGAGGCTTTCAGAGAAGCGGTTGAGTCTGATGAGCCGTACCTGTTGGATGTGCCTATGGAAAATATACCTGTGCCTACAGACGGATTATGGAATATAAATGATATTTATAATCCTAAAGAAAACGTTATAAAAGGAAGATTGATATTTGGTGAAGCATTAAAGTCTTATCATAAGCCTTTGATTTAAATTCGGAAATACACAATATAATAAAAAAGGAGTTAGGAAATGGCCAATAGAATACAGGGAACAACCACATTAGTGGGATTACTTGGATATCCGCTGAAACACAGCAGATCTCCGCATATGCATAATACAGCATTCGAGGCGCTTGGTCTGGATCATGTGTACATGGCTTTTGAGGTGAAGGAAGGTTATATAAAAGAAGGTTTGGATGCCATCAGGATCCTAAATACAGAAGGGTGCAACGTGACAATGCCCCATAAAAAAAAGGTTTTGGAATATCTTGATGAGATTTCTGATGATGCTAAAATAATCGGCTCTGTTAATACGGTAAAAAATAATAACGGAAAACTTACAGGATACAATACTGATGGCAGAGGATTTATTAAGGCACTTGAAGAAAACCATGTTGAATATAAGAATAAAAAAATAGTTCTTGCGGGTGCCGGAGGAGCAGCCAGAGCAGTTGCTACGCAGTTAGCATATGAAGGAGCAAGTGAGCTTGTTCTATTTAACAGAACTTTAAGTACAGCCGAAGAAATTATTGAAAATATAAATAAAAATATCCCTGAGTGCAAAGGAAGAGCATTGGAGCTTAAAGAGGAAGAATTGAAAAAAGAAATACAGGATGCTTCTATACTTGTAAACTGTACATCACTTGGAATGAAAGTAACAGTAGATCAAGCTATAGTTTCATCATCCGATGCATTTCACAAAGATTTGTTTGTTGCAGATATAGTCTATGATCCTCCGAAGACTAAACTTTTGGAAATGGCAGATGAAGCAGGATGCAGATACATGAACGGTCTGATGATGATGATATGGCAGGGAGCTATTGCATTCAAAATATGGACTGGAAAGGATATGCCTGTGGATTTGATAAAGAAGGAAATATTCGGAAATTAAATATGTCGTACCGATAGTACTTCATAGTTTATGACATTATTGGTAAATTTGATTAAGAAAATATAAGGAGGTATCATATGTCCTTTATCAAATGGTTGGATGATCATATTGAAGAATATGCTCTCGGAATTTTACTTATATTCATGACAATCGTAATGAGCATACAGGTAATAGCAAGATATGTATTCAGCTATTCCTTGACATGGTCAGAGGAGATGACACGCTATATGTTCATATGGTCGGGATTTCTTAGCATAGGCTTTGGTTACAAAAAAGGAATAGCGATAAAGATTGAGCAGATTGTAAACATGTTGCCCAAACAAATAAAGAAGTTTGTCAATATAATTGAAAAACTGACAGCATTAGTGTTCTTTGTCTATATGGTTCCTTTCGCATACAAGTTTTTGCAAGCCTCCATAGAGAGCGGACAAGTTAGTCCCGCTATGAGATTGCCCATGTACTTTATACAGATAGCGCCGTTGGTAGGGTTTACATTGACAGCCATTAGAGTTGCGGAAGGGCTTGTTAATGAATTTATTGCAAAATCAAACTAATACCGAAAGGAGAAATTATGTCATCAGGAACAATATTTGTTTTATTTTTCGTGTTATTAGCACTTGCAATTCCAATATCTACAACTCTTGGTATTGTATCCATAGTGCCTTCGCTTTATAACAGCTCATTTCCGGCAAATGCTCAGTATATAATAAGGGCAATGTTTGCAGGAATGGATAGCTTTCCTCTGTTAGCAATTCCAATGTTTGTTTTGTCAGGAATATTGATGGCAAGAGGGGGTGTTTCGAAAAAATTATTCAATATTTTTTCATATTTTATAGGAGATAAGACAGCAGGTATGCCCTGTGCAGTTATTATTACATGTTTATTTTACGGTGCAATATCTGGTTCAGCACCGGCGACGGTTGCGGCAGTAGGAAGTATGACTATTCCTATACTTATAAATTTAGGATATGACAAAGCGTTCACTACAGCTTTGGTAGCAGTTGCAGGAGGGCTGGGAGTCATAATACCTCCGAGTATTCCATTCATACTATATGGCATGAGTACGGGCACATCGGTAGGAGAATTATTTATTGCGGGAGTAATCCCAGGATTGCTTATAGGTTTTTTATTAATGATATATGCATACTATTATTGCAAAAAAAACGGGGAGGATAAAGAAAAGATAAATGCCAGCGTAAAGGAATTGAGAGACAAAGGTTTTTTGACAGTTTTAATGGATAGCTCATGGGCTTTGTTAACACCGGTAATTATACTTGGTAGCATTTACAGCGGGATTGCTTCGCCGACAGAAGCCGCAGTTTTATCAGTAATATATGCACTGTTTATAAGCTTGTTTGTATATAAGACTCTTAAAATTAAAGAGTTGTGGAACATTTTTATAGAGGCAGTAAGAACGTTTACACCGCTTTTGTTCATAATTTCTGCGGCAATCGCCTTTTCAAGGGTACTTACATTGCTTCAGGTTCCGCAGACTGTTGCTTCAGTAATTACATCTACGTTTTCTGAAAAGGTTGCAATTTTGCTTGTAATAAATGCATTCCTGCTCTTCGTGGGTATGGTTATGGATACAACACCAGCTATATTGATACTGTCACCGATGTTCATGCCTATTATTCAGACAATAGATGTTAATCCGATACATTTTGGAGTTATCATGGTAGTAAACCTTGCAATAGGATTTGTTACGCCTCCTGTAGGAGTGAACCTGTTTGTGGCAAGCTCTCTTACAGGTGTTCCGGTGCTAAGCATATCAAAAAAGGCAATACCTCTTACAATAATGTTCTTAATTGCTTTATTGTGCATTACATTTATTCCGGAAATAAGTATGATACTTGTTTCATAAAAAAATTCATTTAAAATCAATAGGCTGTCTTAAATTCAAATTTTTGATTCGAAAGAATCATTAAATAAAAAATGAAAGGTAGGAAGTGTAATATGAAGAACTTTAAAAAATTAGTCAGTATTTTAATAATTATGTCTATGATTTTTTCATTAACAGCATGTGGTGGACAAGGATCAGAACAAGCAACGGATACTCCTGCAAACAACAATAAGACCTCTGATATAGGAGAATATTCATGGTCATTAGGAACAGACAGTCCTGAAGACACGGTGACTCATAAATACGCGGTTAAATTTGCAGAAGAAGTTAATTCTTTAAGCGGCGGTAAAATGAATATTCAAGTTTACTCCAATGGTGTACTTGGTGGAGACAGAGAAATGCTTGAGAGTATTAAAGGAGGAAATATACAATTTGTAGTTCAGACAACTGCACCCCAGGTTAATTTCATGCCGAAACTTGCAGTGTTTGATATTCCTAACGCATATGCAACTATAGAAGAAGTAAGGAAAGCTGTTGACAATGAATCATTCATTAAAACAATCAACAGTGTTTACGAAGATGCAGGATATCATTTGATGGCGTATGCAGACCAGGGGTTTAGGGTTATGTCAACAAATAAAAAGATTGAATCAATTGATGACTTTAAGGGACAAAAAATAAGAACGATGGAAAATTCCAATCATATAGCATATTGGAAAGCACTTGGGGCAAATCCAACACCTATGGCATTCGCTGAGGTATATATAGGATTGCAACAAGGAGCAATAGATGCTCAGGAAAATCCATACGAAGTAGTTGTTTCGGCAAAGTTCTATGAACAGCAGAAGTATGTTGTAAAGACAAACCATATACCACATCTTCTTTCATTAATTACGAGTAGCGATTTATTTAAAGGATTGAGTGATGCTGAGAAAGCAATACTTAATGAAGCCGCAGTAAATGCCAAAGCATATGCGCGCCAGCAAGCAGATTCACGTGTTTCCGACAGAGTAAGCATAATCGAATCAAATGGAGCTGAAATTGTGGAAATTAACGGGGAAACATTTAAAGCTATGCAGGACGCCGTACAACCTGTATATGCAAGTATAAAAGAACAGGTTAGCGAAGATTTGGTAAATGCATATTTGGGAAAATAAAAAAGTGTAATATTAATTTTCAACATAAAATCGGGCTACCGTAAAGAACAATTAAAACCATGCGGTATGCCCTTTTATTTTAATATAATATTTAGCATGCAATATAACAGTTATCCGAATCCCTTGCCATGTTCCCGCCTTTCTATACAGACTGCGGAAAAAATATTACTATAGGAAAAAATGTATGGATTGGCTCTAATGCAACCGTTTTTGCCGGAGTAACCATTGGGGACGGAGCTATCGTCGCGGCCGGTGCAGTAGTAACAAAGGATGTTCCGGCTAAATTCATAAAAAGTGTTGATAATATGCACGTCGGAAAAGAATAGCCTATGATAAAATCAATCCTCCAATAAAGATTGTTTACAATTTATCTTATTGGAGGATTGTTAAATCAGTCTTCTTTTTTGCACCTATGTTTCTCTACTGTTTTCTTATCATTACCTTTAATACTTCCGATATATACATAGTGTGAAAATCTTTGTCAGGATAATTTTTTTCTATAAGGTTTTTTTCAATAAATGCATCCGGATTAAGCTCCTGGGCAAATAGCTTCCTGCAGGTTATTATTATATCTGCTTCTTCAAAATATGGTATATTGTCGTAGTGATTTAATGTTAAGGCTGTTTTGTTCATCTTATCCTCATCTCTTCCGGAAACAGAACCGAGATAGGATAATTCTTTTTTATATTTGTTATCAAAGAAGCATAAAGAAAATGTATCTGTATTATCGATGAATTCTTTTGTATATCTTTGGGGTCTTAAAACAATGTATGAAACATTTTTATTCCACATGACACCAAAACCACCCCAAGATGCAGTCATGGTATTTGCTTTATTGTCCTTTTCGGCAGTTATGAGCATCCAGTCATTACCTATCATTTGAAAGGCACTTTTATTTAACTCCTCAGGTTTTATTTCAATATAATCTCTCAATAATATTCTCCTCCTTGCATTAATCATATTTTATGTTAATTATATCATATTATGAAAATTTTTGTGATGTTTCTTTATGATTTATTTTTTGCATAGCCCTTCTATATAATAAGAAGGCATGTTATAATGATAATTATTAAATTCACAACAGGAACAAAAATCATTTTAATTCGTCTATATAATATTATAGTTTTTATAAATGTTAATAGGAATGGGATAAAGAATGAAAAGAAAATTAATTATTGCATTACTTATTTTATTAAATATATTTTCAATAAATAGTTATGCTTCAGAAACCATAGATTCAAATGTAAAATTTAAAGTAATAGGTTATTATTCCGGTGACTTGTTTAATGAACATTTGGAAAACCTTCAAACAGATAAGTTGACACATGTAATTTATGCATTTTTGATACCTAAAGCTGATGGAGGATTAGTTGAGCTGCAGAAGCCGGAGCAGCTAAGAGAATTAATTTCACAAGCTCATGAGGATGATGCAAAGATATTTATTGCATTAGGCGGATGGTCTTATGAAGGAAAGCCGCTACAGCCGATATTTGAACAGGTTGCGGCAAATGATGAAACGAGGAAGCTTTTAATAGAAAATGTCTGCTCTTTTGTTGATGAATACAATTTAGATGGGGTTGAATTAGACTGGGAGCATCCGAATAAAAACACAATATCGGATTATGAGAAATTAGCTGTAGATTTAGGTAACGCATTAAAAAGCAAAGGCAAAGGTATGACGGCAGCATTAAACGGTGCCTGGTCTAAAACGGAAGGACCGGAGCCCTCAATGGTGTTATCTGATAAATGTCTTGAGGTTTTTGATTTTATAAACGTGATGGCATACGATATAAACGATACGGATCACAGTCCGATATGGTTTACCGAAACGTCTATTGAATATTGGATTAACAGGGGAGTTCCCGCAGAGGAAATTGTTATAGGGATACCTTTGTATGCAAGGCCGAGCTGGCTTCAGTATAGACATCTGGTAGCTAAAAACCCTGAATACGCATACTCTGACTATGCACCTACCGAACCTTTGGAATCCTACTATAACGGTATGAATACCTTAAGAGAAAAAACGATTATTGCCTTAAGCAAAGCCGGAGGGGTAATGCTGTTTGACGTAAATGAAGATACAAACGATGAATACAGTATTGTTACAATGATTGATAATTTAGTCAATAGAATTGCCGGTATGACAAAGGAAGAGATAAACAGGTATGTTACGGTTGTATTGGAGAACAAGGAATTAGTGTTTTTAAAGGAAGAGGGATTCGGCATTCCTTTTATAAACGGATATCAAAGAACTATGATACCTCTTAGAAAACCATTAGAATCAATAGGAGCAGCCGTTAGTTATGATGCAGATAAGAGAGAAGTAACTGCTGTCAAAGATAATATAACGGTAATTGTGCCTATTGATCAAAATTATATATATATTAACGGAAATAAAACCGAAACTGACACAGCAGCAATAATTAAAGAAGACAGGACATATATTCCTCTTAGGGCTGTATTTGAGGCATTCGGATATGAAATAGACTGGCATAATAACAGCAGAACAGTATTTATCATTGAAACCGTTGAATGACGGGTAATATATATGAAATTTATAGGAGGTATTGCCGTGATAAATACGGACTTAAAACCTATAAAACGAAACAAATTAAGGTTAATGCTTGGAAAAGCTTACTATACATTATCTCGATATGCATTTTGGTATTCAGGGAAATTGAAATTTGCTCACATTAAATCATCAAAGTCCTTTGAGCATATTTATTTTTCCCATAAAACACCTCTTTTAAGAGAATTAAAAGACGTTGATATGCAATATCAGTACAATAAAATCATAAATCTGAAACATGCAGTAAAAAAGATTGACGGAATAGTTATAAAGCCGGGTGAAACCTTCAGTTACTGGAAAACAATCGGAAAACCCACTGCTAAAAAAGGATATGTTTCCGGTATGGTATTATATTGCGGTACCTATATTTACGGCATAGGAGGAGGGTTATGTCAGTTGTCTAATTTGTTGTATTGGATGACGCTTCATACACCCTTAACCGTTGTAGAAAGATATCGGCATTCTTTCGATGTATTCCCTGATGTTAACCGAACACAACCCTTCGGGAGCGGTGCTACCTGTGTATATCCGTACAGGGACTTAATGATAAGAAATGATACTGACGATGATTTTCAGTTGTGTGTCAGAGTAGGGGACACAGATCTGGAAGGTGTATGGCGTTCTGATTCTCTGCCCCGATATAAGTATGAAATAACAGAAAAAAATCATAATTTTAAAAGCGAATACTGGGGTGGATTCAGCAGACATAATGAGCTTTACAGAAGGATATATGCTATAGACGGCAGCTTTATTGACGAGGAATATATTACAGAAAACCATGCACTTATGATGTATGCACCATTTATTGCACAGAATTGCAGATAAGTATATAATATAAAATAATAAAGGGAGTGAAAAAATGTCTTTTAAATTAATTAAACCAGTGAAGCTTAATAAGGGTGATAAGGTTGCTACGGTAAGCTTATCATGGGGCGGAGCCGGTGATGATGAAATATTATGGAGATATGAGCAGGGAAAGGAACGTCTCCAAAATGTATTCGGGCTTGAAGTAGTGGAAATGCCTCATACACTCAAAGGGACGGAATTTATTTATAACAATCCAAAGAAGAGAGCCGAAGATTTAATGACGGCCTTTTCCGATAATTCCATAAAGGGTATTTTTTCCTGCATCGGTGGAGAAGAAAGTATCAGAATGCTTCCATATATTGATTTTGATATAATAAGAAACAATCCTAAGGTTTTTATCGGTTATTCGGATTCAACAACTACGCATCTTATATGCCTGAAAGCAGGATTATCATCGTATTACGGAGCTTCGGTTCTGAACGAATTTGCCGAAAATGTAAAGATGCATGACTACACCGTAAAATATATCAATAAAGCTTTGTTTTCAAATGAGCCTATAGGAAAGATTGAAAGTCCGGAATACTGGACCAGCGAAAGAGTGCCGTGGGTTATAGAAAACAAATATGTAGAGAGAAAAATGCAGCTAAACACAGGATATGAACTATTACAAGGCAATGGCATTGTTCAGGGCAGATTAATAGGCGGGTGTATTGAAGTGTTGGAAATGGCAAAACAAACTTCTCTATGGCCAAATGATGATGTGTGGAATAGTGCTGTATTATTTTTAGAAACATCCGAGGATATGCCCGAGCCCGTTTACGTTGAATATTGGCTCAGAAATTACGGGACACAGGGAGTTTTAAATAAAATAAACGGAATTATCTGGGGAAAACCCTACAACAACAAATATTATGACGAATATAAAGAGGTTATTTACAAGATTTTAAAGGAATTGGAATTAAATGACCTTCCTGTTCTTTACAATGTGAGCTTTGGGCATACTTTGCCTATGACGGTGATACCTTACGGAGCATTGGCGGAAATCAACTGTGAAGAGAGCAGTTTTTCTATATTAGAAAGCGGAGTAATATAAAAAAGTTGAATAATATAAAAAAGAAGGGAAGGATATTATGGCTATATATAAAAAAATGGTTAAGCTAAAAAACGGAAAAGATTTATTATTAAGAAATGCAGAAGAATCCGATGCGGAAAAAATGATTGCATATCTTAATGCCGTAGGCGGTGAAAGTGATAATCTTTTATTTGGAAAGAACAGCTTTCATTTAACGTTGGAGCAGGAGAGAGAATACCTTAAAAATGCAAAGGAAAATCCCAATATGCTGATGCTCTTAGGGTTCATTGACGACAATCTTGTCAGTACATCTCATATCAGCAGCTCAACAAGAGCAAGGATAGCACACAATGCCGAAATAGCAATTTCTGTAAAAAGGGAATACTGGCATATGGGAATCGCAACAGCAGGAATGAAAGAGCTTATATCCTTTGCAAAAAATAAGGGAATAATAAATATATTTTTAGGTGTTATAGAAGGAAACGACAATGCCGTCAAACTTTATGAAAAATTAGGCTTTGTAAGAGTCGGTGAGCATAAAAACTTTTCGAATGTAGACGGTACATACCGCAATGAAATTTTGATGGATTTATATTTGTAACTAAAAATAATTTACTAATTGGGGGTAGTATGACAGAAGTATTAAGATTAGAACATGTGAGCAAGAGCTTCGGAGAGAAGCAAGTTTTAAGAGATATTAATTTTAGTGTCGACAGCGGAGAAATTATCGGCTATATCGGTTCAAACGGTGCAGGTAAAAGTACAACCATAAAAATCATCCTTGGGCTTATCGACGAATATGACGGAGATGTCTATGTATTCGGTGAAAAGGTAAAGGGTACTATTGATTACAAGAGAAGAATCGGATATGTACCTGAGGTATCGGATATGTACGACAATTTAACTGCATATGAGTATATAAGCTTTATCGGTATGCTTTACGGCATTGATTCGGAAAAAGCAATATTAAAAGCAAAAGAAATGATGGAGGTTTTTGGTATAAGTGATGCGCTCTACGGGAGAATTCACACATTTTCTAAAGGAATGAGACAAAAGCTTTCTATAATTACAGGTATGCTTCATAATCCTGACATTCTGTTCTTGGATGAGCCGTTGGGCGGTATTGATGCCAACAGTGTCCTTGTATTTAAGGAAATAATGCAGGGCTTAAAAAACATGGGAAAAACCATATTCTATTCATCGCACATATTAGAGGTTGTTGAAAAACTAAGCGACAGGATATTGCTTTTAAATGCCGGTGAAATTGTTATGGACGGAACCATGGAGGATGTAAGGAAAAAACGGTCTGATTCAACCTTGGAAACAATTTTTAATGAAGTTACCGGATTTAATGATCATACTGAACTTGCAGACAGGTTTATAGCAAGCTTTATGAGTTAGGGGTGACAGTATGACCAATATGAATAATACGGATAATTTTCTTTCATTAAAAATACTCGACAAGTTCCAAGGATTGTTTGAGAAAATCGGCATTGATTATAAAGTAATGAGAATTATTTTAAGAACAAAATTAGTATTAGATTCAAGATCTGCGCCTGTTATTGCAAATCAAAAAAAGAAGGAGAACACCGAAAATGCGTCATTTATAAAAAGATATCTGCTTCACTTGATTTTTGGCGGATTATTAGCGTTATTAATTTATTTTATAAAAGATGAAATGATACGCATGATATATTTTTCAGGGGCTTTCTTTTTTATGACTTCAATGTATCTTATTTCAGATTTTTCCTACGTAATATTAGACACTAAGGATAAGAAAATATTGCTGCCCAAGCCTATAGACAGCAAGGTTGTTACAATGTCAAAGGTATTGCATGTACTGATTTACATGTTTCGTCTCAACTTGTTTTTAGCCGGTCCGTCCCTGTTGGCAATTGTCAGATTGAACGGATTTATTGCAGCTCCGATATTTATTTTGGAAATTTTGCTGATGGATTTATTAATCTTCTTGGTAACCGCTTTTATATATTTATTGATATTGAGGTTTTTTGATGGAGAATTGTTAAGAAATATCATCAATTTAATACAAATAATGCTTACTATTTTAGTAACCGTAGGTTATCAGATAGCAATCAGGATGATTGATTTTACTGAAATTCAGAATATTGCATATAACTTTGAACCGCATAATTATTTTAATCCTATACTTTGGTTTGGAGCACCCTTTGAAATTGTATTTAACGGCGGAAGAGAATTATATTTATATATATTTACCTTATTGTCCATTGTAGTACCGATAACCTGCTTTATAATATACCTTGGCTTAAGTAAAAGAATGGAATCTCTATTATTAAAATTAGAGGGAGAAGGCAAGGAAAGACGTGCTAAACACATGATTGAATTTTTAATGGGGAAAATATTTATTTGGAATAATATAAAAAGACAAGCGTATCACTTCGTATGTGCGGTTTTAAGAAGCGACCGAAGCTTAAAGCTGAAATTATATCCTGCTTTATCGATTGGAGTTTTATTCCCGGTCATAATGCTATTTAACATGAGGGTGAGGGGGAACTATGACACGGTAAGCGGATATGAATACTTGTATTTATATTTTACCTTTATGGTTTTCCCGTCAGTCTTGGAGCTAATCAAATACTCATCCGCCTGGAAGGGATCATACGTTTATTACACCTCAGGGTTTCAAAATATTAAGGAATTAAATTCAGGTCTTTTGTTAGCTGTTACACTTAGAATGTTTATACCCTTATCACTTGTTAACTGTGCCGTCTATATATTGATATTTAAAGATTTGTTTATAAATGATATGCTTGTAATAATGCTGGCAAGCTTAGTGATTTTACCGGTAATATACAGAGTTATGTTTGAGGAGCTGCCGTTTTCTAAAGAAATTGATGCATCTAATCAAACAAAAAATTTTGGTAAATTTATCGGTTCTATAGCCATTATAGGCTGCTTTGTAGCACCACATGTTATATTAAGCAAAATCAACATATGGATTTATGTTGGTATTTTAATAATATTACTACCTGTCAGCTGGATGATTATTATGCCTAATTATAATATTAAGGGGACAAAATGAGCGTTTCAATAACTAAAGCAATATTACACATTCTTGACACAAGTTTAGGAATACCGGTTCTTTCTGAAAATCTGATGTCATTTAATGATGAAATGAGAGAGTACACAGAAAAACATATAATTAAATGCTATAATGATGCAGATTTAAAGAAAACTAAATTTATCAATGAAGATGGATTCTTTTTAAACTCAATAAAGGAGTATTTAAACACAGATGATTTTATTAAATTTTCTAATGTGGTATCAGAAGTTTTCTTTAAGCTGTCAGCTGAAAATTCTGACATAAAACCATGTGACCTTTTATTTGTACAGGCAAATGTATTTAATAAGGACTATATAATAATACTTAAGCTTAATTATAAAAAAGGGTATATTCATTTTACAAAGCAAGAGGAAAGCACTAAAAATATAATTATAGAACAGCCTTGTTCATTGCCTGCTGCAACACAAAAAATCGATGAGTTTATATTTGTGGATTTGAATAGTCTTAATGTATTCGTAAAAGAGAAGAAGTGTCAGGTTTATAATGAACCTTGCTACTATATTTCAAAACATCTCCTTGAATGTAAGGAGGAGAAACCTGACAAGGAAAAGGTAAAAATAATTACTGAAACTACCGATAAAATAATTAAAGAGTATTATGATGACGACATGTTTATGAAAAGCCAGGTAAAAAATATCATCAGAGAAAACGTAGAGGAATCTCTCAATATCAATGTTGAAGAAATATCGGAAAAGGTATTTAAAGATAATGAAGCAAAACAAATATACAACGAAGAAATAAAAATGAAGGGTATAAAGGAACCGGAGGTTAAAGTAAATTTCAATTATGCAAACAAAATAAAAACAAAGCAGAAATTAATTACCGATGAAGGAATAGAAATAAACATACCCTATGAAATATTGAGCAATAAAGAAAAGGTTGAATTTATAACAAATCATGATGGAACAATTTCTATAATATTAAAAAATATTGATAGTATAGTTGACAAATAGAAGGTAAAAGCATAGGAACAATAGATTAATTTCTATTGTTTTTTTATTGTATCAACAATAAACCCCCGGCTATGCCGGGGGAAGCAAAAAGCTTTAGCTA
>NZ_DAMASY010000011.1:0-128697 GCF_032080165.1 Sedimentibacter sp.
ATTGAATTTGTAAAAAATGTATTGAAATCTTTAAAATAAACAATTAAAACCATATGAAAAAGCTGATAATATGATGTAAAAATCAATTATCAGCTTTTTGGTATCAATAACAAACTATTAACTTACTTTAGATTATTATATTTTTACAATACATTATTGTTTCCTGGGTAAATGTTGTTATAATGATATTAAAGATAATCAGCCTATGAAAGAGAAAAATTATATATACTATAAAAACAACTGTTAAAGGTATAAAAACTAATGAGCTAATAAGGAACTATTATGATAAAGAGCCTTGTCCGCTTTATAACTTTAATACTCTTCCTGAATGTTTAACAATGGTTAGTGGGTTTATGACCAATTACGAATTGAAAAATTTACACAATTATGCTATAATTTAGGTGCGAAATATCAGGAAGTGAACGGAAGTATCAGGACTTTATTTACATAATTAGGAGATTTTATGATTATTTCAAGAAAAATAGGATTAATATGTACATTTATAGCAATTGGTTTAATTTTAGTATTAATCATTTATAACACGAATGTACCTACAATTGAAAATGATGTTGCTAATGATTTAAATGAAGCAGCTTTGAGTGATGAAACAGCTTTGATAAACAGTGAAATAAGCGAAGGAACAGTAAATACAGGAGAGATAGAAGAATCAGATGAAGAGTCAAAGGAAGATGAATCAATTGAATCTGAAAATGATATCAGCATTGAAGCAGAGGATGATATCATAGGAAATGATTTAGCTATAGAGCATTCACCTGAACATGTGGGTAGTTTTGTAATAATAAATAGCATAGGTTTTGAAAAATTCAAATTTAATAAGTATAATGCAAATGTTTACATAGATTCAATTAACAAATATGCGGCAAACTTAGACGGCGATATAACAATATACAATCTCATTGCACCCACATCCAGCGAATTTAACATGCCTGATGAATACAGTGATTTGAGTGATTCACAAAAAGACGGGATTCTATATGCTTATTCAAATATGGATAATAAAGTCATAACGGTGGATGCATATTCAAATATAGAGGCAAATAAAGATGAGTACCTATATTTTAAAACGGATCATCATTGGACCGGCTTAGGAGCATATAGAGCATATGAATCATTTATGAAAACTAAAAGTGAGGAACCTATATCCTTAGAAAAATACAAAAAAATAGATTCAAGAAATAAATATCTCGGCTCTATATACAATATGACTCAAAATGAAAGATTAGAAAATAATTTAGATGATATATGGTATTACAATCCTTTATTACCGGTTAAATATTCAGCAATAAATAGGGATGCAACATCATGGAATTCAAGTCAGATTGTTTTTCCGTCATATTTTGAGCATAGCAGAAAATATTCCGTTTTCATGGGTGGAGATGCTGCTTTCTCGCATATTGAAGTAGATTCCCAGGTAAAGAAAAAAATATTAGTAATAAAAGATTCTTACGGTAATGCTTTTATTCCGTTTCTTCTACCTCATTATGGCGACATTTTTATAGCTGATCCTCGCTACTTTAATGATAATATTTATGAACTAATAGAAGAAAATAAAATTGATGATGTACTCATAATTAACTATTCAACGGTCTTGCAATTGCCGGTGTTTTCTCAGATGTTAGGCGATATGGGAACAGGTAATGCTACCAGCGCAGCTGCAATAAATGCTGCGGTGGCAAATTAATTATTAACAAGTAAACAATATTTTATGTAGGGGGTAAAAATGGCATTTATAAATATTAAGGGAGTAATACCACCAATGATAACACCGTTTGATGAAAATGATAGGGTGGATTACGATAAATTTACAAGAAATATTGAAAAATGGAACGAATATGATTTAGCAGGTTATTTAGTGCTCGGTTCAAACAGTGAAACTGTGTACTTGACAGAAGAAGAAAAATTAAAATTGATTGAGCTTACGGTTAAGAATAAAAAGACGGGAAAAATTGTTGTTGCCGGAACCGGTATGGAATCAACAATCGCTACTATTGATTTAACAAACAAGGCAGCTGATTTGGGAGCTGATTGCTCACTTATTGTTACTCCATTTTATTATGGAGGTAAAATGAACGATGAAGCACTGATTAATTTCTATACTGATGTTGCAGATAATGTAAAAATACCAGTAATGATTTACAATGTTACTAAGTTTACACATGTTAATATTTCTCCATATGCCGTTGGTGTATTATGTAAGCATCCTAACATAATCGGGATGAAAGACAGCTCAGGTAATGTTTCGCAGCTAATAGATTTTAAAAGAGCCGTAGGTGATGTTGAATTTAATTTAATGGTTGGCACCGCATCTGTTTGGTATCCTGCACTGACATTGGGTATTAAAGGTTCTGTTATGGCTCTTGCAAATTGCTGCCCAGATGAATGTATTGAAGTTCAAAAGGAATTTGAAAGTGGTAATTTAGAAAAGGCAAGAGAGCTATATGAAAGGATATTTCCTGTTAACAGTGCAGTAACAGGAAAATACGGCATAGCAGGATTAAAGTATGCTTGTGATTTATTGGGGTTTGAAGGCGGTTACGTGAGAAAACCACTAATTCAAATCAAAGAGCATGAAAAGACAGAATTAATAGAAATATTGAAAAAAGCAGAATTGAATACCGACTTGATGACTGAGGAAATTCGCGCATTGCTTCAAGAAGGTTATGATGATATGGAAGATGGAAATGTGCAAAATGCTGCAGAAGCTTTTGCAAAGTATAGAGAGTCGCATTAGTAACAAGAGTTTTGTATGGTGCTTCAGATATCAGTATGAGATTATAGAATATTGATAATAAATAAAATCGAGTAGGAGGTAATTAATTGCTTCCTACTCGATTTTATTTATTTAATATCTCTATTACTTTACTTCATCATAATATATATTTATGTCCAACAATTGGACAATGACACATTTTTATTAATTTAAAATGTAAAATTTATTAACACATATTCTTATTGTGCATTAAGAAAAATTACTTTAAAATTAGAGCTGTGAAAATGTTACCATCAAATAATACATATTTTAAGTGTATAAGTAAAATTTTTTAATATTGGCATTGAAATTGCAATTAATTATGTATGTATATAAAATGTAAAAATATTAGGAGGATGTTATGTTGAAAGAAGAAAAAAACAAGAAAAAGTTGGCACTGAATATTAACACCTATGTACTATTATTTACAATTTTAATTATTGTTGTAATACTTACATATTTAGTTCCGGCAGGGAAATTTGAACTGTTTGAAGATACTAATACTGGCAGAATGTTAGCTGACCCAGACTCATTTCATTATATTGAAAAAAACCCTGCTTCATTATTTGATTTATTTTTAGCAATACCTCGAGGCATGGTTGATAGTGCTAAAATAATATTTTTTATATTTATTATTTCTGGTGCAGTACAAATAGTTAATGCAACTGGTGCTATAAATGCCGGACTTTTGAGAATGACGAAATCTTTTGCAGGCAGAGAACAATTATTAATACCTATTTTTATGATTTTCTTTTCTTTTACAGGTGCATTTCTTGGTTTTTCTGAGGAAAATATCGTTTTTGTTCCTTTAGCTGTAAGTGTTGCAAGATATTTAGGATATGATGGAATTGTTGGTATTTGTATATCTTATTTAGCAACTCAAGTTGGATTTTTTGCAGGTATGATGAATCCATTTAATGTAGGCGTTGCACAAGGAATTGCTAACTTACCTATGTTTTCAGGGATAGGATTCAGATTTCTAATATGGGCTATTTTTATGGTTATTACAGGATGGTATGTAATGAGATATGCAGCAAAAATAAAAAAGAATCCTGAATTAAGTATTGTAGCAGATATAAAAGTAGATGAAAGTAAGTTTGTAGACCTATCTAAAATTGATGTGAAGCTTAACTTTAGCCATATATTAATTTATATTGCTTTCTTAATTGCTGTTATTTCAATACTTTACGGAGCATACAATTTTGGATGGTATGTACAAGAAATTGCGGCTATATTTTTAATTATAGGTGTTGTTTCAGGTTTAATTGGCAGACTTAGTTTTACTCAAATAGCAAATGAATTTGTTGCTGGGGCAAAAGGAATTACATTTGGAGCATTAATTGTAGGTGTAGCAAAGGGCATATACATTATATTAAGTGATTCTATGATTTTGGACACAATGATTAACTCTACTGTAGGTATATTAGATATATTCCCAGCCTCTATAGCTATTATTGGATTATTTATTATTCAATGGTTTATTAATATAATAATTACATCCTCAACAGGATTAGCAGCAATTGCTATGCCAATATTAACTCCAATAGCTGACATGCTTAAAATTAACCGTCAGGTAACAGTAGTGGCATTTCAACTTGGAGATGGAATAAATGGCAGTATATTGCCAACGTCATCAACATTACTTGCAACTTGTGCGATGGCAGATGTACCATTTGATAGATGGTTTAAATTTATGTGGAAATTAACAATGATATGGACAGCTGTTTCTTGTATTGTGTTAATTATTGCTAATGCAATTCCTTTGGGTCCGTTTTAAAATTTTTGAAAGGAGAGAAGAATGTTTGATTTAATAATTAAAAATGGTATGGTAATAGATGGTACCGGAAGTGAAAGATTTAGTGCTGATATCGGTATTAAAAATGATAGGATATATAAAATAGAAGGAAGTATTAAGGAACAAGCTAAAAAATTTATTAATGCTGATGGATATATAGTTTGTCCCGGTTTTATAGATATTCATGGTCATTCGGATTTTACTTTATTTACTAACAATAAGGGTGAAAGTAAAATCAGACAGGGTATAACAACAGAAGTTTTAGGCAATTGCGGTTTTACAGCAGGCCCATCGACTGATGCTCACTATGGTGATTTGCTACAGTATCTTGCAAATACAATAGTTCTTAATGATGAGCAAAAGCAAAATTGGAAATGGAAAAGCCAAATTGATTTTTTAGATTATTCTTCTAAAGATGGTTTATCTTTTAATATAGTACCTTTAGTTGGACATGGAACAATCAGGGTTGCCGTTATGGGTTTTGATAAAAGGGAACCGGACGATGAAGAATTATTGAAGATGAAAGCATTGCTTGAAATTGAGCTGCAAAAAGGTGTATATGGATTATCTACAGGACTTGAATATGAGCCAGGTTCATATTCGAATACTGAAGAATTAATTGAACTATGTAGAGTAGTAAAAGAGTATAATGGCATTTATACAACTCACATGAAGAATGAAGGGAAAGATGTTTTAAAATGCATTGAAGAAGCAATAGAAATAGGCAGACAATCAGGGGTATCAGTGGAAATTTCCCATTTAAAGGCTCAATATAAAGCTAATTGGGGAAAAGTTAATAAAGCTTTAGACTTGATTGACAATGCATTTGATGAGGGTATAGATATAGGTTTTGATGTTTATCCATATACTGCATTTGGAAGCGGGTTACTTGATTTAATTCCTCCTTGGGTTAAAGTTGGTGGTCCTAAAAAAATGATAGAATTATTGAGAGACAATGATATAAAAGATAAAGTTATTAAGGACATGCAGACTGAAAGTGAAGCATGGGAAAATCCTATGACAATAGAAGGTTGGGATAAAACAATAAAAATAGCAATGTTAAAAACAGAAAAGAATAAAAAGTATGAAGGACTTACAATAAATGAAATAGCGAAACATATGAAATGTTCACCGTTTGAAGCTGTTATATATCTGATGATTGAAGAAGAAGCTTCTGTAAAATGCATTTATTTTGCAATGTGTGAAGAGGATTTAGAAATTATCATGAAACACCCCAAAGCTAAATTCTGTACTGATGGAAGAGCAGTTGCAACTTATGGAGAATTATCAAAAGGCTCTGTTCATCCTAGATATTATGGAACTTACCCTAAAATAATGGGTCTATATGTAAGAGAAAAGAAGTTAATGACATTAGAGGAAGCAATAAAAAAATCCACATCTATGCCGGCAAAAACAATACGCTTGAAACATAGGGGTGAACTAAAAGAAGGGTATTTTGCTGATATTACTATATTTGACAAAGACAAAATACTTGATGTTAATACTTTTGATGATCCACACAAATATCCGATAGGAATTGAATATGTAGTTGTAAATGGCAAAATAGTTATTTCAAAAGGTGATCATACCGGAGAATTGCCTGGAATAGTTTTAAAGAATTAAACTAACAAATATTAAGAACAAGTTGTATAGTTTACAACTTGTTCTTAATATTATAATAGAAAATAAACAAAATTTATGATAATATATTCTTGTATATAATTTATTGCAGTTGAGGTGAAAAGTGGATATTGATAAACATCAATATAGTGATCTTGAATTACTCTCCGAAACCATAGGCATGATTACTAAGGCAAAGGATTTCCAGGTTACAGCCGAAATAATTTTTAATTTCATAAAAAAATTTATTAAATTTGACATGGCTGTAATATATAAGATTAATGAAAAAGAACATACTTTGGAAATAGTTTCATGTCTCGGAACTGATACAGAAAAGTTAAGAAAAAGGATGCCGTTTAGGATTGGAGAAGGAGCGGTTGGTTTAGTTGCAAAAAATAAAAAACCGATACTTATTAATGATGTCCTTGAATTTAGTGAAGTAAAGGTAAGGCAATACTATAATGAAGATCCTATTATCAGATCATTTTTAGCAGTACCCTTAGTAGTTGGAGATAAAACAATAGGTATATTGAGCGTATCCAGTTCCAAAATTAATCAATATGATGACTATGAGGTTCAAGTGATTAATATCATTGCTTCTCAAGCAGCTGTATTATTGGAGTTAAACAACAATATTACCGAAACGAAAAAATTTTCAAATAAAATATTGGACAATGTCAATAGCGGCATTATGGTTATTGATAATATGAATAGAATAACCATTTTTAATAAATCCGCAGAGATAATTACAGGTTATAAAATTGATGAATTATTAGGTAAAGATATTTCTGTTTTAAAGCTAAAATTAGAAAATGAAGAAAACACTTGGAAGTTTTTGAAAAGTCAAGAAACATTTTTTGAAGAACCGGGGTATTTAGTCAAAAAAGATAACAACATTTTAAGAATACGTTTTAGTACTTCATTTATGTATAATGATGATAATTCTATTAAAAGCTGTATATGTATATTTAGAGATAATACTGAAATTGAAAAATTGCAAAAGCAAATATTTATGGCTGACAAGCTTGCTGCGTTAGGAAGATTAACAGCAGGCTTGGTTCATGAAATTAGAAATCCTTTATTACCTATAAGAAATGCCAGTGAATATTTGCTGTCTAAATATGGAGATGAAGAAAACAATATTGAATTATCTATTCTTTTAAATATTATAAGAGAAGAAAGCAATCGATTAAACCGCGTTATAGATCAATTTGTGAGTATGAGTAAAGACAGCTATTATTTAATTGGAAGTTGTTGTTTAGATGAAATTATTGATGAAGTATTAACTTTGTTAAAATTCACTATTAATAAGAATGAAATAAGGTTAAATTTAGAATATATTAACCGCAAAATTGAATTACCTTATAACAAAGATAATTTAAAACAAGTGTTCATTAATTTATTATTGAATGCAATTGATGCTCTGAAATTAAAAGAGGATAAAGATGATCGCATTATTGAAATCAGAATAGAAAATAAATCTAATTATGCGTTTATTGATATTAAGGATAATGGAATTGGTATTTCTGAAAAAGATATTAATTTAATATTTGATCCCTTCTATACTACAAAAGAATATGGCTCGGGTATTGGATTATCTATTGTTTTTAACATAATAAAAAAATCCGGCGGAGATATATTTATTGATAGCAATATAAACAAAGGAACTATGGTTTCATTAATGTTACCCATAATCCAGGAAAGGAAGGAGCATTATGGAAATTAATATATTAATAGTTGATGATGAAAAATCTATAAGAGAAACTTTAAAGGTAATATTGAGTGACTTAAATTACAAGGTTTTTACTGCAGAGGATGGATATGAGGCAATAGAAATTTTGAATAATAACATTGTTGACATATTGATTACAGATTTACGAATGCCAAGGATGGATGGTATTGAGCTAATGAAAAATGCATTAGAAATTGATCCATTCATAGAAACTATATTTATATCTGCATATGCAGATATAAAATCAGCAGTAAAAGCTGTTAAAATGGGAGCAGTTGATTATATTGAAAAATCATTCTCAAACGATGAGCTAATATTTGCGATTGAGCGGGCAATTGAGCATAGAATTCTAAAAGAAGAAAACAGGAATTTAAAAAGAAGAGTAGAATGTAAATATGAATACGAGGGCGTTGTTGGTAAAAGTGAAATTATGCAAAAGGTATTTGATATAGTAAACAGAGTAGCAAACAGTAAGGCAAGTGTATTATTAACAGGAGAAAGTGGAGTAGGTAAAGAAGTAATAGCTAAGCTGATACATAATTTGAGCTGTCGTAGAAATAACAGTTTTGTGGTGATTAACTGCGGAGCAATACCTGAAAATCTTATCGAAGCTGAGCTGTTTGGATTTGAAAAAGGCTCCTTTACAGGTGCTGATCATATTCAAAAGGGCAAATTTGAATTAGCTAATGAGGGCACTCTGTTTCTTGATGAAATTGGTGAGCTTCCTTTTCAGGCACAGGTCAAGTTTTTAAGAGCCTTGCAGGAAAAACAAATTTATAAAATAGGTTCGGAAAAAAGTATAAATGTAGATGTCAGAATTATTGCCGCAACAAATAAAAATCTGCCTGAGGAAGTTAAGAATGGAAGTTTCAGAGAAGATTTGTTCTACAGATTAAATGTAGTTAACATTGAAATTCCTGCGTTAAGAGAAAGAAAAGATGATATTCCTTCTCTTGCAGAATTTTTTATGGAGCAATATTCAGATGAATATAATAAAAAAATAAAATATTATGATCCGGTTTCTATAAAATATCTAATAGAATATGAATGGAAAGGTAATGTCAGAGAGCTTAGGAATGTAATAGAACGTTCTGTGCTGATTGCTCACGCAGAAGAGGAATTTTTATTGCCGGAATATCTGCCAAGGGAAATAACAGGTTTTACACACAGCGCTTTGTCAGAAGAAAGAAAAGAAAAAACATTATCGGACTATGAAAAAATGATAATTTTGAGCACGTTAAACAGATTTAACGGCAATAAAACAATGACTGCAAAAGTATTAGGGATAAAGAGACAAACATTATATAATAAGATAAAAGATTACAATATTGAAGAGTGTTAAAATTAATAACAGTATAAAATTAGAAACTCTTAGTAATGTCTAATTATTAGACATTATTTTATGAAACATTAAAAGCAATTATAAATTATAGCTAAGCCGCAGTGCTTGTAATCGCAATTAAATGATTGTGTAATTTTATTGGCACAGATATTGCTACTATTATTGTATGAAAACTAATTACAATAGTGGAGGATTGAAAATGATAAAAAAAGAGCTTAGGATAATTTGTCCTAATGGGCATTTAGGTTTTTCTCCTACAAAAGAAGATAGCTTTTGGTTAGGAGCGCAAACTAAGCCTGATTATTATTGCAGTGATTCCGGAAGTGATGATATTGGTCCCGGACCTTTAGGTGCTGATAAATGTGCAAGTCTATATGTCTGGCAAAAACATGATTTGGAATTAATGCTTCTTGCTTCCAGAGAGCAGGGAGTTCCTATGATTATAGGTTCTGCAGGTGACACGGGAACAAACAGCAGAGTTGATATGTATGTGCAAATTATTAAAGATTTAGCAATAGAACATAAAATTCCTAAATTTAAATTAGCATATTTCTATTCAGAAGTTGATAAAAAATACCTTCGGAGGAAAATGGAGAACGGCGCTGTGATCGAAGGATTAGATTCAAGGTCCTTTCTTACTTTTGAAGAATTAGACAAAACAGAAAGAATTGTTGCCGTAGCAGGTGTACATCCATACATTAAAGCTTTAGAAATGGGGGCAGATGTTATAATAGGCGGCAGATCATCCGATATTGCAATTTTTGCCGCTCCTGCGATAAAAGAAGGATTCCCGGAAAACATTGCTTATTATGCCGGAAAGGTATTGGAGTGTGCTTCGTTTTGCGCTGAACCTTATGGAGCTAAGGAAAGTGTAATAGGAACTATAACACATAATGATGTTAAAGTTACAGCAATGGCTCCTTGGCAAAGATGTACGGTAGCATCTGTTGCAGGTCATGCTATGTATGAAAGATCGAATCCATATTACGAATATTTTGCAGGCGGGATGCTGGATATGTCCGAATGCCTGTATGAGCAATGGGATGAAAAAACTACAAGAATAACTAATCCGAAGTATATACCCATTGAAGGTAAAATAAAAGTTAAGCTTGAAGGCTCCACAAAGGTCGGAGAAATGTATATTGGAATTGCAGGTGTCAGAGATCCTTATACAATAAAAAATATTGATAAGGTTATAGAATTAGCAAGAGAACAAGTTGTGCAAAAGTTTGGTGATAACGGTTACGAATTGCATTACAGAGTATATGGCAAAAATGGTGTTATGGGAGACTTGGAGCCTGTTAAGGAAATAAAATCACATGAGCTATGTATAATCGTTCAAGGTATTGCTCCTACAAAGGAAATGGCTGAAGAAGTTGCTATGACCGGTACAAGACAAATATTTTATGCAAGATTGCCTGAGGTTAAGGGTACTGCCGGGACAGCTGCGTTTGTTGTTGATGAAGTCTTACCCGCTACTTCCGCTTACCGATGGTCTTTAAATCATATTGTTGAAGTGGATGATCCTTTAGAATTATTTGATGTTAAACTGATAGAGATCGGAGAATAAGAATTATGAAGACAATGAAATTAGTTGATATAGCAAAAACAATAAGAAGTAAAAATGCCGGTACCGATCGAATTACATTTGATATAATATTCAGAGAAAAAGAAAATTATGAATTAGTTAAGGAAAGTAAAATAATTACAAAAGAATTTATAGCAAATCTATTTCAAATTTGTGAAAGCAGGATTTCAGATTTTGTTGAATTTGATCCGGCATATGCAATAAAGTTTACTATACTAAGACTTCAGCCAAGCGGAAGCCCCGGTGAAGGTGATGTGTTTGGGTGTCAGCAGTATCCGCCGCTGTTAGATATTGAAATACCTGTATAATTTATTAAAATCTAAGAACTACACCGCAGCTTAAGGCTGCGGTGTAGTTCTTAGATGAATTCTTATTATTGCTATTCTAATAATTATTTAATATAATCTAAAAAGGAAAGACTTATATATTATGATAATTAGGGTTCGACCCTAATTGCTCACAGGAGAATTTTATGGAAAACCTTACAGCATCTCATATTATCGGAGCATTGGTTACTTTGATAATTATAATGGGGATAGGAGTTTATTCAGGAAAAAAAGTTGAAAATGCATCGGATTTCTCAACAGGCGGTCACAGAGCGAGTTCTTTATTAGTTGCAGGAACAATAATCGGAACATTGGTAGGCGGTTCTTCTACTGTAGGTACCGCACAGCTGGCATATAATTATGGTTTTTCTGCATGGTGGTTTACTTTAGGTGCCGGCTTGGGGTGCTTAACTCTTGGATTAGTCTTTGTTAAGCCTCTTAAATTAAGCTGCTGCAATACAATACAAGAAATGATATCTTCAGAGTATGGACAAACCTCCGGTATTATTACTACAGTTTTGTCATCCTTTGGGATAATATTGAATATCGTTGCACAAATTTTAGCTGCTAATGCATTATTATCTTCAATGTTTGGTTTAGGCAGTGTAGAAAGTGCTTTTGTCAGTATATTACTAATGAGTGTCTACGTTATTTTTGGCGGAGTTTTAAGTACAGGTATTTTAGGTATTATAAAGCTTATTTTAATATATTTTTCTGTTTTTTTAGGTGCCGCTATAGCTCTTAAGTTAGGGGGAGGATTTTCCGGATTTTATAATAACCTTAATCACCAACAATATTTTAATATTGTATCAAGAGGAGCTGGAATTGATGTAGGTGATGGAATTTCGGTTGTTTTGGGAGTATTATCCACTCAGACCTATATTCAGGCTATTATATCAGGGAAAAATATAAAGGAAGCTAAAAAGGGTGCATTATTAAGTGCTGCTATTATACCACCTATAGGAATCGGCAGTATTTTTGTAGGAATGTATATGAAAATTAATTATCCTTACATAGAATCAAGTCAGGCATTTCCGTTATTTATTATTAACAATATTCCGCCTTTTATCAGCGGTCTTATATTAGCGACATTGCTGATAGCATTAGTAGGAACCGGAGCAGGAATGGCACTTGGATTCAGCACAATTATTATTAATGATATTTATAAAAAATATATAAGCAAGAATGAAAATATCAAAAATGAATTAATAATCACAAGGATTGTAATTTTATTAACCTTGGCAGTATCTGCAATATTTACTTTAGGAAATTTAAAAACGGCCATATTGACATGGGGATTCATGTCAATGGGGTTAAGAGCAACAGTATTGATAATTCCGATGATTGGAGCATTGTTTTTCAAAAACAAGATTAATAGTAATTTCGCTGTTTTATCAAGTGCGTTCGGGTTTTTATCGTTTTTAATATGTGAAATATTCTTTGATTTGAATATAAATTCTTTATTTATCGGTGTAAGCATCAGTGCATTAACAATTCTTTTCGGTTTGAACAAGCATCATAAGAAATTGTGAAAACCGGAAGATATTACTATCTTTCCGGTTTTTGCTTTTGCACTTATTACAATGTATATTTACCTACCATTCCTTTTAATGAATGAGCTTGTCCTGACAGTTCTTCACTTGATGCAGCTATTTGTTCTGCGGTTGCTGAGTTAGATTGTATAACACTTGATATTTGCTCAACACCTATGTTAACCTGATAAATATTATCGCTTTGTTTTTGTGAAGCTTCAGAAATCTCATTTATCAAAGAATTAGCTTTATGAGTTTTTTCCACAACATCTTTTAGTGCTGATTCAGTTTCCTTTGCGATTAATGTTCCTTTGTTAATTGCATTTACTGAACTTTCAATCAGCAGAGTAGTACTCTTAGCCGCTTCAGCACTTTTGGATGCAAGGTTTCGAACTTCATCTGCAACTACAGAAAATCCTTTCCCGGCTGCACCTGCCCTTGCTGCTTCAACAGCTGCATTAAGTGCCAATATATTGGTTTGGAATGCTATGTCATCTATTGTTTTAATTATCTTTTCGATTTCACTTGATGTATGATTAATTTCTGCCATTGCATTCATTAACTCATTCATATACTGACTGCCTTGCAGTACAACAGATCCTGTTTCATCAGACAATCTGCTGACATCAACAGCACTCTCAGCATCATTTTTAATTTGATTTGCTACTTCTGACATGGTAGCAGCCAATTCCTCAATAGAGCCTGCCTGCTCTGTAGAACCTTGTGCTAACATTTGCGCAGCTGCAGAAACATGTTCTGCTCCTGAATTAATTCCATCTGCCGCCAAATTAATTTCATTTAAAATTGCTCTAAGGTCATTAAACAATGTTTCTACAATTTTAATAATTGTAAAATATATTCCTTTATGTATTGTTGTATCTGATGTATATGTTAAATCATTATTCGTTAAAGCTGTTTTATATCCATTTATGCTGTTTGCCAGCATATTAACCGATGCAACTGCACCATCCATCGATTTAGCCAAAGAGCCGATTTCATCATTAGAATTAATTTCTTTAATCTGGCTTATAATATCTTCGCGTATATCACCGGTTTCTATAGCCTTTGCTGCGTTAACTACACTGCTTAACGGATTTTTCAGCTTTAGTTTAAAATATCTTTGCATTATAAATATACTGAATACAATGGCTAATAGTGAAATAATATTTATTATTATAACTTCATTTAATATCTTTTTTTCAATAACAGAATAGTCGCTTGCTGTAACTATTACTCCTTTAACTGAGCCATCCGGTGAAAGGGTGGGTTTATATACTGTTATATACGGTACACCGAACACATCTGTTTTACCGACATAATTCTTTTTATTGTTTATTACCATATCGGCTATTTTAGGATCAAGCTTAGTTCCGATCAACCGTTTTCCGTCTTGAATTACTGTAGAGCTTATTCTTACATCATTCTCAAATATTGATATTTCATTATTTATTAAAGACTTCATATTATCTACAAAATTAATATCTTCGAGCTTAAATCCTACTGATAAAACACCTAACAATTTATTATTTTGATAAATAGGGGAACCGACATTTATACCGTAGAAACCTGAAGGCTCTCTTCCTATATCTGAAAGCACTTTTCTGTTAAGTGCTGAATTAATAATGGTATTACTTGAAATGTTATCTCCTGATTTATATACGTCATTTGTGCTGGCAATTATTGTACCGCTTAAATCAGTTACCGTTATATTGTTATAATTAGACGTTTCATTCAGGTTGTTTATATATGATTGAAGCATGCTTGTATTATTAGAGTTTATATAATTTATTATTTTTGTATCTTTAGCTGTTTCACTTACATATTCGGATAGATTGTTTTTAATTGATTCTATTTCTTTTTCTACAATATCCATTGATGCTAATGCCTTATCCTCTGAAATCTCAATTATTATATTATTAAAATAAAGCAAAGAAATTAATGATGTTATTGCCACGGTCAAAACCAGTGTGATTGTACTTATTTTTAATATAGCCGTACTTATGCTTTGAAATTTTAAGATATTTTTTTTCATTTTGCTCCTCCATTAGTTGTAATAACAATTATTGTTATCAATATTAAGTTGTAATAATTACAATGTAATATATACCGATATATTATCGATTTAAACATAAATAAAAAAATAAACTTTATAAATCAAATAAAGGGGCAGCTCCCAAACTAATGGTAAATATTTTTTATGCTGACATATTTAGTACTTTGACATTGGAGATGAATTATGTAAAAATGTTTTTATACAATAAAGACATTCTTAGGAGGACAATAAATGTTTAAAAGAAAATTATCTTTAATATTAGCAACAGTTATGATTATGTCAACCTCATTGTCAGGTTTAGCATTTGGCTTAGATTTTGAAGGTCATTGGGCAGAGGCAACTATTCAAAAATGGTTTGATGATGAAAAGATATCAGGATATGAGGATGGTTCATTTAAACCAAACAATTCAATTACCAGAGCTGAATTTATGACTATGATAAACAGCGCTTATGATTTTGAAGAATTAGTGGAAATCGGTTATGAGGATGCTGATGCTGAAGCATGGTATTATGCTGAAATTCAAAAAGCAGTAGCTGCAGGATATATTGTTGGTGACAATGACGAAGCAGTAAGACCTAACGATGAAATTTCAAGACAAGAAGTAGCGGTTGTTATAACAAGACTAAATACTTTAGAAGAAAACTCTGATGTTTCTATGTTTACTGATGCTGATAAAATTGCCGAATGGGCTGTTGAATATGTTGGAGCAGTTGCAGAAGCTGAGTTTATGATCGGTAATGATGAAGGAAATTTTAATCCGACTGATGATATAACAAGAGCAGAAGCTTTAGTAACTTTAGACAGAGCAATAGAAGCAAAAGATACTGAAGGGGAAACTCCTGTAGAAGGTGAAGAGCCGGTAGAGGGAGAAGAGCCAGTAGAAGGTGAAGAACCAGTAGAAGGTGAATAATCGGCAGAAGAAGAAAACAATGAAGAACCAACAGAAGAAGAAACATCTGAAGATGATTCTGACGACAGTAACGAAGAAGAGACATTAAACGAATAATATGACAAAAGCAAAATAGCACCTATATGGTGCTATCAGGCCGCTGAAAAAGTCCCCCTGCTTCGTTGCCGCTGCGCCGGTCAATCCTCACGTATGTTTGAATACGCTGCGGTTGCCCGTCTTCCGGCGCCTTGCAGGATGAACTTTTTCAACAGCCTACCATCTTGATGACTTTGTCATCAATCTGATAGCACCTATATGGTGCTATTTTTGTCAATTGCTTAATATGGTTAGTATTAAAAGATTAATTTATATAGGCTTGCTGTAATAAAACAAACAGAAAAGGCTATAGTTGTTGGGATGAGAAATGACAGCAGTGTCCATTTAATACTTCCGGTTTCTTTTTTTATAGTCCATATGGTGGTTGTGCACGGCCAATGTAATAAACTGAACAACATTACATTAAATGCTGTAAGCCCGGTCCATCCATTTTCAATCAGGACCTGTTTTAAAAAATGAATGCTATCAAAATCAGTCAATGTTCCGGTAGAAAGGTATGCCATCAATAAAACCGGAAGGACTATCTCATTGGCTGGTATTCCAACTATGAATGCCATCAATATAAAACCATCAAGCCCAATTGCTTTGCCTAAAGGATTTAAAAAGCCTGCCACATGTGACAGAACACTCATATCTCCTATATAAATGTTTGCCAAAAGCCATGTTGCAGCACCTGCAGGGGCTGCTACGATTATTGCCCTTGATAATACAAATATGGTTCTGTCGATAATTGAAGTATATAAAAGCCGACCAATCTTTGGTACTCTATAGGGAGGAAGCTCAAGAGTGAATGTTGAAGGCACTCCTTTTAAAAGCGTTTTTGATAATATATATGAAACAAGTAAGGTTACAACAATTCCAAACAAAACCATAAGTGTAATAAACAATGACGGTATTAAGCTGTTGACATATGCATTTGAAGAAATTGCAAAGAAAGCGGACGATATTACTATTATTGTCGGAAACCGGCCGTTGCAGGGCACAAAATTATTGGTCAAAATAGCAATAACTCTTTCTCTTGGAGAGTCAATTATTCTGCATCCGATAACTCCTGCAGCATTGCAGCCAAACCCCATACACATAGTGAGACACTGCTTTCCATGGGCGCATGCCTTTTTAAACATATGATCCAAGTTAAATGCAATTCTTGGCAGGTATCCTAAGTCCTCCAGGAATGTGAACAATGGAAAAAATATTGCCATTGGCGGAAGCATTACCGAAACAACCCATGCCAATGTTCGAAATATACCGTCAAGAAGTATGTTGTGTAAAATCATTGGTACTCCACCCTGAACAAACAGAGCCGATAATTTATCCTGAAGTCCAAACAGCAAGTTTGCTAACATTTGAGATGGAATGTTTGCTCCTTGAATTGTTATCCAAAATACTAATCCCAAAAGTAAAAGCATAATCGGCAGCCCAAACACTTTAGAGGTAATTATATCATCAATTTTTTTGTCTCTTTTTATTTTTTTTGTATCTTCTGTTACATATTTTTGTTTTAATTCATTAGCATAGTTATAATTATGTTCTGATATCATTTCACGGAGCTTTATATTATCTGTATTGATATTAAGTGCTTTTTTTATTTTATTTGCTTCAGAAACTGTTAAGTGGTCTTCTTTATTTATTGAAAAAATATCTGAGCTGCTGTCTAATAATCTCAAGGCAGTCCAACGTATGTTTGAAATATTTAAATCCTCTAAGTGAGGTGAAACTTCATTGATTTTTGATTCAATATAATCATCGTACTTTATTATTGTTGGCTTTCCTTTTTCATTCTTGAATGTTACCTTTTCTATTAAATTTTTCAACTCATCCATTCCGATACCGTTTCTTGCGGCAGTTAAAACTATTGGAATATTAAGCTCTTTTTCGAGATCTTCCTTGTTGATTACTATATTTTTTTTCTTTGCCTCATCTATTAGGTTTATGCAGAGAATAACCTTGTTTGTTATTTCGGATATTTGAAAAGCTAAATTTAAATTTCTTTCTAAACATGTTGCATCTGCAACAACAACTACCGCTTCATAATTACCATAACAGATAAAATCCCTGGAAACCTCTTCATCCCTTGAAGAAGTAAACAATGAATAAGAGCCCGGAAGGTCTACAACTATATATTCTTCATCATTATATGAATATTCTCCTCTTGCTGAAACAACTGTCTTTCCGGGCCAATTTCCCGTATGTTGTTTAAGACCTGTTAAATAATTAAAAACGGTACTTTTTCCGGTGTTTGGATTCCCGGCTAATGCTATTACATGCTGAGAATCGGTCTTTACTATATCAAAAACATCCTTCATAGCGTCTATTTTGACGGATTGTGCAGTTAAACCCATATGATCACCCCTTGTTATAATATTTCAATTAGTCGAGCTTCTTCTCTTCTTAGGGCAATCATAGCTCCGCGTATATTGTAAACAGTTAAATTGTTTTTAGGTCCTTTTCTTAATATTTCTATATCAGCCCCGTTTGTAAGACCTAAGGCAAGCAATCTTTCTTTTAATGAATCCTGTGCGGTATTTTTTCTTACCTTTACAACTTCACCTACATTGGCATCTGTTAATGCTTTCATATCATATCTCCTGTCATAAAATATTTTATTATACTAAATAATTTAGCCGAAGCTAACTTCTTTAGCTTTATCTTATGTTTTAATATAAAAAATGACACAAAAGTATCAAGAATAATTTCCTCTTGATTTATCAGAATAAATATAAGACAATAATATACAGTGTCTGAAGGGTTATTTTTATTTGATATAGTAGAGGTTTATAATGAAAGAATACGATATGTTAAAAGACAATCCCGGAAAATCATTATTATTCTTTGCACTGCCTATGATTTTGGGTAATCTTTTTCAACAGTTTTATAATATGGCTGACTCGATTATAGTCGGTAAATTTGTAGGCGAAGAGGCGCTTGCTTCTGTAGGTGCGTCATATTCCTTGACAACAGTTTTTATAATGATAGCAATAGGCGGCGGAATAGGGTCGTCAGTCATTATTTCCCAATACTTGGGGGCTGAAGAATATGAAAAGATGAAGACATCCGTTTATACTGCTTTAATAAGCTTCATGCTTTTAAGTTTATTAATGTTGATTTTCGGCACTGTTACAAAGGAACGGTTATTGTTTTTACTAAATACGCCTGCAAATATTTTTGATGATGCATTGTTGTATCTTACAATTTATTTTATAGGTCTTCCGTTTTTGTTTATGTACAATATATTTGCTTCGGTATTTAATGCGTTAGGCAAATCTAAAATACCTCTGTATCTTTTGATTTTTTCTTCTGTATTAAATGTTGCTCTCGATTTGTTTATGGTATTGGTATTGCATATGGGGGTTGCAGGTGTTGCAACCGCTACTGTTATTGCACAAGGAATATCTGCGGTAATTTCATATATCATTTTAATAAACACATTAAAAAGCTACGTTACTGAAACAAAGCATATAGAGAAATTTAATAAATCAATGCTTAAGAAGATGGTTTTTATTGCAGTACCGTCTATATTGCAGCAATCAATTGTTTCAATCGGTATGGTGCTCGTTCAATCAGTGGTAAATGGGTTTGGTTCCTCCGTTTTAGCGGGATATTCGGCAGGAACAAGAATAGAATCAATATGTATTGTTCCAATGATTGCAACAGGAAATGCTATTTCCACATTTACGGCTCAAAACCTTGGCGCAGGACAATTAGACAGGGTACGTGAGGGCTATTATTCCGGCTATAGAATAATTATATCGTTCGCGGCAGCTATTGCCATAATTATAGCGTTATTCTACAGACCTATTATTTCAATATTTTTGGATGTTGAAAATGGAAGTTTAGCTTTTAATACAGGTATCAGATATCTGAAATTTATAGGGTACTTCTTTGCCTTTATCGGTTTTAAATCAATTACTGACGGCGTACTCAGAGGTTCGGGTGATATGCTGCTGTTTACCATATCTAATCTTGTAAATTTAAGCATCAGGGTTTTTGTAGCATTTTATTTCTCACCCAAATGGGGAGTTCAGGCTGTTTGGTATGCTATTCCAATGGGATGGGCAGCAAATTATATTATTTCATTTGCATATTATTTGACAGGAAGATGGAGCAGGAAGAGAATTGTAACTGAATGACAAAATGCTTGATAAAATTCTGTAATGATACTATCATATCAGTATGGTTCAATAAAAATTGAGAGGAAGGTAGTTTTATGAAATATAAAAATGCTAATCTTCAGGATATTAGTAAGGTACAATTACTGCAACAAAAGTATCATATATCAACCATAAGCGATGATAATAAATCCCATGGCTTTGTAACAACATTATTTACGGAAAATCAATTTAAGGAACTGATAGAAAAAGAAAATGGACTTGCCATAGCTTGTGACGGTGAAAAAATAGTCGGATATGCAATGGCAGCATCATGGCAATATTGGTCAGCGTGGCCTTTGTTTCAACATATGATTAATGACTTGCCGAATATTATATATTTAAACACTGTATTAAATACTGAAAATTCCTATCAATATGGCCCTATATGTATAGACATGGAATACAGAGGAACTGATGTCCTGCCTAATTTGTTTGAATTTTCGAGATTACAGATGAAGGATAGATACCCTGTTTTAATCACTTTTATAAATCATACAAATAACAGATCCTACGAGGCTCACACCCGCAAGCTTGGGCTCGAAGTGATAAAAAATTTTGATTTTAATAATAATAATTACTATGAGTTAGGATACGACATGACAAAGAAAACTAAAGGGACTAATATATAAATTTATTAATTGAATATAATTTTAATTGCTGTTATAATATATTAGCAATACTTTTTATTAGTGATAAAGGAGCAAACAATGAACGAAAACCAAAACAATGTGCAATGTTATGAAGATGAAATTGATTTAAGAGAGCTTATAATGGCTCTTTGGAAAAGAAAAATAATGATAATATGCTTTACTCTTATAGCAGCAATATTAGCAGGGATGTTTAGTATGTTTGTTTTATCACCTGTTTACAATACAAAATTAAATATAGTTATAAGCATGCCGGAAAAATATATCACGAGATACGGAGAGTATGCATTACCTATTACAACAAATGAACAATACATCAATTTAATTACAAGTAATGATGTGCTGCTGCATACGATTGAAAAAATGGGTTATGACAAAGGAACTATCAGCATAGAAGGATTGAAGAAAAGAATTACAATCGGTAATGAAGCAAAGTCAGGGTCTGTTCAAAACAGCTTTGAAGTGACCGTTTCAGCAAATAATCCCGAAGAATCTCTGAAATTAGCTCAAGCATTATACAGTAATTATTTAGATTTCTTAGATTCTATGACAAAGGAAAGAGCCGTTAATTATTATTATAATCACTTCACCATAGAATTAAGAGCATTAGAAAATTCATTAAACAGTCAAAAAGATATATTGAAAAGTAATGAAGAGTTATTGGCACAAACACCTAAAAATATAAGTTCCGGTAATGCAAATATAGAAATACAATCTCCTTTAAACGGAAGCAGCGATTATATTCTGCCGGTTGATACTATAAATCCAAACTATATAAAATTGGAAAATGATATTATTGCAAACAAGCAATTAATTAGCAGTTTAGAAAATACTGTCAGAATGAATAACCAATACTTAGAAGAATTAGACAGGGAAAGAGAGGCAATATATAGATACTACAGAACCGGTCAAGCTGAAAAATTAGAATCAAGTGTAATCGGAGTAGTAGAGACAAATGTTTATTTACCTTCACCTCCTGTTGCACCAACTCAAAAGACAAGCCCAAGCAATGCATTAAACATTGCAATAGGTGCTGTATTAGGCGGTATGTTGGGAGTTATGGTAGCTTTATTTCAAGAATATTGGTTTAAAAAAGCATAGTTTATGGAAGGTTCAATATGACCTTCTTTTTTTTATGCCCTAACCCCATTTTTCAGAGTCTTTTTTCTGAAAAATGGTTGGCAGGTCAAACGCACAGAATGCCAAATTTGTGCGAACGGCAGAGAGCAAACAAATTTTATGCATTCCCCTGCGATGTTTTTTATAGCGTAAGTAATAATTGAGGATAGTTATAAATATAATGTATCAAATCGTTTAGTAAAACGAAAATTTTTTAAAAAAATGAATGGAGGATTTTATGACAACCTTAATTAGTGCTGAAAACACGTGGGCGTTGTGGTCAGTTTTAGTTGGTATTGCTGCAGTAAGCATCTATCTTGAACAGACCTATAAATGGGCAGCTAAGGTAACAGGAGCTATAATCGGATTAGTAATTGCAATGTTGTTAGCTAATTTTAATGTGATTCCGACAGATGCTCCTGCTTATGATGTGGTATGGAGTTACGTTGTACCGTTGGCTATTCCGTTATTGCTGTTTGATGCAAATATTAAAAAAATATGGCGTGAAAGCGGTAGATTTTTAATCATGTTCTTGTTAAGTGCAATTGGAACTATTGCCGGTGTATTTGCTGCGTTTTTCATGCTGAATAACTATATTCCTGACTTATATAAAATGGCAGGGATGATGACCGGTTCATATATTGGAGGCGGAGTAAATTTTGCAGCTATGGCGGGTACTTTTGGCACAGGGGAAGAATGGATATCTGCTTTGACTGTTGCTGACAATTTGTTGATGGCGTTATATTTCTTTGTTCTTTTAGCAATACCGTCAATTAATTTTTTCCTCAATAAATTCAACCATCCACATATAGATTCGGTTAATGAAAATGTTAATAAGGAAGAAGGAGAAACTTTAGCTGCAAAATATTGGGGCAGAAAAAATATATCCTTAAGAGATATTGCATTTGCAGTTGCTATTTCATTTATTATAGTATGGATATCAACTGAGCTTGCAGTTATACTTGCAGGTGTTATCCCAACAGGGAATTTCTTTCTTGATTTAATAAATGGTTTTTTAGGAAACAAGTATTTATTAATAACTACATTCACAATGCTTTTGGCAACCTATGCTCCTAAATTTATAGGAAGTATTAATGGTGCTCAGGAAATAGGTACATTTCTAATTTATATATTCCTTGTAGTTATTGGTGTACCTGCTTCTATTCCGGTAATTCTGTCACAGGCTCCGTTGTTGCTTGTATTTACATTGATAATAGTTGCAATCAACATGGCTATATCTTTAATTTTCGGAAAAATATTTAAGTTCAATCTTGAAGAAATTCTTCTTTGCTCAAATGCTAACATAGGCGGACCGACAACTGCAGCTGCCATGGCTATTGCAAAAGGATGGAATAAATTGATTGGACCAACTGTTTTAGCAGGGATATTTGGATATATAATAGGAAATTATCTTGGTATATTCATGGGAAATCTATTGGCTTTAATGTAATGCAAACAATATTACAGGGGGTAGATTATGCTTTTTGACATACATGGGGATATATGGACAGACGTTACGATTAAGAGAGGATTAGGAAGAAAAAATATAATACGTAATGAACATCTTGATAGATTTAAAGAAGGCGGATTGTCAGGAGGAATATTTGTTATATGGGCAGATCCGCCATATGACAAAAACCCCAGAGAAAGATTAATAGAAAGTGTAAAAGCAATGAGCTGTGAACTGTGGGAAAGCAGGGATATCCTAAAAGTCATTTATAATTCCAACGATTTTTACGAGGCATTAAACGAAAATAAAATTGCAGTAATGTTAGGTCTGGAAGGACTAAGCTCTATTGAAGATGAAATTGAAAGCTTATATACTCTTTATCAATTGGGGTTCAGGCATGCGTCTTTGACATGGAACGAAGAAAACGGCTTGGCAACAGGTGTTAAAGGTAATGAAAACAGAGGACTTACCAAAAAAGGTAAAAGTATTATTAAAATTATCAATGAATTAAATATGATTCTTGATGTTTCTCATGTTAATGAAAAAACATTCTGGGATATTATCAGCGAAACAGAATATCCATTTATAGCTTCCCATTCAAATGCTAAAGCATTATGTGATGTACCAAGAAATTTAAGTAATAAACAAATTAAAGCAATCGGAGAAAAGAAGGGTCTTGTAGGATTAAATGCATTTAATGAGTTTATCAGCATAGAACCGGCAAATAAAACAATTGATCATTATATTAACCATATAGAGCACATGGTCAATTTAATAGGAATTGATTCTGTTGCACTTGGATTTGACTTTTTTGATTATTTGGAGAGTGAAACTACAGACAGCTTTACCAATGGAGGTTTTAATTCTACATTTGGACTTGAAAATATAACAAAAGGTAAATACTTAATAAACAAACTATCAGAGAGAGGATTTTCAGAAGATGAAATAAAGAAAATTTCCTATAAAAATTTTTTAGATTTCATGGATAGAGTTTTGAAGTGAGGTCAATTTGATCATAAGAAGCCCCATTGAATTTAGGGGCTTTAATTTATATGGAAAAAAATTAATTTTAATGTTACAATTAATAAAACTATGAAATGACAGAAAAGGAGACAAATGAAAGAATTACTGGAAATATATTTTACTTTTTTTAAAATAAGCTCGGTAACCTTTGGAGGAGGAATGGCTATGATGCCGATACTTCAAAGGGAAATCGTAAAGGATAGGCAATGGGTAACTGATGAAGAAGTGATCGATTATTATGCGCTCAGTCAAGGCTTGCCTGGAATATTGGCTGTTAATGTAGCAGCTATGATAGGCCATCACAGAAAAGGCTTATTAGGCGATATGGCTGCAAGCTTAGGAACAGTGTCACCATGCATTTTAATCATAACTATTTTAACTTCATTTATATCAAATTTCCGAGACATAGAAATTATACAGCATGCCTTTGCCGGCATAACACTTGGTGCAACAGCATTAATATTCAGCGCTATAGTGGGACTTTGGAAAAAAAGCGTTATTGATAAAATTTGCTTGGCGGTTTTTGCTTTAACAGCTGTAATAATGTTTGTATTTGATATTTCACCGGTTATATTGATTATAATAAGTGCGGTTATTGGAATAGTTATCAAGAAATCAGGGTTAAAAGCATGATATATTTACGATTGTTTTATGAATTTTTTGTAATAGGATTATTTACCTTTGGAGGCGGACTGGCTACCATACCTTATTTGAAAGATTTAGCAGAGAGAACCGGCTGGTATGAGGTGTCATTTATAACGGATATGATTGCCATATCAGAATCAACACCCGGACCAATAGGCATAAATATGGCAACATATGTTGGCAATGAAGTTGCAGGAATTTTTGGCGGTATCATTGCAACTGTTTCGGAAATTTTGCCTTCTATAATAATAGTTGCATTAGTATCCAGTTTTTTGTTCAAATTCAAAAATAACCAGGATTTTAAGCATGCATTTTATGGCATAAGACCATGCGTTGCAGGCTTGCTTGCCTACGTAGGTTTAGATTTATTAAGTGTAGCAATATTAAATAAAAGCTTAATATTGACAGCTGGTTTATTTAACAGCATAGATATATTAAAATCAATTATTTTCTTAGCTATATTTTATTCAATAATAAAATTCAAGAAACATCCTGTTTCCTATATAGTAATCTCCGGTATAATAGGTATAATCTTTAAACTGTAATCACTGAGAAGTTGGGTCATATCTCAATTTCTCACATATAATAATACAGCAGGCGAAAAAGAATATAGTCTGGTTGGAAAGAAAAGATAAAGGTGTACTCATTAATGAAACAACCTGAATTTACCGCATATATTTCTCTTTGTATAATATAGAAAAATTTAGAAAAATCTAAGGTTTAACCCTTAGATTTTTTAATTGTCGAAAATATTTTTTTTAATAAATTAGTATTATTTATATAAATTTTACCAAAATACTTTTCATTATTACACCTTTATACATTATTTTACTTAAAAAATTTTATACACTTATTGCATAATTAAACAAATATTGCGATTTATTCAAGTATAATATTATTAAAGACTTTTCCTCCGGAGGTGAAATTTATGAAATGAAAGATTTTAGTAAAAAAACAAATAATGCTGATCTAAAAAAAACGATCGAAAATTATATTCTTGATTTTTATGACACATATTACAAAACGGACCGATTGAAGCTTTATAGTTATCTTAACACATCATTTCAAAGAGAAATACCACTAAACTATTTTTTAATTCACTCGGATTATGATATTGATTTAGGAACAATTTTAGAAGTAACAAGCATAACCTTTGAAAAAGATTATATTGCTGTTGAAATTACTGTAAAAATTAATAATAAGAAAAGGGATATCGTTATCAATGTAATTTCTGATTTTGGTGGATGGAAAATAGATGGTGATAGTATCTATAGGGGAAATTATTCTTAAGGAGCAAAAGGAGGAATTGTATGAGAAAATTAAAGGTATTATTTTTCGTCGCAATTATATTATTGTTCTCTTTGAAGGCCATGGCTGTTACTTTACCTTATGTTGTTACAAGCAACAATGCTGTAAAAATTGAAGGTAAGTTGGACGAGCTTAATTCGAATGTAACACTAATAATATTGGATGGAAACAATGAGAGACAATACTTGGATCAAGTTAAAACAGACGGAAATGGAAGTTTTAAATTTGAATTTAGCTTAAAAGAAGGACAGTATACCGGAAAGATAAGTACAGAAATAAACCAATATGACATTAAATTTGAAGTTAAAAAGGGGACAAGCCAAGAACCTTCTGACCCTGGACCAGGAGGTGGAAGTTCAGGCGGTCAAAACAATAATCCTGCACCTGCTGATGTTCCAATAATTGAGAAAGTAGATATAAAGAAGAGTTTTAAAGATATAGAAAATCATTGGGCTAAAAATGAAATTGAATTGTTAGCTGGTAAAGGCATTATATCCGGAATGGGTGATGATGTCTTTAAACCTGAAGAAAAAATTACAAGAGCTCAATTTGCAATTTTGTTATTTAATCTCTTAAATCTTAAATCTGAGAATTATACAGGTAAATTTGCTGATGTAAAAGAAAGTGACTGGTTTTCTCTGTTTGTTGAAGCTGTAGCTAAGAAAGGAATTGTTTTAGGATCTGATGGATATTTTCATCCAAACAAAGAAATTACAAGAGAAGAGATGGCTGTAATGATAGTAAGAGCAATGGAGCTTAGAGAAGTTATTATTGATGCCGATAGAGTTAGCTTTGTTGATAAAGATAATATATCAGAATGGGCAGTGGATAGTGTAAGCAAGGCATCCCAAAAAGGAATTATTAAAGGTATGACTGAATTCACATTTGAACCTAAACAAAATGCCACAAGGGCTCAGGCTTCGGTTATGATCTTCAGGTTAATGGAAGTAATAGAAGGTACTAATCGATAAATTATTTAATGACTATTTTAACGGTTGCATATGTAACTGTCTAAAATATATATAAATAAGAGGAGGAATTTATATGTTAAGGAAGAGGTTATCACTATTTATTGTTGTTGCAATGTTGTTATCAATGTTTGTACCAACAGCATATGCTTCTGATATACCGGACATATATCAAGGCAGTGATAGAGCATACGATGTACAAGACATAACTTACGAGATAGAAGAGTACAGCAATCCTTTTGGAGCATTGCAAGCTCATGACGATGTGGAGAGAGAGCTCAGAGTAAGCTCATCAAGTGAGTTTACTGTTCAAAGAGCATTATTGCCGGAAGTTGATAAAACAACCGCTTCAGCAATGTATGCTCATTTGTATCATTTATCGGAAACAATTGGTACAAGACGAGCTAATACTGATAAAGAGATAGAGGCGAAAGATTATATAGTTCAAGTATTTTCAGATGCCGGATATTCGCCTGTAGTGCAACCATTTACATACCAAAGTAGTAGAAATTCTAATAATGTTATTGCAACAAGAGAAGGCAAATCAGCAAAACAAATTATCGTAGGTGCGCATTATGATTCAGTAAACACCAAAGGTGCAAGCGATAATGCTTCAGGTACAGCTGTTATGTTGACAACAGCCGAAATGCTTAAAGATGTACAAACTGATTACACAATTAAATTTGTAGCTTTCGGAGCTGAAGAAGTAGGTTTACAAGGTTCAAACTATTATGCTTCTCAAATGTCTGAAGAAGACATAGCAAACACCATTGCTATGATAAATTTAGATACCGTGCTGGTCGGAGATTATATGTACGCATACGGCAATTTAGGAGAAGCTGGATGGGTTAGAGAGCAAGCACTGTTTTTAGCTAAAACACTTGGCTTAGAAGTAGTTACTCAAAGAGGGTTACATCCTGATTATCCTGCAGGCACGACAGGCGACTGGAGTGATCATGCACCGTTTAAGAGATTAGGTTTACCTTGGTTATATTTTGAAAGCACAAACTGGGAGATAGGTGAATTTGACGGATATGAAGAAACGGAATCGCATGGTTCTATAATGCATACATCAAAAGACAACCTTGCTTTCATGCACGAAAATTTCCCGGGCAGAGTGGAGGATAGATTATATACATATACAACGCTACTTTCAAATTTATTGGTTAACATAACACCGCCGGCTACATCTGAAGGAAAGATTGGTATCAATGTCAGTACAAACCTGTTGTCAATGTCAGAGGCAAGAGAAGTAGAAGTTGCTGTTAACTTGGGTTATGTTCCTGAATTGAAAAATTTACAATGGACACTTGGAAATAAACCGTTTACTGACTGGAAATCGTTCGCGTCCGGTTCTTATACAGGTTCACCGTTTATTACATTCACAGTGGCTCCATATCTTGACGGAGATACTGTAAGAGCAACGATTAAGTGCGACTTGCCTTACGGAACTTCAAATCTTCAGGGAAGACCTTATCCAAGAACTGCGTATCCTGCTTTGCTTGGAGAATATAATCTTGCGGTTTCAGATATCACTACTAACGCAACAGCAAAGACTGTTATGAAATTAAATGCTTATGATTCATATCATACTTACGACCAAATAAAACCGGAAGTAGAAAGAATTATTAGTATAGCTAAGAAAGACAGATATTTAGAATATGAGGCAATGGGTTATTCCTCTGAAGGAAGAGAGATTCCGTTTGTAATGTTTGCAAGAAGCAAAGCCGACCTTAACAAATATTTAAATGAAACTTTACCTATGATGTTGGAAGAGCCTGCGTTGTTTATTGACAAAATAAATAAAGGCGAAGCAGGTACGTATAAGCCGGCAATATGGTTTAATAACATTCACTCGGATGAAGCTAACGGTGTCGACGCACAGTTAGATTTGCTGAGAAGATTGGCTACCGAAGATACAATCACTTTTAAAAGAGCAGTAAATAATCAAGATAAATCAGAATTAGAAACAGTTACTTTAGATGTTCAGGAAGTTCTTGATAATTTCATAATACTATTTAACCTAAACAACAACCCTGATGGAAGATATTATAACAGAAGAGAAACATTAGCGGGATTTGACCCTAACAGAGACGTTTCTTATCAAACTCAGATAGAAATGGTAAATGTTATGGAAGGTATCGGAAAGTGGTCACCTATGATTTTGAATGACTTCCATGGTTATGTATCAGCATTTTTGATAGAACCTTGTACACCTCCTCACGATCCAAACTTCGAGTATGATCTCCTAATGGATGGAATGATTGATCATGCACATGCCATGGGCAAGGCCGGTATCGCTAATTCAAAGTATAATAATTACATTATTCCTTTATTTGATTATGAAGACGGTTGGGATGATGGTGGTCCGATGTACACTCCTGTGGCAGCTATGTTACATGGTACAATGGGACACACTCTTGAAATTCCTGAGCTAAATCAAGAATCAAATGATGCATTTATGTATGCAGGTTTTGGTTCGATTCTTCATGCTTTGGAAAATAAAGAAAGATTATTTAAAAATCAGTTAGAAATTTACAGACGTGGCGTTGAAGGTATAGATGACCGCTCAGCTGATAAATGGTTTATTAATGCTGAAGGTGTGGAAATAGGAAGACCAAGAGGAGATAATGAAAATTTCTTCCCTGACTATTTCATAATACCTGTTGATAAAGGATTGCAGAAAAATCCGTTAGCTGCTTTTGAAATGGCTCAATATTTAATCAGAAACAGTATTAAGGTTGAGAAAACAACAACTCCTGTTACTGTAGATGGTATAACCTATCCTATTGGGACTTATGTAATTTCAATGAATCAAGCTAAGCGGGGATTAGTAAATTCATTATTATATGATGGTTCTGATTTTTCTGATTGGGGAGCTATGTATGCAGAAGTAACTATGAATTTCCCACACTTAAGAGGTTTTGACAAATTTGAAGTGAGAGAAGCAGGAGCATTTAATGGTATAACTCAAAGAGTTACAGGCGTAAACATTCCGACTACAGATATTCCGTGGAATGTTGAACAAATAGTAATTAGAAATACAAATAATGATGTTATAAAAGCGGTAAATGAACTTTTAGGTAAGGATAAATTAGTTCAAATGACTTATTCTGCAGGAGAATTATTCAACAAGGGTGATTTCGTAGTGGCAAAGAATGACTTAGATACTATTAAGAATAAATATTTCCTTGAAGTATATCCGTTTGCTGAAGAAGCTGAAATGAAGGTATTACAACAACCTAAGGTTATGGCTATAGGAAATGAATTGATTTATGTTTTACAAGGATTAGGATTTAATTTAGTAAGTTCATACAATGAAGCTGATATTATAGTTGATGCGTCGAGTAGTTCACTAAGCGCTACAGTAAGGAACTTTATTCAAGGCGGAATGTCTTACGTAGGAATAGGCGGAAATCCTATAAATGCAGTTGGAAACAGTGGTCTTCTATCAGGTCTTTCCAGAGGCAGAACTGGTGGAAGCCATGAGGGAGTACTTAGAGCAGTAATAGATACTGACAGCGTTATTACAGGCAATTACAGTGAAAATGACTTCTTATACAATAAGTCGGGTTCTTGGATAGCATCTGTACCAGCTACTTCAAAGGTTTTAGCTACATTAAGCGATGAAGATGATTTCTATGTTGCAGGATGGTGGCCGGGACATGAAGCAGCAAAGGGCAAACCTTATATCATTCAAGACAATGTAGGAGATGCTACAATAACATTGTTTGCAAATCATATAACAAACAGAGCGCATCCTTCTCATCAATTTAGAATGCTTGCTAATGCAATCTATGATGGAACGCCTGAAGTAGATGAATATGGATTTAATATTAAATTCATAGATCCGAAACTATCATTTAAACTTGGCGGGGATGCTGACGTTACAGTAGAAATTACAAACAATACAAAGGAAACCAAGGATGCTGCTCTAATTGTTGCACTATATGACAAAACTACCAATATGATGGTTAACTACTCTTACATCAGCACAAGTTCAAGACCGGGAGAAAGCGGGAGAATTACTACAGGATTCAGAATTCCTTCAACCGGAGATTATAGAGTTAAAGCATTTATTTGGGACAATTGGACTAATGCAAGACCATTATCTAATGTTTTAGAAATAGGTGTTATTAAATAAAAACATATATATTATAGAGGAGAAATTTTCTCCTCTATACCATAACACAGCTCTCCTTGAAAGGAGGAATATAATGAAAAGAGTATTATTTATATTAGCCTTAATGCTAATTATATGTATGCCTGACAATATTTTTGCTGAATCAATCAGTGAAGAAATCGACATAGGCATGAATGAAAACAAAATAACGGTGTCCGGAAAATTGAATGAAGCAAATAAGGATATAACAATTATAGTATACAGAAGCTCGGACAATTCGAGAACCTATATAGACCAAGGCAAAACAGACGAGAACGGAGAATTTAAGTTTTTATTTTCGTTACCGAACGGTACTTTCTTCGCAGTTCTAAACGCAGGGGGAAAACAGTATACTACTGAAAATATTGTTGTATATAAATATCCTGAAGGAAACGAGCCTGAAAGTATTAACGTTGATGTTAGTGAAGACAATGTTAATATAACAGGACAGATAAATGAAAAGAACAAAGATGTGTCTCTGATGGTTTACAGAGTAAGCGATAATACAAGATTCTACATAGACCAAGGATTGACAGACGCAAACGGAGATTTTGACTTTTCATTTACACTGCCTAACGGAACTTATATAGCTGTAATAAGCACGGATAAAAAGCAATATACAACTGAAAAAATAGTAGTATATAAAGAGCCTGATAATGAAGAACCTGAAGATATTAATGCAGTTGTTAATGAAAATAATGTTAGGATAACAGGAAAGATAAATAAGACTAATGAAGATATATCACTGATAGTTTACAAAGACAGTGATAATACAAGGGTCTTTTTAGATCAAGGAATGACAGATGGAAACGGAAACTTAAGCTTTGCTTTTACGTTACCAAACGGTACATACTTCGCCGTTATAAGCACAGGAAACAGACAGTATATTTCAGATAAATTTGTAGTATCTCATACTAAACCGATAATAAGTGCCGAAATATCACCAGCAAGTGAAACATTCGATAAAAATCCTGCAAATCAAAGGGATGTTATAACTAATATTATTTGGAATGATGCCGAAACTGTAATTGACATAAAGTCAGGTAATTTATCTATCGGAAAAGACAATTATAAAATAGATAATTATAAACTGACTATAAAGAAGGAGTATCTCGCACTACAGGAAAAAGGCAGTTTTGTGCTTAGCATTGAATTTGATAAAGGCTTATCATCAACATTTACCGTTAATATAGTGGATACGACGAGTGGTGGCGGAAGCAGCGGCGGTGGGCGAACAAAACCTGCTCCGATTCCTGTTCCTGAGCAAAAAGCTTTACCGACTGATATTGAAGGTCATTGGGCGAAAGAATACGTTAATTACTTAGTAGAAAGAGGAATTATATCCAGCTACCCTGATAACACTTTCAGACCGGATAAAAACATTACGAGAGCAGAATTCATAACTCTTATTATAAAGACATTTGGATTAGAAAGCAGTAAATTCAATGTATTTAATGATACAAGGAATCATTGGGCAAAGGATTATATTTCTGCGGCTATAGAGAACAATATTATATTAGGTCACGGAAATGATATGTTCGAACCTGATGAAATGATTACAAGAGAACAAATGGCAGTGGTTATAGCTAAAGCACTGAATTTAAAAATTGAATTCAGTAAAATGCATTTTAACGACAAAGATAAAATATCGGCATGGGCAATGAATTATGTATCATCAGCAGTAAGAGAAAACATAATCAATGGTTATCCTGATAACACGTTTAAACCTCAGGACAGCTTAACAAGAGCAGAAGCTGCAACAATAATCTATAATATACTAAATAAATAAAACAACATTATTAAAAGAGAATCTAATGATAAATTAGATTCTCAGGCCGCTGAAAAAGTTCCCCTGCTTCGTTGCCGCTGCGCCGGTCAATCCCACGTATGTTTGAATACGCTGCGGTTGCCCGTCTTCCGGCGCCTTGCAGGATGAACTTTTTCAACAGCCTACCATCTTGATGACTTTGTCATCAATATTGGATAATAGTTTAAAACATGAATAAAATAATCTTGATATACAGAAGTGAGCTTGGAATGGCAAAAAGGGAGATAGAATACTATGAGTGCAATCGAAAAATCTTATTCATATTTATATAAAAAAGCAGTTAAAGCAGTAAATCCGCTAAAAAAGAAGGTAATAAAAACAGAATGCATAGTGCATAAATTTATTAATAATCAGGCAATTGAAATACTGCGAAATGACGACCATATTGCTGTTTATAACATAGTTTCAAAATATATTGAAGATATAAACGAAGGAGCTGTGTGGGCTGACCAGGATTTTAAAAGCAGCAATCATTTTTATAATCCAAAAACTCAAAGAGGACTGTACGGTAACAGCAATGCCAAGATAGAATGCATTACTTATTACAGGAGAGCTATCAAGGAGTATTTTCAGGGAGATATTAAAAATGCTATGTTTTATTTAGGTGCAGCATGTCACCTGATTCAGGATTTGACCATTCCGCAGCATGCAAATATTGAGCTGTTAAACAGTCACAGGTCATATGAGAATTGGGTTATAAAGATGTATAACAAGCATCGCAGGTTTAAGGTGGAAAGAGGGGGAATTTACCTTGATTCGTTGGAATATTATATCAATTTAAATACGCACAAAGCTATTGAAATATATCAAATTTATTCAAGCTTAAAAAATGAAAATATGAAATTTTATAAAATTACATCTATTTCATTAATTATGGCACAGAAAACTACGGCCGGATTAATGAATAACTTTTTCTATGACATTCGAAGATTAAAGGCGATTAATCAAATCAGAAGAGCCGGATAATGTTTTATTTATTATATACTCTGCATATGCGCACTGAATAAACCTTCATGCATAAAATAAATTGTAACACAAATTTAAGGGAAACGGAGGTTGATTTATGCCTACTGTATATTTAAGTCCTTCGACTCAAGAATATAATTTATTTGTAAACGGCGGCTCTGAAGAGCAGCATATGAATGATATAACTGATGCCATGATACCTTATTTGCAAAGATACGGCATCGACTTTTCAAGAAATACACCCGATATGACAGCATCCTCCTCAATTGCAGCCTCAAATGCAGGAAATTACGATTTTCATTTGGCACTTCATTCAAATGCTTCTCCACCTGCAAATGCGGGTCAAAACAGAGGACCTATTATATTCTATTATCCTTCAAGCACTAACGGACAAAGAATGGCTGAAATTATCAGACAGAATTTTACAGGCATCTATCCTTTACCTGATCTTGTAAGAACAATGTCAACAACAACATTAGGTGAAGTTTCAAGAACGAGAGCACCATCGGTATTAGTTGAAGTTGCTTTTCATGATAACTGGGCAGATGCAAACTGGATAGTAAACAATACGGAATTAATTGCTTTGGCTCTTGCCAATTCATTAGCGCAATATTTTGGTATTCCGGTTACTAATGCAAGCACACAAAATGGTCGAACAATGGGAAGAGTAACATTAAACAGCGGCTACCTGAATATACGAAATGGTCCTTCACTTAGTAATCCTGTCATAGGGATGGCACCAAACGGAGCAACTGTAGAAATAATCAGAAGAGTCGGAGATTGGTATCAAATCAATTACAACAATATAAACGGATATGTATTTGGTCAATATATCAGAATAATTTAAAATTCAGGCTGCTGAAAAAGCCCCCCTGCATCGTTGCCGTTCAGCCGGTCAATCCTCACGTATTTTTGAATACGCGACCGTTGCCCGCCTTCCGGCGCCTTACATGATGAACTTTTCAACAGCCTCCCATCTTGTCAACTTACGTAAAAATACATCATTATATAGTGGCAGAAGGAACCTGCCAGAACAAATATATGAAACAGCTCGTGAAAGCCAAAATATTTCTTGCTTATATTTGGCTTTTTAATTCCGTAGATAACGCCGCCCACCGTGTAAAACAATCCGCCAACCATGAGCCAGACAATACCTCCTAACGGCATACTTTTAACAAGCGGAGAGAATACCATTACTGCCAACCATCCCATTCCGATATACAGTACGGAACTGAACCAGTTCGGAGTATTAATTTTAAACAATTTAATAAATGTTCCGATAATGGTTATTGACCATACCACTGCTAATAATCTATAACCTATGTAATTGTTTAAAACAAGCAAGCAAACAGGTGTATAGCTGCCTGCCACAAAGACAAATATCATAATGTGGTCAAGCTTTCTCATAATGAGCTTTGCTTTCTGTTTTGATTTATCAATGAAATGATAAGCAGTACTTGTAGAATATAACAAAAACATGCTTATTCCAAAAATCAAAAATGCAACAGCAGTAATTAAATTTGATATTTTGTTGGTGAACAAGAAAACTAAAATACCTGCCACCGCAAATACTGCACCGCCTAAATGAGTCAACGCACTTGTAATTTCTTTTTTATCTGTATTCAATAATAAAACCTCCAAGGTTAAGAAGTGATATATTAATAATATTATGAATTTTAAAAAATGTCAAAGTTATAAATGATATTTTTAATTTATTAATTATTTTTATGCAAAAATTGTACAATTAAGTAGATTCTTTACTGCGTACAGAACGACTAAATATTGAGTTAATGAAACAGAAATGATATAATCAATAGAACAGAAAAAAGAAGAATGATAGGAGACTTTTATGAAACCAAAGGTTTTAATAGCTAAAGAAATACCTGATTACGTTAATGAATACATAGGAAATTATTGCGATTATGAAATCCTTGCAGATGCGGGATATAACGATATTATAAATATAATTCATGATAAGGATGGATTGATGTTGTCAGGAATAAAAATTGATAAAAATTTGCTTGAGCACGCTCCAAAATTAAAAGTAGTAAGCAATATATCAGTTGGTTATAATAATTTTAATATCGAAGATATGAAGGAGAAAAATATTATCGGAACTCATACTCCGGGAGTTCTGAATGATACAGTAGCAGATTTGATTTTTGGATTGATTCTTTCTACAGCAAGAAAACTTCCCGAAATGGATAGATACGTAAAAGATGGCAAGTGGAATAAGCAAGACGAAAGTATAATATTTTCTAAAGATGTGCATCATGCTACATTAGGAATAATCGGCATGGGCAGAATTGGTGAAACTGTTGCAAAAAGAGCAAAGTATGGTTTTGATATGGATGTGCTTTATTATAACAGAAACAGAAAATACGATGCAGAAAAATGCTTAGGCGTAAAATATGCAGATTTAGATGTTTTATTAAAGCAAAGCGATTTTGTACTTATTATGACTGCATTAACAGACGAAACCTATCATATGATTGATGAAGAACAATTTAATTTAATGAAAAGTGATGCAATACTTATAAATGCATCAAGGGGTGCAACTGTCAATGAAAAAGCACTTATAAAAGCACTTAGTGAAAAGAAAATTTTAGGAGCAGGTCTTGATGTTTTTGAAAAAGAACCGATAGAAAAGGACAATCCGCTTCTTAAAATGTCAAATGTTGTATTGTTGCCGCATATTGGATCTGCAACAATAAAAACACGAAATGATATGGCACGCTTAGCTGCTGAAAATTTAGTAGCGGCGCTTAATGGAGAAGTTCCGCCTAATATGGTTCCTGAATTGAAATAAACAAGTTAAAAGCCAATATTTGAGCATTTATCCATTATTTCTATTTATATATAGTTTTAAAAGTGAAATAATACTAAATGAAAGTTTATAAACTTTTAAATTTATAAAAAACAAGGAGAAATAATATGGAAGGCAAAATACAAAGAATGGATCAACATAATCCTGGTATTAAATGTCTTGTAAACTCATGTCATTATTGGGCACAGGGAGATCATTGCAATGCGCAAAAAATTGAAGTTACAAGCCGTGATGCTCAAAGCAAGCATGAAACTGACTGTGCGACATATACACCGCATAATAATATGAGATAGGTTGCTGAAAACGCCCGCCTGCTTCGTTGCCGTCTTCAGGCGACTTGCAGGACGAACTTTTTCAACAACCTGCTATTGTGATGATTTTGTCATCAATATGAACGGCGGAGATATCAAACGGGATATCTCCGTTGTTTTAACTATCTTTTTCTGCAATGATGATGTTTGTCTTTTTCAAGAGCGTCTTCTAATAATTCTAACAAGCATTCATAAACACATTCGCATCTGCGTCCGCCGCCTGGGCTTACTCTATCACGTCTGCAATCTTTTTTATCATCAAGAGCATCTTCTAATAATTCTAATAAGCATTCAAAAACACATTCACAGTCACATCTTATACGTCTTGCTTCACCTGCAACATTATTATTTCTGTCTTTTCTGCCGAAATCTCCGGCTGCATTTACGTTAGCAAAATTTATTTTTCTATCGCTTGCACCTGCAACATTATCTTCATTATTATACATAATAACACCTTTTCTTATTTTAATTTTGAGCCAAGCCCATTATTATCATATTCCGTCAAATAAAGATTGTTACTGTATGTCTCATTATTGTATAAACGCAGGGACTTTGCAAAAAGTCGGGAATTTTGAAGTACATAATTTTTCCTGAAGCATATTATGAATAATATGCTTCAGGCTGCTGAAAAAGCCCCCTGCTTCGTTGCCGTCCTCCGGCGCCTTGCAGGATGAACTTTTTCAACAGCCTTGGGATAAGGGATGTGTATTATGAATTATTTAAACCGTATATCTAAAGTTTACAACTCTGCAGAACGAATACTTTTCGATGACGATTCCAAATTCATTTTTATGAGTGACTGTCATAGGGGAGACGGAAGTTGGTCAGATTCTTTTTCTAAAAATCGTAATATATTTTTTGCTGCATTGTCTCATTACTATAAGGAAGGTTATACTTATATTGAGATAGGTGACGGAGATGAATTGTGGGAAAACAGAAATTTTCAAAATATCGTTGACCAGCACAGAGATGCCTTTTGGATAATGAAAGAATTTTACGATAAAAACCGTTTTTATATGATTTACGGCAACCATGACATGGTAAAGAAAAAAGAAAAATTTGCAGAGGAAAATTTATACCAATATTTAAGACAAAGAGACGGTAAAATTATTACTTTATTTAAAGATATAAAAGTTCATGAAGGATTGGTTTTAAAGCACAGAGAAGACGGAACAGAAATACTGCTGTTGCATGGACATCAGGTGGATTTTTTAAACTGTGATATATGGAAAATAGCAAGATTTTTAGTGAGGTACTTTTGGAAGCCGTTAGAAAACTTCGGTGTAAATGATGTAACAAGGACTGCGAAAAATTATGAGAAGAAAAATGAAATGGCAAAGAAATTAACGGAATGGGCAATAAAAGAAAATAAAATAATAATAGCCGGACATAATCACAAACCTATGTTGGATTCAGACAATATGGTTTCGTATTTTAATGACGGAAGTTGTGTTCATCCACGCTGCATAACAGGTTTAGAAATAGCAGAAGGCAATATTCAGCTTGTTAAATGGAGCGTCAAGGCAAGAGATACGGGAGAGTTGTTTATAGGTAAGGACATATTGGCAGGACCTGTAAAAATTAAAAATTACATTAATAATAACTTTATACTTACACATAATAATTAATAGATTATATATAATCTTTAATAAAAAACAGTGAGGTGAAAAAAATGAATAAACCAAGACAGGATGATAGAAGAGATAATGTTGATAGAATTCAAAGAAATATTGATAATACTATAGCAAACTACAGAGAAACGGAAGACATGATAAGAAACAGCGTTAGTAATAAGCAAAAAAATGATCTTCAGGAAAAAAACGAAAGAAGAGAACAATCAATTAAAAATATGAGAAGAGAAATAAGAGATGAAGCTCTTGATAAAAGAAACGGCAATATAAAGTAGATTAATCCAAATAATCAGGGAGATCCTCCAGACTAAAGTCTAAGATGACAGTTTATGTCATTCCGAGTGAAGCGAGGAATCTCCCTAATTTCACTTACAGTATAAGCGACTGACACCAAATCTGAGATTTGGATCATCTGCTTAATGTAATTTATTCCGCTAATGATTTATCTATTTTAAAATTTTCCGATTGAGCTATTAACATACCCAAAAGCATCAATGCGCAGCCTAAATAACCTCTTGCCGGTAAAATTTCATTAAGCAGAAGTAAGCCGCCAACGGCTGCGAATACTGATTCCATACTTAGTGCAATTGCTGCATGTGACGGTTTTGCGTGTTTTTGTCCCACTGCCTGAAGCGTATATGCCACGCCTGCCGACATAATACCGCCGTACAATATTGGAACCATAGCTCTTGATAAACTTCCCAAGTTGATATCTTCAAATATGAATGCAACAATTAAGCTTAATACTGAACAGGCTGCAAATTGAACTGATGAAAGCTTAATTGCATCCACGTTTTTAACAAATTTATCAATCAGTTGAATGTGCCCAGCCCAGAAGAAAGCACCGATAATCTCCAGCAAATCTCCGAATTCAATGGTAAAGCTTTCGTTGATGCTTAAAAAATAAAGACCTATTACTGCCGTAAGTGCACCCAGCCATGTGGTAACATGGGTTTTTTGTTTTAAAAATATTCCTAAAATAGGTACCAACACAATATATAAGCTTGTTATAAAACCTGCTTTTCCCGCAGTAGTATAAATCAGACCTACTTGCTGAAGTGATGCTGCAATAAACAATACGCTTCCTGCGATGATTCCGGATTTAACAGTGGTTTTAAAATCTGCTTCTTCAGTTTTTTCGATGCTTTCCGTAGACTTTTTACCGAAAAAATAAATAACCGGCAGTAATGACATGCTTCCTAATGCAAATCTTACACCGTTAAACGTAAATGCTCCCACATGCTGCATACCTACTCTTTGGGCTACGAATGCAAAACCCCATATGGCTGCAGTTAAAAGTAATATAAGTACTGATTTCACTTCTTTGTTTTTCATAAAAATTCTCCCTCTGCCATAAATGTCAACATGAAGATTGACGTATAATATACAATTATATTATCACGTATTTTGAAATTATGGAAGAGGGAAAAAAGATGCTATAACTCTATTTCTTCTTTTCTATCTCATGCTTTTTATAGCAGTAGTGAGTTCGCAAATTGATTCTGTTAATTGATTTAATTTTGCTTCAATTCTTACCAGCAAATATACTGCAACGGCAATTGGAAATCCAAAATTACCAATCAAATTTAAGATATCTTCCATATCGTCACCTCCTGAGAACACAATTCCTTAATTTTTTTATAATCCTTGATTTTTTGCTGCATGCAGCACTGTAGGAAATATTTAAATCTTTAGCTATTTCGCCTATTGGAATTTCATCAAAATAGAAGCAATATATTAATTGCTGTTCCTCTGCCGACAGCATATCAATGCAGGTTTTAAGCAAAGAAATTTTTTCATTTTCAAGGATTTTTTTCTCTGTGTTCTCTTTAAAATCAACTATTCCCAAATCATCAATATCTGGATAACAGTTTAAGTTTTTTGCATCTTTTAAGCTTTTCTTGTAACAATTAATGTAAAAATATTTTATCTTACTGTGTATAAATGCAAGAAAATGCACTCCTTTGTTCATATCGAAGTCTTTTAGAGATTGAAGCACTACAATGTATCCTTCCTGCAACAAATCTTCTGCTATCGGGTCACTTAAGCTCCAATACATAAAAATGTTCTTACATATAAGAGGTTTCAATTCATTTAATAAAATTTCCTGATATTTCTTGTCCCCTTTTAGGGACATCTGAATAATATAATTAATATCAGTATCTGCCTTTTTATCCATGCTTCACCTGCTTTCTCGTACAATGCAGCTTTAGGATAACAAATTGCATTAATAATGTAAAAATGCCGGTAGCATGCAAGTTAGAGTGGAAACTGATTAAATTCAAGAAAAAAATAATGTTAAAATTTCAATGTGAATTTTAATAAAAGGATTTGTGTAAAATGAAAAAAATGATGAAATTCAACGAAATCGAAGCCATGTTGCCTATATATGTGAAAGATACTGGAAACTGCACGGAAATTTTAACAAAAGACGACTCTTTTATAAAAAGTGCAACAATAGAAACATGTGTAAAGAATTTGGCTGATTATTATAATATAAGCTTGTATCACAACAGAATAAATTATGGTAATGAACTTGGTATTACAAATAAAGTCCCCATAGTAATAAACGAGAACATAGTCTATGTCTATGTTAATGTAAGAGAACCGATATTTAAGCATGATGCGGCATACGGGTATGTAAATATTAACTCTGTCAAAGAAGTATTTTTGAAGGATGGCCATGCAGCTATTATAATGAATTCAGGTTATATTATTCAGACAAGGCAAAGCATTAAATCTTTAAAAAGAAGCATTCTTAACGGCAGGTTAGCAAGGGATATATACAAGGAAAAGCATAAAAAAAGTTAAAAGTAACAAGGGAGATTCTGAGCATGAGACTGAGAATCTCCTTTATACATATCTCGTCATATTATGAATAATTGGACATATAATTAGTAATAAAATTGTTTTTATATTATCGGAATCAGGGGGAAAATATATGGATGAAAAAGTAGCTCAAAGCTTGTTGCTTGAGAATAAGGAAATATTAAATGTAACAGGTGTTGAAGGTGTTGATAATTTCAATGATGAAGTGGTTGTTTTATTAACTAATAAAGGAAAGCTTACAATTAAGGGTGAAAGATTAAACATAAGCAAATTAAACGTAGATGAAGGAAAGCTTATTGTAAAGGGTGAGATTAATTCATTAATTTTTTCTGAATATGTAGGTCAGAGAGAAAAAGTAAGCTTGGTAAAGAAGCTGTTTAAGTAGGTTATAATGGACTACTTACCATATTCTCAAGAATATATGCTTGCAGTATCAATAATGGCTGGCATGCTCCTTGGAAGCATGTGGGATATTTACAGGCTGTTGAGACGTTATATCAAATTAGGTCCCTTTGGTACTGCAATCGGAGACTTGATTTACTGGCTGACAAGTATTTACATAGGCATTACTCTTATCTTCGATTTAAGCTACGGAAATGTAAGATTTTTCATTCTAATGGGATTTATGATTGGAGCACTATTATATTTTTATGGAATCAGCCGATATATATTAAAGCTTTTAATTTTTATTGTTGATGAGATATTAAAGCTTATTAAGAAAACAATAGATTTGTTAATTAAACCAATTAAAGCTATTATCAGAAAATTAAAGATTATTTTGTATCCTTTTAAATTAAAATACGAAAAAATAAGGAATAATGCAAAAAAGAGATACAAATTTTATAAATTCAGATTAAAAAAGATTTCAAAAAACAAAAAAATGTTATATAATAAAAAGAAGCAATTAAAAAAAACAAACAAAAGAAAAAATCAACAAAAGAAAAAATCAATTAAATATTAAAATCAATAAAAGATAAACTTAGATGGGCAAAAGACGAAGAAAGGAGCAGGCAAATGCACGACGAACAAAAGATAATAGCATTAAAAAGAAGAATCAACAATGAAGATTTCAGACAACAGGAAAAAGCAATTAAAGAACAAAACAGACAGAAAAAATTTGAAGCTCCTATTAAGAAGAGAAGAAGATTTAATATAATTAATTTTTTGTTTTCCGTCTTTGTCATATATTTTGCTTATACTGCGATTAATCAATATCAGATGTTGAATGATTTAAACAACCAGATTGATGAAAAATTGTTTGAAAAAGCAAAAGTAGAAAAAAAGGTTCAAGAGCTTAAGACTGATGTTGAAAAAATGAACAATGAAGAAGAACTTTTAGAGCTTGTAGAGAAAATTGCAAGAAATCAATATAAAATGGTTAAACCAAATGAAACAATTTACATAGATAAAAACAAAAACGACAATAAGCTGATACAAGGCATTGGATTTCAAGGAGATTTAGAAAATTAGAATTCTTTTATCGCGTATTTAGACAGCCTTTTACATTATATCTCTGCTACCATAATCATAAAGGGGTGGAGTATATGATCGGTAAAACAAATGACAAAAATGTCAGTTTAAACTTATTTGAAAACATTGTTAAAAATGAATTAGAACACATCAAACATAATTTAATTATTTTTTTGGTGTGTTTTTTGATTGCAAGACAAAATATAATACATGAAATATTTCCCTTTGCAATTATTGCTTTCAGTGTATACAGCTTTAACAAGGGTGCGTCATTATCTCTTCTTATTATTACAATCTTAGCTGTTTTATCAGTTAATTTTAACTTTGTATACATTATAATACTGTTGGCTGTATATGCTTACTTTTATAAAAAAGGTGACAAATCAATCCTATCGACAGCAGGATATTCGGCCATGGTTTTATTGGTTTCCAAAACTACCATACTGTTAGCAGACGGATTCAGCAAAAATGGATTGATATTAAATATTTTTGAAACTTTTTTTATTTTTAGTGCAATAATTTTATCCAACGAAGCTATAAAATTTATTAAAGGTATAAGAAGCGGTACGAAAAAAATAAATATTAACAGGCTAAAAAGTGATATAAAAAAATCTCTCAAACTTGAATCCATTAAAAATAAAGATAATAATTTGAATCGTGAAAATGGTAAACATATCAGAAATGAGGCTGCCACAACAGCTGCGCCTGCAATTACAAATATAGATGAATACAAAAAATCCAAACATATAAATATTTTTTCTGAAAAAGCAAAGGTGAAAATTAAGGAACAGCTTCTATGGCAAAATATAAACATAAAATTTTTTGAGGTTGTATCTTACAATAAAAATTCCATTATATTAAGCTTAACGGTTAAAACGGAAAAAAGTTCCGAAGAAGCTGAAAGTGCCATAGAGTTAATTGTAAGAAATGTCAGCGGTGTAAAGCTTAAATGTACGGAGAGAATAATTGCATCTCCTAACTATTATGTATTTAAATTTAAGAATATAAAAAGAATTAAAATCAGGACATACAGTGCAACTGCAACTAAGGATGGAAGTATTGTATCGGGAGATAACTTCGCGCATGCAGCAAGAGCCGACAAGTATTATACAGTCTTGTGTGACGGTATCGGTTCAGGTGAAGAGGCCTGCAGTGAAAGTAACGGTGCCGTAGAATTGCTGTCGAAATTTTTATACACTGATTTTACCGAAGAGCAAATACTGAGAACATTAAATTCAATATTAATGCTTAAATTAGGAGACGAAAGATTTGTAACCTTTGATTTGAATATTATAGATTACGGCTCGAAAGAAATGCGGGTTTATAAGGCAGGAGCAGCTCCCACCTATATAATAAGCAATAAAAACGTAGATAAAATATCAGGCAAAAGCCTGCCGCTTGGTATACTTGACAATTTCGAATACAGCTCTTTTAAAAAGAATATCCATATTGGGGATATAATAATTATGGTTTCAGATGGGATTACTGATTCCATCAGTATGGATGAAAAGAAAAATCTGGATAAATATTTAGAGCTTCTTGTAAAAAGAGATCCTCAGACCATAGCTAATTCTATATTAAGCTATGCATTAAGAGGACAGGCTTCAGTTATAGATGACATGACGGTATTAGTAACGAAAGTCGGATAAAACGATAGGAGAACAATTCTGGTATTGTCATTCCGAGCGTCAGCGAGGAATCTCAGATTTTGAAGTGCTGAGATCCTTCGCTATTGCTCAGGAAGACGAAACAGAGTTTGTCAATAATCTGGGGGGATGCTTTGCATCCCTTTAACAATTGTTCACCTATCGTTGTGCTATCGTTCACCCATCGTCAGTAGGAACCTCTATTTTTAATAAAAAATAAAAAAGTGGTTTTAATAATATGAATTCGTGGTATAATTTTAAATATGTCAAGAACATGAGGAAAACTATGCACGATTTAGTTAAAAATAATATACTGAATAAAAACTTAATCAGCCACGGTGATAATGTGTTATTAGCATTGTCCGGAGGGTCTGATTCTGTTTTTTTGTTTTATAACTTAATAAAACTAAAGGAAAATTTAAGTTTTAACCTGTATGCTTCTCATATAAATCATATGTATAGAGGCGAGGATGCCTTTAATGATGAAGAATTTGTAAGACAGCTATGCAGCAGGCATGGCATAAAGCTTTTTGTTAAAAGAAAACATGCTTCTGAGTATGCCAAGGAGCTTAAGGTAACAGAAGAAGAAGCAGGTAGAATTTTAAGATATAATTTTTTTAAAGACAACTTAAATGAAATAGGCGGCGGAATAATTGCGGTTGCTCATAATTTAAATGATCAGGCAGAAACCGTGCTTCAAAGGATAATAAGAGGAACAGGCATTGACGGACTGAGTGCCATGTCTGTTAAAAAGGATAATATTATCAGACCTATGCTTAACGTTCCTAAATCTGAAATTCTAGAGTATCTTCATAGTAATAATTACGAATATTGTGTAGATATAACTAATTCCCAAAGTATATACGGCAGGAATAAAATTCGACTGGATTTGATACCTTATTTAGAGAATAATTTTAATCCGAATATTCAGAATACACTGTATAGAATGTCTGAAGCAATGGACAGGGACAAAAAAATCATAGAAAAATATATAAAAAAAATATTTTATGAAGTACTTATTTCAAATGACGATAATAAGGTTATACTAAGTATAGAAAAATTGAATAAAACAAAGCCGGAAGAAACCGGAAGAATTTTGAGATATGCCTTAGATATGTTGAAGGGCAATACTGTCAACATTGAAATGAAGCATATAGATTATGCAATTGACTTTATTAATAACGGAAAGACAGGCAAAAAAATAAACCTGACTGAAGCTGTAAACTTAGAAATAAGCTATAAAAATTTAATAATCAATAAAAATCTTGAAAATATTCCAAAATTTAAATATAATATTGTATTACATGAACCATTGGAAATTTCTGAGGTTGGAAAAGTTATACATTGTAAAGTGCTGGACGTTTCTGAATTCAATCCGGAGGACAAGGACACAATCAGTGTGGATTATGATTTAGTAGAAGGAAATCTGATTGCAAGAAACAGATTGCCGGGTGATAGTATGATTCCTTGCGGAATGACAGGTATCAAGAAAGTCAAAGATATTTTAATTGATATGAAAATACCTCAAGAAGAAAGAGATAAAAAACTGATTATAGCAGACGACAATAACATATTGTGGTTAGAGGATTTTAGAATTCACAATAGTTTCAAAATAACTTCATCAACAAAGAAAATATTAAATATTACAATAAGGGAGCAGCTAAATGGATAAGGATATAAGAGAAATACTTATAGAAGAAAAAGTTCTGCAAGAAAAGGTTAAGGAGCTTGGAGCAAAAATAACAGCAGATTATAATAATAAGGATTTATTGTTAGTATGTGTTTTGAAGGGTGCGGTTATATTTGTAAGCGATTTGATGAGACAAATCGATACAGCTTTAGACATAGATTTTATGGCAATTTCAAGCTACGGAACAAATACTCAGTCATCCGGTGTTGTAAGAATATTAAAAGATTTGAACACAGCAATAGAAGGTAAACATGTTCTAATAGTTGAAGACATAATTGATTCCGGCTTAACATTGTCGTACCTTGTGGAAAACTTAAAAAGCAGGGGTCCGGCATCGGTTGAAATATGTACGATACTTGATAAACCTGACAGAAGAAAAATTGATTTAGCCATAAAATACACCGGCTTTAAAATTCCTGATGAATTTGTGGTTGGCTATGGTCTCGATTATGCGGAAAAATACAGAAATCTACCATATATTGCAGTATTAAAGGAAGAAGTATATTCCAATTGATTTCGAGTTAATATATAAACCAATTGTAATGATTTGCATTTTATGATACAATTACATCATAATGTAAAGATGTAATTTAAGAGGAGGGCTTAATTGAAAGGATTCATGAGAAGCATCGCCATGTATATTCTTATATTTGTAGTAATAATAATGTTGGTTCAGAGTATGGTTGAACCTGCAAAGGATGCACAAAGTATAAGTTACAGCGAGCTTATAATACAGATACAAAATAACAATGTAAAATCACTGTCCTTTACAGAAAGTGAAGTGAAGGGTGTTTATAAGGATGATACATCATTCACCTCATATGTGCCTACAGTATTTCTATTTTCTTCAAGCTTTTATGACAGATATCTTGCAGATAAGGTTGAAACCGGTGAAATACAATTAGTCGGTGAACCGGTTCCTGCTACACCTTTGTGGGTTCAAGCACTTCCCACAATCGGAATGTTAGTTCTTTTGGGAGTTCTTTGGTATGTATTTATGAAGCAGTCTCAGGGCGGAGGAACAGGCAAGGCAATGTCCTTCGGTAAAAGCAAAGCAAGAATGGTGAAGGACGATGATCCAAGTAAAAAAATTACTTTTGCAGATGTTGCGGGGTTAGATGAAGAAAAAGAAGAATTGAGCGAAATAGTTGATTTTTTAAAGAATCCTGCTAAATTCGCTCGACTCGGAGCTCGTATACCAAAAGGAGTATTGTTGGTTGGACCTCCCGGAACAGGTAAGACATATCTTTCTAAATCCGTTTCAGGAGAAGCGGGAGTACCGTTTTTCAGTATAAGCGGTTCAGATTTCGTTGAAATGTTTGTTGGTGTGGGTGCTTCCCGTGTCAGAGATTTGTTTGACCAGGCGAAGAAAAATGCGCCATGTATAATTTTTATAGATGAAATAGATGCAGTAGGAAGAAGAAGAGGAGCCGGACTTGGCGGCGGAAATGATGAAAGAGAACAGACATTGAATCAATTGTTGGTTGAAATGGATGGATTCTCAGGCAATGAAGGAATAATTATCATTGCGGCAACAAACAGACCGGATATTTTGGACCCTGCATTAATGAGACCTGGCAGATTCGACAGGCAAGTACACGTTGGACTTCCGGATGTAAAAGCAAGAGAAGAAATATTAAAAATTCACGTTAGAAAAAAACCATTGGCGGATGATATTGATTTAGAAATAGTTGCAAAACGAACTCCCGGATTCACACCTGCCGATTTGGAAAATGCAATGAATGAAGCGGCATTATTGACTGCAAGACAAAATAAAACTTTGATATCAATGGATATAATAGAAGAAGCAATTACAAAGGTTATTGCAGGACCTGAAAAGAGAAGCAAGGTTATAAGTGAAAACGAGAAAAAGCTTACAGCTTATCATGAAGCAGGTCATGCGGTTGTAGCAAAGCTTTCATCAAGTAAAGACCCTGTCCATATGATTACCATCATACCGAGGGGCGGAGCAGGCGGATTTACTATGTATCTTCCGGAAGAGGACCGTTCATACAGGTCAAAATCAGACATGGAAGAAAGTATTGTCAGGTTATTAGGCGGCAGAGTTGCTGAAAAATTAGCCCTGAACGATATATCCACAGGTGCCTCAAATGATATAGAAAGAGCAACAAAAATTGCAAGAGCAATGGTTACAACTTACGGTATGAGTGATGATTTAGGTCCTATGACATACGGAACAAATGATGAAGAAGTATTCCTCGGCAGAGACTTCAACAAAATAAGAAATTATTCAGAAGAAGTAGCAGCTAAAATTGACAACGAAATGCGTAGAATAATTGATGCTGCATATCATAAAACAGAGACACTTCTTAGTGAAAACATGGAAAAGTTACACCGTGTTGCTCAGGCTTTGTTAGAGAAAGAAACAATATCCGGAAAAGAATTTGAGACGTTGTTTGACGGAGTACAGTAGATATTAATGAGATTCTTCACTGCGTTCAGAATGACAATTCTGTCATCCTCAGCGGCAGTAAAGAATCTTATTTTTTTCTAATTTTTTTCAAAATAACTCTTGACAAACTTGTTTGTATAATTTAGTATAGAGAACAATATAAAATTGCGTTGATGCAGAGAAAGATATTTTTAACAAACACAGAGAGTTGGGATAGGTGAAAGCCAACATTGAAGAAGATATGTAATATTCACTGCGGAGCATATCTGTTCAAAGGGATACCAAGTAGACAGATACGTGAACTCACGTTACAGAGTTAGAAGTTGTCAGACTTTGAAGTGATGATATTTACATATCATAATTAGGGTGGTACCGCGGAATAGATCTTTCGTCCCTATAAGCACAGTTGGATTCAAATGTGTTTATAGGAATGAAAGATTTTTTTTATGCTTTATTCATAACAGATATACAACTTTTGGCCAAAGTTAGATATATAATTTTATTAAAAAGGAGCATTATATGGAGAACAAATCAATCAATCAAAAATCTTCAATCCCGCCTTATATAGGAATTGCGGCAGTATGGTTCGGCACTCATGTAGGTCCGGGAATTGCATCGGGAAAGCAGGTAGTATCTTACTACGCTGAATATGGAAAACTTGGTATATTTACACCCTTAATAGCTATGGCACTTTTGGGATTGGCAATTTATTTTGCATTAGAATACTCAAGAGTTAATAACATAAATAATTTTAAAACCTTTACAAACAAGTTTTTTCATCCTTATGAGAAATTATTCAGCACATTCTTTGAAATATGTTTCCTTGTAACATGCTTATTGGCTCCCGGTCTTTGCATAGCAACCAGTGTTCAGCTTATGCAGCAGTTCTTTGGTCTTAATGTGTGGATCGGAACAGTACTGATGGCATTGCTTTCTGTAATATTAGTTATATATGGAGCTGCTTTGGTTAAAGCTGCTTCTACAGGACTTACTGTGGGAATATTAGTGATACTGGCAATTATAGTATCTCTCGGCATAAGCAAAGGCAGCGGAAATATAGTTTTAAACTGGAATAATTCGTCACTTTCTGATTTCGGCATTTTGGCAGCAATCTGGACTGCAATATCATATGCCGGCTTTCAGTCAACGGGAATAATCGGAAATTGTATTTCGGTTTCCGACGGCTTATCATCAAAGAGAGACAGTGCAAAAACAGCCATATTAGGAGTAGCTTTAAACGGTTTAATGCTTGCATTAATAGTTATTGTCAATTATGGATTTCAGCCGGAATCAATAAACAGTCTTCTTCCAAACTTTTATATAGTCCAGCAAATAGGAATTCCTGTTTTAGAAACCGCATATGTCTTGTTTGTTGTTATGGCATCATTGTCAACTATAATTACATTTGCATTTTCATTGATTGTAAGGTTTAAGAATAAGCCGGTATTTGTTAATAACATCAGGAGTGAAAGAAATATAAGCCTGATTATAGTTCTTGTAATGCTAACATTGGACGTAATTGTATCAACTTTCGGAATTGCCCAAATAATCAATATAGGTTACAAATACCTCGGATATTTTTCTATATTTGTAGTACTGTTCCCATTTATAATGGTGGGAATTAAAAAAAATAAAGAAATTAATAAAGCAACATAATTACCTGTAAAAGTGAAGAATTTCCTGAAGAGATTCTTCGGATTCTTCACTTCCAAACAGTGACAGGAGGTAGAAATGAATATAATAGTACTTGTAAAACAGGTGCCTGATATGGAAAAAGTAAAATTTGACAGAGAAGCAGGAAGAATAGACAGATCATCCGCAGGCACAGAAATAAATCCTTTTGATTTAAATGCGCTGGAAGCTGCCTTTCAAATCAGTGAAAACATGAATGGTAAGGTAACAGCCTTGACAATGGGACCTCCGCAGGCAGAGGAAGCACTTAAGGAAGCAATTGCAAGAGGTGCTGATGAAGGGATTCTTTTAACAGACATGAAATTCGGCGGATCTGACGTTATGATAACATCCACAATATTATCCTCTGCAATCAAGAAAATAGGGCAATATGATTTAATAATTGCAGGTATTCAAAGTGTTGACGGAGATACGGGACAGGTTGGTGCAGAAGTAGCAGGCTATCTTAACATACCTCATATAAGCAATGTTGAAGCAATAAAAAGTTATACTGAAAAAGATATTGAGGTAGTAAGCAGCGTATGGGAAAGTCAATATTTGAAAAGAGGCAAATATCCTCTTTTAATAACGGTTACTAAGGATGTAAATGTTCCGCGGCTTCCTTCCTTCAAAAATAAAATAAAAGCCCGTAAGGCAGAAATTACAAAATGGACCTGCGAGGATTTAAAAGAAGTGCTGGATGATTCGAAAATCGGGATAAAGGGTTCCCCCACAAAGGTTAAAAAAATTGAGGTACCCCGGCAGTCAAAAAGAGAAGGTAAATTATACAAAGAAGATGACGAAAAAGCTGTTGAAGACATATTAAATGTCTTAAAATCACATAAGATTCTTAGGGAGGCATAAGATGACAGAAAAAAATTACAACGGAGTATTGATTTTCGCTGAGCAAAAAAACAATATAATCCATAAAGTATCTTATGAACTTTTAGGAAAAGGCAGTGAACTTTCCCGAAAAATCGGCTGCAGCTTAAGTGCGGTTATTTTAGGACCTGAAGAAATTGAGGCGCAGGAGCTGATTTACAGAGGAGCTGACAAGGTATACCACATCGTTGATACAACTGTATTTAATAAGCCGGATGAGCTGATATATACAGAAAATATAGTTAGTTTAATAAAAAATATTAAACCAGAAATATGCCTTTTCGGAGCAACAGCTTTTGGAAGAAGCCTTGCACCAAGAGTGGCAGCATTATTGGAGACAGGACTTACTGCAGACTGTACGGACCTCAAAATAGATGATGATATGAAATTAATACAGATCAGACCGGCATTCAGCGAAAATATTCTTGCTCACATTAAATCGGACATATATCCGCAGATGGCAACCGTAAGGTACAAGGAATTCGAAGAAAAAAAAAGAGATACGGACAAGATAGGAGAAATAATTAAAATTCCTACCGTCAAAACGAGTAATGATTTAATTGAAGTATTAGAAGAAATATCAAACAATAGTGTTAATGTACAAGATGCCAAGGTAGTGGTTGCCGCAGGAGCTTCCGTTAAAAGTGCGGAAGATTTAAATATGATAAAAGAGCTTGCTGTCATGTTAGGCGGAGAAGTAGGGGCATCAAGAGCTTTGGTTGAAACAGGAATCATTTCAAAAGATCATCAGGTAGGATATAGTGGAAACAGAATAAAACCAACAGTATATATTGCCTGCGGCATATCGGGAGCTCCGCAGCACTTGGCAGGCATGAAAGAATCAGGAGTCATAATAGCTATTAACAATGACCCTTCGGCACCTATATTTAATGTTGCCGATTATTCAATAGTAGGTGATATGTATAAAATTATTCCGGAAATCATAAGCGCAATTCGCAATAATAATCTTACCATTTAAAAACGATAATACTTAAAACTTATATCGGAGGAAATATGAACGAAACAATAATTAAAAAAATGCAGGAAATTTTAGGAGAAGCATGGGTAGTAACTGATTTGGAAAAGGTGAAAAGTTACTGCGAAGACCAGACTGAAAAGGCAATGAAGCCCAAAGTTTGTACTGATTGTGTGGTAGTAAAGCCCTCAACAACAGAAGAAATATCTGAAATCATGAAATATGCCAATGAAAACAAACTGACTGTAATTGCAAGAGGCGGCGGTACTTCCATTTCGGGAGCAGCGGTAGCTATAATGCCGAGCATTATTATATCAATGGAAAGAATGAATAATATAATTGAAGTTGATGAAACATCCCTGACGGTTGAATGTGAAGCAGGAGTAACCTTGCTTCAGCTGGTGGAATTGTTTAACAAACATGATAACCTGTATTTTCCCATTCATCCCGGGGATGAAGGAGCTCAGGTAGGTGGTTTGGTTGTTATGAATGCAGGAGGTGTAAGGGCTGTAAGATATGGCGTAATGAGGGATCAAATCAAAGAGTTAGAGGTTGTATTACCGTCAGGCGAAGTTATTAAACTTGGCAAAAATCTTATTAAAAATAACGCGGGACTGGATTTGAAAAATCTGATAATAGGCAGCGAAGGAATATTAGGTATAGTTACAAAAGCCACATTGTCTATTAAGCCAAAAGATAAGCATATAGGCAGCCTTGTGTCTTCGTTTGATAATGAAAGTGATGCTGTAAAAGCAGTAACAGAAATATTCAAAGCCGGTATTAAGCCACTTGCTATTGAATACATGGAGAAAGAGGCAATATTAAAAGCATCAAATGACATAGGATTAACGTGGCCTTCAAATGACGGAGCAGTGGATTTGTATTTTATAGTATCAGAAAGAAAAGAAGATGACCTTTATGAAATGTATGAAACGATAGTCGGAATATGTGAGGGAAATAATGCTCTGAACAGCTTTGTTGCTGAAAGCTCAAAGGATCAAAGAACGTTGCTTGATATCAGAAGCCACGTATATCCAAGCATACACGATGAGGTAGTAGATGCCATAGATGCTGCAATTCCGATTAAAAATCTTTCGAAATATATGGAGAACATAGCAAAAATTTCAGTAAAGTACAATGTAGAAATTTCCACTATAGGTCACATAGGAGATGGAAATCTGCATAACAGCATATTGACAAATGGAGCTGTAAAACCGAATAATTATGAGGCAATAGCAGATGAAATATTTTCTTTAGTGATTGAATGTGAAGGCTCAATAACAGGAGAACATGGAATCGGTAAGGTAAGAAACAAAAAAATGAATCTTCAGTTTTCGGAAGCTGAATTGCACCTGATGAGAGAAATAAAAAAAGTTTTCGACCCGAACAACATTTTAAATCCGGGAACAGCATTGTGATATTTAATAGGGAGCTTAGACGTGCGTCTGGCTCCTTTTTTGCACTTACAGTATAAGCGATCGACACCAAATCGGAAGATTTGGGTCGTCTGCTATAAAGTCGGTCCAGCAAGGTTAAATTTTGCAAGTTATAAAAAGTTAAAATCATTTTATGTAAACATCTTGCAAAAATAGGTAAATTAGATTATATTAAATGCTGAATAGATTTAAGCAAATCAGGAGGTAGTCATGTTTAGTGGAGAAGAACTTTCAAAAATAAAGCAAGCTCGAGAAAATTGGGAAGAAAAAGTATTGAATAAATCATTAACAAAAGCTCCCGAGTCAAAGCAAGAATTTAAATCCGTATCAGGAGCAGTTGTTAACAGGTTATATACTCCCGAAGATGTAGACAACATCGATTACGAGACAGAAATCGGTTATCCGGGTCAATATCCGTTTACAAGGGGATATCAACCTACAATGTACAGGGGCAAACCATGGACTATGAGAATGTATGCAGGTTTTGCAACTGCGGAAGAATCAAATGAAAGATACAAATACTTAGTAAACCAGGGATCAACAGGACTTTCTGTTGCATTTGATTTACCTACACAAATCGGTTATGATTCAGACCATGCTTTAGCTCAAGGCGAGGTTGGTAAGGTTGGAGTTGCAATAGATTCACTTAAGGATATGGAAATTCTTTTCGACGGAATTCCTTTAGATAAAGTAAGCACATCTATGACAATAAATGCACCTGCAGCTGTCTTGCTTGCTATGTACATTGCCGTAGCGGAAAAACAAGGTGTATCTGCAGATAAATTAAGAGGAACAATACAAAATGATATATTAAAGGAATACATAGCAAGAGGAACATACATTTATCCTACAGAACCATCTATGAGATTAATCACTAATATTTTTGAATACTGTTCAAAAGAAGTTCCAAAATGGAATACAATAAGTATATCCGGTTATCACATCAGAGAAGCCGGCTCAACAGCAGCACAGGAAGTTGGATTTACATTAGCCGACGGAATCGCTTACGTAGAAGCAGCTATAAACGCAGGACTTGACGTTGACACCTTTGCACCAAGATTGTCATTCTTCTTTAATTCTCATAACGATTTATTTGAAGAGGTTGCTAAATTCAGAGCAGCAAGAAGATTATGGGCAAAAATAATGAAGGACAGATTTGAAGCTAAAGATGAAAAATCAATGATGCTTAAATTCCACACTCAGACTGCAGGCTGTACATTAACGGCGCAGCAACCTGATAACAATATTATAAGAGTTGCTATGCAAGCACTTGCTGCAGTACTTGGCGGAACACAATCATTGCACACTAATTCAAGAGATGAAGCTTTGGCACTTCCTACTACAGAGTCAGTTACAATTGCACTTAGAACTCAGCAAATATTAGCAAGCGAGACAGGAGTTACAAACACTGTTGATCCATTGGCAGGTTCATACTTTGTAGAAGCTAAAACTAAGGAAATCGAAGAAAAAGCATTAGAATACATAACAAAAATTGATGAGTTAGGTGGAGCGCCAAGAGCAATAGACCTTGGATACATACAAAAAGAAATTTCGGATTCTGCTTATAATTATCAAATGGAAATTGAATCACTTGACAGAATTGTTGTTGGTGTTAACAAATACAAGGTTCAAGAAGAAGCTCCAAAAGGATTGTTAAGAGTTGACCCTATAGTTGCTGAAATGCAGAAAAAGAAAATAGATGAAGTTAAATCAAACAGAAGTAACGAAGCAGTTCAAGCTAAATTAAATAATTTAAGAAAAGCTTGCCAGGGTACTGAAAATGTAATGCCTCATATTTTAGCAGCTGTTAAGGAATATGCAACATTAGGCGAAATATGTGATGTTATGAGAGAAGTATTCGGAGAATATGAGCAAGCAGTATTGCTATAATTTGTAGGAGGAAAAAATGAAACCAATAAGAGTTTTAATAGCTAAACCGGGTCTTGATGGTCATGACAGAGGTGCAAAATTAATAGCAAGAGCACTTAGAGATGCAGGTATGGAAGTAATATATACAGGTCTTAGACAAACACCTGAGCAAATTGTTGCTGCAGCTGTTCAAGAAGATGTTGATGTTATAGGAATGAGCTTGTTGTCAGGAGCTCACAACTATTTATTCCCAAGAGTGGTTGAATTGTTAAAGGAACAAGATGTTGACGATGTGTTGATAGTTGGCGGCGGAGTTATCCCTGACGATGATATACCGGCATTAAAAGAATCAGGTATCGCTGAAATATTTACACCCGGAACAACAACAACACAAATGATAGAATTCATAAAAGCAAACGTAAAACGATAGAATATCAATGGATTGGCAATGGATAAGTAATGGATTGGCAATCGCAAATCAATCGCTTATCTATTGCAAATCAATTGTAATAAGAGGTGATTTAGTGGAAAATATAATTCAGCTAAGCTTAAAGGGAAACAAAAGAGCTTGCGCAAAGCTTATAACCTTAGTTGAAAATTACCCGGAAGAAGCTGAAAAAGTATTAAGAGAAATACATCAATATACAGGAAAAGCTCACGTTATAGGAATCACCGGACCTCCCGGAGCAGGAAAAAGTACATTGACGGATAAACTTGCAAAAGGTCTTATTGATCAAGGACATAAGGTTGGCATAATTGCTATTGACCCCACAAGTCCTTATTCAGGCGGTTCAATACTTGGAGACAGAATCCGTATGCAGGATTTGGCGTTAAATCCCAATGTATTCATTAGAAGCATGGGAACAAGAGGATATCTTGGAGGGCTTTCAAAGTATACAAAAAATGCTCTTAAAATCCTTGATGCTGCAGGTTATGATTATATAATCATAGAAACTGTAGGAGTCGGTCAATCTGAAGTTGATATAGTAAAAACAGCTGATACAATTCTCATGGTTATGGTACCGGGATTAGGTGACGATATTCAGTCCATAAAAGCAGGAATAATGGAAATCGGTGATATTTTCGCTATAAATAAAAGTGATTTGTTCGGAGCAGACAGAACTGCAACTGAAGTAAATATGATGCTTGATTTGAGTATGGATATGGACAGAAGACCACCTGTAATTAAACTTATTGCTTCTAAAAATGAAGGTATTGATGATTTAATAGTTGAAATTAAAAACCATATTGATTACTTGAAGGAAAGCGGCAGGCTTATTGAAAGAAGAACGAAGAATCTTAAGCTTGAGGTTGTGGAGCTCATTGAGTCAGAGCTCAGAAAAATAGTTATTACCCATACCGATAGTGAAAATCGCTTAGACAGGGAAGTAATCAATATACTTAATAAAGAAAAAAATATGTATGAAGTTCGTGACGAATTTTTAGGAGGTATAAATGGTAAAAAAGATTGATCATATAGGAATTGCTGTTAACAGCATTGAGCAAGCTCTTAACTTTTACGAAGGTGTGCTTGGTTTGAAGGCAGACGGCACTGAAGTTGTTGAAGAACAGAAGGTTAAAGTTGCTTTTCTGCCTACCGGTGACTCGGAGGTGGAATTATTGGAAGCAACGTCAGAGGACAGCCCTATAGCAAAGTATATCGCTAAAAACGGTGAAGGTATACAGCATATAGCTTACAGAGTCGATGATATTGAAAAGACAATCGAAGAAATGAAAGCTAAAGGAATGAGAATGATAGACGAAACGCCCCGCTATGGTGCGGGCGGAGCTAAAATAGCCTTTTGTCATCCGAAAAGTACGGGGGGAGTTCTTGTGGAACTTTGCCAGAGAGATTAAAAAAAGTTGCGCAGCAACTTTTTTTTTAATTCTCCTGTTTTATATCGGACAATTTTTTCCAAAGTGTTGTCCTGCTTATATCAAGTGATTTGCAAATTGCTAAGCGATTTCCGTCATATTTGTCCATATACCATTTTATTATACTTTTCTCCATTGATTCAAGGGTATCCGGGTTTAAAACAATCAGATTATCCAAATTGTCTTTTTCTTTTTCCGGATTGAATGATTCGTTTGAAATTAAATCTATTTCGCTTTTTACTATATCATCTGTAGTAAGTATTTCACTATCTGATAATATAACGATTCTCATAAGATAATTAACCAGTTCCCTTATGTTCCCGCTCCAATTATGGTTTTTGAATGCTTGTATAAAGTCCGGGCTGCATGATTTAATATTCTTGTTGTATCTGGCACTGAACAATGACAAATAGTGCTCTAACAACAAAGGTATATCATCCTTCCTTTTATTCAGAGGTGGTATTGATATGTTTAAAACATTGAGCCGGTAATACAAATCGTGTCTGAATGTGCCGTTTTCCACAGCGTTTTTCAAATTTGAATTTGTAGCAGCTATTATTCTTATGCTGATAGGAATCATTTTGGTACCGCCAACACGCATTACCTGACGCTCCTGTAATACTCTGAGCAGCTGTACTTGTACACTTAACGGAAGCAATCCCAATTCATCCAAAAATAATGTTCCGTTATGCGCAAGTTCGAATAATCCCGGTTTACCGCCTGCCTTGGCTCCGGTAAACGACCCTTCTTCATAACCGAAAAGTTCACTTTCTAACAGGTTTTGAGATAGTGCCGCACAATTGATTGCAACAAACGGTTGGTTCTTTCTGCTGGAGGCATTGTGAATGCTTTGAGCAAACAATTCTTTTCCTGTCCCGCTTTCCCCTATTATAAGAATTGTACTTTCAGTATTAGCATATTGTTTTGCTTTATTTATACAATTTATCATTTCAACAGAAACAGTAGTAGCTTCAAGGTCCTTAAATGTCATGTACGCATGCATGCCTTTATTCATATTTTGACGCCGTACATTTTGATCCAATCTGGATATGAATGAACTTTTTTGAAAAATCAAGACAGTACCCATGTATGATTCTTTAGCAAACAAGGGAGTTGAACGGATTAATATTTTATTACCTGAAAAATTAATTTCCTTTCCAAGTTCATTTTTCTTTTTATTTATAATTTCCAATAGATTATGCTTGCTTATAAAATTGCTGATTGGTTGTCCCACTATATTCTGATTATCATTTAGAAGCAACAGCTTCTTTCCCGTATTGTTTATAAGTGTTATTACATTTTTTTCGTTTAGATAGATTACTCCGTCCGGCATTTCATTAATAAAGGTTATTAACTGCTTTTCGTGCATGAGCTGTCTTTCTTGCGCATATTTTATCAGGGATGCCTTGGAAAGAATTTCTTTCATGGCATAATTGCTGGTGCTGTACATTACAGATGCAATTCCTAATTTTTTGCAGATATTTTCTATATAGTTATAGCCGCATACAACCACTTCGTTTTTATCTTTGTAGGCATCATAGACACATTTCTCGATTTCTGAGTAATTATTATAATAATATTCTTTTAAGTTAATGTTAAACATATCGATTACGTTGGAAAAATTTTCCGTAATGCTTTTGTCATAGTGAACGAAAGCAATATTTTTAGATATTTTCATAGCTTCCATAATAGAAGTTATTATATCAAATGGCGTGGAATCAGCTTCCAATACGGGTATGTCCGTGATTTTACTGATCATCTTTGCTGTAGCTCCGCGGCTTACAATTATAGAAATAGGAAATTCTTTTATGTATTTAGCCACAATATTTACAGCTTCCTCCAACGCGTTTTCAATTAGAATAAAATCTGTGAAACTTAATTCTTTGGTTGTGTTATACACCATTTGAGTGAATTGTTTATTAGGTGATGTGATTATATATTTTGGAATCATATAGCTCTCCTATGGGGTTAAGTTAAGAAAATGAACTACGTTAACATAGTGAACACAATAATGTTCGTTATATTAACATTATAAAATTTTTACTTTTAAAATGCAACAAAAAATGAGATTATTTTTTGGCATGAGTTTTGCTAATATATAATAAAAAGCTATATTTATTATTAGAGCTAAATAGTAATTATTAATATTTAAATTTACATAATGGAGGATTTTATGGAAGAGAAGCTAATTCCAATCATTGAAAGTGAAGTAGTTAAACTTACTCAAGAGCTTATCAGAATTCCCAGCCACAAGCATACGGAAAACAGGGAATCTGCTGTTGCTGAATTTATTTACAATTATTGTAAGGATAACGGACTTGAGGTGGAGTATCAGGAAGTAGAGGGATTAAGAAGAAATGTAATAGCTAAGTTAAGAGGAAACGGAACCGGAAAAACCTTGATTCTTAATGGTCATATAGATACAGTTCCTCCATATGAGATGCATTTTGACCCTTTTAGTGCAGATATTGTTGATGGTTATGTTCAGGGGAGAGGCACTAATGATATGAAGGGGGCCGTGGCTTGTATGATTACTGCTATGCTTAATATAAAAAAAGAAGGAAGGTTGTTAGGCGGAGATATAATACTTACTGCTGCTGTAGGAGAAGAAGAAAAGAGTGACGGTACAGAATATGTTGTGAAAAGCGGTATCAAAGCTGATGGCGCAATAGTTGGAGAACCTTCAAACTACGGATATGCTTTAGGACATAGAGGACTTGAATGGCTTGAAATAAAAATAGAAGGCAAAATTGCACACGGCGGAATCCCGGAGCTTGGAATTAATGCAATTTCCAAGGCTGCAAAACTTATAAGAAAAATTGAAGATGAACTTATGCCTAAGCTGAAATTAAGACAAAATGAATGGATGGGACCTTCTGTTATGAATTTCGGATTCATAAAAGGGGGGACACAGCCAAGCTCGGTTGCTGATAGTTGTATCATTCAAATTGACAGAAGATATTTACCTGAAGAAAATGTTGAAAGTGTCATTAAAGAATATCAGGATATTATAGATGATATCAGCAAAGACGATCCTGAATTTAAGGCAGAAATAATAAGAATGGATTCAAATTTGATGGATGAGTTTGATCATGCGCCGCTTATTGCACAACCGGATTCCGATATTGCTAAAACAGTCTACAGTGTATTAAAGGATTTCAATAAAAAAGAGCCAAACATAGAAAAGAGAAGAGGATGGACTGATGCAGGTGTTCTTTCTACATACGGAAAGATACCTACGGTTGTTACCGGCCCCGGGGATTTGAAATATTCTCATGCAAAGGATGAAAAAATTCCGGTAGTTGATCTGATTAATTATGTAGAAATTTATACACAAATTGCAAAAAAGTTTTGCAATTAAATTAGTATTGTTGTATAATTATAAAAATTAAGGAGGGTCGGTATGTTAGATGTTAAAATAGTAAACGGTAAGATTGTTGATATCGAAAACAAAAGGATTATAGAGGGAAATATTGGTATAGGCGAAGGAATAATAACAGAAATAGGAAGAGTGTCTTCCGAAGCGAAAGAGGTTATAGATGCAAAAGGTCACTATATTTCGCCGGGATTTATAGATATTCATATGCATGAAGAGGATTTCTCCCTTACCAAAAAGCAAGAATATGACATTTCTGAAACCATGTTGAATATGGGTGTTACTACTTGTGTTGTAGGAAATTGCGGGAATAACAGGCAGAGCATTGATGAACTTGCGGAATTTATAAATGAGAAGGGAAATCCGGTTAACTATATGTCTTATATCGGACATAATTATTTAAGGAATATAGTAGGTAATTCTGATATTTATAAAAAGTCAACTAAGGAACAAATATCAAAGATGCAAGCCTTGGCTTGCAAGGCAATAGATAATGGTGCCGTAGGCATATCATATGGATTGGAATACTGTCCCGGTATAGATACTGATGAAGCAATTGAAATTACAAAAGAGATACAAGGCAGAAAGGACTTGCTGCTGGCAGCCCATTACAGAAAAGATTCCAAATTCGCTTTAGATGCAATAAGGGAAATGGCAACAATAGGAAAAGAAACCGAAATACCATTTCAAATTTCCCATTTATCCAGCTGCAGCGCCTTTGGCAATATGACAGAAGCACTTAATCTTATAGATGACTTAGTTAAAAGCGGGATTGATTTATCTGTTGATGCATATCCGTATGCAGCATTCAGTACATTCATCGGCTCCGCCGTATTTGACGACGGATGCTTTGAATTATGGAATAAAAGCTATGATTCTATAATGCTTACTGAAGAGCCTTTTAAAGGTGTGTTCTGTGATAAGGAGCTTTTTGAAAAAGCAAGAAAAGAATATCCGAAAATGCTTGCTGTAGCATACGTAATGAATGAAGAAGAAATTGTTGAAGCTTTAAATCATCCTCTTGTAATGGTTGCAAGCGACGGTATTTACAGGAACCATTCGGGTCATCCAAGGGGTGCAGGCACATTTCCAAGAGTTATAGGGCACTATGTAAGAGATAAAAAGCTTATGGAATTTTATGATGCAATATATAAGATGACTTATATGCCCGCTAAAAGGTTGAACTTGCGAAAAAAAGGTCTGCTGAAGGAAGGATACGATGCGGATATAGTAATTTTTGATTACGATACAATAATTGATAAAGCAACATTTCAGGAGCCTCAGCTAAATCCTGAAGGTATCGATTATGTCATATTAAACGGCAGCGTAGCTATTAAACAAGGAAACAAAGTAAATAATAAGCTTGGAAGATATTATAAACGAGGAGAAGCATAAATATTATCATTAACAATAAGGTTAATGTTGATATAAAAAAAATAAGGAGGACTATATGGAACAAGAAATTAAAAAGAAAAGATTTAAAGTACCGCACACCTATGTAATCATATTTACATTAATTATCATCACGGCAGTATTAACCTACGTAATTCCTGCAGGTCAATATCAAAAAATGGAAATTGAAACTGAAACAGGAAGCAGAATGGTAGTTGATCCCGCTTCGTATGCAAATGTGGATTCAAACCCTGCGAAACTATTTGATGTTTTAAAGGCATTTCCTAAGGGATTAGGAGCTGCGCAAGGAATAGTATTCTTTATTTTTATAGTTGGAGGATCATTTAACGTTATAAACAAGACAGGTGCCATAGAAGCCGGAATCAGTAAAGTTGCTTTAAGCTTAAAAGGCGCAGAAGCTCTGTTGATTCCGATAATTGTTTTTATTTTCTCCATCGGAGGAGGAACAATTGGTATGGCTGAGGAGGCCATTGTATTCGTTCCAATTGGCATCGCATTAGCACGTTCCCTTGGATATGATGCTGTAACCGGTATGGCCATAGTTGCATTAGGAGCTGCTACAGGCTTCGTATCTGGTTTTATGAATCCTTTTACAGTAGGAGTAGCGCAAGGTATAGCCGGCATTCCAATGTTTTCCGGTATTGGCTTAAGATTAGTAATTTGGGCAGTTTCTTTAGTTCTTGTAATCGGTTATATTTACAGATATGCTAATAAGGTTAAAAAAGACCCGACAAAAAGTATTGTGTATGATCTTGAACAAGAAGAAAAGGATATGACAATTGATTTAAGCAATATAAGAAAAATGACCGGCAGAGATATATTAGTTTTATTAGTATTCTTTGGCGGGATGGGATTAATAGTATTTGGTGTATTTAAATATGGTTGGTACATTACCGAGATTGCATCTATATTCTTAGCAATGGGTATAGTATCAGGTATTGTAGCAAGAATTGGTTTTGATGATATAGCTAAATACTTTATCAGTGGTGCTAAGGACATGGCAACAGGAGCATTGGTTGTTGGTTTAGCGAGAGGATTACTTGTAATAATGGAAGGAAGTATGATAATAGATACTATCGTTTATTCGCTTGCTTCTGTAATATCAGGATTGCCAAAGGCAATAAGTGCTGTAGGCATGCTTATAGTTCAATCTTTAATAAACTTTGCAATACCGTCAGGTTCAGGTCAGGCTGCAACAACAATGCCAATAATGGCTCCGTTAGCAGACGTTTTAGATTTATCAAGACAAACAGCGGTATTAGGTTACCAATTTGGTGATGGTATTTCTAATTCGATTATTCCTACATCCGGAGTATTGCTTGCAAATCTTTCTGTAGCAAAGATTAAGTATGAGCAATGGTTTAAGTTTGTGGGGCCGCTAATATTATTATGGACTGCTGTAGCTGCCGTATTTATGGTAATTGCAGTATTAATTAACTACGCCTAAGAGGATATTGAATTTATTAAAAAAGCTCCTCGTATATTTGTTATTATGAGGAGCTTTTATGTTAATAGTAGATTTAGACAGGGAGATATAAATGGAAAGAATCAGATGCGAATTACTAAAAAGAAAAATTATGAGTGCTGAAAAAGCCGCTGATTTGATTATGAATAACTGCCTTGTAGGGACATCGGGATTTACACCTGCGGGATATCCTAAAGCTGTACCTATGGCTTTGGCTGAAAGAGCTGATAAAGGCGATAAAATACAAATTGATCTTTTTACCGGTGCTTCGGTAGGTTCCGAATTAGACGGACTTTTATCTGAAAAAGGAATAATCAGAAGGAGATATCCTTATCAAACAAATAATAATTTGAGAAATTCAATAAATAACGGCAGTGTAAAATATAATGATATGCACTTAAGCAATTCTGCACAATATTTAAAATACGGATTTTTAGGCAAGTTAGATTTTGCTATAATAGAAGCAGTTGCAATAACTGAAGATGGTGGGATTGTTCCAAGTACATCTGTTGGAAATTCAAATATTATTGTTGAGTGTGCCGATAAAGTGATTGTTGAAATTAATTTGTCACAACCGGCAGAGCTTGAGGGTATACATGATATTTATGCAATTAATAAGCCTCCTTTTACAGAATATATTCCGATTAAAAATACATCTGATAAAATAGGAACAACTTATATACCTTGCGACCCTGAAAAAATAGCAGCTATCGTTGTTACAGATATAGAAGATACGCCAAATCCTATTGCGCCTATTGATGAAATATCTGAAAAAATGGCTGAAAACTTAATATCATTTTTGAAATCGGAGGTTAAGTGCGGCAGGTTACCAAAAAATTTGCTGCCACTGCAATCGGGTGTAGGAAGTGTCGCTAATGCTGTGTTGGGAGGACTACGTTATTCGGAATTTGAAAATTTGGACTTTTATTCTGAGGTTTTTCAGGATTCGGCATTAGATTTGCTTGAAAGCGGAAAACTTAGAATAGCCTCAGCGGCATCATTAACAATATCGCCTGAAAGAATAAAAGATTTTTTGAATAATATTTCTAAATATAAGGATAAAATTATATTAAGGCCGCAAGAGATCAGTAATAATCCCGAGATAATAAGGAGATTAGGTGTTATATCAATAAATACAGCAATTGAGGTTGATATTTATGGTAATGTAAATTCAACTCACATTATGGGCAATAAGATGATGAACGGAATCGGGGGTTCGGGCGATTTTGCCCGCAATGCTTATATTTCTATTTTTACGACACCATCTACCGCACTTAAAGGAAAAATTTCATCTGTCGTACCGTTTGTATCACACGTTGATCATACAGAGCATGATGTTATGGTTATAGTTACGGAAAATGGTGTGGCGGATTTAAGGGGTCTTTCTCCTAAGGAAAGAGCAGAACTAATAATAGAAAATTGCGCCCACAATGATTATAAAGAAATGTTGAGAGATTATTACAGCAGAGCTTCTCAGGTTACTAAAAGTGCTCATACACCTCATTTGTTAAGTGAGGCATTTTCTTGGCACGATAGGTATATACATACCGGATCTATGATTATCCCTTGTAATTCAGGGGGCAATCCGGTATAATGCAAAAATGTCATCCTTTATAGGGATGACATTGATTTATTGTGAAACAACAAGGTTCTGGGGTACCCATTCGACATCTTTGATGTCGTAAATGGGTCAGTTCTTATTATAATGTTATTGATTACAACAGGTTATAAATACCCAAAGTTTTTAAATGGTCCAATTTTGATTCCATTATTTCATTTAAATCCAGGTTAAGGGCTGAGCACATTGATGCTAAGTAAAACATCAGTTCGCCCATTTCTTCTTCAATTTTTTCTCTGCATTTTGGACACAATTCTCCCTCGATATGATTTTCCAAATCAAGTTGATTTTCCTCAAGAGTTTTGTTTTGAGAAAATAGTTGTTTTGTAGCATGTATCTCAATGCAGCCGCAATGTGTAGCAGATTTAAAAACTGCTCTGTTGAGCATGGATGTTTGTTCGTCTAATTTTGTTACTACGTCTAAAATGCTTTTATTTAACAACTGTAAATTAGCAGTCAGATTTTGAAATTCATTACAATCACACGACATTAATTTTCCAACTCCTTTCTTTATTAAAATTATACTTAAAGACAAGCTGCAATGTCAAATACTTTATTAATACATTTTATAAACAAACTCTTTACTATTTAGCATAATTTTGGTTAAGAAGAATAAATATATAAAGAAGTTTAATTTAGGGGGATTTTTATGAAAAGGATTATAACCATTGTCGCGATTATAGTATTTATAGCTGCTCTTTTATTCTTTTTTAGATACATTAGAGGAAGGGACGCGGAAAATGTTGGCTTCGACAGTATAAAACCTGAGGATATGCCGAGACAAATAACAGAAGTATTACCAAATTACAGAATGAAGGAAAAAGCTTTGGTAGCTAAGGTAAATGATGAAATTTATGTTGTTGTTACAAGAGGAGAAAAAAATACTGCAGGCTACGAGGTTGAAATCGATAAATTAACATTAACAGAAGAAAACGGTGAAAAGATATTAACTGTTTATGCTGAATATACAGACCCCAAACCGGGAGATGTAACTGCACAAATTTTGACATATCCTTTTGCTGTTGTCAGAACCGAATTGAAAGAGCTGCCGCAAAAGGTTATTTTAGAAAAACAATACAAGAATTGACAATGGCTGAACAATAGCACAACAATTGGAGAACAATTGTTAATAAATAGAAATACCTACTATGGAAGGGACCAATTAATCCCTTTCTTTTTTTATGTTTTCCTATTGTTCCCCCATCATTCTCCCATTGTTTTTTATTAAATCCAAAAATAAACATTTCATTTTTAGTGAAAATAAAGTAAAATATTATAGTAATAGTTGAAATTTTGTCAGATTATGTTATTATATAAGTATTAAGAGGTGAAAATGCTTTGATTGAATTTAATAATGTCACAAAAGTATATAAAAATGAATTTACAGCAGTTAAAAATATTAACTTAAAAATAGAAAAAGGCGAATTTTTGTTTATAGTCGGAAAAAGCGGTGCGGGAAAAAGTACCTTGATAAAGCTATTGCTGAGAGAAATAAATCCTACCGAAGGAATCATTACTTATAATAAACAAAATATCACTAAAATCAGAAAAAGAAACATAGCGGAATACAGAAGAAACATCGGATTTATTTTTCAGGACTACAGATTGCTGCCTAAATTAACGGTATATGAAAATGTTGCCTTTGCGATGGAAATGATTTGCTGTAACGCTAAAAACATCAGAAGAGAAGTGCCGTTGGTGCTTAGCATGGTGGGATTAAGTGATAAGGCAAAATATTATCCGGACGAGCTGTCCGGAGGAGAGCAGCAAAGAGTTGCTATAGCCCGTGCAGTAATAAATAAGCCGGAAACGATTATAGCAGATGAGCCAACAGGAAATTTGGATCAGGAAACATCTAAAGAGATAATGAAAATCCTCACTGAAATTAATAAAAGAGGCACAGCAGTTATAATGGCAACCCATGACAGAGAGATAGTCAATCAATATCAAAAAAGAGTTATTGAATTGAAACAAGGTGTCATTATCAGGGATAAGAAAGCAGGGGGATATAGTAATGACAATGAAGAAGCTTAATTATATTTTAAGACAAGCATTTAAAGGCTTATGGCGAAACCGAATGATGGGGCTTGCTTCAATCGGTTCCGTAACCGCAGTTTTAATAATACTTGGCTTTGTTTTAATTATCGTTCTTAATGTAAACAATATTGCCTTGGCAACTAAGGAAACCTTTGATGAAATAGCCGTATATATTGAGGATGATGTGGAAGAAGCTCAAATTGAACAATTAGGGAAGTCATTTAAAGAAATAGAAGGTGTCATGGGGGTGGCATTCCGAACAAAGGAATATGCTCTTGAAAAGTTAAAAGAAGATTGGGGCAAGGATGCGTGGATGCTTGAAAACCTAAGGAAAAATCCTCTGCCTAATACTTATATAGTTCAATTGAAAGACGTACAATATTCAGATCATGTTAAGGGTAAACTTGAAACATTTGACGGAGTTGAGAGCGTACAGTATTATAAGGATGCTGTCAACAGCTTGATAAAAATTTCGGATTTCGTAAAAAGAGGCGGATCGGGGATTATTATAATATTACTTTTGATAAGCGTATTTATAATTTCTAACACCATTAAAATTACAGTTCTTAACAGGCAAAAGGAAATTGAGCTGATGCAGTATATCGGAGCTACGAACGGTTATGTAAGGGGACCGTTGCTGATTGAAGGCATAATGCTCGGGTTAATTGGATCAATCGTAGCAATCGGTATAATATTCTTTGGCTATAATTATTTAATTAAATATTTAGCAGGAGAGTATGTCGCTTTAGCGACAGGAATGGCTGGGTATATGGTTGGAATTGATATGATTTTAAATGATTTGATAATCATATTCCTTACTATAGGAATCGGCATAGGAATTTTAGGAAGCCTGATTTCTTTGAAAAAATTCTTAAGTGTATAGGAGAGGGGTTATGTTCAGGAAAAGCGTTGTATTTATTTTAGTAATTATGAGTATATTAACTGCTTTCCCGGCAGCAGCAGGGGGAAGTATTGCAAGTATGCAGCAAAAACAGAAACAAATCGAAAATCAAATTAATGAAATCCGTAAAAAAGCAGAGGAACTTAAAGGTCAGCAAAAAAGTGTACAGCAGGAAATTGATGCTTTAGACAGTGAAATCAGGGCTTTGACCTTAGAGGTTGAAAGCTATGAGCTTCAAAAAGAAGAAATAAACATGAAAATTTCTGAGTCAGAGCAGAAAATTGAACAGTTAAATAAGGACATAGACAACAATAATACTATTTTAGAAGATAGATTAAGAGTAATGTATAAAAACGGAACAGCAGGCTACATGGAAGTAATACTTAATGCCGAAAATTTAGTTGATGCATTGACAAGAATGGACATGATTCAGCTGATAGTGCAAAGTGACGTGGAGCTTTTAAAAAGTATAACCGAACAAAAGGTTCAGGTAGAAGCTTTAAAGGAAGAACAAGAAATTGAAAGATTAGAATTGACGGCAGTTATTAACAATCTTAATGCTAAACATAATGAAATAACGGTTGCGTCCCGTTCCAAAGAAATATATATGAGCAGCCTGCAAAAAGACATTAAAGAAATGCAAAGACAGGAAGCAGCAATGGAAGAGCAGTCAAAGCAAATCGAAAGAGATATTCTGGCCGCACAAAGAGCGGTTGAATATGCCGGCGGAGAACTTCTGTGGCCGTTACCCGGCTATTATACCATTACATCCCATTTCGGAGGAAGAGCTGACCCGATTACGGGAGTATGGTCAAGTCACGGAGGAACAGATATCAGAGCACCTTACGGAACACCTATACTATCCGCAAACGATGGTGTGGTAATTTTTTCAGGATGGCATTATTCATACGGAAACTATGTTATTGTAGACCACGGTGGTGGAATAGCAACCTTGTATGCACATGCTTCTAAACTATTGGTCAGCAAGGGACAAGCAGTATTAAAAGGAGATCCGGTTGCTTTAGTCGGCTCAACAGGATATTCTACAGGAAACCACCTGCACTTAGAAGTCAGAGTCAACGGTGTGAGAAAAGATGCAGAGACTTACTATAAAAAGCAATAGAAGAACAATTGTTAAAGGGGCACATTTCGTGTCCCTTGTTTTATCCGTTGCTTATCAACTGCCAATCCATTGATTAAATCAGCGCTTTTTTCTTTTTCTCATCCATTAATTCATCTAACTCGTCTGCGTTCATTGTTTCATTTTTCAATAAATATTCGGCAATTTTTCTAACGATGCCCTCGTTATCCATGATAATTTTTATGGATCGTTCGTAAGCTTCTTTAGTCATTTCTGCTGCTTCATCCTTAATTGAATCAAGATAATATTTGAAAAATCTTTCGTCAATGCATGTATTTTGAGTGTGTTTACCCATTCCATAGCTGCAAATTATTTCATATATTATATTTGTTGATTCTTTAATGTCATTTGATGCTCCCGTAGATACTTCACCCATAAAAATTTCTTCTGAAGCTCTTCCTGCAAGAAGGACGGTTACTTTGTCGCAAAGCTCTTTCTTTGTATACAGAAACTTATCTTCAGTAGGGAATTTAAGCACATAACCTAAGGCTTTATCTCTTGGAATAATAGATATTTTTTGAACCTTATCTATATCAAGTATTTTAGCCACAACCGCATGGCCAGCTTCGTGATATGCAACAATTCTTTTTTCCTTGTCAGATACCGTAGAATGCTTGATTTCAAGTCCGGCCGCTATTTTTTCTATTGCAAATTCAAAATTATCCAAGTTGATTTTTTTACTTTTATCCTTAATGGCTTTTAAAGCGGCTTCGTTTGCTATATTTGCAAGTTGCGCTCCTGAAAAACCATGAGTTTTTACGGCAATATCTTTCAGTTGTATCTTTTTATCAAGGGGTTTGTTTTTTGTATGTACCTCTAATATTTTAAGCCTGGAATGGAAATTTGGATTGCCTACATATATTTTTCTGTCAAAACGTCCCGGCCTTAACAGTGCTTCGTCCAATAAATCCATTCTGTTAGTAGCTGCAACTACTATTACATTGCTGGTATTGTTAAACCCATCCAATTCAATCAATAACTGGTTTAATGTTTGATCTTTTTCATTGTTGCTTTCCGAATTTCTTTTAGCGCCTAATGCATCTATTTCATCTATAAATATTATACTTGGTGCTTCTTTTCTTGCTCTTTCAAAAATCATTCGAACACGTTTTGCACCAACACCTACATATTTCTCAACAAATTCGGAACCGCTGGAGTATATGAATGTAGCTTTTGCTTCGCCTGCAATCGCCTTGGCAATTAATGTCTTGCCGGTTCCGGGAGGACCGTATAAAAGTATACCTCTTGGTACTTTTGCATCCATTGATTTATATTTTTCCTCATTATTTAAAAAATCGATAACATCCATCAAGTCATCTTTAATTTCTTCTAAACCGGCTACGTCGTTAAATCCGATTTGAATTTTTGGCTCTTCGGTTTTCTTCTTTTCAAAGTATGTTGTAGAGCCGACACTTTCGTTTGATTCTTCCACATCAGCTTTAGTATCTTCGCTTTTTTTGCTTGACGAAATCAATTTAACCATGTAAAATGCATAAAACAACATTGGTATAAAAAAGAGTATTGACAAAGAATATCTATCTGAAACTATTAGAATAATAATATTGTATATAATAAATGAAATTGCTAAATAGAAATATTTATTTTTCATATAACCTCCTATGGCTGTAAAAATTTTTTTGTGATAGAATTATCTTTACCATAAGATAAAAAGTTATAACACTATAAAAATAAAATATGTTGACATTTATTGTTAGGTTGTATATACTGTAATAGAAATCAAGAAGAAGTAACCGCTTCTCACCTTACGGCGTTTTTTAAAACTGTTAGTAGGGTTATAAATAAATGCAATTTAGTTTTGTATTGTTTAAGATAGCGGGGAAAAGAGCTGTCTTTTTTTATGAAAACATATAAAAAATTGGAGGTGTAAATTATTAAGGAACTTCAAATCAACGAGCAAATTCGTGAAAAGGAAGTAAGAGTCATAGACTCTGATGGAACTCAGTTAGGAGTTATTAGTACAAAAGAAGCATTAAAAATTGCCGAAGGTAAAAAATTGGATTTAGTTGTTGTGTCTCCAAATGCAGAGCCACCGGTGTGCAGAATTATGAACTACGGCAAATATAAATATGCTCAAGCTAAGAAAGAAAAAGAATCCAAGAAAAAACAAAAGGTCATCAATGTAAAGGAAATCAGAATGACTCCAAACATCGAAGATCATGATTTAAGTGTTAAAGCTAAGAATGCTTGTAAATTCCTTGAAGACGGAGACAGAGTTAAGGTTGTCGTTCGTTTCAGAGGGAGAGAGCTTGGACATATGGATGCTGGAAAAGAAGTACTGATGCAATTTGCTGAATTGACATCAGAATATTCTGTTATAGATAAGCAACCAATAGTAGAGGGCAAAAACATGACTATGTTTTTAGCACCTAAAAAATAACATTAAGGAGGAACTGTTATGCCAAAATTAAAAACTAACAGATCAGCAGCAAAAAGATTTAAGAAAACAGGAAGCGGTCAAATCAAAAGATCACAAGCCGGCAAAAATCACTTTACAGGTAAAAAAGCTTCTAAATCAATAAGAAGTTTAAGAAAAAGCACATTAGTTTCAAGTGCTGATATGGACAGAATCAGTAAGATATTACCATACTAATATAGGAATAGTTTCAGGAGGAAATTTAAATGGCAAGAGTTAAAAGAGCTGTAAATGCTAAGAAAAACCATAGAAAAATATTGAAACTTGCTAAAGGTTACTACGGAGCAAAGAGTAAATTATATAAAACAGCAAATCAAGCAGTTATGAAATCACTTTCATACGCTTATGTAGGAAGAAAGTTAAGAAAAAGAGAGTTCAGACAGCTTTGGATAGCAAGAATTAATGCAGCTGCAAGACAAAACGGATTATCTTACAGCAAATTTATTAATCTTTTAAAACAAAACAATGTTGAAATAAACAGAAAAATGTTATCAGAAATGGCTATATACGATCCGGCAGGTTTTACAAGCTTAGTTGAACAAGTAAAGATGGCATAAGAATTAAGACTGTGTTTACAGTCTTTTTTTGTTCACAAGCTACTATAATAATATTATTTCTTGTAATTATAGTTTTGAGTGATATAATCATTATGCAAGAGTAGATTGTGCATGAGTTATCTAAATATGTGCAATATTGTATTAGAGGTTATTATGAGATATTTTAAACAAAAAATAAACAATATAAAAAAGAATCCATATTTAGTTTTCATCTTCGGATTCGCATTGATAATTTTTATAGGGACAATACTATTGACGTTTCCTGTTGCATCGCGGGACGGAAACAGCGTGGGATTTGTCAATGCTTTTTTTACAGCCACATCAGCAACGTGTGTTACCGGATTAGTAGTAGTTAACACTGCAACTCATTGGTCAATATTTGGTAAAGCTGTTATAGCAGTATTGATACAAATTGGCGGTCTTGGAGTTATGACTATGACTGCAATGATTTCATTTTTCATAGGAAAGAAAATTTCTCTTAAAACAAGAGTATTAATAATGGAAGAAAGAAGTGTGGATGAGTTACAGGGCGTTGTACGGCTAACTAAAAACATTTTGCTTTACACATTTTTGATGGAGCTGTTTGGTGCATTATTATTATCTTTGGTATTTATTAAGGATTATGGGGTTTTAAAAGGGATTGGTTTTTCTATATTTCATGCAATTTCATCATTTTGCAACGCAGGTTTTGATCTGATAGGCAACAGTATGATAAATTATGTGGACAATCCTATTATTACCTTGGCGGTTTGTGGGTTAGTAGTAGTCGGAGGAATCGGCTATTTTGTGCTTTGGGATATACATGTCAGCAAAAAATTCCGTATGCTTACTCTTCATTCAAAGTTAGTTTTGATTATTACAGGTTTGCTGTTATTTATAGGAACAGGTTTGTTTTTTTTACTTGAATATAACAATCCTGGTACAATAGGTGCTTTGGATTTGCCAGGAAAAGTTAATGCTTCAATTTTTCAGGCTGTAAATCCAAGAACAGCTGGCTTTAATTCAATTCCTTTAGAAAACTTAAGGATGGCAACAGCAGTGATTACTGTAATTCTAATGTTTATAGGTGGTTCTCCGGTATCGACGGCAGGAGGAATAAAAACTACCACAATAGGAGTTCTGATTATTTCATTCTATAACTTATTTAAGGGAAAAAGAGATTTTGAAGTTTTTGAAAGAAGAATATTGCCGGAAACAACAATCAGAGCTGCTGCAATATTGCTGATATCTTTGTTTTTAATTATGATAGTATCCACAATCTTATCTGTAACAGAAGAAACGTCCGGTTTTGATTTTTTGGATATTTTATATGAAACGGTTTCTGCTTTTGGAACGGTGGGCTTGTCAAGGGGAATAACTTCTGCTTTAAGCACAGCAGGTAAACTTGTAGTATCAATGCTGATGTTTGTTGGAAGAGTAGGTCCGATAACAGTTGCTTATGCATTATTAAGACAAAACAAATTTATAGGTAATTACACTTATCCGGAAGGTAAAGTAATTATCGGTTAGGAGTATTTATGAAACAGATAATAGTTATAGGATGCGGCAGATTTGGTTCTGCAGCGGCTAAAACTTTAAACAGATTAGGTTACGACGTTATGGTTGTTGATCAAGATATTGATATTATTAAGGAATTGTCTGAAACTATAACTCATGCAGTTCAAATGGATTCAATAGATGAAGCATCATTCAGGACTTTGGGATTAAGAAATTTTGATGTAGCCATTATTGCAATCGGTTCTAATTTAGAAGCTTCCATAATGGCAACATTAATAGCGAAAGAAGCAGGTGTACCAATGGTAATAGCAAAGGCGGCCAACGAAACCCACGGTAAGCTTCTGCAAAAAATAGGTGCTGATAAAGTAATTTTTCCTGAAAGAGATATGGGAATGAGAGTAGCATATTCTTTAGTTACTCCAAATATAATGGATGTAATTGAATTTTCACCTGATTACAGTATAATTGAAATTGTGGCTCTTAAAGAGTGGGAAGATAAATCGTTAGAGGATTTAAACTTATCAAGAAAATATGGCATGACAATAATAGCTATAAAAACAGGCGATAGTATAAATATAGTTCCTTCCTTCGAAACAATTATTAGAAAAGATGATGTATTAATCTTATTAGGTCCTAATGATAATTTAAAGAAGCTTAAAATAATTTAAAAAGTGTGTCTATAGAAGGTAATTATGAATATTATAAAAAGCAAAGACAACAACAAAATTAAATTTATACGTTCTCTTGCTTCAAAAAAGAAGCGTGATGAAGAAAATGCTTTTATAGTTGAAGGAATTAAATTTGTAAAGGAAGCAATCAATGAAAATCAGAATATAATGTATTTATTATTTGGCGAAGCTTCATTTTATAAATCCGATATCAAAGAATTATATGAAATAACATATAAGTCCGGATATGAAGTATATGTTTGTGATGACAATACTTTTAACAGCGCAGCAGATACAATCAATGCTCAGGGAGTTATAGCCGTTATAGAGAAGAAAATATATAATATATATGATATTCTTCAAAATTATAAGTTTGTAATAGTGTGCGACAGATTACAAGACCCCGGCAATTTAGGAACGATTATCAGGACCTCGGATGCTTTCGGTCCTGCTGCAGTTATATTAAACAAAGGCTGTGTCGATATTCATAATCCGAAGGTGGTAAGAGCTTCTGCCGGTTCATTATTTAGAGTTCCGTATGTCTATATGGACTCAGATATTGAATTAATCAAAGCTTTGAAGGAACAAGGATTTAAAATAATTTCAACAGTGGTAGAATCTGAGTATTCATTTGATGATTTAAAAGAAGAAAATAAGATTTGTGTGGTAATCGGTAATGAAGGTCAGGGAGTTTCCCGGGAAATTATCGAAAATTCCTGTATGAATATAACCATAAGAATGCCAGGAAGAGCTGAATCATTGAACGCATCCATAGCAGCAGGCATTAGTATTTATGAAATCAGAAAAAAATTGTTGTAAAATAGATTTATCTTTGCTATAATCATACGTATACTGTTCTGATTGAAAAATGCGGACAAATGATTGTACGCGACATAGAAAAACAGTATTAACTAATTCGCTTCAATGGAACTTATTTAATGCGAATTAGTTTAAACCGAAAAATATATTAAAAGCAATGAAAAAGCACAGTAGGTATAAGTTAATGTTATCAGAGAAAAAATCATCGTGGCTGAAAATGATTTTAAACATTTTATACTGAACATTCACTTTGGAGCTTGCAGAATGAAATATAGTAGTTTTGCACGGTAAATATCGTTAAATAGAATGAGACATTCAATTATGACACATGTATATAATTGTCAATTGAATGTGAAAAGAGTGGTACCGCGATTTTTCGCCTCTTATGAGGTGAAAAATCGCTTTTTATATTTTTTATAGTACGAAAGGAGTATATATGAGAGAGCAGCTTTTAAAATTAAGAGAAGAAGTATTAAATAAGTTAAAAGAATGCGCTGACAATACAGATATAGAAAAGATAAGAATTCAGTGCTTGGGGAAAAAAGGAGATTTAACTGCAATTTTAAGATCAATGGGCAGCCTGACAGAAGAAGAAAGACCGGAAATCGGAAAGCTTGCCAATGAAGTAAGAGCAATAATAGAAGAAGAAATGAAAGCAATAAAAGAAAAAATCACCGCGCTTGAATCTTCTAATAAAGTTAAATCAGAAATTCTTGACATAACGATGCCGGGCAGAGCTCCTGAAATAGGAAGAAGACATCCTTTGCTCCAGGCTAAAGAAGAATTGGAAAGTGTATTTATGCGTATGGGCTATGATGTGGTAAGCGGTCCTGAAATTGAAACCGTTGCAAACAACTTTGACGATTTGAATGCACCGTATGATCATCCGTCAAGAGATTGGTCGGACACATTTTATATATCCGATGACTTAATACTTAGAACACATACATCACCCGTCCAGGTCAGGACTATGAAAGAAGCTGTAAAAGAAGATAAGCTTCCTATCAGAGCGGTTTGTACGGGCAGGACATTCAGATTCGATGATGTGGATGATACCCACTCTCCTATGTTCCACCAAATGGAATGCTTAGTTGTGGATAAGGGTGTTACTTTGGCAAATTTAAAGGATTCCATCGATCAATTCGTAAAGGAATTATTCGGAAATAACGTTAAGACGCGTTTCAGACCTCATAACTTCCCGTTTACCGAACCAAGTGCAGAGGTTGATGTTTCATGTCATATATGTATGGGTAAGGGATGTCCTGCATGTCGAGGAACCGGATGGAGTATGGAGCTTTTGGGATGCGGTATGGTACATCCTAATGTTCTGAGAAACTGCGGAATCGATCCTGAAGTTTATTCAGGTTACGCCTTTGGCATGGGAATTGACAGAGTTGCAATGGTTAAGTACGGAATTCCTAACATCAGATTGTTATTCGAAAATGATGTAAGATTCTTAAAACAGTTTTAGGAGGTAAGAAAATGTTAGTACCAATTAAATGGATGAAACAATACGTTGATATTAATACTGATGATAAAACATTGGCCGACAAGTTAACCTTGACAGGTTCGCACGTGGATGCTGTTATTGATTATGAAAAGAAAGTAACCAATGTCGTAACAGGAAAAATTCTTGAAATAGAGAAACATCCTAATGCAGATAAATTGATTGTTACACAGATAGACATAAATAAGGAGAAATCCGTTCAAATAATAACGGGAGCTAAAAATGTTAAGGTGGGAGATGTTGTTCCTGTATGCTTGGAAGGAGCAGAGCTTCCTGTTGGCTTAAAGATAAAGAAATCTAATTTCAGAGGACTTCCTTCATACGGAATGATGTGTTCTTATGAAGAACTGGGCTTTGACGACAAGGTTATACCTAAGGAAGCGAGGGATGGAATTGCGATTCTGCCACCGGATACAGAGCTTGGAAAAGATATTAAGGATATTTTAGAATTAGACGGCAGCGCTCTTGAGGTTGAAGTTACTTTCAACAGACCTGATTGCTTAAACATAGTGGGTATGGCGAGAGAAACTTCGGCAACACTTGGAACAAAGTTTAAATTTCCTGAAATTGAAATCAAAAATGAGCAGGGAGACATTAAAGATTACCTAAACGGTGTGGAAATTGAGGATGAAGATTTGTGCTCTCGTTTCTATGCTAAGGTAATAAAGGATATAAAAATAGGGCCTTCTCCGCTATGGATGCAAAGAACATTGATGGATGCGGGAATGAGACCTATAAACAACATTGTAGACGTTACAAATTTTGTTATGCTTGAGCTTGGTCAACCTTTGCATGCATACAACTTAGAAGCCTTAGAGGCAAGAAAATTAATAGCAAGAAGAGCTAAGCAGGATGAAAAAATTGTTACAATAGATCAAAATGAAAGAAGCTTAAGCAGCAGCATGCTTGTTATTGCCGATAGCGAAAAGCCCGCATGTATAGCAGGTGTTATGGGCGGTTACTATTCGGAAATTAACGACGATACAAAGATTATGGTATTAGAAAGTGCAAACTTTAATCCTAAATCAATAAGAGAAACATCCAAAAAATTAGGTATGCGCTCAGAAGCATCTGCAAGAAATGAAAAACCGATGGGCTATGTAATGGTGGAACTGGCTAACAAGAGAGCATGCCAATTGATAGAGATGATTGGTGCGGGAACAGTTGTGGGCGGTTACTTGGAAGCGGGTAAAAGCGAATATACGGCGCCTGTTGTTACTTTGAGACCGCATAGAGTGCCGTGGCTGTTAGGTGTTGATATGCCTGTTGACGATATGCTGAAGTATTTAAATTCTTTAGAAATTGAATCAGCCTTTGACGGTGAAAAAATAATAAGTAAAATTCCTTATTTCAGAACCGACATAGAACAGGAAGCCGACTTAATTGAAGAAGTAGGAAGATTGTACGGATTTGAGGAGATAGAATCTGCGCCGCTTTTAGGAAGTACAAGAGTTGGAAGAAAATCCGACAAGAGAAACTTGGAGGATCATATCAAGACAATACTTTGCGGTATGGGATTGTATGAAATTACAACGTACTCATTTATAAGTCCCAAATCATACGATAATATATGTGCCGGCTCTGACAGCCCTCTTAGAAACTACGTGAGAATTTTAAATCCTTTGGGAGAAGATTTCGGCTCTATGAGAACCACTCTTATTCCTAATATGATGGAAGTTATAGCACGAAATTCTAACAGAGGAGTAGAAAAAGCAAAGCTTTTTGAAGTAGGAAGTATATTTATTCCCAAGGAACAGCCGGTTGTTAATGAGCCCTATGAAAAAATAAAATTATGTCTCGGTATGTACGGAAATTATGATTTCTTTGATTTGAAGGGCATAATGGAAGTGATGCTGTCAAGATTAGGAATTAAGGTGAATTTAAAACCCGTAACAGATAATCCGTCATTCCATCCGGGAAGAACGGCAGCAATGTATGTAAATGATGATTTGTTAGGAATTTACGGAGAAATAAGTATAGAAGCTGCTGATAACTATGGAATTGACCACAAGGTATATGCTGCTGAAATAGATATTGAAAAACTATTAGAGTACAAGGATACAAACTGGAAATATGAATCGCTTCCTAAATACCCTGCCATGGTAAGAGATATAGCGGTTATAGTTAAGGATGAAGTGTTGGCAGGAGAAATGATTGAAACGATCGAAGCTGTAAATCCACATTTGATTGAAAGTGTAGAATTGTTTGACGTTTACAAGGGTGAACACGTCCAGGAAGGATATAAGTCAACTGCATTTTCGGTTACCTATAGAAACAAAGAGCGTACTTTAAAAGAAAAAGAAGTTGAAAGCATCCATAAAAAGATACTTGAGCAATTGGAAAGAAAGTACGAAGCAAAATTGAGAATGTAATGAAAAGAAATTTCATGTCATAATTCCAATTTTGTCAGATTTTCTGACTTGACAAATAATTTCTTGTAACATATTATATAATAAAAATAAAATTAAACTGTTGAATGAGAGTAGTAAACATATGAAATTGAATTTCAGAGAGCTATTGAAGGTGAGAATATAGCATTTCAATCTATGTTGAATGGACTCATGAGGTCAACCCGAAAACTGTGTGAGTAGTCGTTGACGGAAATCCTAACCGTTATGAAGGAAGCATATGTTAGTATGTGAAACTTGCTATTTGGGTGGCAAAACAGAATTATAGACTTCTGTCCCTTTGGGGCAGAAGTTTTTTGTGTATATGGAGGTATAAAAATGAAAAGAATTTTAACGGGTGACAGAACAACCGGAAAATTACATTTGGGACATTATGTAGGAAGTCTTCAAAACAGAGTAAAATTACAAGATGAATATGACACCTTTATTATATTAGCGGATATACAAGCGCTGACAACTCATTTTGAACAGCCTGAGTTAATTAATGAAGGTATATATGATGTTGCAATTGACAATCTATCAGTTGGATTAGACCCAAACAAGTCAACTATTTTTTTGCAATCTAAGATAAGCGCAATTGCAGAGTTAACTGTATTTTATTCAATGATGGTTTCGGTAAATTCATTACGTCATAATCCAACTATAAAAACGGAAGCGAAGCAATACGGGTATGATGATTTAAGTTACGGTTTTTTAGGGTATCCCGTCAGTCAAACAGCAGATATTACCTTTTGCAACGCTGATTTAGTTCCGGTTGGAGAAGACCAGATTCCCCACATAGAATTAGGAAGAAAAATTGTGAGAAGATTTAATGATTTATATGGTAATGGCAGGATTATCATTAATGAGCCGGAAGCTTTAATCAGTGATATGCCTCGGCTTATTGGTCTGGATGGAAACTCTAAGATGGGTAAAAGTCTTGGTAATGCAATTTATCTGTCGGATAATGCTGAAGATGTAAATAAGAAGGTAAAATCAGCAGTAACTGATAAGAATAGGATAAGCGTAAAAGATAAGGGCAATCCGGATATATGTACGGTAAGTAAATATCATAAAGCATTCAATCGTGAAGATTATGATAATATTTGCGAAATGTGCAAAGCTGCTAATATTGGTTGCGTAGCCTGCAAAAATATTTTATCAAAAAAGATAAATTTAATCCTTGAGCCATTTAGAGAAAAACGTGCTTATTATGAAGAAAACATTAAAGAAGTGCGTGATATTATACTTGATGGCAGCCAAACAGCAAATATAATTGGTAATAAAACTGTTGAAAATGTTAAAAAGGCTATGAATATCGATATATAATAATAGTTAAATATAGTGTTTATTTATTGTGACGGATGAAACTATCATAATCATCTTTTGTTTGACTTAAAAGTGATATGTCTATATAATTGTTAATGTTATATTAAGGATATATATTTACAATTAGATAAGCTTTTAACTTTACATATAGGAGGTATTTATGGATCCTGTCGCTTTTAGAATATTTGGAATAGAAATAATGTGGTACGGTGTTTTAATTTCACTGGGAGTTCTTTTGGGAGTTTTCTTTGCGTTAAAAGAAGCAAAAAGAACCGGCTTCAAGGAAGACAATGTACTTGATTTTTTATTAATTGCAATTCCTGTTGCTATAGTTGGTGCAAGAGCATACTATGTGATATTTACCTGGGATTATTACAGTACGAATCTTTCTGAAATCATCAACATAAGAAACGGTGGACTTGCAATACACGGCGCGCTTATTGCAGGTATAATAACCGGCATATTGTTTTGCAGGAAAAGAAAAATTAATGTGCTTCAGCTTCTTGATATATTAATACCAAGTGTTGCACTTGGTCAGGCAATAGGCAGATGGGGAAACTTTGTTAATCAGGAAGCTCACGGCGGACCAACTGATTTGCCGTGGGGAATAGTGGTGAATGGTCAAAAAGTACATCCCACATTTTTATATGAATCTATAATAAACCTTGCGGTATTTATTTTTCTCACATGGTTTGCAAGAAAAAAGAAAACCACACACGGTCAGGTTCTTGCACTTTACCTGATTTTATATTCGACAGGCAGATTTTTCATAGAGGGATTGAGAACTGACAGTTTAATGTTTTTAAATATGCGTGTAGCACAGCTGATAAGCTTAGCCATGATATTATCAGGTGTTGCTCTGTGGTATGTAGTAAAAAAGAAAAAACAACAATGAAGATTCTTTGCTGATACTCAGGATGACAGGCACTGTCATTCTGAGAGTTTTAGCGACGGTGCTGGAGCTTTAAAAACAACGGGGAGCTGGCGTGATTGCTGCGGCTCCCTGCGATTTTATAGTTTCATGTAGTTGAATGTGCTTGCCATACCTGCAACAAAACTCCATTGTCGCTGCATATAAACTCTTAATGCAGAAGTATTGTCCTGATAAAATGAGTACAGTGTTTTTAAGTCTAATTTACTGTTCAAATCTATTTTCTCAATTGCTTTTGCAGCCGCGTACCCGCTTTCCATTCCTGCCGAAATGCCCTCGCCCATAGGGTTAAGAAAACCAGCCGTTTCGCCTGCAAACAATACCTTCCCATTTCCGTATGCTATAGGACATCCGGGCATGATGTGAGGCATAAGCCATTTTTCAGCCTTTTCCCGTTTTTTAATTTTCGCGTTGTGATGCTTTTCCATATAGGCAATAAATTCAGAATAATAATATTCAAGGTTCCTTGTATCCTTAACTGATACACCGAAAATGAGATAATTGTCTTTCACATTAAACCACGCATCATATTCCGAAAGATATGGTTGCAAATAGGCATAAAAATAATGATAATCCAAATCTATGGAGCCTATATTGAAGGTTTGGTAAGTCGTTATATAGCTTTGTGGTGTATGGGGAAACTTTCGTCTGATAGAACCAACAACGCCATCGCAGGCAACGACTATTTTCGCCTTTTCGGAATAAACGGAAGTTCCCTTGAGATTTACCAGAACACAATCCTCTCGCTCCTCACATGACAGAGCGGCGGTTCCATCACGTAGCTCGGCACCGGCTTCGACAGCTTTTGTAGACAGCCAATAGTCAAAGGAATTGCGCCATATATTTAATCCTTCCTGTTCATATCGATATTCCTGACCTTTATCATTAGTAAAGATCATACCACGGTTATTCGTTGGCGTACACATGGTGAACTCCGGTACATCTTCGCCAAAGTATTGCCGAACCATATTCATTGACTTTTTTATCAGGATACCGGAACAAGATTTATTCCTTGGCATCTTGAGTTTTTCAACCAATAATACTTTATACCCGTTGCAGGCCAATTCCCGTGCGGCAACACAGCCCGTCGGGCCCGCTCCAATTATTATTACATCATACATTTTAGTTTTCTCCTGAGAAAGTGAAAGATTATTATATTTGCAACTGTAAATTCAACTTTGCGTTAAATTAAATATCAGAACTTTGCAACTATCAAAAACGCTATTATGAAAATTATACCAGAAAATACATAATAAATCTACCAGCTTGTTTATGAGATATAAAAATTACTTCGTGACTGTGGACACAGTCACATTGCTTGCCGTTAACTGGTGACTCGTTAAAATGTGCGTCCTTTTTTTATTTTTCATGTAAAGATGAGATCCTTCACTGCGTTCGGGATGACATAAAAAAATATTTTTGCCTTTTTCAAAAATAATGGTGGCATTTTTATCCCACAATGTGGTATAATATGCCCAGTAGGTGGTAGAAAATGTTTACTGGTGAATATGTACATTCATTTGATGAGAAAGGAAGGGTTATAATTCCTTCCAAATTTAGAAATGAGCTTGGAGAAACATTTTATATCGGTAAGGGCTTGGATAAGTGCTTGTTCATTTATCCTATTGAAACATGGACAGAATTTGTCGGTAAGCTTAAAAATTTATCCACCTTTAATAAAGAAGAAAGATTTTTCTTGCGAAGATTTGTTTCGGGATTCAGTGAATGCTCTTTCGATAAACAGGGAAGAATATTAGTACCGCCATCTCTGAGAGAGTTCAGTGAATTAAATTCAGAAGCTGTTGTAATAGGGGTTATAGACAGAATTGAAATTTGGAACAAGGACAGCTGGGATAATTATTCTAACAACGATGAATATGATTTTGACAGCATAGCAGAAAAAATGTCAGATTTGGGGATAGGACTATAGGGGAGGAGCCAGATGGATTACAGACACACTTCGGTTTTATTGAATGAAGCTATCCAAGGGCTTAATATAAAGACAGACGGGATTTATGTTGATGCAACCTTGGGAGGCGGAGGTCATACCTTCGAAATACTTAAATATGTAACTAAAGGTAAGGTTATCGGTATTGACCAGGATGATTATGCCATTGAAAAGGCAACGGAAAGATTAAAGGATTATGACAATTTCATAGCTGTTAAAAATAATTTCAGCAATATAAATGAAGTTTTGAAAGAATTACATATAGATAAGATTGACGGTATAATATTTGATTTAGGCGTTTCGTCTTTTCAGTTAGATATACCGGAAAGAGGATTCAGCTACAATCGTGATATGCCTCTTGATATGAGGATGGATAAGAGCGGTACAATTACCGCAAGACATATAGTTAACGGATATGAGGAAAATGAATTATCCCGGATAATTTGGGAATACGGTGAAGAAAAGTGGGCATCAAGGATAGCAAAATTCATCGTACAGGAAAGAGAAAATGAATTTATAGAAACTACGGGTCAGCTTGTAAGCATCATTAAAAAAGCAATACCAAAGCAAGTCAGACAGGAAGGTTCACATCCTGCAAAAAGAACGTTTCAAGCAATAAGAATAGAAGTTAACAGAGAACTTGAAATACTTGAAAACACTTTTAGAGAGACGATAGAAAATTTGAAAAAAGGCGGAAGAATTTGCGTTATTACATTTCATTCCTTAGAGGACAGAATAGTAAAAAATACATTTGCAGATTTGAACAAGGACTGTATATGTCCGCCGGAATTTCCTAAATGTATATGCGACCACAGAAGAAAATTAAAAATAATAACCAAAAAGCCAATCGTTCCATCGGATGACGAAATAAACGAAAATCACAGAGCACACAGTGCAAAGCTAAGAATAGGAGAGAGGGTGTAATAAATGTCAGCTTTAAGAAAAGAAGTCATTGATATTGATTATGGACAAGAGTTAAATTCTCCCAATAAAAAACGAATAAAAAGAAATAAGAAAAATAATAATGTTATAGAAAGTATAAAAAATACAGCCATGATCGCTATAACCTTTGTTCTTGGAATTATAATAGTGTATAATTATGCCATAATAACAGACAAACAGATGGAACTGAATACATTGAATAAAGACATAGCAAATCTTAATAATGACATAGCCGCTTACGACATAGCTCTTGAGAGTATCAAAAACACAAATAGTATAGAAGAATTGGCTAAAACATATTTAGGCATGAATTATCCTACAAGAAAACAGACGGTATTTGTTGATTTTAAATATGGAAGCCCTGAAACAACTGAGGATGAAACTGTTAAAGCAAAAGAAAAAGGTCAAAATATACTATTAGGTATAGTTGATAAGGTGGTAAGTTTCATTCAATAGGGGGTGCAGCAATGAAAAGGCGTATTAAAAGCACTACTAACCTTCAAAATAAAAAAAGAATGTTGGTATTTTTGCTTTTCTTTTTTTTAGTTACAATTGCATTGATAGTTAAATTAGGATTCATACAAATAATTGACGGTGAAGAATATAAAAAGCAAGCCATGGAAAATTGGTCCCGGGATATTACCATAAGTGCCAAAAGAGGGACAATTTATGACGCTAAAGGCAAAAAGCTATCGGTAAGCGTTAATTCAAGTACGGTAGTATGTATTCCTGCCGACGTTAAAAAAGGTAATTTATCAGCTAATGAGGATACACCCGACGAAGAAGCGAATGGCGGATTACTTACCGGGCTGCTAAAAAAACTAAACAAATCAATCAGTAAAAATACAGCAGGTGAATCCATTCCCGTTAATACAAGAACACCGGAGGAAACTGCTAAAATTTTAGCTGAAATTTTAGAAATGGATTATGAAGAAGTGTTAAGCAGAATTACTTCCGATTATTCATATGTGGCTATAAAAAGATGGATAACGGAAGAGCAGGCACAAAAAATACGGGAGCAGGAGCTAAGCGGCATAAGTGTTATTGAAGATAACAAACGTGTCTATCCATATGGAAATTTCGCACCTTATGTACTTGGCTTTACAAATATAGATCAGGATGGGCTCTACGGAGTTGAAGCTACATATAATGAATATTTAACAGGAATACCGGGAAGGACCGTTATAAACACCGATGCCCTCGGAAGAGAGCTTCCTTTTGGCTACAATGCCTATTATGAACCTACAAACGGTTTGGGCGTTGTTTTAACGATTGATGAGGTTATACAGCATTATGCAGAGTCAGCAGCACTAAAAGTTTTAAATGATTATAATGCTTTAAGAGCTACGATTATAGTTATGGATCCAAATAACGGCGATGTACTTGCTATGGCGTCAAAGCCTGATTATGATCCAAATGACCCTAAGATACCCATAGATGAAGAAATTAAGGCATTGTGGGAAACATTACAGAAAGAGGAATTAGAAAAGTCATGGTTCGACATGTGGAGAAACCCTGCTGTTAATGATATATATGAACCCGGTTCCACATTTAAATTATTGACAACAGCCATTGCTCTTGAAGAAAATGCGGCAAGCTTGGATTCAACATATTTCTGCGATGGATATGTAAGACAAATTACAAGTAACAACATAAAGTGCTGGAGATATTACAGACCGCACGGACAGCAAACATTATCTGAAGCGATTCAGAATTCATGCAATGACGCACTTGCTGAAATAGGTCTTGATATAGGTAAGGAAGCATTTTATAAATATTTAAAAGCTTTCGGTTTAGAGGAGCAATCGGGAATTATGCTGAATGGAGAAGCAATGGGGCTTTTAAAAGAGCCCATAAACATGAAGGATGTTGATGTTGTAACACAGGCATTTGGTCAGGGTGTTGCGGTTTCTCCGATACAATTGATTACGGCGGTTTCTGCCATAGCTAACGGCGGAAATTTGATGGAACCTCGAATTGTAAAGCAATTAATAGATGATGACGGAAATGTTGTTGAGAACTTTGAACCGGAAATAAGAAGAAAAGTTATTTCCGAGGAAACAAGCAAGATGATGCTTTCTATAATGAAGGATTCTGCCGAAGCCGGAACCAAACAGGCATACAGACCGGGATACAGAATAGGCGGTAAATCAGGTACAGCTCAAAAGGTCATAGATGGAAGATACATCGACGGCAAATTCATATCATCTTTTATAGGAACTGCGCCGGTTGATAATCCAAGGGCGGTTGTTCTTGTAATGGTTGATGAACCGGACAGAAGTATCGGTTATTACGGAAGTATTGTTGCGGGACCTGTGGCAGCCGATCTGTTAGAAAATATTATGAAATATTACGATGTAGAGCCGGTTTATACAGAGGAAGAGCTTGGTCACGTTGAGCAGCAAATGGTTGAGGTTCCTGCATTGCTGGGACTTACAATTGCTGAAGCAACGGATAGATTAATAAAGTCGGGTTTAGAAAGTAATATAACAATTGAGGTTGAAGAAGACAGAATTGTCAAGCAGCAATTCCCTAAAGCGGGAGAGAGGGTTGCAAAACATTCGTTGGTTACTTTGATTTTAAATTAAATAAATTATGACAATAATACTTAAGCTTTGGAACGCAAATTGCGTTCCTTTTTACAAACTGATTCAACAAAGCGAGGAATCTCACTAAGAATAAGATGGATATTGCAGGGTTAGGGCATCAATTTTATTGTAAATGAATTTTAAATATGATAAAATTGCACATAATACATACAATTAATTAAGGGGAGCATTAAAATGGATATTGTTAACATACTGAAAGAATTAAATCATAATAGCTACTTCGGTAATAAAAATATCGAAATTAAAGGTATTACTAATGATTCAAAAAAGGTGAAAGACGGTGATATTTTCGTCGCAATCAAAGGTTATACCAACGATGGCCACAATTTTATCGAAAATGCTATCGCTAACGGAGCATCGGCCGTTTTATGCGACCACATCCCTGAAAATGTTAAAGATAAGGGCAATTTTATAGTTGTAGAAAACCCGAGACAATCCATGGCACCTGCAGCAAATATAATATACGGACGTCCTTCTGAAAGCATGAACTTAGTTGGAGTAACCGGAACCAACGGAAAAACAAGTACTACATATCTGCTTAAGGGAATATATGATTATTTAGGCGAAAAGTCCGGGATTATAGGCACCATGGGCGTTTTAATAGAGGGAGAAAAAATTAAGGTCGATAATACCACTCCCGAAGCTGCCGATTTGCAGAAATATTTTGCCAAAATGGCGGAAAAGGATATAATGATTTGCTTTATGGAGGTTTCTTCACATGCATTAGAACTAAACAGAGTTGACAATATATCTGTTGATGTGGGTATTTTTACAAATTTAACAAGAGATCATCTGGATTTTCATAATACTATGGAAAATTATTATCAGGCAAAGAAAAAATTATTTCATATCGCTAAAGTAAACAACATTATCAATATTGATGATTCGTATGGAGAAAGATTATATAAGGAACTTAAGGAAGAAGGAGTTAAGGCAATTTCAATAGGTATTGAAAATGATGCTGACATAAAGGCAAGCAATTTAGTTACTACGATGAGAGGAACCGATTTTGATTTAGAAATAGACGGCAGTGTTAAAAAGGTTCATGTAAATACACCGGGTAAATTCAGTGTTTTAAATTCTCTCGGATCTTTGGGAGCTGCCTATTCACTGGGAATAAATATTGATGATATAATTGAAGCCCTTGGTAAAATTAAAGGCGTGACAGGCAGATTTGAAATACTTGAAAATAAACTTGATTGTATTGTTATATTAGATTTTGCACATACTCCCGACGGTTTGCAAAAGGTTATGGAAACTATAGATGAATTTGCGGAAGGCAGAAAAATAGTTATGTTTGGTGCCGGAGGTGAAAGAGATTCGTCAAGACGTGCTCCTATGGGTGAAATTGCAGGTCAATATTGTGATTTAAGCATACTTACATCCGACAATCCAAGATTTGAAGACCCATATGATATATGTCTTGAAATAGCTGAAGGTGTAAAAAAATACAATGGTAAATATGAAATTATCATCGAAAGAGATAAGGCAATCTATTATGCTATTGACAACTCAAAGAGCAAGGATGTAATATTATTTGCGGGAAAATCAACAGAACCATATCAAGATATGGGAGTAGAAAAAGTTCCATATGACGAGGGTACTATTGCCAAGAACGCCATTAAGGATGTTGAGAGAAAAAGGGGATTAACGGAATAAGGAGTTTAATATGCAAGCAAACGGACAAATATTAAGAGTAATAATCGTATCTTTTCTCATAGCTATTTTCCTTGGACCGGTTGTAATTCCGGTTTTAAAGAGATTGAAAGTAGGACAAAGCATCAGGGAGGAGGGGCCTAAGACCCATTTTACAAAAGCGGGAACTCCCACAATGGGCGGAATTATTATAATTTTAGCAGTTATAATTTCATTGTTTACCAGTGGCTATTATACACAGGAAGCTTGGACCGGATTGTTTTTTACGGTTGCTTTTGGTTTCATAGGATTTTTAGATGATTATTTAAAAGTTAATCGTAAACGTAATTTAGGCTTAAGGGCGTATCAAAAAATCATCGGACAGTTCATATTTGCTTTTCTACTTGCATTATACGGTTCAAGATACAGTGTATACGGTACAAAATTAATAATTCCATTTATTAATGCATACATAGATTTGGGAATTATATATATACCTTTTGTTTTATTTGTAGTTTTAGGAATTGTAAATGCAGTGAATCTGACAGATGGATTAGATGGGCTGAACACAGGAGTTACGTTGATAGTTATGGCTGCCTTCAGCTTGATAGCAAACAGCATGAAGGATATAAATCCTATATTTAGCGGCATAGCTGGTTTCTCTGCGGGAATTTCAGGGGCATGCCTCGGATTTTTAAAGCATAATGCAAATCCTGCCAAGGTTTTTATGGGTGATACGGGTTCATTGGCATTAGGAGGTGCCGTATCTGCCGTAGCGGTTATGTCAAACATGATTTTATTAATTCCTATAATCGGCGGTATTTATTTTGCAGAAGCACTTTCTGTAATTATACAGGTTTTATACTATAAAAGAACTAAAAAAAGAGTTTTTAAAATGGCTCCGCTGCACCATCATTTTGAAATGTGCGGCTGGAAGGAAACAAAGGTAGTAGCAGTTTTTTGGATTGCAACAGTCATACTTGCATTTATAGGCATTTATTCAGTATAGATAACATACAATATTAATGGGCTTTTTTAAGATGGATTTGAGAGGTACTTAAATGAAAGATAAAAATATACTTGTTGTCGGACTTGGTGTTTCCGGCATAGCATGTATTAGAGGGTTAAATAAATTAGGAGCACGTATATTTGTATATGATGAATCTCCAAAAGAAAAATGCGATGAGAAATTACAGGAATTAAAAGAAATAGAAGCATCATATTTTTTTGGCAATAATGAAATAGACAAAATAGATTTCGATATAATTGATTTAGCGATTAAAAGTCCGGGAATAAAATATGAAGTACCCATTATCAAGATGCTTACAGAAAAACATATAAGAGTAATAAGTGATATTGAAGCTTCATACAAGATTACGGATGCAACTATTGTTTCCATAACCGGAACAAACGGAAAGACAACCACTACAACTCTAATCGGTGAAATAATAAAGGAAAGCAAAAAAAATCATAAGATTACAGGTAATATTGGTTCCGGAATGTTTTATGATGCCGTTAATTCCAATGAGGATGATGTGCTTGTGGCGGAGGTCAGCAGCTTTCAGCTTGCAGGAACTTTTTGCTATAAACCTCACATAGCGGTTATAACAAACATAACTCCTGATCATATGGACTTTCACCACACCTATGAAAACTATATTGATGCAAAATTCAGAAACGTAGTAAATCAAGATGAAAATGATTATGCAATATTAAATTACGAAGATGAAATAATAATGAGTTTTACTGATAAAATTAAAGCTAAAAAAATATTTTTCAGTTCTGAACGCGTATTAGATGAAGGAATATATGTGCAGGACGAGAAAATCATGTATAGCAGAGATGAGAAAACTGAATTTATTATAAATATAAATGATATATTTATACCCGGAAAGCATAACTTAGAAAATGCAATGTGTGCGGCAGGCGCCGCTCTAAGCTTAGGTATAAATACGCAAACTATAGCAAATGTACTGAAGAATTTTAAAGGAGTGGAGCATAGATTAGAATTTTGCGGAGAATATAACGGCGTAAAATTTTATAATGATTCCAAGGGAACAAATACCGATGCATCAATAAAAGCAATTCAAGGAATAGAAAAACCTATAATATTAATAGCAGGCGGGTATGACAAAAATTCTTCTTATGATGAGTTTATTAAAAACTTTGACAATAAGGTAAAGAGCTTAATTTTGTTGGGACAGACGGCAGACAAAATTGAAGCTTGTGCAAGAAGCTACGGTTTTACAGATATATACAGAGTGGAAAATATGGATGAAGCAGTTAAAAAGTGTTTTGAATTAAGTGTAAAGGGGGATAATGTCGTACTGTCTCCCGCATGCGCAAGCTGGGGTATGTATCCTAATTATGAAGTTAGAGGAAGAGACTTTAAGGAGAGGGTAAAATATTATGGAGGGAACAGTACAAAAGCAAAGTAGAAAAACTTCTATCGACTGGGTATTGGTATTTGTTGTGGTAGTATTGGTACTCTTTGGTTTTTTGATGGTTTATAGTTCAAGTTTTCCAGACGGGTACTATAAATTTGACAAGGACCCTTTTTACTTTCTAAAAAAACAGGTAATTGCAGCGGTTGCTGGCTTTGTTGGAATGATTTTTATAGCTAATATACCTTATAAAATTTATTCAAAGTTCAACAAGGTTATATTGATAACATGTATAGGTTTTGCATTGCTTACGATAGTCATAGGTATTGCCTCCAACGGTGCTCAAAGATGGATTATCATTGGCGGTATATCGCTCCAGCCATCAGAAATAATAAAAATAGGCGGAGTTTTATACATGGCCCATTATTTTGATAAGAACAGAAAAAATATCAGTTCTCTAACAAAAGGATTTTTTCCTTCAATGATATTAATCGGTTTTTTTTGTTTACTGATTGCAATACAGGATGACTTAAGCACAGCCGTTATATTAGGTGGAACATTGATGGTAATGTTCTTTTGTGCGGGAGCAAAAATGACTCATTTATTTGTATTATTCTTGCTTGCAGTTGCAGGTGTCGTAGTTTTGATTTCCATGGAAACCTACAGAATAACAAGGATTATTGTATTTTTCGATCCGTTTAAATACCCGCTGAATGAAGGATATCAGATAATTCAATCCCTTTATGCTTTAGGAACAGGCGGATTGTTTGGAATGGGTATAGGGAAAAGCAGACAAAAATTTTTTCATTTACCTGAAGCATACAATGACTTTATATTTTCAATAATCGGTGAAGAGCTTGGATTTATTGGCTGCGTATTTGTAATTTTAGGCTTTGTTATTTTTGCATGGAGAGGTTTAAGAATTTCTATGAATACGGATGATTTTTTTGGAAGTCAGGTGGCTCTTGGTATAACAACCTTGGTATTGCTTCAATTTTTAATACATGTTGCGGTTGCAACCTCATCAATGCCACCAACAGGAAGGGCGTTGCCTTTCATAAGTGCAGGAGGTTCTTCTTTGATGTTTTTATTGTTATCAATGGGCATTTTATTGAATATATCGAAATATTCGAATACATACAGGAGCTGAATATGAGAGTACTTATTACAGGCGGGGGAACCGGAGGGCACATCAATCCTGCATTGGCAATAGCGCAAAAAGTCAGACAACAAGATCCATATAATGAAATTTTGTATGTGGGAACAAAGACAGGTCTTGAAAGTGAGCTGATTCCTAAGGAAGGGTTAGAATTTAAATATGTTACCGCAAAATTCCTGCGAAGGAAAATAAGCATAGAAAATGTAAAAACTCTTTTCGCTTCTGTTAAGGGAGTTATAGAGGCAACGAAAATTATTAATGATTTTAAACCGGACATAGTTGTGGGCACAGGCGGATACGTATGTGGTCCCGTGGTATTGGCAGCAAGTCTGAAAAAGGTACCTACTATGATTCATGAACAAAATGTTTTTCCCGGTATTACAAACAGAATGCTGGCAAAGGTAGCAGATGTTGTAGCAATAAGCTTTAATGAAGCTGAAAAATACTTTCCCGAACAAGTAAAAGGAAAGCTTATTTTAGTTGGTAATCCGGTCAGAAAAGATATATTGAATGCTGACAGAAAAAAATCAAGAGCAAGGTTAAATTTAAGACAGGACGATATATTAATATATTCATTCGGGGGAAGCGGCGGTCAGATAAGCTTAAATGAAGCAATTGTTGATGTTATAAAAAAATACAACGGACAAAAGAGCATCCGGATAATTCATGTTACAGGCAAAAAACTACATGATGGATTTATGGATAAAATTAAAGAAGAAAAGATATTATTAGACAAAAATATTGAAATTAAAGACTATATGTATGATGCTGCTACTGCTTTATCCGGGTCCGATATAGTTATCGGCAGTGCAGGAGCAATAACAATAGCTGAAATAACATTATTGGGAGTACCATCCATACTTATACCTAAGACATACACTGCGGAAAATCATCAGGAATACAATGCAAGAGCATTGGAAAAGGAAGGTGCCGCAAAGGTAATTTTAGAGAAGGATTTGTCAGGTAAGCAGCTTATCACAGCTATAGAAGATATTATTAAGAATAAAAATTTATTAAAAACTATGGCTTTAAATTCTAAAAGAATGGGAAATGCAGATGTGGAAAATAAAATTTATGAATCAATGGTAAATTTGGTGGACGGTAAATCCGGAAGTAACAAGTAGTTAAACTTTGCATAACATATAATATGTAATTAACTTGTTGCGGAGGGATAAAGATGGGAAGTTTTATTATTCAGGGAAGTAACGGCTTAGAAGGCATAGTTGATATCGGCGGATCTAAAAATGCTGCACTTCCTATAATAGCAAGCACAGTTATATGCCCAAGAGAATATATTCTTGAGAATATACCTGATATAGAAGATGTGAAAGATATGTTTGATATACTGCGCACCATGGGATGTAAAATTCAGTTCGACAGCGGAGTCGCGTTGATTGATACGAGAGACCTTAATACCTGCAAGGTTCCTGAGAAACTTGTAAGGAAAATAAGGTCATCTATAATTTTAATGGGTGCTGTGCTTCAAAGGACAGGCAATGTTGAGATTGCTTATCCCGGTGGATGTGAAATAGGGCTTAGACCAATCGATTTACACTTAAAGGGATTAAGAAAATTAGGTGTTGAAATAATTGAAAAAAACGGTTTGTTGATAGGAACTGTCAAGAAGCCGGAAGGAATCGAAATTTCGCTTGATTACCCAAGCGTCGGCGCTACAGAAAATATAATGCTGTATGCAGTAGGTGTTCCTGGAAAAACTACGATTTATAATCCGGCAAGAGAACCTGAAATTGTCGATTTACAGAATTTTTTGAATATCTGCGGCTATGAAATAAGCGGTGCAGGTACTGGTGTTATTACTATTGAAGGAAAAAATATTGAAAGTACAGAAACTGTTGAATATAAGATTATATCCGACCGTATTGAGGCAGGAACTTATTTGAGTGCAGCTGCATCGATGAAGAGCAAAATTTACATAAGAAACATTGAAAAATCTCATTTTAAGTCAATAACCTCAATTTATGAAGATGCTGGCTGTGAAATAAGAGAAATAAACGGAACAATTGTTATAAAGAACAGTGGCAGGTTAAATGCTATAGAAAAGGTAACTACCCAACCATATCCTGGATTTCCAACGGATATGCAAGCTCAGTTCATGGCCTCAATGGCGACTGCAAACGGCATAACAATTATTGAAGAAACTGTTTTTGACAGTAGATTTAAACATGTACCCGAGCTTCAGAAAATGGGAGCAAATATAACTACAATAGGAAGAGTTGCCGTAGTGGAAGGTGTAGAAAGATTGACAGGTGCAGAAGTGGATTCTAAGGATTTAAGAGGCGGAGCGGCGTTGGTTATTGCAGCTTTAGGAGCTGAAGGGACCACTAAAATAAACAATATTTATCATATAAACAGAGGATACGAGAAATTTGTTACAAAACTACAGAATTTAGGTGTAATAATAACAGAGGTTTAAGATGCCCTAACCCCATTTCTCAGAGTCTTTTTTCTGAGAAATGGTTGGTAGGTCATTCGCAAGATTATGATTTACTCAATTTATGCGACGTAAGGAGCAAATAAATTGGTGAATGAGACTGCGCAATATACTAACTATTACCATAACTAATAGTATTAGAATAAAAAGGTACAACAATGGCAAAAGAAAAAACAACAAAAAAGCGGAAGAAGAAAAAAAGAAAGTTTAGAAAGCTATTCGTCAGTACAGCAGCTTTTATAACGGCTGCTGTAATTGTTGTTTTCTGTATTTATTATGTTTATTACGAAACAGATTACTTTAATGTAGCAGAAGTAAAAATTGATGGCAATTTTATCTATGACAATCAGTTTATATTAGATAACTCAGAAATAGAAACAGGCGAGAAAATATTCAGTGTTAACAGAAATGATGTGAAAGAAAAGCTTCAGCAACATGTATATGTTGAGCAAGCAAGGGTTGTGTACGAGCTTCCGAATAAAATTTACATTCATATAACTGAGAGACAGGAAAAATACCAGATATATTACAATAATAATTATGTTGTGACAGATAAAAACGGAATTGTATTAAAAACGGATACAATAAATAATGAACTAAAAACTATTGAAAGTTTAACTGATGTATTATACAATGTAGGAGAAGAAATTAAATTCGCAGGTATAGACAATGTTAAAAGCATTTTTGAGGCAATTGATTACATAGAAAGTGAATTTGATTCTGAAACGGTAACAACTTTTTGGGTTAACAAAAACAACAGTGTTTTATTGAAGACCAAGTATGGTACATTTATTAAAATGATGCTTAGCGAAGATGTTAAGTATCAATCTGTATTTGCCATGAAAATAATTAATGAAAGATTAAATAACAATTTACCGGTTTTCAATGGATTAATCGATTTTACCAAGGGGGATAGTCCCGTATATGTAGAGGACTTTAATATGGAGGAATATAATGAATAAACTTTGGCAGAAAATTATGTTGTTTATAATAAGTGTCATTTTGGGTATTGTATTAATGACTCAAATTCGTACAACAAATAACGTATTAGGAAATGAAACTCCTCATAATAAAGCATCTGATTTGAACAATGAGTTTGCGGAGCTGACTCTTGAGAAAAACAAATTAAGAGAAGAATTGGATCAGCTGAAAGAAAGCTCAAAGAAAAATGAAGAAGCATACATGCAAAAAGAAGAGGAGCTTGAAAGGTTAAATGAAGAGCTCAAAAAACAAAAGATTTTATCCGGTTTCTATGATGTTAAAGGTCCCGGAACAATTATTACTATAGATGCCGAGCCAAACTCTGTCAGCTTAGCTTACAGCCATCAGTATATACTTGCATTGATAAGCTATTTAAACAATGCAGGTGTAGAAGCAATTTCAATTAATGGTCAAAGGTATACTAACTATACTGAAATTGTACCTGTGTTAGATCACATTAACATTAACGGAGTTGCGATGGTATTGCCGTTAGAAATAAAGGCAATAGGATTTTCAAGAACCATTGAAGCATCATTGAATTTTGTGGGAGGTATTGTTTCACAGCTTGGAAATATTGGTTATACAGTTGAAATTGAAAGTTCTCCTGAAATTTTTATTAATCGATATGATGGTGAAATAGAGTTTAAATACGCTGTTCCTGTATATGTTGAGGATGAGACGGGTCTGTAGGAAACTGACCTGTTGACGAAATCGTAGATTGAGTGGGTGCCATAGAACCTTGAATGACAGACAAAGCTCTTATTGAGGAAACGGAGGAGATTGTTATAAAACTTAAAGCGCAAAACATTTTGCTGTTTCTTCTTGTTTTAGTCGCATCTTGCGTAGTAGTAAACGGTGTGGATTTAAAAATAGATGAAAACACAATATATGTTATAAAAAATATAAATAAATATGAAAAAACTATTGAAGATATGAAGGCAGTTGTTGAAAATATAAAAAAAGAAACCGCAGAGCAAAAAAAACATATTAACGACTATGAAAATAATCAATATTTAGCCGATATAATCAGTATAAACTCTGAAATAGAAAAACTTAAGCTATACAGCGGATTTACCGATGTAAGAGGCCCCGGGATATATTTAACGGTTTCGGACAGCTTGATAGAGGATGAAAGTATTGATATAATGAAAAGAATTATTCATGATGTTGATATAACCGTATTGCTTAATGATCTAAAGGCAGCCGGAGCTGAAGCTATAGCGGTTAATAACAAAAGGATTATCAATGTATCTGAAGTAGTTTGTGCAGGACCTCTGTTGGGAATAAACGGAGATAAAGTTTCCGCTCCGTTCTTAATAAGTGCGATTGGTGATATGGAAGCTTTATATGATGCCGTTAATGAAGAAGGAACATATGCTTATGAATTAAAAAACAAGTATGGAATGGAGGTTGTTACAAGAATGACTTATGTAACGGTTCCTAAATTTCACGGAGATAATTATCGGATAAATTTTGCAGCAAGTGCAGAAAGGTAAAGGGTTGGGGTATGATTTATGTTATAGCTGGAGTAGTTCTTGGTATTGTTGCGGGAATGAATTTAAATTTGATTTACAGTCCCGAATATGCAGTTTATATTTCACTGGGTATATTAGCTATTATTAATGTAATTTTTAATATGTTAAATGATAATATTAAGGGTGAGCTTACATTAATTAAGAGTATTGCCTATTTGGCGGGTGATTTATTTTTTGGACTGCTATTGGGATATGTGGGAGAACAATTGGGACTTCCTATATATTTGGCGGCTGTTTTCGCATTCGGAAACAATATTTATAAAAATTTAAAAAACATTATTAATATTATGCTTGAAAAGCATAAATAATTAAAATGTTTCCTTACAAGTCGGCTGGGTTACGGACAAAGCACTATTGAAAAAAAACAGACAAACTAATTAAAAATATGTATGAAATTTATTAAGGTTATGATATAATGTTTAAAATACTGAAGAAATTTCTCTTTTTATAGGAGGTCAATATATGTTTCAATTTGAGGAACCATCAGAAAGATTAGCAAATATAAAGGTTATCGGTGTTGGCGGAGGCGGAAATAATGCCGTTAACAGAATGATAGATGCCGGAGTAAGAGGCGTAACTTTTATCAGCGTAAATACGGACAAGCAAGCATTATACACATCAAAGGCAGACATTAAATTCCAAATAGGCGAAAAACTTACTAACGGTCTTGGTGCCGGCTCTAAACCTGAAATAGGTGAAAAAGCCGCTGAGGAAAACAAGCAGGATATTGCTGAGTTAGTTGAAGGAGCCGACATGGTATTTATAACTGCAGGTATGGGAGGCGGTACCGGTACCGGTGCGGCACCTTATATAGCAGGCATTGCCAAGCAACAGGGAATACTCACTGTTGCCGTTGTTACAAAGCCGTTTATGTTTGAAGGCAAAAGCAGATATAAAAACGCTGAATTAGGATTGAAAAAATTAAAAGAAAATATAGATACATTGGTAGTTATACCTAATGATAAGCTGTTAGAAATTTCGGATAAGAAAACAACGATGCTGGAGGCTTTTTCACTTGCTGACGATGTATTAAGACAGGGCATTCAGGGCATCTCCGATTTGATTGCAATACCTGCAATTATGAATCTGGATTTTGCAGACGTTGAAACCATTATGTCTAATCAGGGTTTGGCCCACATGGGTATCGGACAAGCAACCGGCGAAAACAGAGCATTGAATGCTGTTAAACAAGCTATTCAAAGTCCGATGCTGGAAACCTCAATAAACGGAGCAAGGGGTGTATTGTTAAATATTACCGGCGGAACTAATATGGGTATCCATGAAGTAAATGAAGCCGCTAAATTGATAGAAGAAGCTGCCGATCCGGAAGCAAATATAATCTTCGGAGCAAATATTGACGAAACTATTGGAGATTCCATAAAAATTACCGTTATTGCAACCGGATTCGGTGAAAATAGCGATAAAATACTGAAAGAAGTTAAGACACCTTCTAAGGATGAAAAGGATAAATCAAAGGAAAATCCGTTTGATTTTCAAATACCATCATTTTTAAACAAAAAATAGATTCAATATATACAGACTGTTGAAAAAGTTCATCCTGCAAGGCGCCGGAAGACGGGCAACCGCAGCGTATTAAACATACGGGAGGATTGACCGGCGTAGCGTCAACGACGCAGGTGGGATTTTTCAGCAGTCTGAGACGGTTAAAGCCGTCTTTTTTTCTTGCAATATTTATTTATATGTGATATTCTGTTTAATGTTTGAATTTTGAAAGATAAAAATAATTATATATAGTAAGGAATGATTAAATGATTACAGTAACAAATTTATCGCTTCAATTTGGAGGAAGTAAGCTTTTTAATGATGTTAATTTAAAGTTTGTTCCGGGAAACTGCTATGGAGTAATCGGAGCAAATGGAGCAGGAAAATCTACTTTTCTGAAAATATTGTCAGGAGAGATTGATTATACTACAGGCGAAATAGCTATACCAAATAATGTCAGAATGTCCGTTTTAAAACAGGATCATTTTATGTATGACGATTATTCCGTTATGGAAACAGTTATAATGGGTAATAAAAGATTGTATGAAATAATGAAAGAAAAGGACGCTCTTTATGCAAAGGAAGATTTCACCGATGAAGACGGCGTAAAAGCTTCTGAATTAGAGGGAGAATTTGCCGAAATGAACGGCTGGGATGCCGAGACGGAAGTAGCGCAAATACTTCAGGGCTTAGGTGTAAGCACGCAGCTTCATTATTCATATATGCGAGATTTAAACGGCGGAGACAAGGTTAAGGTAATGCTTGCTCAGGCATTGTTCGGCAGACCCGGAATTATTCTGCTTGACGAGCCGACAAACAATCTGGATATTGATTCTATAAATTGGTTAGAGGATTTTTTGCTGGATTTTGAAGGATTAGTAATTGTTGTATCCCACGACAGACATTTTTTAAATACAGTTTGTACTCATATAGTTGATATAGATTATAAGAAAATTAAAATGTATGTAGGTAACTATGACTTCTGGTATGAATCAAGTCAGTTAATGCAGCAGTTAATGAGGGACCAGAACAGAAAAAGAGAAGATAAGATAAAGGATTTACAAAACTTTATTCAAAGATTCTCAGCTAATAAATCTAAATCAAAGCAAGCAACATCAAGAAGAAAGCTTCTTGAGAAATTAGAAGTTGAAGAAATGCCTGCATCATCCAGGAGATATCCATTTGTTAAATTTACTCCGGACAGGGAAGTGGGCAATGAAATATTGACAGTTGAAGGTTTATCAAAGAAGATAGACGGCATTGATGTATTAAAGGATATTTCATTCAGAGTAAACAGAGATGATAAAATATGCTTTGTAGGTGAAAATGAGCTTGCCCAAACAACCTTGTTTAAAGTATTAACAGGTGAAATGGAACCGGATACAGGAACTATTAAGTGGGGACAAACAATCACCAAGTCATATTTCCCCAAAGATAACTCGGAATTTTTTGACGACGTTAAATTAAATCTTGTTGACTGGATGAGACAGTTCTCCGAGGATCAATCAGAAAGCTTTCTGAGGGGGTTCTTAGGTCGTATGCTGTTTTCGGGAGATGATGCATTGAAGCCGGCAAATGTATTGTCCGGAGGAGAAAGAGTCAGGTGCATGCTTTCAAGAATGATGCTTTCCGGCTCTAATGTCTTGATACTTGACCAACCGACAAACCACCTGGACTTGGAAGCAATCACCGCATTAAACAACGGTTTGATTGATTTTAAAGAAATTGTGTTGTTCTCGTCACATGACCATCAGTTTATTCAAACAATCGCAAATAGAATTATTGAACTTACAGAAGACGGTATGATAGACAGAGCTATGACGTATGATGAATATATAGAGAGAAGAAAAATGTAGATAGGTTGTTGAAAACGCCAGCCTGCTTCGTTACCGTTCAGCCGGGCAATCCTGATTTTATTGTCAGCATGACGTTGGGGAAAATCCCCAACGTCATATAACCTATAATAATTTTTGTAAATAATTAGCAATTAAAGTTTAGTATAAAAGGTTGACAAATGTGAACTTATATGCTAATCTATATTTGTATTACAGAGTATTTATGGATTTCACATGTTTTTAGATATTATATGTGGTTGCTGTATATATAATATGTAAAAGCGTGTGAATTTTTTTATACAATGCAATATAATTAATATTTTTTTAGGAGGTACTCATGGCACAGGGTACAGTTAAATGGTTCAACTCAGAAAAAGGATTTGGATTTATCACAAAAGAAGATGGAAATGACGTATTTGTACATTTCTCAGCTATCCAAGGAGATGGATTCAAAACTTTAGAGGAAGGTCAAAAAGTTAGTTTTGATGTAACTCAAGGAAACAGAGGAGACCAAGCAGCTAACGTTACAAGAATATAACTGGCAGCTAAAAACAAAAATCGGGAGAATATCCCGATTTTTTTAGGTTGATGAAAAAACCCACCTGCTTCGTTGCCGTTCAGCCGGTCAATCCTCACGTATTTCTGATTTTTGGTTGCCTAATACAAACAGCTCAATAAAAACACAACTGCGGCCATTATTCCCACAAAGGCAATTATGTAAGGAAGTATTAACGACATAATCGCCAAAATAATTGCAAGCAGATCATATTTCTCAAGCTGCAAATCATTTTCTTTTGTAGATTTTATTTCTTTCTCTAATAATTCAGTATTAGACAGATTTGCTCTTCTGATTTTTTCTAAATCTTCTTCTACTCGATTTTTTCCGAATAACATTAAAATACTCCATTTACTTTATGACACATTACAAAATGTGCATTTTTAATTTTTTTGTATTCAGGTATTTCTTCCTTGCACACATCCTTTGCATATGAGCACCTGGTGTGAAATCTGCATCCTTTGGGTGGATTTGCAGGCGAAGGAATATCTCCCTTTAATATAATACGTTTTTTATTTTGCTGAATTTCTGGATCAAATGAAGGTACTGCGGATAATAAAGCTTCAGTATATGGATGTAAAGGGTTGTTAAATATATGCTTTTTCTTTCCCTTTTCAACTATTTGTCCAAGGTACATTACTGCTACTTCATCACTTATAAATTTAACAACTGACAAATCGTGGGATATAAACAAATATGTAAGGTCAAAGTCCTCTTGTGCATCCTTCAATAAGTTAATAATTTGAGATTGAATTGATACATCCAATGCTGAAACCGCTTCGTCACAAACTATAAACTTAGGGTTTACCGCCAATGACCTTGCAATACATATACGTTGCCTTTGCCCGCCTGAGAACTGATGAGGATAGCGATCTGCCTGTTCCGTAAACAATCCGCACTTGCCTATGATTTCTATTACTCTTTCCTTCATTTCTTTTTTGTTTTTAACTATCCCGTGTTGAAGCATTGCTTCTCCTACTATTTCATAAACGGGGAGCCTTGGGTTTAGCGAACTGTATGGATCCTGAAATATAATTTGCATTTCCGTTCGTAGCTTATTTATATCTCTTTTGTTGAGATTATATATATTTTGACCGTTGTAATAAACTTCGCCGTCAGTAGGATTTAGCAGCTTGAGCATAGTCCTGCCTAAGGTTGATTTTCCGCAGCCGGACTCACCAACTATACCAAGAACCTTTCCTCTTTTTATTTCAAAAGATATATCATCTACAGCTTTAACACTTCCGGTTTGTCGTTTTATTAATCCAGTTTTAATAGGGAAATACTTTTTAAGATTTCTTACGGATATGATGCTATCGCTCATTACACTAATTTCGCTCATAGTATTTCCTCCTCATTATTGCTATAGAGCCAGCATGATATTCTGTGTTCTCCTTCAAATGATATTTCATCAGGAAATATTTCCTTGCATACATCCATTGCTTTATCGCATCTTGGATGGAATGGACAGCCTGTGGGAACATTGCTTAAATCAGGTACATTGCCGGGTATTACATTCAACCTTGAGCTTTCGGTAGCCATGTCCGGTTTTGAACCGATAAGACCTATGGTGTACGGATGCCTCGGATTTTTGAATATATCCAATGTTTTAGCAACCTCAACAACCTTACCGGCATACATAACCATAACACGGTCACTCATTTCTGAAATTACTCCAAGGTCATGTGTTATAAATATTATAGATGCATTAATCTTTTGCTTAAGTTCATTCATTAAGTCAAGCACCTGCGCCTGAATGGTAACATCAAGAGCAGTTGTCGGCTCATCTGCTATTAACAGTTTTGGTTTGCAGGCAAGTGCCATTGCGATCATTGCTCTTTGACGCATACCACCTGAAAGTGCGAAAGGATAATCATCAACAACTCTCTCAGGATTTGGTATTTTTACTGTTTCCAGCATTTTTATACTTTCTTTATATGCTTCATCCTTACTCATGCCCTGGTGAAGCATCATTGGTTCACTGATTTGTCTTTCTATTTTAAATATGGGATTAAGGGAAGTCATTGGCTCCTGAAAAATAAACGAAATGTCATTACCTCTGATTTCTCTCATTCTTGCATCAGAAATTTTCAGCATATCCTCACCGTCAAACAGGATTTCTCCACCCTTATATTTTCCCGGAGGAGTTTCAACTAATCGTGCAATGGACATGCATGTTATGCTTTTCCCGCATCCCGATTCACCAACTATTCCTAAGGTTTCGCCTTCATCCACATAAAAACTTACATCATCGGCAGCTTTTACAACACCCCTGTCAGAATAAAAATAAGTTTTCAGGTTTTTAACTTCTAATAATTTTTTGCCCATAAAACTCACCTCATCTTTTCATTTTAGGGTCAATTGCATCACGCATGCCGTCACCCAATATGTTAAAGCACATAACAGATATGAAAATACATATTCCAGGTGGAATCCAGTACCACCATTTTTGTTGTATAATTAAAGTGTTTCTTGCTTCCTGTATCATATTACCCCAAGTAGGAGTAGGAGGTGATACACCAAGACCAAGGAAGCTCAATGTTGTTTCAGCAAGGATTACTGTTGCCATACCTAATGTCGCATAAACTATAACATAAGCCAAAACGTTTGGTAATAAATGTTTGAATATTCTTCTCATATCACTTATGCCCAACGCTTCGCATGCTTCCATATACTCCATTTCTCTTAATGTTAATATTTGACCTCTTACAATTCTTGCAATACTTGGCCAGCTTATAATGGCAAGTACAAAAATTAAAATAGGCACACTGTTTCCAAATACTGCAACTACTGTGATACAAAAAATAACATATGGAAAGGACATAAATATTTCAGCCAAGCGCATTATAACTACATCTGCCATACCACCATAAAACCCTGATATACTTCCTAATACAACACCGATAAAGCATTCAAGTACTACAACTGCTATAGCAAGCAATAAGGAAATTCTTCCTCCATAAAACAACCTGACAATCATATCTCGTCCGATTTTATCCGTACCAAGCCAATGCTTAGCACTTGGACTTTGATCTCGGTTTTGCATATCCGTTGTTTCTATGGAATAAGGTGATAACATAGGCACCAAAATACATAAGCCGATTATAGCTATCAACAGATACAAACTTAACATGGCCATTCTGTTTTTTCTTAGTCTATATATAACCTCTCCCCAGTAGGATTGATTCTTTCTAATTGATTTACCCATAATAACCCCCTAATCGTATCTAATTCTTGGATCTGCTATGGCATACAATATATCAGCCACCAATGCACCTATTAAGGTAAGAATTGATAGCATCGCATTTATTCCAAGAATCAAAGGATAGTTTCGTGTCATGCTTGCTTCAACTGAAATTTTACCAAGACCCGGTAGTGCAAAAATTGTTTCAGTAACAACTGCTCCTGACAATAAGGACGGAATCCAGAAGCCAAAAAGTGTGATTATGGGTATTATTGCATTTCTGAATGCATGCCTGTAAATAACGGTTTTCTCCTTAAGACCCTTAGCTCTTGCCGTACGGATATAATCTTGTTTAATTACTTCAAGCATGCTTGAACGTGTATATCTCATAAATGTAGCGGTTGAACCTAAACCGATTACAATGCTTGGTAAAACAAGGTGCCAGGCTATATCAAGTATTTTATCTATAGGATTTGTTGACATCAACAATGGATTTTTAAGACCAAACAGCGGGAAAAGCTGAATATCAACTGCGAAGTTTTTTAATAATAAAAGTCCGAAGAAAAATGAAGGAATACTTATCCCTATTAATGACACTACAGTCAGTATGTTGTCAACTATGGAGTATTGTTTAGTAGCACAGACAATACCTGTAGGTATGCCTATGATAACTGAAACAAATAAAGAAATTAAAGCCAACAGCAATGTAGGTCCTACATAATCTCCCATAACATCAACTACGGGTTTTTTATGGTTTATAGAGTACCCTAAATTGCCTTTTAATGCCTCTCCAATCCAGTTAACGAATCTTTCATACCATGGTGTATCTAATCCTAATTTTAGAGCTAACTCAGCTTTTTGCTCAGGAGTCATTTTAGGATGCATCATATTTGAAACCGGTGTACCCGGTGCTTGTTCAAGTATAAAAAAAAGTATAAATAAAATTCCTAATAAAACAGGAATCATTTGAATTATACGCCTGATGATGTAATTTCTCATATAAACACCTCTTTCTATATGTATAGGCAGGCTAAAAGGAGGGCAGATGCCCTCCGGTATTTCACTAACAGTATAAGCGACTGACACCAAATTAAAATTTGGGTCATCTGCTTATTCAAGCGTAACATCTCTTATACTTTGAACAAATTTTTTGTAAGTATCAATTTCCATGCCTTTAACTCTGTTGTTAACACCAAATATTTCACTTCTGTAAGCTATGATAGCATGTGGTATTTCGTAGTTCATAATTTTCGCCCATTCTTTATATATTTCAGCACGTTTATCTGTGTCAAACTCGGATTTTCCTTTCTTAACAAGTTCCATAGCTTCAGCATTTTTATAACCTGAAGCGTTGAAGCCCCCTGCTACATATGCATCATCATCAAACAATGCACCTGTAGGGTCAGGATCGATTGACAATGAGAATCCCATTGTGTAAATATCAAAATCTTTTTCTCCAGGTGCTGCATCCATAGTACGTGATGCAACTGTATCAAAGTCCATTAATTCTATTTCAAGTTCAACGCCTAATTGTTTCCAAGTGTCAGCTGCCATACTTGACAACGTTCCCGGCCATGAAGAGTCTGTATAAACTAACCATTTAACGTGGAATTTTTGACCGTCCTTGTATCTGAAGCCATCAGATTCCATTTTCCAGCCTGCTTCGTTCATTAATTGAGCTGCTTTTTCCATATCAAATTTATAAGCATTTAATTCAGATGCATCCGGAAAGGCCCACGATGACGGAGATATTGGAGCCATACCAACCTTAGCAAGTCCTGCACCGTATTGTGCTTCTATAAAGGATTCTCTGTCAAGTGCATACATTAACGCCTGCCTTACTCTGACATCAGACAATTGCGGTGTGATTGCGTTAAAGCACATAAATGTATATCCATTTCCAAGATAGTTGAAAAGATAAATATTATTTAAAGCTTCAGCTGCTTGTAAGTTTTCAGCGCTTGAAGTTATTTGAGCAAGGTCTATTTGATTTGTTTGAAGAGCTGAAATTATTGATTCTTCAGGAACTTCGCTCATGAGTATTCCGTCAAATTTAAGTGCTCTTGAAGAATCCCAATAATTAGTGTTTTTCATTAACTTAATATATTGTTTTGGCTCCCAGCTATCAAATACACAGACACCGGAACCTAATGGTTGTTCATTAAGCGCTAAAAAATCATCCCAATTTTCAAATGCATAGTAATGTTCCGGCATAATTCCGTAAATGAAGCATTCTATGTTTGCAGGAGCTGCTGAGCCTTCAGGGAAAGTAAAGGATATAGTTTTTTCATCTACAATTTTAATTCCTTCAAATACATCAGTTGATCCGTTGTGATATGCTTCATATCCTACTAAAGTTGCTACTGCATATGCTCTTGGACCGTTGTAATCGGGATGAGCAATTGTTTTATATGTAAATTCTACGTCTTTAGTAGTTAGTGGAGTACCATCAGAGAATTTAATACCATCCTTTAGTGTAAATGTGTAAGTCAGATGGTCATCTGAAATTGTCCAGGTTGCAAGTTCGGGAACGTATTCACCTTCTTTATTGTTGTCAACTAAATGTTCAAACAGTAGGTCTGATACGTAACCATCATAAACATTGTCTTCCATTATTGGGTTAAATAATCCACCCCAACCGCTTCCACCAAATTTTAATATTTGGTCTGCTTTAGGTGCTTCAGGCGCTGGTGTAGGCTGAGGTTGTTCCGGTGAAGGGGCAGGTGCCGGTTGAATCGGTTGAGTACATCCTGATAGCAGGGTTACAACCATAAGCATAGATAAAATCAAAGATAATAATTTTCTTGTTTTCATAGCTTCCTCCTATATTTTTATATAATAAAATACAATTAATGTATTTATATTTGAAGTCAATTGACTATTTTAATAATACCGGACATATGTGGAATATTTTACCTTTATATATTTTTAATAATTCTTGTATAATAAGATATGACGGATGAGCACATTATATGATGAAAAATTGGTCAACCCTATAAGCAAAAAGTTGGAGTCTTATACAAAGACGTAGGAGGAACTATGGATTTTAACAGTTGGTTAACAAATAAAATAAATAGCATAGAAGAGTATTTAAATAATATTATTAAGGAGAAAAGTAATCCTCAGGGTTTAATTTATGAAGCAATGAATTACAGCTTGTTGTCAGGAGGAAAGAGGTTAAGACCGGTATTATTATTGGCTGCTTATGAATTGTTTAATAATAATTTAGAATGTGTAATGCCATTTGCCTGCTCAATGGAAATGATACATACATATTCTCTAATACACGATGACTTGCCTGCAATGGATAATGATGATTATAGAAGAGGAAGGTTATCAAATCATAAAAAATATGGGGAAGCAATTGCAATATTAGCAGGTGATGGGCTATTAAATAAGGCTTTTGAAACAGGACTTGGTGCAGTCTTAAGTTATGATGATAACAAAAAAGCTTTAAAAGCATTAAATGTTATAGCTAAATCCTCCGGAGTTAATGGCATGATTGGCGGACAGGTGGTTGATATGTATGTCCACAACAAAATTAAATCTTTAGAGGATTTAAAATATATGTATTCTTTGAAGACCGGTGCTATAATAAAAAGCAGTATAATTGCAGGTGCAATTTTAGGCGGAGCTGATGAAGTTCAATTAAAGTCTCTGGAAATTTATGCAGGTAAAATTGGTTTGGCTTTTCAAATAGAAGACGATATATTGGACGTTACAAGTACACTTGAAAAGTTAGGTAAAAAGACAGGCAGCGATATTGCCAACGATAAAATTACCTATTTGTCTTTCGTATCAATTGAAGAGGCACAAAGACAGGTAGTACAGCTTACAAAGGAAGCAACAGAAGCGATGAGCATATTTGGCGATAAAGCAAAATATTTAATAGAGTTGGCAGATTATCTGACCAAAAGAGACCATTAATACAATGGATTGACAGTTGATTGGCAATGGATTAGCAATAGAAAAAGGGATGCAAAAGCATCCCCAGGCCGCTGAAAAAGTCCCCCTGCTTTGTTGCCGCTGCGCCGGTCAATCCTCACGTATGTTTGAATACGCTGCGGTTGCCCGTCTTCCGGCGCCTTGCAGGATGAACTTTTTCAACAGCCTACCAGATTGATGACTTTGTCATCAATCTGGGGATGCAAAAGCATACCTATATTTTTGTGAATGAGACTGGGGATCTCATTTTACAATTGTTCTCCTACTGTTGTTCCATTGTTAATAAATCCGCCACCTCATTTACGTTGCCGGCGCCCATTGTTATTATTATATCTCCCTCTTTTGCCAGAGATTTTATTATTTTGGCAGCTGCTTCAAAGCTTTCTGCATAATGTCCGTTTCTGTTGTATTCCTTCATTTTGCTTATTATATCTTTGGAATGAATTTCGCCTGTATCAATTTCTCTGGCAGCATATATGTCTAATAAAATAACCTCATCTGATAACAATAATCCATCAGCAAATTCATTTAATAATTTTTTAGTTCTTGTAAAAGTGTGAGGTTGAAAAACAGTTATAATTTTTCCTGTTGTATAAGTTTTTGCTGTTTTTAATGTTGCTTTCATTTCCGAAGGATGGTGTGCGTAATCATCGATTACGGAAGCACCATTATGTTTTCCTTTGTACTCGTATCTTCTGTGTGTACCTTTAAAATCATACAATCCGCTCTTTATAGTCTCAATATCAATTCCAAGACAAATGCAAGCAGCAGCTGCTGCGACAGAATTTAAAATGTTGTGCTCGCCAAATATTTTAAGATTAACTTCAGCAACCTTTTTACCATCATGCATTAAATCATAAGAAGGAGCAGGAGTTAGCTTTATATTTTCAGGATAATAGTCAGCGCTGTCGTCGGTACCAAAAGTTACTACTTTGCATTTTAAATTATTAAATAGCTTCTTATGCTTAATATTAACTATTAGGTGTCCTGATTCAGGTAATAAATTTGCATACTCAACAAATGCATTTTCAATGTCGGATAAATCCCTGTAATAATCAAGGTGATCCTCTTCTATATTTAAAATAATTTCCATTGTTGGATTGAATTTTAAAAAATTTCTTCTGTATTCGCATGCTTCTGTAAGCATTAAATCATAGGAACCTCTAAGTAAGTTTCCTCCAAGAGAATCCATTTCACCGCCCAAAAATATGGTTGGCTGTAAATCTGTTTCTATTAATATTGAAGACAGCATACCTGTTGTTGTAGTTTTTCCGTGTGTGCCGGAAACGCAGATGGCATTTTTATAGTTTTTCATGATATACCCTAAAAATTCTGCTCTGTCCATAATATTAAGATTTAATTCCTGAGCCCGTAACAGCTCGGGGTTATCGTTTGAAATTGCAGATGTATATACTACCAAATCTATGTCATCAGTAATATTTTTGCTGTCATGATTTATGCATATTTTAGCGCCATTATCTATTAATTTTTTGATTATGTGAGAATTGCTTCTGTCCGAACCTGAAACCTTCATTCCTTCACTAATCATTATTTCAGCCAAAGCACTCATGCTTATTCCGCCAATACCAATAAAATATATGGATTTGAAATTTTGACTCATTATCTTCTCCTTGAATATTCTTATATATTCATTTTATTCATGCTATAGGTGTTTAACACTATTATTAACATATGAATTATTTATATGATCTATGTGGCATAAATAAATCATAACATTATAACATGTTCCATTGTATTGTTCAATGGTTTTTGACTTGCTAAAAGTGGCAAGTATATCAAGTGTATTATTCTTCCTTGATTTTTTAAATTCAGAAATGTATAATTGAACGATGGGAAAAATGAGCAGATATAAAACAACAAAGGATTAACTATGGAAATAATGGTAAACAGTTTAAAGGACACAGAACAATTAGGAAAAATTATCGGCAGATGCTTAGGAAAGGGAGATGTTCTATGCTTGGACGGCGATTTAGGTGTGGGAAAAACCGCCATGACACAGTTTATAGCAAAGGAATTTGGTGTTAAAGAATATATAACAAGCCCCACCTTCAATATTATAAAAGAATATGAAGGATGTCTGCCTTTTTATCATATGGATGTATACAGATTGGATTCAATAGATGATATGTGTGATTTAGGTTATGAAGAATATATTTATTCTGAGGGTGTAACTGTTATTGAGTGGTCTAAAAAAATCGAAGGAATTTTACCGGAAGAAAGAATTAACATAGAAATAAAAAGAATCGATGATGACAGACGCGTACTATACATATGCGGTAATGGAAAAACCTATGACAAATTAGTTAGGGAGTTGAGTAAATTATGAAAATACTTGCAATTGAATCAAGCTCTATAACTGCATCCTGTGCGGTTTCAGACGGAGCCGATTTATTAGGAGAGGTATCATTAAATCATAAAAAAACACATTCTGAAAAATTAATGCCGTTAATAGAAAAATTAATGGGAGAATTACAGTTAGTCATTAAAGATATTGATATTATTGCAATATCTGAAGGACCCGGATCGTATACGGGGCTCAGAATAGGTGCTTCAATAGCAAAAAGCTTGAGCTTTGCGGCAAGACTGCCTATAGTAAATATTCCGACCCTAAAAGTTTTAGCAGGGAATATATACGATATTGACAAATTAATCGTTCCTATAATGGATGCTAAAGCCGGACGCATTTATACGGGTATTTATAAATGGGAAAATGGGAATTTAGTTGAGGTGAAGGAACAATTTCCTTGTAATATAGATGAATTAATTGAAGTTCTCAATGATTATAATAATCCGATTATATTCAACGGGGACGGTTCAGTTAACTACAGAGACATAATTGAAGAAAAACTGAATAAAGAAATATATTTTGCACCGGGTGTTTTTAATAATTTGCGTGCTTCAATCTTATCATATTTAGCATATAATAAAGCATTGAGTGGTGAATTATCTGATGCTTTTGATTTTAAACCTCAATATTTAAGATTATCCCAAGCCGAAAGGAATAAAAAATAAGGAGGGTTTATGCTTGTTAGAGGAATTAGACGTGACGATTTAGACCAAATAACGGAAATTGAAAAAACATGCTTTTCATTACCTTGGTCAAAAGAATCATATGAAAGGGAATTAGAGAATAAATTAGCTTATTACCAATGTGCGGAAGAAAACGAGGTTATTTTAGGATATATGGGTATGTGGCGTATACTTGACGAGTGCCATATAACAAATGTAGCAGTACTGCCTCAGTACAGAAAAAAGGGGGTAGCTACCCACCTGATTAATAAAATGATTGAAATATGTAAGTGTTCCGAAATTACTCAAATGACTTTGGAAGTCAGAGAGTCCAACATACCTGCTATTAATCTGTATAAAAAGTTTGGATTTTTAGAGGCAGGTAAAAGACCGAGATATTATCAGGTACCCATTGAAGATGCAATCATAATGTGGAAAAAAATATAGGACGGAGATAAAAATGAAAATAAGAAACAGACGTAAGATGAAAAGAGCAATAATAATAGTTACAAGCTTATTAATAATTTTGTTTGGAGCAATTTTTTTGATAAAAGGAAGAATTAATAATGAAAAGGAGCCGGAAAGTGAGAATCCTGATCCTGTTGTTGAAAAACCAAAAGATGAAGAACCAACAGAAGATCCGGTATCGGAAGAGCCGGGTGAAGAGGAAATGCCGGAAGAACCTGTTAATATCGATAATGATGATAAGTTGGTTTTAATTGAAAGCCCTGAAGCTTATGATGTATTGGTAAATAAAAAAAGAACTCTTTCAAAAACGTATGTACCGCAGGATTTAGTTAAATTAACAGAGGTTCCTACCGTATTGGAGAATCCGGAAATAAATCAGCTTAGAGAAGCAGCTTACAATGCATTGATTGAGCTGTTTAAAACTGCAAAGGAAGAGGAAAATTATGAATTATATGCACGTTCCGGATACCGTTCATACAGCACACAAGAATCATTATATAATTCATATGTTGCTAATTGGGGAAAGACAGCTGCCGATAAATACAGTGCTAAATCGGGTCAAAGCGAACATCAGACCGGGTTATCCATGGATATAACTTGTGAAGCAATGAACTTTCAGTTAGATGATACATTCGGAGAGACTGATGAAGGAAAATGGGTTGCCGAAAATGCATATAGATTTGGTTTCATAATCAGATATCCCAAGGATAAAGAGGATATAACCGGATATATGTATGAACCGTGGCATATAAGATATTTAGGAAATGAATTGGCTAAAGAGGTTTATGAGTCCGGGCTGACTTTAGAAGAATATTTTGAATAGTGACAGGTTGTTGAAAACGCCCGCCTGTTTCGTTGCCGTTCAGCCGGTCAATCCTCACGTATTTCTGCATACGCTGCGGCTGCCCGGCTTCCGGCGCCTTGCATGACGAATTTTTTCAACAACCTGTAGTTTTTGCACTTACAGTATAAGCGACCGACACCAAATCTTTGATTTGGTGTCGGTCGCTTATAACTTTGTCATTTATTGTTATGCTATTGTTACAACAGGTAAAAGTAACCTAATACTAAGAATCCCAATACTATTCTGTAATAACCGAATGCTTTAAAATCATGCTTTCTTATGTAATCCATCAGGAATTTAATTGCAAAGATTGAAACTATGTAGGCAACCAATGAGCCGATTCCTAAAACCATCCATTCAAATCCGGAAAATACAAAGCCCGCCTTTAAAAGCTTAATTGCGCTTGCACCTAACATTGTCGGAACTGCCATAAAAAACGAAAACTCGGTAGCAACGAGCTTGGATGTTCCAAGTAGCATAGCACCTATTATGGTTGAGCCGGAACGTGAAGTTCCCGGAATTAATGCAAGGCATTGGAAAATTCCTATGGAAAATGCTTTTAAATATGACATGTCATTAAAATGATTTATTCTTGATTTTTTTCTGCCGCCTTCAATTACAACCATTATTACTCCGTAAACAATTAAAGCAAGTGCTACCGTAACGGGATTGTAAAAAAGATCGAAAATCAGGTCATCATATAGAACGCCTACTATTCCTGAAGGTATAATAGCAACAATTACTTTAAGCCAAAGAGAGAAGGTATCTCTTTTTTGTTCTGATGTTTTTCGCTTTGCAAACGGATTAAGCTTGGTAAAATACAATGTGATTACGGCTAAAATTGAACCGAATTGAATTACTACTAAAAAAGTATTGACGAATATATCTGAAAAATTCATTTTAATGAATTCATCAACTAATATCATGTGTCCTGTGCTGCTTATGGGTAACCATTCGGTAATACCCTGCACAATACCCAGTATAATCGCCTTTAATATTTCTATCAAAATAGTACCTCCAAATAAATAATATTCAGTATATCAATAATATAATGTTTATTCAAGAAGTACATGAAAAATTAAGCAAATTTTAATTATTAAAAGGGAGATTCTCCGCAGCGAATTCCCAAAATATACGACAGAAGGAAGTAAATATTTTTGTGAATGAGACTGCGTGAATCTCCTTATTGTTTTAGCTGTTACATTAAATCATAAACATCATTTGCGTATTGTACAGGGTCTTCTATTTGAAGCCCTTCAATCAACAACGCTTGATTGTACAACACATTAGCCAATTTTTTTAATTTTTCTTTATCATTGTCGTATGCATCCTTGATTTTTTCAAACATTTGATGTCCGGTGTTTATTTCAAGTATTTTTTCCGCATTTATGTCTTTTCCCATGCTGTCAGGCATTGACTTTAGAATCTTTTCCATTTCGATAGATAATTCACCCTCTGTTGCAAGGCATACAGGGTGAGTTTTCAACCTCTTGGATGTTTTTACCTCTTTTATTTTACCTGATAAAGCTTCTTTCATGAAATTGAATATTTCTTTGTTTTCATCATCCTGTTTTTCTTCTTCACTGTCGGTTTTTATGTCCAAATCAGCACTTGAAATATTTTTAAATTCTTTTTCCTTATAATTCATTAGAGCTTTTATGGCAAATTCATCAATTTCATCAGTAAAGTACAGTATTTCATACCCCTTATCGGATAATAGCTCGCTTTGCGGCAATTTTGACAGAGTGTTTACATTTTCGCCTGTTGCATAATAAATATGTTTTTGATCTTCTTTCATGCGGGATATATATTCATCAAGTGTCACTAACTTTTTCTCCGTTGATGAATAGAACATAACTAAATCCTGCAATGTTTCCTTATTAGCTCCCCATTCGCTGTATAAGCCGAATTTTAGTGTCTTTCCAAAATTGCTGAAGAATTTTTCGTATGTTTCTCTTTCATCCTTTAGCAGTGATAACAGCTCGCTCTTTATTTTACTTTTTATATTTTTTGCTATGAATTGCAATTGTTTGTCATGCTGTAATATTTCTCTTGATATATTCAATGATAAATCCGCAGAATCAACCAATCCTTGAACAAAGCCGAAATAATCAGGAAGCAAATCTCCGCACTTATTCATAATCAACACGCCGTTAGAATAAAGTTCAAGACCCTTTTCAAATTCTTTTGTGTAGAAATCAAAAGGGGTTCTTGAAGGAATATATAATATTGCATTGTAGCTTACTAATCCTTCGGCGCTGATGTGTGTATATTTTAATGGGTTTTCAAAACCAAAATGTTTTTCTTTATAGAAGTTTTCATAATCCTCAGGCTTTAATTCGCTTTTATTTCTTCTCCATATAGGAACCATGCTGTTTAGTATTTCATCTTCTTGGTAATCTTCATATTCGTTTTCGGTTCCTTCTTTTAACCTTCTTTTCTTAACCATCATTTTTATAGGATACTTGATGAAGTTAGAATATTTTTTCACTAAGGATCTGATGTGATACTCATCAAGGAACTCATCATAATCAACATCTTCTGTATTTTGCTTTACATTAATAATAATGTCGGTACCGGCTTCCTCCTTTTCACAAGGGATTATGGTATAACCGTCTGCTCCTGCAGAAACCCATTTATATGCTTCGTTGCTTCCCATTGACTTACTGATAACTGTTACTTTATCAGCAACCATAAATGCGGAGTAAAAGCCGACTCCAAATTGTCCGATTATATCAACACCATCCTTGACTTCATTGTTTTCCTTAAAATCAAAAGAGCCGCTTTTTGCAATAGTTCCAAGGTTGGAATCCAATTCTTCCCTTGTCATTCCAATTCCTGTATCGGATATTTTTAAAATCCTTTCATTTTCATTAACAGTAATCCTTATGTAAAAATCATCCTTGTTAAATTCGATGCTGTTATCTGTCAGTGATTTATAATAGCTTTTATCTATAGCATCGCTTGCATTTGAAATAAGTTCTCTCAGGAATATTTCCTTATGTGTGTAAATTGAATTGATCATTAAATCCAATAATCTTTTAGATTCAGATTTAAATTGTTTTTTGGCCATTTTATCATCCTTCCTAAAATGTATTAGCACTCTGAAGTTATGAGTGCTAAATATATTTTAACAAAGGACTTTAATTTGTCAAGAGCTAAATGACATTAGTTTATACCGTGCTATTGTTCCTTAAATTTTGATAAACACTTACTAATGCATTCCACGTATTTTCGTCAACTACACCTGTGGGGGTAAGACCTTCCATATTTTGAAATGCAATAACAGCATTTCTGGTATCGGTATCAAAGGTTCCCTCTGCTTCAATAGAGGGTATATCAGGAAACCGTGTAGATAAATATGAAAGCATAACCTCTAATAAGAATATACCTGGGTAATATGTTCCCATGCCTTCACTGTATTCTAATCCTAAAAAATTTATGCTTGGCAAATATATCTCTTCTACCGGTAAATTTATTAAAATGTTGTAAGCGGTCCTATACAATTCATTCCATGTTTGCTGGTCTACAATTCCCGAAGGTGAAAGTCCAACTGTAATTTGAAACGCTCTGACGGCTTCTGTTGTCTGAGGACCATAGTAACCATCTATTTGTACGGGTGGGATTGTGGGATAAAATACCGATAATAAATCTAAAAAATATTGAATTAAAACTACTATAGGTCGATTTCCGCCTTCCAAAATAATTGATGAATACATGTCAATTAAATCGCGTATCATAAGACCTTCAGAAGCCAATTCACCAAGTCGCGTTACAGCTATATAAATACGTCTTATATAATACCAGGTTTCTTCATCTACTATACCTGTAGCAGGCAAATTAAACACTTCCTGAAAAACTTTTACAGCATTTGCGGTTTGATCATCATAGTATCCGGTTATAGGAATTTGAGGTATAGCGGGATAATTATCTGATATTCTGTTCAATGAATGCTGCATTCTGAAAACCGTAATTCCGGAATCACCGATTGTTAGCGGTCTTCCTGGGTAAGTTCCTACAATTATACCGGGTGCTTCACTTTGTTCAATTATAATATTATCTCCATAATAATATCTAAGAATATCTAAAGCGCTATAACCCTGGTTGGCTAATTCAACTGTTCCCCATTGGGACATGCCGTTGCACTGTACAATTCTTCCGTCACAAAATGTTGTAAATAGCGGTTCTATATGACCTTCTTGCACAATATATTGGTCAAACATTTCATTTGCTACATTTGCTATGGTATCAAAAATACCTCTGCCGTGTACGTATGCCTGATCATAGGCAGGTGAGTTAGTAATATCAAAGTCGTAACCTCTGCTTCTGTACCATTCTGTAAAAATTCTGTTCATGGCAACAGAGTTAATAGCGTATAAATTTGCTCTAATTGCTTCTTCAGGCCATGTAGGGTATAGTTCGCTTGAACCAACATTTTTAATATAGTCTAAATAGGGAACAGTTACGTTTAAAGCGTTTTGATCGTCTGGCGCTCCTAAATGTACTGTTATTTCTATGGGAAATGGAACTATTAAATGGGGCAGCGTTTCAGCCGGAAGATTAAATTCAGTTAATTCTTGAATCATAAAATAACCTCACTATTCTCCTATTAATGTGCCTGGATATTGACCTATCGGTCTGTAGCTTGAAAATCTCATTTGGCGATAAACATCAACAATTCTGCTCCAGGTTTCTTCATTTATCATGCCGGTGGGCTCGATACCGTTTAATCTTTGAAATTCTGTTACGGCAGTTGTCATTTGTGCATCAAACAACCCATTTGTATTTACGGGAGGAATGCTTAATATTATTGATGTTATATATGACAGAAAAAGCTGCATTATAAATACATTTGCACCTTCAGAGCCTTCAGTTAATACTACACCGGGATACAACAATGCAGGAAGCGATATTGCCGTAGAGGGCAATGTTTCAAGTATACCCAGTATATAACTGTACATAAGATTCCATGTTTCATCATCTAAAAAGCCGGTAGCAGGTAAACCCATTATTCTTTGAAATTGACGTATTGAATATTGTGTTTCATTATCAAGTGTACCGTTAATATCTACTGCAGGTATCGCATCATAATATACGGAAAGAACGTTGAGAAAATATTGTGCAAGCTGAATAGTCGGAAAAATTTCATTAGCTCCGGGTTCGGGTATATTTTCTTGATAAATCTCTATTGGAATAATTACTTCAGAAGAGGAAGCAGCTAATCTTCTCACTGCCTCATAAATTCTTTTTATTTCAAACCATGTTGCTTTGTCTACAACTCCCGTAACAGGTAATTGAAAAATCCTTTGGAAATTCCTTACTGCTGTTTCCGTAGATTCATCAAATTCCTGATTGACCGGATATATTCTTGGAATATCCGGATAATTAACAGAAATTACATTTAATTCATTTTTTAAAGTAAGTACATGTTCATTGATGTCACCTAATTGCAGTGTTCCGGGGAATGGCTCATCAATTGCTATAATTGGTGATACGTTGGGTATTTGTACACTCATATTAAGCTCCTTTAATTTGTTATATCAAGTGGTATAGGCGGAATTATGACGGTCTGACCGTTTTCTTTGTCAGTCCCCTGCGCCGTAGGAATGAGATTTATTCTGTAAGTTGTGGTTACATCAGGAAAAACTCTTACATCAAGTACATTCGTGGTATAATAACCGATTGCCTGAACTCTTATATTATATGTTGTAAATTCATATTCTCTTTCTCCACGCATAACAGGCAGTGTAATTAAGGGAGAGTTTCCGCTTCTATCGGTAACAAGATGAAATAAAATATTTTCTTCACCGGCCTCATTTATATTATATACAGTAATTATTGCATCAGGTACAGGGAGGGCACCCGAAGCAGTATATACTACAGTTGAAATATATCCTACCGAGCCTTCTTCAGGTTGAGTCGGTATTTCTAATTTTTTTGAGATCATATTTTTAACTTTGTACGGCTTTATATTATTAGCATTCATAGTAACACACCTTTCAAGTTATTTAACCTGTTTAATAATCAATATATGCATTAAGGAAGAATATGATTAAAATAATAAGTTTATATAATTAAAAATATTTGATTTTTAGAAATAATTGACAAATAGGATACCTTTATTAAAAATATATAAATTTAAACTTATATAAAGGTTGACTTTGTTCACAAAATTTATTATTTTATATACATAGGTACGGTAAAAAATGACTTAGGAGGTTTAAAATTGCCAAACGAAAAATTAAATGAGCTTAGAGAAAAAATCAAGAATGTAAAATTAGGCGGTGGACAAAAGGCGATAGACAAACAGCATGGAAGCGGTAAGTTAACAGCAAGAGAAAGGATATTAAGCTTGCTTGACGAAAAAAGCTTTGTGGAAATTGATGCCTTTGTAGAACACAGATGTGTAAACTTTGGTATGGAAAAGAAGATAGTTCCCGGTGAAGGCGTAGTTACCGGATACGGAACAATTAACGGAAGATTAGTTTACATATACGCACAGGATTTCACTGTGATTGGTGGTTCCTTAGGAGAAATGCACGCTGCAAAAATCGCTAAGACACAAGAGATGGCACTTAGAGTCGGAGCGCCTATAATTGGTATAAACGATTCGGGCGGAGCAAGAATACAAGAAGGTGTAGATGCACTTTCAGGATACGGAAAAATATTTTACAATAACACAATCAGCTCAGGAGTAATTCCTCAAATTTCAGTAATTTTAGGTCCTTGTGCAGGCGGAGCGGTTTATTCTCCGGCTATCACCGACTTTATATTTATGGTTCAAAATACAAGCAAAATGTTTATTACAGGTCCGAATGTAATTGAAACTGTTACAGGTGAAAAGGTTTCTCCTGAAAAATTAGGTGGGGCTATGACACATAACAGTGTCAGCGGAGTTGCGCATTTTGTTGATGATTCGGAAGAAGAATGCATGAATCACATTAAAAGGTTAATAAGCTTCTTGCCTCAGAACAATTTAGAATTAACTCCTTCACAACCTGTTTCAGATGATTTGAACAGAATTGATGAAATATTAAATGAAATAGTGCCTGATAATCCAAATAAGGCATATGATATGAAGGAAATCATACAAAAGTTAGCAGACAACGGTGAGTTTTTAGAATATCAGCCATACTATGCAATGAACATTATTACCGGTTTTATAAGATTAAACGGCTCAAGTATTGGCGTTGTAGCAAGCCAACCTAAGGTATTGGCAGGATGCTTAGATATCAATACGTCTGACAAAGCTGCAAGATTTATAAGAACTTGTGATGCTTTTAATATTCCATTGCTATCATTAATGGACGTACCGGGATTTTTACCGGGAACAACTCAGGAGTTTGGTGGAATTATAAGACACGGTGCAAAAATGCTTTATGCATTCTCGGAAGCAACAGTACCTAAGGTAACAGTTATAACAAGAAAAGCATACGGCGGTTCATATATTGCAATGTGTAACAAAGAATTAGGAGCAGATATGGTATTGGCATGGCCTACAGCTGAAATAGCTGTTATGGGACCGGAAGGAGCCGCAAATATCATATTTAAGAAAGAAATAGAAGAGGCAGAAGATCAAAATGCAAAACGTAATGAAATGATTGTAGAATATAGAAATAAGGTAGCAAATCCATATACCGCTGCTGCAAGAGGTTATGTTGATGCAGTTATAGAGCCGGCTGAAACAAGAAAGAGAATAATCAGTGCTTTTGATATGTTAGCAGGAAAGAGAGTTTTGAGACCTGAAAAAAAACATGGCAATATACCTCTATAGGAGCGACAAGTGAGTTTTTTTAGTAATTTGTTTAGAAAGAATAAGGAAGAAGAGCTGAGCACGATTAATACTAATTCTGAAATTGAAGATGAAGATGAGATTACAGCAGTAATTGCAGCTGCAGTTGCATCAATGAACGAGGAAGAAGAAGTCGCTGCTATAACAGCTGCAATATCATGCATTTTAGGAAAGAGCACAAGTGAATTTATAGTAAGAAATATAATTAGAACATATGAATTGGATTCAGTATGGGCATTAAAGGGCAGGCTGAAATTAATGAGATAATTGCAACGGAGGAAAAATGAAGAAATTTAACATCACAGTAAATGGCAAATTGTATGCAGTAGAGGTAGAAGAAGTAGGAGCAGGACAGGGAGGTTTTACAGTGGTTCAACCTGCACCGCAGCCTGTAGCACAACCTGCACCGGCAGCTCAAATAACTCCTAAAGAAGCAAAAGCACCGACAGGACCTGTATCAGGCGAATTAATAACAGCACCTATGCCGGGGACAATTTTAGATATTAAAGTAACAGAAGGTCAGGCTATAAAAGCAGGAGATATTATTTTAATATTAGAAGCAATGAAAATGGAAAATGAAATTGTAGCACCAAATGATGGAATTGTTAATAAAATTCACACAACTAAGTCATCTAATGTGAGCACAGGAGATGCACTTGTAACAATTGGCTAAATAATTAAATTTTCTTAACTCTTCTTTTCAAAAAGAAGAGTTTTCTTTTGTCTAATTATGTGTTAAAATGTAAAACACTATCTTTAGCATGATTAACAAGGGGTAAAAAATGATTAGCAATGAGGATATTATCAAGCTGCAGCTAATTGATGGATTAGGGAGAAAATCAATCAGCAAAATTTTAAGTTATATAGATTATAAGAACTTAAGATTAAACAACTTTTCTGAAATTGTAAAATTATTGAACAGTATTGGGATAAGAAAAGTACATATCGACATAAACAGAATTGAAGAGGAAGCTTTAAACATAATTGAGTCCTGTAAAAAAGCTAAATTAAAGATAATAGGAATATATGATAAGGAATATCCATGCAAATTGAGAACTATTGAAGATAAACCGCTGTTATTGTATGTTGACGGTGATGAAAATTTGCTTAACCGGGATAATAATATTGCTATTGTAGGTACAAGAAATCCTTCCCAGGAAGGTTACGAAATAAGTTCTATTTTTGCAGAAAAGCTTACCGAAGAACAATGCTGTATCGTAAGCGGATTAGCATCCGGCTGTGATGAAGCTGCTCATTGCGGTTGCCTGCAGGCAAACGGAAAGACGGTTGCAGTAATTCCTTCCGGTCATTTATATGCTCGAAAAGCAAACAAAGTATTATATAACAGGATAATTTTAAGCGGAGGAGCAATAGTATCTGAACTACCTCCTAACTTAAAGTCACAAAGCTATACATTTGTAGACAGGAACAGAATAATAGCAGCCATATCGGATGGAGTTATAGTTATTGAGGGAGGACAAAAGGGTGGTACATCACACACAGTCAGGTTCGCCTCATCTTACAATAAACCTGTTGCCTATACCACGAGCAACCATTTAAATATTGTACAAACATCACTATCAATTAATAATATAGAAATCATAGATAGTTTTGAAAAGCTGGTAAAATTTAAAAACAAAATATGTGAAAAAGGTGCTTGACAAAGTATTTATGTGTATAGTATAATCAATCTTGCTGTTAACGAAGACGGCAAATTGCGCGGATGTGGCGGAATTGGCAGACGCACTAGACTTAGGATCTAGCGCTTTAGCGTGGGGGTTCGAGTCCCTTCATCCGCACTATATAAAAAAACACGGAATATATATTTCGTGTTTTTTTATATATGTAACTGTTCGATGTTCAGTGATCGCTTTTATATACTGGTTATTATTCTTTCACAATCCATGGCTTAGCTTCATAACATGAAATATACCATTAAGTATTGTGAGGCGATCCAATGAATAAAATTGTTGAAACTAATAGATTGATAATCAGGGAATTTGAAGAAGATGATATTTCAAGTTTATATGAAATTGAAAGTGATAGAAAATTATTGGAATTCATTCCATGGTATAAATTAAGCACATTAAGCGAATGCAGAAGACAACTCAGGAGAATAATTGAAAACTATAGAAAAGATAAGCTTAACAGTTGGGCAGTTACTCTTAAGGATACCGGAGAAGTAATAGGAATAACTCAATTAATGTATTCTAATAAAATTAAAGCTGTAGAAATTGGAACAAAGATTTTGCCGGAATATTGGAGTAAGGGATATGCTTCGGAATTGACTAAAGCAGTCATTGAATATGGATTATATGAGTTAGATATAGATGAAATTGTTGCTGTAACGGACATTAATAATGTAGGAGCGATCAAATCTCTTGAAAATTGCGGCATGAAGTTTAAGAAATATGGATATTACAACGGTTCAGAATCGGCTTTTTATAGCGCTAAGCGTGAATAAAAAGAGATGTCTCTTTTGAAACAACATGTCGATTGGAATAAAATCATATTAAAATACTTATTGACAAATTTAGACATCCATGTTATTATGTAAACAATTAAATAGGCAAAATTTCCTAAAGGAAATGACGCAAAGCTATAGGGTCTAAGCCATGAAAATGGTATGACAGCCAGTTGCTGTATGTACGTACATTCGAATTATATGCTTTGCAATTTTTGCAAAGCTTTTTTTTCACTTACAGCATATGCGACTGACACAAATTAAAATTTGGGTCATCTGCTTATAGGAAAGTAAAAGAGGTCAAACGTATGAAAAAATTAAAAATAGTTCTATTCGCTTTAATATTAATATTTTCTTTTTCATCTGTTGTTTACGGTGCGGACATATATAAGGGTTCAAAATCAGAAATAGATGCTTCAAATGCAGCTGATGGATATATAAAAGTTAAATATTTAAATGAAACTACAAAAAAATTAAAGGTAATAATAGAAAAGGATTCAATTCAGTATACATATAATTTAAATAATAAGGGTGAGTATGATACATATCCGCTTCAGCTTGGAGATGGAAAATATAAAGTAAGAGTATTTGAAAATATAAGTGATAACAGATATGCAGCTAAGCAAGCTGCAGATATAAATGTGAAATTAAAGGATGAAAACGCTCCGTACTTAATATCAAGCCAGATGATTAATTATACTGCTGAGTCTGAAACGGTTAAGAAAGCACAGGAACTTACAGAAAACAAGACAAATGACTTAGAAAAAGTAGAAGCGATATATGATTATGTGATATCTAATATTGCATATGATAATGACAAATCTAAAAATGTAAAAAGTGATTACTTGCCTGATGTTGATGAAATTTTAAAGGAAAATAAGGGTATATGCTATGATTATTCGTCACTGTTGGCAGCAATGCTTCGTTCAAATTCAATACCCACTAAATTAGTAACAGGGTATTCGCAGAATCTAAGTGCATTTCATGCATGGAATGAAGTATATACAAAGGAAACAGGCTGGATTGCCTTAGATAAATTGTACTTCGACGGAAAGGAATGGAAGTTGATGGACTCTACTATTGCTTCCACCGCAAAGCAATCAAACAGCCCGCAAGTAATGGAATATACAAACAAACTTATTGATAGACAATATTACACAAAGAAGTTTGAGTACTAATGAAAGCCCCTTCTCCTCCTCAGGGGCTTTTATGCTGCTCATGTTAATTTCTTTAACATTAAATCAGGATCCATTGAATGCATTAGTGCATTTTCTTTATTTATCATATCTTTTTTATATAATTCCAATATACTTGTATCCATTGATTTCATACCATTTTCTTCTGATGAGTATATAACGCTGTTTAATTGATGAATCTTTGATTCTCTTATTAAATTTGAGATGGCATTATTTACGGTCATTATTTCAAAAGCAGGTATTCTGCCGTTTGTAGGCGATTGAATAAGCTGTTGGGATATAACTGCCTGCAATTGCATAGATAATTGAATTCTTATTTGCTGCTGCTGGTTTGCAGGAAATACATCAATGATTCTGTCAATGGTGTTTGCCGCACCGGTAGTGTGTAAAGTTGAAAGTACAAGATGACCTGTTTCTGCAGCAGTGAGAGCAATTTCAATAGTTTCTAAATCCCTCATTTCCCCGATCAATAAAACATCCGGTGCTTGCCTCAATGAGGACCTGAGTGCTGAAATATAGCTTTTAGTGTCCGATGAAATTTCTCTTTGGCTTACTATGGATTTTTTGTGTCTATGTATAAATTCTATAGGGTCTTCAAAGGTCATGATATGGCAGTTTCTTTCAGCGTTTATTCTATCGATTATACAAGCAAGAGTTGTTGATTTTCCACTGCCTGCAGGACCTGTTATTAAAATCATGCCCTTTGTCTTTTTATACATATTCATTACTGTCTCGGGTATTCCTAATTTTTGGGGATCAGGAAGCTGAAAAAATACAACCCTTATTACGGCCGCACAAGAATTACGCTGCATGTAAGCACTGACTCTGAATCTGCCAAGCTTAGGGATTGAAAATGAAAAATCAACATCACCTTTAGAATAAAGAACATCCATACTGTCATTTTTTGCTAATTTAAATATATCGTATATTATTACATATGATTGTTCTGCTGTAAGGGGAACCTCATTGAATGAAACAATTTCACCCATTATTTTGTATGATAAAGGGCGTCCCGCAACTATAAAAATATCTGAAGCTTTCTTTTCAATGGCATAATTAAATATGTCTATAATTTTCATCATTCAATACCTTCCCATAAGTCAATGTATTCTTCTTCATAAACAGGTAATTCAGCATTTGCTAAGTTCCAAGTCAGTATTTCGTATTTTGGTTTATTTGTTACATCATTTAAAACTCTTAGAGTTACACATATCTTTTGATTTTTATTACCATGAACTTCATAATATATTTTAAAGTCATTCTTATCATTATTTAATACAGTTACGTATTCTGTTCTTGATAACAAATCGGATAATCTATGATAGTAGCTATTAAGATCACCATGTGCTGCTTCAATCATAACATTAAAAATCTCAGACAATCTTTTTTCTGCATTTCCTTCTATTGTATAATAGTCAGAAGTCATTTCATGAGTCTTGTTAACTAATTTCAAATCCGAATAAGCGGTAGTAAATGACAACGTGGCAAAGACAGTTAAACATAGCACTACAAAGATAACTATCACCAACGTTCCACCCATTCCCATCGATATATTATTTTTCATAACAACCCCCGTTAATAGCTTGGGAAAAACTTATTAGTTTCTATTGTATATATAGCTTGATTATTATTGTTTTTATTTAAGAAAGGATAGGGCTTAATCCTCTCCGCTATCAGCTCAATATCCATTAATGTACCATTGTTGGAAAATTCATCTGATATGTTCACCGTAATGAAATATTCGTTGTCAACATCATTACTTAATTTCCAGCTTTTATCGTAAAAATTAATATATGTGTGTACATTATTTTCACTTTTTAAAAGCTTAAAGTTATGAAGCAGAAAATCCTCTGCTTCATCAGAGCTGTTAAGTGATTTAATTATTTCGATATTAGATTGAATTAAATTGCCGGCAATTACTTTATCATTGGCTTTTATTTGAGTAAATCTTGCGATAAAAAAGCAATTTAAGCTTATTACTCCGGCTATGGCAAAAATTAATACGGATAATATTATTTCGACCAATGTTACTTCTAAATTTATAGAAAATTTATTTTTCATATTTCACCCTATTGTTGATTGGAATTTACATTTATTATTAATTCTATATTTGATTTATCGTACTCTGCTATAAATTTATACAATTTATTATTTAACCTTTCGATTGAAAAACTGTCTACATTCATAATTTTCATACCGTCTTCAGGGTTAAATTGAATGTCTTCATCGGCAAACAATTCATATAATCCGTTATTATAATAATAAATCCATGTTTCATAATAATCACCGTCATATACTTCTTTTATGACTAAAGCTTGAATATCTCCTGACTTTTCTATTCTAACCGAATTTTCTTTATCGGCTTGTCTTACTTTATTTGCTATGTAAGAAAGAGATACACGCTTTGCATAATTATCTGCTCTGTCTTCATTTATATTTTCGTATATATTTTGACCAAGCAAAATTATCATTACAGACATAATAACAATAATCAGGAATAATAACATTATAAAGATTAGCTGGAATGAAAATTGTTTATTGTGGTTTTGACTAAGCATATTAATCCTTTCTTACTTTAAGAATATTTCAACTTCAGGCATTATGTTTGAAGCAAAAACATTATAGCTTATTACATATTTCTCATGGTCTACAATGAGTCCGTAATTATTTTCCAAATACTCTATATCGGGAGGATAAAATCCTTCTATTGCATAAGCTTGAACTGCACTTTTTATAATTGCATCTGCTAAAATATATGTTTTTTCATTATCTCTTTGTGTTTTTACATTTTCAACTGAGAAATAGAAGAAAAGTAAAAATACTAATATTAAGGTAATTGAATTAAAGACGTACTTTTTCATTTGGTACCTCCAATTAGCCGATTGATGACATTATATTCATTAATGGAAGCATAACTGATATTAATATAAAACCAATAACAACACATAGCGTTCCGACTAATACCGGCTCAATCAATGAAACAGCATTGCTTATTGAACGATCTGCTTCATTTTCGTAGATATTGGTTAATTTTTTCATAACAACGTCCATCTCACCTGTGCGTTGTCCCATATTAAGCATTTGAACATGCATGCTCGAGAATAAAGATAATTTAGAAATTGAATCAATAAAGCTTTCGCCTTTGCTCATTGATGTGCAGCATGCTTTAATATTGTGTTTCAGGAGCGGGTCCTCCACAACATCCAATAATATATCTATAGATTTATCAATATGCATACCGCTTGATAACAACAAAGATAAAGCAGAAGAAAATCTGTAAGCAGTTATCTTTTTCATTATAGATTTTGTAAAAATAAAATCATTTAAAAATTTTCTGATTGTTGACTTCCCGTTTTCAGTCTTATTTAATATGTATATAAAAACAATTAACAATAAAATAATTATAACTAATATCAATGTAAATCTGCCTATTAAAATTCCGGTAGAAAATGACATTAAGAACGAAACTTGTCCGATGGATTCTCCACCTAATTCATTTATCATATTTTCAAATATAGGAAATATCTTTGTAACCAATAATGCGATTACAAAAGACATCATAGCAAATAAAAGAGTAGGATAAAATATAGAACTTTTAATTTTACCCTTTAAAAAGTTCTCTCTCTCGTAGTAATCCGACAAGGAATTCATTACGTCATCCAATCTACCTGTAACACTTCCTATTTGGCTCATGTTTACTATATATGAAGGGAAGCACTTCGTGCTTTCCATTGCTTTATAAAGCGGTATCTTATTGGATAAATTATCTTTCAATAATTTCAGAACATTTTTTATATTTCCTTGTTCCATATCGTTGTACATCCATTCAATTCCATCAGCTATCAATATTCCTGATTTTAAAACCATTGCAATTTGCGAACAAAAATATGATAATTCCGAAGAGGACAGTTTTTTAATTGAGGTATTTTCCATTAGTTTCACCTGCTTCTAAATGTTTCTTTAATTATATTATAAGAGCTTTTAAAACTCAACATTATTATATATAATTTTACATATTTCGTAAAATACAGTAATCATTTTTAAGTATTTCAAAAAATATATAATTATAAAGTATCAAAATTTCTATTTTTCTATACAATAAATGTGTTATATAGATTGATGACAAAGTTAATTTTCTCAGTGGGGTTCAATCCCCCACTGAAGCCGTCGAATGACGGGAAGCCCTTATTGAAAAATGGAAATTAAAAATTCCAAATAGGGGATTGACAAAGATAATTAAGTAAGCTAAAATTAAAAAGCATTTCAATTCAGTTGAAAATCTACAGAGAAAATATGTAAAAACATAGTTGACAATAACATATAGTTGTGTTAAACTAACAAAGCTGTCGACGCAGACAGCAAAAACATAAGACAAAAAATACTTGACAACATATGTCTCGTATGATAAAATTTTATTCCTAACCGACAGGGAGCAACAAGAAAAAATTAACAGTTGACACCATCAAAAAGATGTGATAAACTGTTCAAGCTGTCTCAAGAGACGGCGAAAAACCGAACATAGACAATAAAACAGCATAAGAAACCTTTGAGTTCAAATAAATTGAACAAACAAACAAAGTAAAAAAAGCTAAGCGA
>NZ_DAMASY010000012.1:0-110122 GCF_032080165.1 Sedimentibacter sp.
CTCGTTTAATATTTTTCCTTGCTCAAGCTTTCGCTTAGCTTTTTTTACTTTGTTTTGTTTGTTCAATTTTCTTAGAACCGCAGTCTCATTCACCAATTTATCTGCTCCTTGCGTCGCATAAATTGGGAATTCGTTGCGAATGACCTACCATCAATTTTTCTCTCCCTTGCGGTCGAAAAAATTGGGTTAGGGCATCTTTTCAGGTTTCTTATGCTGTTTTATTGTCTATGTTCGGTTTTTCGCCGTCTCTTGAGACAGCTTGAACAGTTTATCACATCTTTTTGATGGTGTCAACTGTTAATTTTTTCTTGTTGCTCCCTGCTCTTTTAAGACAGGATTGTCAGTCTAACACGAATCATGTCTTCTGTCAACTGACAATTTTTTCTTATGAAATCCTTCAATCAAGAAAATCAAAGCTTTGTTAGTTTATCACAACTGATTTTAATTGTCAATAAATTTTTTACTTATTTTTCAACTAAATTTTACATTTTTCAAATAAATGCTTTATTATTTTAGCCTACTTGATTACCTTTGTCAATCCCCTATTTTACATTTTATCCAACTCTGCTCTTATACTAAACGCGACAGGATCGTTCGGATTGATTTTTAATGCAGTTTGTATATCCTCTTTTGCTCTGTCTAACTGGTTGTTATGCATATATGCTACTGCACGATTGCAGAACACTTCACAGTTACCCGGGTCAAATCCTAACAAATCCGAAAACAATTCAGATGCTTCTACGTACTTACCCCTACAGAGCTTACATAATCCTAATTCATTTAAGGCATCCTTTTGATTCTTTTCTATTTTTAATACATTTTCAAAATATGTTTCTGCTATATCGTATTCTCCAAGCATTCTATATGCAAGTCCTATAAAAAACAACAAGTTCCACCAGTTTCCGAATTCCTTAGTTAACGGCAACAGTAAATCTAAACCTTTTTCAGGTTGATCTTTCAATATAAGATTATAACCGTTTTCAAAATCAACATATGGCTGCAATTGAATTAGTTCATTTCTTATTTCATCTATTCTCAGAGCATCATCATCATATTCCTGATGTCTCTCCCAAATAAGTTTTGCTTTAATATACTGTTGGCTTCTTTTGTAATAAAATCCTAACTTATAATGTGCCAATGCAGATTTATTATTATAATCTATGCACTTTTCAAAATACTTGTTAGCTTCCTGCAAATAATATCCACTTAATTCATCCTTATCATCAGAATATAACTTAAGTCCCATTTTTTCTAAGACGCAAGCATAAACGAAACAGCTTTTTTCGTTTTCTTCTATATTAATTAATGCCTTACCATAAACTAATCCGTCCTCGTGTTCATTTTCATCGAATTTATTTATACAATATATTATATAAGATGTAACATCAAATTTTAACGCTTCAAAAATTCTATGGTAATCTTCTGAAAATTCAAAATCTATATCAGAGCCAAATAAATAGATTATTCCATCTATTATATTGTTAAGTGAAATACCATCCATTTCTTTTTGCTTCTCTATATCTTTTAATAGATTAGAAACCCTGATTGGTATAGCAAGCTCCTTATCTGATATAAAAATATTGTCCTTAAAATTAATTGATGCTCCTTTTTTTATAGTAATAAATGATATGTCGCTTCTTTTCTTTTCATAAAACTCTTCAAAGAATTTATCTCTTTTGTTCATAATTTATCTCTCCAATCAAATCATTTATGGTATATGTGTTGCATCTGTTAAAAATATTTTCTTTATCCTTGTATATAAATAATGTCGGATTATTATTTATATCAACTATTCTAAAGTCATTTACTATTTTTTCATTTCTCTTTGATTCTTTAAAATACTTAGTTATAAACATTAAATCATTTGCCAGGTGCCTTTTAATGAGTTTGTATTTGTCTTCTGCATTTCTGTTCAAATAATCGGGCAAATCCTCAAACTGATTATTAAAAACATAATCATAGCGCATGGAATGAATAAATTCATCGGTCAATTTATCATTATATTTTATATAATCAAACAATATTTTGTAAAGTTTTTTTCTGCTGTGAGACATCCTGTATAAATCACTTTTCTGCCAGTATATGCTGAAGGATTCATAAAATTCAAAAGCTGATTCAATATATATGTGATTGAATATATAGTTTAATGATTTTTCAAAGTATTTTTCATTGTAATACTTATCCACTATTTCTTCAATATTTTTTAACCTTAATAGTTCATTAAGGGTTATATATTTTGTACAAATTACTTCGTAAGGTGCTGTCTTTCTATACCTGATTTCATGCTTGAATCTATCATTATAAATTCTGGTTCCCTTTAAAACCTTTAAAAATCCAAGCTGTATTTTTTCTGCATTAAGCTTATGAATTCCATCAAATGACCTTTTAAATGTATCATAATTTTCATAAGGTAATCCTGCAATTAAGTCAAGGTGAATATGTATATTGCTGTTTTCTCTTATTTTCTCTATGACCTTATTAAGCTTTTCCACATTCATATGTCTGTTTATTTCAAACAAGGTTGCTTCATTTAACGACTGTACTCCTATTTCAAACTGAAACATATTTACAGGAAGCTTTTTTAAAAAATTAATAAATTCTTCATTTATTATATCAGCAGTTATTTCAAAATGGATTGTCATGTTGTTGATGTTGTGTTCAATAATAAAATCTATTATTTCCATTGACCGCTTATAATCAGCATTGAAGGTTCTGTCCACAAATTTAATTTGTCTTGCCTTTGTTTTTAAGAGCATAGATAAATCCTTCTTTACTCTGTCCATTGAAAATACTCTCATTCTTTTGTCAATTGAAGACATGCAAAAGCTGCAGCAGAATGGACATCCTCTTGATGATTCATAATATATTATTTTATCTTCAAATTTTTCGTCCTCATCATATGGATAATTTATTGTGTCTAAGTTTAGGATGGGTTCTCTCAGCTCATTAATTACAATATTTTCGTTTTCTCTGTAGCTTAATCCTTTTACACTGCCATAATCGGTCTTCTCTTTATAGAATTCCGTAATAAATTCTTTGAACGTAATTTCTCCTTCTCCGGATACAACAAAATCTATATACGGTTCATTTTTCATAAATCTTTCTACTTCAAAGGAAACTTCAGGACCACCGCATAAAAGTTTTACATTCTTGTTTGTTTCTTTAATTATATATGCTATTTCTTTTACGTATTCTACATTCCATATGTATGTTGAAAAGCATATCAAATCAGCATTAACCGATAATATTTCATTTAATATATATTCTAATTTCTGATTGATTGTAAACTCCTTAATTTCAATATTATCATCCTTGCAGTATTTTTTTAAATACCTTACCGCAAGATTAGCATGAATGAACTTTGAATCAAGAGTTACCAGTAATATTTTCATATGTTCACCTTTATTAATCCCGATTTATTTCTTATTATAACTTGTTTATCATCTCTTTTAACTACCATGCATTTCCCTAATAGCGGGTGAGTAAATGAAGAATATTTTAAAAATTCTTTGAATTCAGGCATATTTGCTTGGGGTAATTTCAATTTATCCGGACTGATAATTCCTTTCCTGAGCTTATATAAATATGCCGAAAAACTATTTAGTACTGATTCTTTTTCATTCTCTGTTGTTTCTATGGATTTGCCATGCAGTATATAATTAATTGACTTATACCTATTTATAATCTCTTCAGATAAAATATCGTTGGTTAATAATTTAATTCTTTCTTTTTCGAATTCAATAAAATCGGATTTTTCTATAATAATATTATTTTTTTCTGAAAACTCCTTTAATGAAAAATCAATTATCCTTTCCTTGGTAATTTCATTTATCATTTCATAATCTGCGTTATTATTACTTAAATATACATCTATGGTCGAAGATAATATAATTGCATTTAACAATGAATTTTTATTTGATGAATATATTGTTGCGGTTTTTAAAGCTTCGTTTATTAAGATGTCCCAAATTGTGTTAGCAATCACAATCGGTATTATCTTTGATTCCAAAAGATTATCTTCTTTATTTGAAAGCTTATTATTAATAAAATAATTATCTATAACTTCATCCTCACCATTTTTATATAATTTAAATATTTCAAGCTCTTTTTTATATCTTTCAACCTCAATAAAACATCCTATTTTGTCTTCATAGGGGACAAGTGATTTTACGCTGATTAAAAATAATTGTAAATCTATATTGGGTATTTTATCGCCAAAGTTGTCTTCATAACAATTAATTAATAGATTATATATTTTAGATTGCATCTAACCCTCACAAAAAAATAGAATCAATTACATGACTGATTCTATCAGATTGATGACAAAGTCATCAAGATGGCAGGCTGTTGAAAAAGTTCATCCTGCAAGGCGCCGGAAGACGGGCAACCGCAGCGTATTCAGACATACGTGAGGATTGACCGGCTGAACGGCAACGAAGCAGGGGGGCTTTTTCAGCAGCCTAATAGAATCAATTACTTTGATTCTATTATACATTCAATAAATTTATAAAGCAAATTAAGTATTTAAATTTTCATCAAATGATTTTTTATACTCTGTTGCAAATGTTAATACTCTCTGTGAATAATCACTTTCCGCAGGATTAGAGTTGTTTGACATGTTTTTTTCCATATAATTTACTAAACCCTGCTGTCCTCTGTTGTATGCAGTAAGAGCTTTGTGAATATCCTTGTTGTAAAGATTATACAAATAACTGATTTGAGTTATTGTTAACTCTAAATTATACCTAACGTCAAATAATTTATCCGGATCATATACGTATCCTAAATTCTCAGCAACAGGTTTTGCGGTATTTTCCATGAGCTGTCCCAAGCCACGCTCTCCTGCCTTTCCTTTAGCATACGGGTTGAAATCACTTTCTCTTTTTATAACCCCTAAGACTACAAAAGGATCCAGCTCTTTCTCTTTGCATTCCCTGATTATGAACAGGCAGTCATCATAACTGAAGTTAGTTAACTGTTGTGTATATTCTGCTAATTTTTTTTCCTTTGTTAAAGTATCTTTTAAATTAGATACCAATGATTCTCTTATAAATAAATTTTCCGGTTCAACATAGCTTTGAGACATATCCCCTGTTTCTGCTGCCATAGTCAAATCAACCATCATATAATATGACAGCATACAAATTACAAAAAGAATTGTCAAGTATTTTTCACATTTCATCTTATCACCCTTTTATGTTATATAATTAATTCAATAAGATTATTGCCCGTTATTCAATGGTTTCAGTGGGAGAAAAAACTCCCAATGAAAAAATTAAGTGGAACCCGCCGCATATAAGGCGGGGGACATCTTAATTTAATTATATTTTTACTTTATTTTCAGGTCAATGACGAAACATAACAAATAATGTTGAAAAATGCTACATTCTTTCCGGCGCTTCCATTCCTAACAGCTCCATACCTTTTTTCAGTACGGTATTTACTGTCTTTGTTAACAATAATCTTGCTTTTTTGATTTCATTATCTTCTACTATGATTGGACATTCATGATAAAAACGGTTAAATTCCTGTGCCAAACCAACAATATATCTTGTTATGAAAAATGGCTCGTATTTATCGTGTGCGCCAAGAACCGAAACTTTAAAACCATCTAATTTCTTAATAACATTAAATGCCTCTTTGTCTGTTAATATTGAATAATCAACATTATCATCTACTTTTAGCTCAGCCTTACGAAGTATGCTGCAGGTTCTTGCATAGGTATATTGAACGTATGGTCCTGTTTCACCTTCAAAGCTTAATGTTTTCTCCCAAGAGAAAGTATAATCCTTAATTCTGTTGTTAAACAACTCCTGAAAAATAACAGCTCCGATTCCCACCTGTTTAGCAACCTCTTCTTTATTTTCTAAATCAGTATTTCTTTCGTTTATAATTTCAGTAGTTTTATCAATAGCTTTGTTTAAAACATCCTCTAAGAAAACAACTCTTCCTTTACGTGTTGATAAAACACCATCTTCTAAGCTAACTGTTCCAAACATTACATGAACACAATCATCTGCCCATTCATAACCCATTAAACTTATAATTTTTCTCCATTGCTCAAAGTGTAATTTTTGCGGAGCACCAACAACATATATATTTTTATAGAAATTATATGTTTCTTTTCTGTATTTTGCTGCTGCTATATCCCTTGTAACGTATAGTGTTGAACCATCGCTTTTTTGAACAACCGCATCTGTAAGACCAAACTCTTGAAGCTCTACGATTTTTGCACCTTGCGAGTCCTTTAAAAGACCTTTTTCTTTTAGCTCTTTCATTACAGCAGGCATTTTATCAGAATAGAAGCTTTCTCCTGCATAAGAATCAAATTTTATGTTAAGCATATCATAAACTCTGTTAAATTCCATTAAGCTTACTTCTCTGAACCAATTCCAAAGCTTTATAGCTTCTTCATTGCCGTTTTCAAGCTCTTTAAACCAATATCTCGCTTCTTCCTTATATTCCGGATGTTCTTCAATTTCCTGATTGTATTTCACATACAACTTCAACAACTCCTGAATAGGATTCTTTTCAATTGCTTCAACAATTTCCGGACTTCCCCATTTCTTATAAGCTGAAATAAGCATACCAAATTGCGTACCATAATCTCCTAAGTGATTTATTGTTATGGTGTTGTATCCTAAGTATTTATAAATTTTATAAATAGAATTTCCTATAATAGTAGTTCTGATGTGTCCGATATGGAAGGGTTTAGCAATATTCGGAGATGAAAATTCAACTATAACCGTCTTTCCTTCACCTACATTTGTGCTTCCGTAACTTTCTTTTTCCTTAAATGCCGTTTTTAATATTTTTTCGGCATAATGCTTTTTGTCCACAAAAAAGTTTACGTATGGTCCCATACTTTCTATTTTTTCAAATTCTTCAACACTTCCTATTTTCTCAGTTAGTTCAGCTGCAATAGCCGCAGGTGACTTCCTGTATTTTTTAGCAAATTTAAAACATGGTACCGCAAAGTCTCCCATATCAGGACTTGGCGGTGTTTCTATTAATAAAAGAGCATCCTCTACCGATAAATCCGTTTCTATGGATGTGAAAATTCCAGCAACCCTTTCTTTAAAATCCATAATCTACCTCCAATGGTATTCCTTTTTATGTAATATTATTTCACAATAATAACACAGCACATTTTACCTGTCAATTAAACAATTAATTTGTTACAGGTCCAGCTCTGTTTCTCCGTCACCTTGTGTTATGTGCCATTTATCATGTCCTGTCAATTCCTCCAATGTAACTTTATCAGATAAAACATTTGCAATCATCATATTATTTTTGGGAGGTTTTCTTGTAATCATAAAACCATTACTTAACAGCACCTTTTTATATTCACCATACAAGCCTGTTCCGATTACCACATACTCTAAGCCATTGTCATAACAATATTTTGAAACACCGTTAGCCAATGATTTTATGTATCTTTCATTTGTAGGGTCTGTGAAAAACTCAACTGCAGATGTCATTTTAGAACCATTTGCAATAGAATTATGTAATATAGCAAATCCTATTATTTCATTATTTAATTTCATTAGTACAGTCACGTAATTAACATCAGGTCTTATATTATATCTGTAGTTACAATATTTATAATCTCTCACAAGAAGCACCTTGTATTTTGATTTGAATTTATCCCAGCATTCTTGTATATCTTCAGGAACTTCATTTAAAATTTCAAATTTAATTTCTTTGTCCATCTGCATTTTCAGCTTATTCTTCATGTACATTGAATAAACTGAATTTCCTAAAGCTGCTATGCTTCCTATTTTTATTCTTCTTCTTAAAATGTTGGTTATCAATATGGGTTTAACATACACTTCTTTTTCAAACAATGTAGGCCATCCAAATCTTTGATAAGCAGGATATGACTGGTCGTTTGCAAGTCCTATAATTACATCTACACCATCTTTCAGACCTCTTTCGCAGGAGTTTTCAGTCATCATTCTGAAAATTCCCTGTTTCTTGTAATCAGGATGAGTCATTGATTTTACCGAATGAGCCGTAAGCAGTACCTTACCGTTTACATACAGTTCATTTGGCAAAAGACCGTCACAACCTATAACCTTATCTCCTTCTTTTAATAAATACATCATATTGCCTGATTTATTGTAAGGGTTTTTATCAAAAAGCCATTCATACATTTCCTTTTTACTGTTTGTATTTTCACCAAAGGATATTACGGATAATTCTTCAAAAGCTTCAAAATCTTTATCCATATCCAATCTTACTATTTGTCTATCCATACGACCTCCAAACACAGTTTTTCTTATGATTATTGTATTTTATGCTTTTTATTCTTTATTATAATGTTTTATATTTATAAATGCAAAAGTTTATTTGAATTTCTTTTACATATCCATACTTTTTTTAAATTCAAGTTTGACATATATATTAAATTTTTGTATAATATTTAAAAAAAGAAAGGTAACATGTGGAATGATTAGATAATTTACTTTTAATTGTGTAAATGAATATTAATGAAATAAGCCCATGCGGTTTATTTTGTGATTTTACTATTGAGAGTGATTATATTCCATACCTTTATTATTATATTGAAGATATTATTGTGTAAAATAATTTTTACACTGATATTCTTTTATGGAAACTAATTTTCTCTCTATTTTAAGGAGGGATTTTTTTATGTCATTAATAAGTGTAAACAATTTAACCTTTGGATACGAAGGAAGTTATGAAAATATATTTGAAAACACATCCTTTGAAATTGATACCGATTGGAAGCTTGGCTTCATCGGAAGAAACGGAAGAGGTAAGACCACATTTTTAAAATTGTTAATGGGAAAATACAAATACAGCGGCAGCATAACAAGCTCGACAAATTTTGATTACTTTCCTTTTGAAACAAATGGAGAATTAAAAACAATAGATGTTGCAAAAAACATTATAGCTACCTTCTCCCTATGGGAAGAAGAAATGAGTAGATGCATAGCTAAAAATACTGAAAATTCAATGATTCGATATGGCGAGCTGTTAAATCTTTTTAGTTATAATGATGGTTATATCATAGATGAGCTGATTGAAAAGGAAATCAGAAAACTAAAAGTTAATGCTGATGTCCTTTCCCGAAAATTTAATACTCTTAGCAACGGAGAAAAAACTAAGGTAATGCTTGCTGCTTTATTTTTGAAAAAGAATAATTTTTTGTTGATTGACGAACCGACAAACCATCTTGATCAAGAAGGAAGAAACTGTGTTGCCGAATATTTAAATCAAAAGAAAGGATTTATTTTAATTTCCCATGACAGACATTTTTTAGATTCTACGGTTGACCATATACTTTCAATAAATAAATGCAATATTGAAGTTCAAAAAGGCAATTTCAGCAGCTGGCAAGAAAATAAAAGCAGGAGAGATAATTTTGAAATCAATCAAAATGAGAAACTAAAAAAAGAAATAAATCAGCTTGAAGAAAGCTTTAGAAGAACAGCCGGTTGGAGCGACCTCGTAGAAAAATCAAAAATAGGAACACACGTATTTGACAGGGGCAGTGTCGGTCATAAGGCTGCAAAAATGATGAAAAGGGCGAAGGCAATTGAACAAAGAAAAGAAAAATCAATAGATGAAAAAAAGAAGCTGCTTAAAAATATTGAAAAATATGATGCTTTGAAATTGATTCCTCAGGAATACCACAAAGATATCTTGATTAATGCGGATAATCTGAGCTTAAGCTTCGGTGAAAGAAAAATTTTAAGCAATGTAAGCTTTACCGTAAAACGTGGGGACAGGATTTCTATAAAAGGAAAAAACGGTTCCGGAAAATCCAGTTTAATAAAAATACTCTTGGGCGAAATTAAAAACTATGATGGGACTCTGAATATGGGAAGTAATCTCAATATTTCATTCATTCCTCAGGATACATCATTTTTGAAAGGAACATTCCAGAATTTTATTGTGAACGAAAATATCAATGAGAGTATATTCAGAACTCTTTTGGCAAAATTGGATATGGATTCCGAGAATTTTGTTAAAAATTTGGAGGAATTAAGCGAAGGACAGAAAAAGAAGGTATTGATAGCTAAAAGCTTATCTCAAAGCTCTCATATTTATATATGGGATGAACCCCTTAATTTTATAGATGTGTACTCAAGAATTCAAATTGAAGAGCTGATTAAGACCTTTGAGCCAACCATGATTTTTGTTGAGCATGATTTTACATTCAGCGAAAACATTGCTACACAAAACATTGAACTATAGCTGTTGATAAAATAGGCGGAACCCAAAGGTTCCGCTCAGGCTGCTGAAAAAGTCCCCCTGCTTCGTTGCCGTTCACCCGGTCAATCCTCACGTATGTCTGAATACGCTGCGGTTGCCCGTCTTCCGGCGCCTTGCAGGATGAACTTTTTCAACATCCTATCATCTTGATGACTTTGTCATCAATCTGGGCGGAACCCAAAGGTTCCGCTTATTTATATAAATCTCTATTTAAATGTTACCACTGTTACTCCGTCACCGCCTTCGTTGAAGGTGCCTAATCTTGATTCTTTTACGTGTTTGTGTTTTTTTAAGAATTGGGTAACACCCTCTCTCAAAACACCTGTTCCTTTACCGTGAATAACCTGAACTTCGTTTAAATTGGACATGAAAGCATCATCTAAATATTTGTCAAGCTCAAGGATTGCTTCATCTAAGTTTAATCCCCTTAAATCTATTGCAGGATTGATAGCGGAGGTTTTTAATTTTATCATCCGTGAAGTGTTTGTTTTTTGTTTTTTTTCTTCGTCAGATTTGATTTTTATTAAATCTGATTTTTTTACCTTTGTTTTAATTAAACCTATTTGAACCATTACATTTTGAGAATTATCAACATCCGATATTATGTGACCCTTCTGATTTAAGCTTCTGACTAATACCGCATCACCGTTTGACAAAGGAGTTTCATCATCGTAATTATCATCCTCAAAAATTTGCTCGGTATATTGGTTTTCTTCAAATTCCTTGGTTTTTTCATTTAAGCTTTGTCTCAGCTCATTAACTCTTCGGACTTTGTCCTTATCCATATCTAAGCTCAGCTTTCTGAGCTCCTTAATAATTTCTGCCGCTTCTTTCTTTGCACTTTCTACTATTTTTCTTGCCTCATAGTTTGCTTCATTAACCATTTTCTCACTTTTTTCGAGAGCCTTTCTTTCTTTGGCAAGGAAGCTTGCATGCTTTTTCTGACTTTCTTCATTTAATCTATCAATTTCACTTTTCTTTTCTTCAATATATATACGATTTTCCTCTATTTGCTTTAATGCATCTTCAAATTCAACCTTATCAGTTTCAATAGTTCTTTTGGCTTTATCAATAATATTCTGACTTAATCCTAACTTTTTGGAAATTTCAAAGGCATTGGATTTTCCGGGAACTCCTATCAAAAGCTTATAGGTTGGGCTTAATGTTTCCACATTAAATTCAACACTTCCGTTTATTACCCCTTCTGTCGTCAATGCATACAGCTTCAACTCACTGTAATGGGTCGTTGCCGCCGTTATAATTTTTCTATCATGCAGAGTGTCAAGTATGGAAATTGCAAGAGCTGCACCCTCTGTTGGGTCTGTTCCTGCTCCTAATTCATCAAACAGCACAAAAGATTTATCATCAACCTCTTTCATTATTTTTACGATGTTAGTCATATGAGAGGAAAAGGTGCTTAAGCTTTGTTCAATGCTCTGCTCATCCCCGATATCAGCATAAACAGCACTAAAAACGGATATTTCTGTTCCGTATTCAGCAGGCAGATGAAGTCCTGCCATACCCATAAGCGAAAATAACCCTAAAGTTTTTAACGAAACAGTTTTTCCCCCTGTATTAGGTCCTGTTATAATTAATGTGGCAAATTCATCACCGATCCACGCATCTATGGGTACAACAACATTTTTATCTATTAAAGGATGTCTTCCTTTCTTGATACGAATATATCCTCTGTCATTAAGCTTCGGCTCAACAGCATTTATACTGACGGCGAATTTTCCCTTTGCAAATATGAAATCAAGCTCCTTCAGTATATCTTGATTGGTTAACATTTCATTTGCAATTTCACCAATCATTCCGCTTAATTCCAACAGAATTCTTTCTACTTCCTTTTTTTCAGCCAACTTTAATTCAGATATTTCATTTGTCATTTCTACAATTGCAATCGGCTCAATAAACAGTGTGGAACCTGTAGATGACTGGTCATGTATAATTCCCTTTATCATGCTTCTGTATTCTTTGCGGACAGGGATTACATATCGGTCATTTCTCATAGTGACAATATTTTCTTGAAGATACTTCTGAATTGTGGAAGAGCTTACTATCTGATTAATTTTGTTTTTGATAGCATTTTGTTTTATTTGCATTTCTCTTCTTATCCGCTTTAAATCCGGGCTCGCATCATCTGCAATCTCTTCTTCACTGATAATAATATTATATATTTTTTCTTCTATATCTTTATTTGTATAAATTCCATTACACAAATCTTCTAAAATTTCGTAGCTTCTTTCTTCTTTATTGTTAAGGAGAACATAATTTTTTACTAACCTTGCCGCTCTTAAAGAATCAGCACAGCTTAACAGACCTCTGAGAGATATAATGCCTCCTACAGAGCCTCTTTTAACGTATTCCTTTATTTGGGTAAGGCCGCCTAACGGAGGAGCTCCTTTTTCTATTATTATAGAAACACTTTCCGCAGTTTGTTTCTGCTTGAATTTAACACCCTCTAAATCAGATGAGGTATCAAGTTTTTTAGCTTCTTCTTTTCCTAAAGATGTTTCAGCATACTCTGCAAGTTTTTCTATAATTTTATCAAATTCCAAAACTGATTTTGATTTTTGTTTCATGTTTTTTACCTCTGTTTTTTTATTAAAGAGAAATCCTTTGTTAACACTCAGGATGACGTAAAACCTAATTGAGATCCTTCACTGCGTTCAGGATGACATATAAGCTATTGTCAAATTCGGGGGACATTCCTTAAATGCTTGCCCCAAAGACATTCCCTTCATTTAAGGTGTGTCCCCATACCTCTAAAGGATATTTTTCAAATAATGACCTCGAGTAAAGCTGTTTTCCTTTAATATGTTTGCCGTTTTAACTCCGTTTATTTCACAATACAATGTATCAATTACATCCTCTGTATTATCAAGCCATTTTGTATCAACCATAAAATAGTCAATATTTTTGTCTGCAAAGTCCTCAGTCTTTCCTAAAATGGATAGCGGAACACTGTTGTATATATGTGTTAACCTGTTATCCCTTTCTATATTAAAATAAACACCTTTTCTGTCTTTCAAAGAATATTTGTTTCTGTGCTCACAAGTGCTGCAATCCTGTAAATTTTTGCAGTTTTTAATTAAAGACATGGGACAGTTTTTCATAACCATAAGCTGCAAATATTCATGTGACTTGATTTCTGTCTTAATAGAAGTATTATTATTTATACTTTCCATATCTCTTATGTTTGATTCCGCTGAAAGTGTTAAGCTTACTGCACCGTTTTCTTTTAGAAGTTCTGTTGAAAATGAATTTATTACGTTAAAAAATGAGCCGCAATGAATTTTTAAGCTGCTGTTTTGCTTAAAAAAGTAGAAGCTTCCTGCATTGTTAACACAAACACCGTCAAATATTTCTTCGTATAATTTTAAATTACTTTTAAATTCATTGTATTGTGCCATCGAAACTATATTCGGTATAAATAAATATTTTTCCTTAATGCTGATTTTTCCGGCTAAATCCAAATTCAAATTATAAGGTACGTAAATTCTGTCTACCTTATGATTATCTATTAAATTAAAATCCTCATCACTGTTTATTTTGACACTTATTTTAGGTTTGCTAATTTTACCTGTTTTATCGAAGCTAAAAACTTCATTGCGAGTAAAATGAATCGGTTCTCTGTTATAGACAATTGCTCCCTTTTCATAAAGCAGTTCCGTTGCAGCTCTTCTAAGTTGATTTAGTGTGCTTTTTCTGATAAAAACATTGTCTTGCTTTTCTATTTTTAATTCCCGCAGTTCATAAATTGTATTGCCGAGCTTACCTAACTGCTCCTTAATAATATCCTCTGTTACGGCGTTTTTTAAGCTGCTTTCACATGGCTCCTCACTTTTAACCAATACATTATTCTTACCGTCTGAAGCAAGCAGTTCCGCTTTTTCACCAATTTTTAATTTTATTTCAAATTTTAATACATTTCTTTTATACTCTGAAAATTCATGAGCTATATCATTATTTTCTTCTTCTATTTCATCAATGTTTTCACCCTTAACACCTGAACTAAGCCTTGCAAACATTTCATCGTCTTTGTTTGGTTTAAGGTATGAATTCGTATATCCTCTGCTGAAGGTTGACACGGCTCTTTCTCTAAGAGTACTTATATCTGTCTGTGTACCCTTGTAATAATCATCAATTATCTGTCCATAATATTTAACCACCTCGGAAGTATACAAGGGACCCTTCATACGTCCTTCAATTTTAAAGGTAGCAATTCCCGCGTCTATTAATTCATGAACCGTTTCCCCTGCCATGAAATCCTTTAGGCTGAGAACGGGCGCCTCATTAAATTCTTCTGACAATTCACCTTTTTCCTTATCATAAAAGCTGTAATTCAGCCGGCATGGCTGTGCGCATTTTCCTCTGTTGCCGCTTCTGCCTCCTAAGAAACTTGACATATAGCATTGACCTGAATAGCAGGTGCACAGAGCACCATGTATAAAAATCTCCAGGTCTGCATCAGTATTTTTAACTGTTTCTCTTAATTGCGCTAAGGACATTTCTCTCGCTAAGATAACCTTTTGTACATTGTACTGCTCAAAGAATTTTACACCGTATTCATCATAAACGGCTCCTTGAGTGCTTATATTTACAGGTAATGCAGGCATATATTTTTTTAGTAAATACAACAGTCCTAAATCCTGAACGATTACGGCATCTACGTCATTTTCATATAAAAATTCGGCATATCTTAATGCATCAAAAATTTCCGTATCCTTTAATATTATGTTTAAGGTAACATACACCTTTACATTTTTATTGTGTGCATATTTTATAACATGCTTCATTTGTTCATCATCAAAATTCTGAGAATTATGTCTTGCGTTAAATAATTTTCCTCCTAAGTAGACTGAATCCGCACCGCTGTTTACAGCAGCATAAAAGGATTCAATGCTTCCCGCAGGGGCTAATAATTCTGCTTTTCTTATCATTTTTTCTCCTGTTTTTAAAAAGGAACGCATAAGAAGCGTTCCGTAGTCTGTTGAAAAAGTTTAAACAGAGGTTTCTCTATCGAGCAAATCCAACAATTCCATATTATCTTTTTTCAGCTTCGTTATTTCCAATTGATTTTGAAAATTTTCTGCTTCTTTTCGGTTTAATTTCTCCTGAAGCTCGTTAATCGAGTTCATCAAATTTTCTTTGTCATTGTTAAGCATTAGCAACTCTTCTAAGTATTTTTCCCTCTCATCATTTATTATATCATATTTTTTCTTTAATTCATCGGCACTATACTTATATTCAACTATAGCTTTATCCTTGCCGTTGATTATTCCGTCTTTTTCATATATTTTATTTTGCAATACATTTATTTTATTATTAAGTGATTCGATATCGCTTTGCTTTGATTCGATTATTAAATTTAATTTTTGATTTTCATCATTAATATTATAAATTTTTTGAGTTTTCTCATCGCCTGTACTCTTTAAATCTCTGATAGCTTTTTCAAGCTGAAGAATCGATTGTTCTTTTTCATTAAGCTTTAATTGAAGCTTAGAAATTCTTCCGTTTAAGCTGCTCTTTGTGTTATTCATAAAGCTTAACTCTTTCGTAAAGTTTTCGCGCTCAATTCTAAGCTCTTCTATAGCTTCCTCTAATTCTTCATTTTTATTTTTTAATTCATTAATGAGCATTTCACTTTTTAATAATTGCTGCTCTTGTTCATTTATTTTATCCTGTTGCTTCGAAATTTGACTGTTTAAATACTCTCTATCATTATCTCTTGCTAAAAGCTTTTCTCTGTATCTTTCCTTTTCTAAAATTGCTTCTGAAGCTTCTTTTAGCGTCTCTTCTTTTTCTCTTATTGCTACTTCTTTTTCCTGTTTTAAATTCTGTATTTCTTCGCATATTTCTTTTTTATAATCATTAATTTCATTATTCAGCTTAATATATTTATCGACTATTACAAAGGAAGACAAAATTAATTTGTCAATCTCATTAAATCTTTTATTTGAATTAGTAATTATATTAATTTGTTCGTTTATGATATTTTCTATGTTTTTTACATATTCCGGACTTTCATCTGTTCTTACATTATATTTTTTATCACCAATTACAATTTCAATTTTATTCATATGCAAACCCCTTTATATTTTTCTTTTGACATTCTGAATAATTTATACTCAATTGTTAATTTTTTTTAATGTTATATTTATATTAATGTATACTACGCTTAATTTCAATAGGAAATAAAAATTTTTTAATCATAGGGGAATGCATCAAATGTTCTTACAATTTATTATGATAAATTTCGCATTGCTTTATAAAAGTTCTAAAAATATCGGCAAATATCGGAAGCCTGTTGTACATAACTTCAGGATGCCACTGAATACCTACTGCAAAAGTTAAATCTTGTGATTCAATACATTCTATAATTCCATCTTTTGCAAAAGCAGTCGGTCTATATCCTTTGGCAACTTCCTTAACACTCTGATGATGATATGAATTCGTTTTAAGCTCTTTGACCTTTAAAATTTCATACAGTTTAGAATCAGTATCGATATCTACATTGTGATATTCATAAGAACCGAACAAGTCATAACTATGGCTGTTAGCTCCCTGTACCTGAATGTTAATATCCTGATACAAATTACCTCCGTCTGCAACATTCATAACCTGTGTACCTCTGCAAATACCTAATATGGGTATGTCCTTTTTTACTGCATTGCGATAGAGCTTCATTTCAAATTCATCTCTTTCACAGTCTAAACGACCTATCTCTTTAATTGGATCTTCACCATAATAATGTGGGTTTACATCATTACCTCCGGTAAAAAGTATTCCGTCTACCATTTCCAAATACTTTTCAATAATTACGTCGTCACTTGTTATCTGAAACATGAAAGGAATTCCTCCATTATCAGAAATTGACTTTAAATTCCATTCGTTTAACCGTTGATAATAATACCCGTTATTGTATTCACTATCGGTTGTTATTCCAATGACTGGCTTCATTACATCCTCCATTTATTATTTATATGATCAGCTATGCTTTCCGCATCTAATCCATTTGCCTTAAGCAATTCTTCTACGCTTCCATGCTTTGTAAATTCATCAGGAAGAGTTTTTAACAGAACATCCACATCATCAGTAATTATTGTTTTTATTAAAGAAGCAATACCATATGAAGAACCCTCATCTATAATAACAATTTTTTTCGTTTTACTGACTGATGTATTAAGTAAATTATCATCCAATGGTTTAATGAACCGAAGATTAATTACCTCCGCATCAATATTTCGTTTTGCCAAAATTTCGCTTACCTTAATTGCTGTTTCTACCATTCTACCCGAACAGGCAATTGTAATATCTCTACCTTCCTTAACTATTACACCTTTACCTTTTTCTATTAATACATTACTGTTATTGATGGTTGACGCTGAATTTCCTCTCGGATATCTTACAGCGATAGGACCATCATATTCATTTATTGCAAATGTAAGCATATTTTCGAATTCGGCATAATCAGCAGGTGCCATTATAATCATGTTAGGTATCTGACTTAAAAATCCTTCATCAAAAACACCATGGTGAGTTTCCCCGTCATCTCCCACAAGCCCTGCCCTATCAACGGCAAACACAACATGAAGATTTTGAAGTGCCACATCATGGATTATCTGATCGTATGCTCTTTGTAAAAAGGATGAATAAACTGCTACCACAGGAACCATTCCGTTTGCAGCAAGTCCCGCAGCCATAGTTACAGCATGCTGTTCCGCAATACCCGCATCAAAAATTCTATCAGAATATATTTTTGCGAATTCCGTTAATCCGGTGCCATCTGTCATTGCAGCCGTAATCGCCACTACATTTTTATTTTCTTCGGCTATTTCACATAGTTTTCTTCCGAATACCTTAGAGTATGTGGGTATATCGGATTTTTTCAAGCTTTCTCCTGTTACCACATCAAAAGGAGATACTCCATGATATTCATCGGGTCTTGTTTCAGCATATTTATAACCCTTGCCCTTCTTAGTAATTATATGCATTATAAGGGGTCCATCTATGTTTTTAGCCGCTTTAAAGGATTCTAACATTTCCTCGGTATTATGTCCGTCAATCGGTCCCATGTAAGTAAGACCTAATTCTTCAAACAGCATTCCGGGAATGAACATTTTTTTAATTCCGTCTTTGGTTCTTTTTAAAAAAGATTTAATAGTTTTTCCTACTACAGGCATATCATTTAACAGCTTTTCAATATCCTTTTTTGTTGATAAATATCTCGAGCTTGTTCTTATCATACTAAGATAGTGTGACATACCTCCAACGTTTGGAGATATGGACATTTCATTATCATTAAGTACGATTATAAGCTTGGTATTGCTTCTGCCTAAATCATTCAGAGCTTCAAATGCCATGCCGCCTGTAAGAGCACCGTCACCGATCACGGCAACAACTTCATATTTTTCCTTTTTTAAGTCTCTTGCTCTTGCAATTCCCATTGCAGCAGAAATAGAAGTACTGCTGTGCCCTGTGTCAAAAACATCATAACAGCTTTCGCAGCGTTTAGGAAAACCACTTAAGCCGTTATATTGCCTTAACGTAGACATTTTATCTTTTCTGCCTGTAATTATTTTATGAATATAGGATTGATGACCTACGTCCCATATGATTTTATCAATAGGTGTATTAAATGAATAATGCAGCGCAACTGTTAACTCCACTACCCCTAAATTAGAAGCTAAATGTCCGCCTGTCTTTGAAACAGATTCAATTATGTATTGTCTTAATTCGTTGTTTAATATATTTAATTCTTCATTGTTTAATTTTCTTAAATCCTCAGGAAAATTAATACTATCCAATAACTTCATTATTTCCTCGCATTATAACAATTTTAAAATCAAGCTTTTCATTACTCATAATTATATATTGCTTACATAAATATGTCAAAACGATTTATTCATATTAATTTTTTATGACTCTTCTTCAAAAAATATACTGTACTTTTTTGGGATAATATTGTATCATATTTAGTATATTTACAGCAAATAGTGTGGCATAATTAAAAATTAACAGTAGGGAAAACTAAAAAAGCAAATTATAATTTAAAAATATTTGGAGGATGATTATGAACAAAAAGTGGGTTTATTTGTTTAAAGAAGGTAATGCTTCTCAAAAATATCTGTTGGGAGGAAAAGGTGCCAACCTTTGTGAAATGACGAATATCGATCTTCCGGTGCCTCCCGGATTAACGGTTACAACTGAAGCATGTACTGAGTTTTATGAACAAGGAAAAAAATTGACAGATGAAATAATTAGTCAAATTAAGACCAACTTATCGATTCTTGAAGAACAAACAGGCAAAAAATTTGGTGATGTAAATAATCCTTTATTGGTATCAGTTCGTTCCGGAGCTGCATTTTCAATGCCAGGTATGATGGACACAATATTAAATCTTGGACTGAACGATAACACAGTTGAAGGAATGGCAATAAAAACAGGAAATAAAAGATTTGCATATGACAGTTATAGAAGATTCATCCAGATGTTTGGCGATGTAGTTTTAGAAATACCTAAAGTAAACTTTGATAATGTTCTTGAAAATGTAAAAGAAGAAAAAGGATATAAATTCGATACAGAGCTTACAGCAGATGACTTAATAAACTTGGTTGATGAATTTAAAAAAATATATAAAAAAGAAACAAAATCAGAATTCCCGCAAGAGCCGGAAGATCAGCTGTTGATGGCAGTTGAAGCAGTATTCAGATCCTGGAATAACCAAAGAGCAATTACATACAGAAATTTATATGATATACCACACAACTTAGGAACAGCAGTAAACGTACAATCAATGGTTTTCGGCAACATGGGAGATACATCAGGTACAGGTGTTGCATTTACAAGAAACCCATCAACCGGAGAAAAGAAGGTATTTGGAGAATTCCTGATTAATGCTCAGGGCGAGGACGTTGTAGCAGGTATAAGAACTCCGTTATCAATAGATAAATTAAATGAAGTTATGCCTGAAATATATAAACAATTTTTAGAAGCTGCTCATACTCTTGAACAGCACTATAAGGATATGCAGGATATAGAATTTACAATTGAAGAAGGTAAATTGTACTTCCTGCAGACCCGTAACGGAAAAAGAACGGCGGATGCAGCATTAAGAGTTGCTGTTGAAATGGTTGAAGAAGATTATATAACTAAAAAAGAAGCAGTTATGAGAATAGATCCAAGATCATTAGACCAACTGTTACATCCTAAGTTTGATTCTACAGAACTTGAAAGCTCAGTGCCTATAGCAAAAGGACTTCCTGCATCACCGGGAGCTGCTACAGGAAAAATTTACTTTACCGCAGATGATGCTGTTGCAGCAGTTCAAAGAGGCGAAGATGCAATTTTAGTCAGAAAGGAAACATCTCCTGAAGATATCGAAGGCATGAATAAGGCTAAAGGTATTCTTACTTCAAGAGGCGGTATGACATCACATGCAGCTGTTGTGGCAAGAGGAATGGGTAAATGCTGTGTTGCGGGATGTGAATCAATAAATGTTAATGAAGCAAGTAAAATAATGACCGTAAAAGGCGAAACATATAAAGAAGGCGACTATATTTCACTTGACGGAAGCACAGGAAGCGTATATAAAGGTAAGATAAAAACTGTTGAAGCAAATATATCAGGTAACTTCAGTAAATTAATGGAATGGGCCGATGAATTCAGAGTACTTGGCATCAGAACAAATGCAGATACTCCGAAGGATTCTGAAGTAGCTGTAAAATTCGGTGCCGAAGGTATCGGATTATGCAGAACTGAGCATATGTTCTTTGAAGAAAGCCGTATATTCTCAGTACGTAAAATGATAATTGCTGATTCGGTTGAACAAAGAGAAAAAGCATTGGCAGAAATAATGCCTATGCAGAAAATTGACTTTAAAGGAATTTTCAAGGTAATGGGAGTTCGTCCTGTTACTATAAGATTGTTAGATCCACCTCTGCATGAATTTATACCTCATGAAGAAGATGATATAATCGAGCTTGCTAAAGATATGAATGTAACAGTTGCTAAGCTAAAAGATACAATTCATAGCTTACAGGAATTCAACCCAATGCTTGGACACAGAGGATGCCGTCTTGCAATATCTTATCCGGAAATAGCAAGAATGCAAACAAAGGCAATAATCGAAGCAGCAATAGAGGTTTCAAGAGAAGAAAACATAAATATAGTACCGGAAATAATGGTTCCTCTTGTTGGTAAAAAAGAAGAATTAAGCATATTGAGAAAGCTTATTATCGAAGTTGCCGAGGAAACTAAAAAAGAATTAAATTCCGACCTTCAGTACCTCATAGGAACAATGATAGAAATACCGAGAGCATGTGTTACAGCTGACGAAGTTGCAGAATATGCAGACTTCTTCTCATTCGGTACTAATGACTTAACACAAATGACATTTGGTTATTCAAGAGACGATGCAGGCAAATTCTTAAATGATTACAAGGATGCAGGCATACTTGAACAAGATCCGTTCCAAACAATAGACCAGATAGGTGTAGGTAAATTGGTAGAAACAGCTGTTAAGCTTGGAAAAGGTGCAAAGGAACATCTTCATTTGGGAGTTTGCGGAGAGCACGGCGGAGACCCTGCTTCCATAGAATTTTTCCACAAAACAGGACTTGACTATGTATCATGCTCACCGTTCAGAGTACCGGTGGCAAGGTTGTCGGCAGCACAGGCGGCGATACGTCATCACCAGTAATTGACAATGTCCTCCGATTTGGAGAAGTATATACACGAACTTAGACGTATAACAAAAAAATGATTGTTCTATATAACGGTGGTATAAGATAATAGATTGTGATTCATTCTATATGTAATAAAAAACAAAGACAAACTGAAATAAGGCTTAAAAGGATCTGAACAGAAGTTTAAAAATTAAATTTAAAACATAGCAAGGGTATTACCACTTGGTTTTTAAGGGTGATGTCCTCTTTTTAACAGAAACTATCATACATACATAAATAGATTAGGAGCGTTCTTAAACTTTCTATTCAAAATTATTGATTAACATGGTATAATTTTTATAATTCATTTGTATCAAATTAAAGGGAGGAAAAGTTAAATGAAAAAATTTGTTTTATTTATTTTTGCAATAGTTACTTTAGTTTTTATATTGAGTGGTTGTGGAGTGGATAGCAAGGAAAGTTCCCAAAGCACATCAAATGTGGATAACAAGGAAACTTCCCAAAGTACATCAAATGTTTCTCCAAGAGAACTTCCGCATTTGACTGCAATTCCTAGAGTAGAAACAATTGTACGACAGCCAACTTTTTGTGTAACATTAGAAGGATACATATCTATTCTAAATCCGTGGCTTGAATATCATGGAATAGAAGCACAAAATATAGAAGATATGGAATTCTATGAAGTCGCTGATTCAAGAGCATATGGTATCAATTTTGGCAGAGGATTCTCTTTTGTTTTTTATACGCCACTGAAAAGCGATGAAATAAACCAGATAGTATGCAGGATAGATCTCGATGCCACAGAAGAAGATATACAATCACTTTTCTTTGATATTATAAAAGCTACAATCTACGGTCTTGATTTTGATAATGCTGAAAGTATACTTACTGATCTAGATTATACAAATATAACAGACGGTGTAGAAAATTGGCTTGATAAAGACTTAGCTGGATACTCATACAGCGTGGATGCAAATATCGTTATGCTATTTATTAGTGCGATTAGTAACTAAAAATTTAATACAGAATTTTATGTCATTGATCACACATTAGATAAAGTTATCCGCGTTAGGAGATTTAAAAGCATACCAAATGATAAGAAAATTTACTCTATCGAACTCTTTAATACAATTTTTATATTAATCAATAGATTCCGTGAAGAAAAGTCTTTGAATCTCATTAAAAAAAATAGCTTTCTACAAAAATTGTTGAAGGCTATTTTTATGGCAAATAGAAGACAATTAACGGAAAAAACATAATATCATAGCAGCACCAATACAAATGAAAATGAAATTAACCCAGCAGAAAATCAATATCATTTATTTTCTGCTTTCATAGGATTTAATATGTCAATCTGTTGGGTGCACCTATCGATAGATTTGTCCACGAAAAAACTTCGCACAGAAGGAAATGTTTTAACCTGATTTATTTGTTATACTGAAATCACCACGTGGAAAGGAGAGTGCTAATGCAGACATCAGACATCATAAAATCCGGTATTACCTATATTGAGCAAAATTTGAAAACCGACATCGCCGCCGAGGAACTTGCGAACATGGCGGGATATTCCGTATGGCATTATCATCGTCTGTTTGTAAAAGTCACGGGAATGTCCGTATCTGCCTATATCGGCAAGCTACGGCTTAATCGGGCATTGAGTGAAATAGCCGGCGGTCGTCGTGCCATTGATGTGGCTTTGGAATATGGTTTTGATACTTATGCTGGATTTTACAAGGCGTTTGTGCGAATGTATGGCGGCTCTCCGAAAAATTATCTTTCTAAATCGGAGGTTTCAGTTATGTTTACAGAAAAGGAATTGCGGGAAATTCTTGCAAATTGGGACGTGCAGCAGGATTTACTGATACTTGATATTTACACCATGGATGGTACAAAGGTTTCAGGAAATGTGTGGTCGATAGGAGAGGATTATATCCTTAAAACAGGCAGCCGTGAAGGGATACTCGCGAATCTGAAGGTGGCAAAAGTGCTGGCAGCGCAGGGATTCGTGGCGTCAACGCCGGTTCCTACCAAATACGGTGAAGAATATTTGGATAGAGGACAAATCGTTGTATTGACACGCGGTATCAAAGGTAATCCGCTTTCTAAATCAGACCGTTTCGGTGAAAGCTGCCGGGAATTCGGGAAAAAATACGGTGAGAGCATCGCTCAGCTTCATAGGGCATTGACTGTGATTGAATCCGAAATACAACCAAATGAACAAAATTTATACACTCATGTCACCGAATGGGCATTATTAGAGGTCAGGAAACAAAATATCCAATTCAATATGGGATTGCCGGATACATTTTTTGAAGATTATATCAATAATTTCAGCATTTTGTTTGACAAGCTGCCGAAACAGCTGGTTCACCGCGATCCGAATCCTTCCAACATTCTGTTTGATGGCGGTGAAGTGACAGGATTTATCGATTTTGATCTGAGCGAGCGTAATGTCCGCTTGTGGGATCCTTGTTATTGTGCTACCGGGATATTGAGTGAATGGCGCGGAGTTGACGATATATATGAAAAATGGCCTGATGTTCTGGAGGGCATCATACGCGGATATGATAATGTGAATCCGCTGACGTTTGAGGAAAAGCAAGCGGTATTTTATGTGATTTGTTCAATTCAAATGATTTGCATAGCATACTTTGAAGGTGTAGACAAGTATAAAGAATTAGCGAAAACAAGCAGAGAGATGTTACAATTCATTTGGGAGAATGAAATGCATATTCGGAAGATTTTAGCATAAGCGGCACGGATTGAGGGCGAGGAGCAAAAAAACTCCCCGCCTTCGGCACGTTAATCGTAAATCAATTCGTTTCGGATAATTTTGTCAATTTACCGTAGATGTTCGGTTAATTTCCCCGAAGTCAGCAGATTAACATAAAGAACGCACTTGTGCTTTTTTAAGTAAGTTAAAATGAACCAAGGGTATTACCACTTAGATTGACTGCCTTACATATTCTTTTTAACCCTTCTTTCAGTAAAGAAATGGGGCATGCCAGATTTAATCGGATAAAACCGTCAGAGTTATCTACAAACATATTACCGCCTTCTAAAAGAACTCCTGCTTCGTATGCGAAAAACATAGGCAAGTCCTCATCCTTGTCAAAATATGCACCCAAATCCACCCATGCTAAATATGTTGCTTCAGATATTTTGAATTTTGCCTTTGGCAAGTTTTTTGAAAGATACTCCTCTGTAAATCTGAAATTCTCATCTAAGTAGGCACGCAATTCCTCCAGCCAGATTTCTCCTTTTTTATATGCTGCCTGAGCAGCCGCAATGCTTAAAGGATTATCAAAATTGTAATGTCTGTTAAGCCATATTTCCCTTAAACTTTCGTCTCTGATAATAATGTGCGAAAGCATCAGACCTGCCATGTTAAATGTTTTGCTTGGAGCCATACATGTAATCAATCTTTTATAATCCGGCATAACCTTTCCTAATGGGATATGTGTTTGATTGATACGAAGTAAATCACAATGAATTTCATCGGAAATAACCCAGAGATTATGCTTTTCTATAATTTCTCCGGCCTTTTTCAGCTCATCCTCTTTCCATACGCGACCGGTAGGATTGTGAGGATTACAAAAGATGAAGAGCGTTGTTTTTTCATCGGCAGCCTTTCTTTCCAAATCATCAAAATCTATAGTATAATATCCGTCATTATTAATTAGATCTGAGCATACATATTCTCTGCTGTTATAATCAGCTGCATACTTGAAATATGCGTATGAGGGTGTTAAGAACATAACCTTTTCATCTTCTTTACAAATATAGTTCACTAACTCATATAATGCCGGGATGATTCCATTTGACATAACAAGCTGGTTTTTATCAAATGTCCATCCGTAACGCTTCATACACCAACTTGCAAATGCTTCATAGTAGCTGTTTTCAAATACTCTGGTATATCCAAATATACGTTTATCCAGGCGTTCCTTAATTGCATCGATTATAACGTCCGGAGTTGCAAATTCCATATCTGCAACCCACATCCTTATAAATTCTTCGTCCTTATAAGGGAATGTCATTGTATCGTCTGCATGAAAGATATAGCTGCGAAACCCGTCCGTATTCATAGCATTTGTATGACGGCGGTCAATAATTTCATCAAAATTGTACATATTATCCTCCTTCAAATCTGGGGGACTAAAAAGAAGTGTGTCCCCTTTACTGTAATTTTTGATTATCCAATTTTATCAATCATTTACTCTCATGTCAAAGCAATTAAAGTTTCGTCATAGTAGACTTTTTTACTGTTTTTTTTATTTAGAATAGATTTTTTTCTTTTTGTGTGCTAAAATTTTTATATATAATAAAAACTGACCAAATATCAAGCTTTTGTATATTTTTATGAAACTTTTTTTATGAGGTGGAAACGATGTCTGAATTTAATATACATATTGGCAAACAAATCAGGACTTTCAGGAAAATACGCAAATTAACACTAAGCGAATTGTCTGATATGCTTAATAAAAGCAAATCCACAATTTCAAAATATGAAAGAGGAGAAATATCTGTTGATATAGAAACACTGTATGAAATTGCCGATGCCCTGCAAATTCATATGGAGCAGTTGCTCTACTACCCAAAAAAACGTACCGTTATCTCCTCTCAGAATAACAGTCCTGCATTTTTCAGCGGAGCATCTCAATTTTATTCATATCTATATGATGGACGAAGCAACAATATTATACGCTGCGTGTTCGACGTGCTGTCTGAGACTGAAAATCATCAATACAAAATTATGATGTATATGAACTTTAAGGATTTTGATAATTATCAGAACTGCGAAAATACATACTGGGGATTTATAGAACATTATGATGCACTTACCCGTATTTCCCTCAATAACAGGGACACACCGATGGAAAAAGCCAATGCTCAGATACTTGCGTCATATCTGGACTCTGACACCAAATGGGGTTTATTTAATGGATTTTCCTCCAGACCAATGATGCCTATTGCTATTAAAATGCTTTTTTCTAAAACACGACTGAAGGAAGATGCTGCCTTGATTAATCAGCTCAAGGTTTCCAAGGATGATATACGATTGTTGAAATTATATAATATGTTGTCTGCAACTTAGTCGGTAAATTAAATAATTCAAGATTATTATTTGGGGTACAATAATAAAAATTAAAAAATAAAAGAGAGAGGTTACTATGGCCAAAAATAATATATATACAATGAGTTTCGCAAGTATCTATCCCCATTATATCACAAAGGCGGAGAAAAAAGGACGCACGAAGGAAGAGGTAGATGAAATCATACGCTGGCTGACAGGATACAGTCAGGAGGAATTCGAAGAACAACTGAAAAAAGAAAACAACTTTGAAACTTTTTTTAAGGAAGCCCCACAGCTAAATCCTTCCCGGGATTTAATCAAGGGTGTGGTATGCGGTGTGCGTGTGGAAAATATCGAGGAACCGCTTATGAAGGAAATTCGCTATCTGGATAAGCTGATAGATGAATTAGCAAAGGGAAAGACGATGGATAAAATTTTGCGAAAATAAATTCTGATCAAGAAATATTTATTCCATATTATGGCATGGTAGTATTGTTAAATTAAAAATAGCTTGGTATAAGAAAAATGATTATCGGAGGTTACAATGGAGAATTATAAGCATCAGGAGGTAATGAGCAGGTTAAATATTGAAATAGGAACCTATCTTAAGGGAAAAATTTCTATAACCTTAAAGCAAGGGATTGAGTTTCTAACAATCCCTTTTATATATAATTAGCATAAGATTTTTTAAAAATTTCTTTTTTCTTTTTAACTTTTTTTACTTCTTTTATTTCTATCCTCTGTCTTTTTTGATAATTCTCTGATTTTGGAGCAACAGTAGTTATCATCATAGGATAAGGATTATCATATACAACTGTAATAGATTTTTTTATTAATTTTTGAATATTTATTAAATATTCTTTTTCTTCATATTCGCAAAACGAAATTGCTGTTCCAACATGACCTGCTCTTCCTGTACGCCCTATTCTGTGAACATAATTTTCAGGCACTTCTGGCAGATTATAGTTAATCACATGTGACAATTCATCTATGTCAATACCTCTGGCTGCTATGTCCGTTGCTACCAGAACTCTTATTGTCCTGCACTTGAAGTTATTCAAAGCTAACTGTCTTGCACCTTGTGATTTATCTCCATGAATAGCTTGTGCTGTTATTTTATTAGCTATAAGATCTTTTACAACCCTGTCCGCCTCGTGTTTTGTTCTTGTAAAAACCAATGCTGAATTAATATTTGCATCCTTTAAAAGATTCGCTAATAATTTCTTTTTATTACCCTTATCTGTAAAATAAATATATTGCTTAATATTATCAACAGTTGAAGAAACAGGTGTGACAACAACCTTTGCAAAATCAACTAAAATTGTATTCACAAGGTCTGTAATTTCTTGTGGCATAGTTGCCGAAAAGAACAATGTCTGCCTTTTATTTGTCATAACATTGATTATTCTTTTTACATCATGTATGAAACCCATATCGAGCATTCTATCAGCTTCATCCAGTACAAACATTGATAAGTTTTGCAGATTAACCTGTCCTTGATTTATTAAATCATTAAGTCTTCCAGGTGTAGCTATTAATACGTCTACCCCTCTTCTTAACATTTCTGTTTGCGGTTTTTGTGAAACGCCTCCAAATATTGATAAATATTTCAAATTAGTGTATCGTCCGTATACTTTAAAGCTTTCTTCTATTTGAACTGCAAGCTCTCTTGTGGGGGTTAAAACCAATGCTTTTATATAGCGTTTAGAGCTTTTAATATTTTGTTCATATATTTTTTGTATTATAGGGATAGCAAATGCCGCTGTTTTTCCTGTTCCTGTCTGAGCACATCCAAGTACATCTCTTCCTTTCAATGCATAGGGTATAGCCTGCTCTTGTATAGATGTAGGTTTATCATATCCTTCATCTTTTAAAGCTTTATTTATTTCTTCTATTAAATTTAAATCTTCAAATTTCATATTCTCTATTCTCTCTCTTTCTAATCAAAAAAAATCGGGATTTAGTTCCCGACTTTTAACGTACATAGTTATAGTATTAATTATATTCTATTTACGTTAGTTGCTTGGTCACCTTTATTGCCTTGAGTAATATCAAAGCTAACTGCTTGACCTTCTTCTAATGACTTGAATCCGTTTCCTTGTATAGCTGAAAAATGTACAAATACATCTTTACCATTATCTGCTGTTATAAATCCAAACCCTTTTTCTGCGTTAAACCATTTTACTGTACCTTTATTCATGAGGTACCTCCTAATATTTTATTTATACTCCATTGTAGTTAAAAAAAATTCACATATTTTTACAAATTATATACCAACAACATATATATAATCTCTAAAAACATGTGAAATCAATAAATACATCTGTAATACTTTCTTAATATAACATACTAATTTGATTAAGTCAACAGTTATTTAAGAAATACATAATTATCAAACTAATCTTTAATTGATATGATAGTTGACATATGAAAATTTATTGAATATAATACTACTAATTACATATCCGTATAACTACGAAATATGGTATGCATATTTCGTAGTATAAGAAAAAAAGCTGCGATAAGAATTAGTAGCAATCATGAATACAAACAGAAAGTTACCGGTTGATGAGAGGTGCCTTGGATAATGATTGTGAATACATCTTTGAGCTTTGCACCGAACATTTTTAAGTAGGCTGCAACGGAGAATAACACCCGTTATAGTGTTAGAGTATCTCATTGAATAATGACGTACTTAATAAGGTAAGCAGTGTGAGCTGCTTGCAAATATAAGGTGGTAACACGAGACGTTCTCGTCCTTTTAGCAATAAAAGGGCGAGTTTTTTATTGAATAAAATATTTCGAGGAGATGTTAATTATGATAAAACCAGAAGAGCAAATGCAGATTATCTCAAAAGGAGTGCACACCATAGTAAACGAAGAAGAGCTGTTTTTGAAACTCAACAAATCTTTTGACAAAAATATACCGCTAACTATCAAATTAGGACTTGACCCATCCGCGCCGGATATACATTTAGGTCATGCGGTTGTGCTCCGTAAAATTAAACAAATGCAGGATTTAGGTCATCACGTAGTAATTATTGTAGGTGATTTTACGGGAAAAATCGGTGATCCCACCGGAAAGTCAAAGGGACGAATTGCTCTCACTGATGAACAAGTGCAGAAAAATTCAATAACTTATTGTGAACAGATTTTTAAAATATTGGATAAAGACAATACTGAAGTTCGTTTTAACAGCGAGTGGCTTTCTAAACTCAATTTTGAAGACGTAATCAGGCTTGCCTCTACTACGACCGTTGCGAGAATTATGGAACGAGATGATTTCAAAAAAAGGTATGAAAACCAAACTCCGATAGGAATTCATGAATTTTTCTACCCATTGATGCAAGCATATGATTCTATTGCGCTTAATTCAGATATAGAATTGGGAGGAACTGACCAGACTTTCAATATATTAATGGGCAGAACTCTCCAGAAAGCATTAAATCAGGAACCGCAGATTGCTATATTCATGCCTATTCTTGAAGGTTTGGACGGTATAGAAAAAATGAGCAAGAGTCTTGGAAATTATATAGGTATTAATGAACCTGCAGAAGTAATGTTTAAGAAAGTAATGGAAATTCCCGACACCCTTATCATCAGATATTTTGAACTTGCAACGGATGAACACCCGAGTGAAATAAAAAAGATAAAGGAAAATCTCGATCACGGAACAAATCCAAAGGATATTAAACATCGTTTAGCTATAACCATAACTTCACTTTACCATACACCTGACGATGTGGAAAGGGCAGCTGAATACTATGATACCGCTTTTTGTAAAAAATCCATTCCTGACAATATCCCGGAGATTTTTATAGAGCAAGAAACCATCAATGATATTATTATACGGCTGATAAAAATGGATTATATTAAAAGTAAGAGTGATTTTATCCGATTAGTAAAACAGGGCGGCATTCAGTTAAATGGCAGCAAACTTTCACTACATGAAACCGACCGAGTTATTAACCATGACGATGTAATTAGAATCGGGAAAAAGCGGTTTGTAAAATTCAGTAAAAATATTTTATAATACTTATTAACAAAAATGATTTGAGTTCATATTAGTTCTCAAATCATTTTTGTTTTTTTCACTTACAGTATAAGCGACCGACACCAAATTAAAGATTTGGGTCGTCTGCTTATTCACATTGTTTTATATTTTTGTTTTTATATGTGTTAAATGTAAATTTTAAGCCGTTGTTTTCATGTATTTCTGATGCATATGATAAATACCAATTTTCATCAGAATCAAAGTTATGTAAAAATGTATCGGCATTTTCGATTGCATCAACCTTAGTTATAATTGCCTCACTGCAATAAGGATATAAATCATTGTATATTTTACCGCCGCCTATTACGAATATATCATCATCTTCATAGTTTTTAAGCTCTTCAAACAATTCATCAAATGAATTTACGACTATGCATCCCTCTTCATTAAAATCCCTGTCTGTTGTGAGTACTATATTTGTTCTGTTTTTTAATGGTTTGCCTTCTGGGAAAGACAAAAGTGTTTTTCTTCCCATTACTACTACCTTATTCATGGTTGTATTTTTGAAAAAAGCCATGTCATCATGTATGTTAAACAATAAATCTCCTTGATAACCAATTGCCCAATTCTTTGCTACTGCAACTATTAATTTCATAAATTACTCCTCTACACTGCTATCGGAACTTTAACCTTAAAAGGATTAAATTCATAATTAGATAATTTAAAGCTTTCCACAGTAAATTTATAAAAATCATCGATATTTTTATCAATTATTAAAGTAGGTGCTTTATGTTCTTTTTGTTCTATAAGTTCTTCTATTATTGGAACATGTCTGTCGTATATATGTGCATCTGCTATAACATGCACCAATTCTCCTGCTGTCAAACCACTTATCTGTGCCATCATATGTACTAAAATTGAATATTGAACCACATTCCAGTTGTTAGCGGCCAACACATCCTGCGAACGCTGATTTAATATTGCATTTAGCTTATTGCCGGATACATTAAATGTCATGCTGTAAGCACATGGATAAAGATGCATTTCGTGAAGATCTTGAAAATTATATATGTTAGTCATGATTCTTCTGCTTGCAGGGTTGTTTTTTAAATCATATATTACTCTGTCTACCTGATCAAACTCACCTTCTCTGTATTTATGCTTAATACTTAACTGATATCCGTATGCCTTTCCTATAGAGCCGCTTTCATCTGCCCACGAATCCCAAATACGACTGTTTAAATCATTAACGTTGTTTGATTTTTTCTGCCATATCCACAACAATTCATCAACAGCTGCATTGAAGTTTGTTTTTCTTAACGTCAATATGGGGAAGCCTTCCTGTAAATCATATCTATTAACTATGCCGAATTTCTTAATCGTGTGAGCCGGAGTTCCGTCCTCCCATTTAGGTCTTACATCATAATCAGTATCCCAAACGCCATTTGCAAGTATATCCTTACACATATTTATAAATAATTTATCTGCTGTACTCATTAGTCCTCCGCAACAAACATATAATATATAATTATATAATATCCGACCAACCAATACAAGCTAATAATATGCAGACGACCCAAATCTTTTGATTTGGTGTCGGTCGCTTATACTGTAAGTGCAAAAAGAATGTCATTCTGAGCGCAGCTAATTTGTTAAGATTATCCACAGTGTCTCCGAATGACGATTTTTTGTCTTTGTAACCATATTTATTTCATAGAATTTTGGTTTATAAAATTCTTTATTTGCATTTTTTGTTCAAAGCCTTTTACTCTCATTGCTTCAGATTCTTCGCTTTCGAAGTTTTTGAAATATATAGACATTTCTCCGTCTTTAACATCATCATATCTTATGCACCTGAAGCCGTTATCGTACATTTCTTTTATTTTCTCAAATTCGTTCATAATACTCTCCCCTTACGTTATATATACATAATATTCCCTGTTTATACTAAATTATGACTAAATTTGAGAAAAAAATATCTTATGAATTACAAAAAGCAATTCATAAGATTAAGCTGTCCATAATTCTCTTGTTTCATAGCTTTCTTCATCCAAAGAATACAGCACTTCATCATCAAATAACGAATTTGCAGAAGGTATTATTACATCACCGATATCCTTTAAGTTAATTTTGCAGCTTACTCCCGATAAAACACCAACACCTATGGCTCCTGAATTTTTTGCAAACATCATATCGTAATATGAATCTCCGACTATTGCAACTTCTTCAGGATTTAATCCATACATACTGCAGAATCTCTCACATTCATCCTTGTGAGGTTTTAATTTCATAACTCCGTCATTAGATCCGATAAAATCAAAACAATCATGTAGGTTTAATTTATCAATCATATGCATTGCCGACTGATATGAATCTGCTGTTGCAAGACCCATTTTAATTCCTTTAGAATTTAAATATTCATATAGAGCCCTGATATCAGTTAACGGCTTAATTTTAACTTCATCTCTTAAAACCTCTCCTCTGATAAGCTCTACCACATGCTTTTGGAATGGCTCTAATTCTATATTTCTGTATTTACTCAATACAAAATGAAGCTCTGCTGCTACATCCTCATGTGATCTGTTTGCTAATGCTCCAAATGGTTCAGCTCCATTTTCTTTTATGCCGATAGATTTTTTAAGCTCATTAAAAATATTATCATCTTCCAAACAATATTCTTTCATTAATTTTTTAATTGTATTAGCTGCTGCATCTATCCATAATGAGAAATCTATCAAAGTTCCATCCTTGTCAAACAATATTCCTTTTATCATCTTTTCACCTCCTTTAAGAAAATAGTAATGTTAATTTGTAAAAATATAATAATCGTTTTGTAAAAATCAGTAATTATACAATATTATAATTTAATTATATTTAATTATCCTTAAATTGTGATTAATTTAAATAAGAATAATTGTAATGTTATTGTAAATAATACCAATATTATAGAGAAAGGTTGTGTTTATATGCGAATACCAAGACATATAGGGCTTATACCTGACGGGAACAGAAGGTGGGCACAGGATAATGGATTAAATAAACAGGATGGTTATTATTATGGACTTAATCCGGGGCTTTCGGCTTTAAAATTAGCACAAGAATATAAAATTGAAGAAATTACATATTACGGCTTTACCACCGATAACTGCAAAAGGCCTAAAGTTCAAATCGAATCCTTTGTAAAGGCATGCGTGGATGCGGTCAATATAATTGCAAAGGAAAATGTATCACTCCTTGTTCTTGGTAATACTAAATCATCTATATTTCCAAAGGAATTATTAAAATATACCACAAGAACAAATATAGGAAACGGTGGAATAAAGGTTAATTTTCTGGTGAATTACGGCTGGGATTGGGATATATCAAATATTAACGTAAATTCCTCTAATCGCAAAACAATTATGGATTGTCTTCATTCTAAGGATATTTCGAGAATCGACCTGATTTTAAGATGGGGCGGAAGAAAAAGATTATCGGGATTCTTACCGGTCCAATCTGTTTATTCAGATATTTATACAATTGATGATATGTGGCCCGACTTCACACATGAACAATTTCATAAGGCAATGAAGTGGTACGATACTCAGGATGTAACATTGGGGGGATAATCCCCCCTCACTATGGTAATTCTATTATTTTTTCTTTTGATTGTCTGTACAAAACGAATTTATTGCCTATACTTTGTACGTATTCTGCTCTGACTGCTTCTGCTACTTTCTCTGCAGTTTCCTTAGCTTCAAGCATACTGTTATTTAATACGCTTATTTTAATCAATTCTCTGGCTGTCAATGCATCATCGATTTGCTTTATAACATTTTCTGTTACGCCGCCCTTGCCGATCTGCATTATTGAATCAATACCGTTAGCCATTGATTTCAAATAGCTTCTTTGTTTTCCTGTTAGCATTTTTTTCTCCTTAAATTGGGGACATTCCTTTAATGCTCACCGTCAAAGACTATCCATTCATTGAAGGTGTGTCCCCATACCTCTATTGGTGTGTCCCCTTTCCTATTTAATCCACAAAGTCAAATTCTACTCCGCAGACACTTATTAAATCGCCTTCTGTAGCTCCAAGCTCTCTTAATTTATCTATGACACCCTTATCAATTAAAACCTTCTGGAAGTTGCTGAAGGATTCAAAATCGTCAAAGTTAGTTGAATTAACCAACCTTTCAAGAAAGTCACCCTCTGCAAGATAATAATCATCTTCCTTAGTTACAACGATTGTATCTCTTTCCCTTCTGTCATAGAAGCTTTCAATTTCCAGCTCATCGATAAATTCAATTTCTTCTTCGATTTGAGTTAATCTTTCATATGCGCGTTTCTTTAACAAATCAAGTCCTTCGCTTGTTGCTGCCGAAACCTCTATTATTTCATATTTCTCAGAAAGCTCTTTTTTGATTCTTTCCAAGTTTTCCTTAACTTCCGGTAAATCTATTTTATTAAGTACTATTATCTGCGATTTATCTGTCAGTTTATCACTGTATTGCTTTAGCTCTTCATTTATTTTATAAAAATCTTCAATGGGATCTCTGTCCTCTTGTCCTGACGCATCAATTACATGAAGCAACAGCTTAGTTCTTTCTACGTGCCTTAAAAACTCAAGACCTAAACCGGCTCCTTCAGATGCACCTTCAATAAGACCCGGTATATCGGCAAGAACATAGCTGTGTCCTTCACCTATACTTACTACTCCCAAATTGGGCTTTAAGGTTGTAAAGTGGTAGTTTGCTATTTTGGGCTTGGCACTTGTTATTGAAGCAAGTATCGTTGATTTACCTACATTAGGAAATCCGACCAATCCGACATCTGCAAGAAGCTTTAACTCAAGAATTATTTCTCTAACTTCTCCCTTTGTTCCCGGTTCCGCAAAACGAGGAGTACGTCTTATGGAATTTTTAAATTTCGTATTTCCTTTTCCGCCTCTGCCTCCTCGTGCAACTACAAACTTTTGTCCGTGAGTCTTTAAATCCGCTAATATGATATTTGTTTCTTCATCTTTAACCAGGGTTCCGGTGGGCACCTTTAACACAAGGTCCTTTCCGTCAGAACCGTACTGTTTTTTTCCTCTGCCGTCTTCTCCGTTTTCTGCCTGATAATGTCTTTTATATCTAAAATCCATCAATGTCCTTAAGCCCTCATCTGCTGCTAATATTATGCTGCCCCCGTCTCCGCCGTCTCCGCCGGCAGGTCCGCCCATGGGCTCATATTTTTCACGTCTGAAAGCAACGCTTCCGTTTCCACCTTTGCCGGCCTTTACACTGATTTTCGCTATGTCTACAAACATATTCTCCTACCTTTTCTATTATACAAAACACCTACCGTTAAGGTAGGTGTTTTTTTGCATTATGCTTCTAATTCACAAGGATATACACTTACTTGCTTTCTTTGCTTGTCTTTTCTTTCGAACTTAACTTTTCCGTCAACTTTTGCAAATAATGTATCATCACTTCCGATACCAACATTTAATCCCGGGTGAAGCTTAGTTCCTCTTTGTCTGACAAGAATGTTTCCTGCCAATACAAATTGGCCGTCGGCTCTTTTAACTCCCAACCTTTTAGAATTGCTGTCACGGCCGTTTTTAGAGCTACCAACACCTTTTTTATGTGCGAATAACTGTAAGTTTAATTTTAAAAACATGTTTACACCTCCTCAAATTTAAGTGTAATATATTGACTGTAATCTTCCAGTAATAATTCTATACCTACTACGAAACTTCTATATATTACATCAGTTTTATCATTATTCTTTAATGTTCTGACACTCATCAGACCAATGTTCTCATCAACCTCATAACTTATATCTTCCGGTTCAATGCCTGCAACTAAGTTAATTGAGTTAAGAACTGTATATGATAAAATGGAAACTGATGCACATACTATGTCCATTCCTTCTTCGGCGTATCCTGAATGTCCTTCAACTATAAAACCGCTTATTTCTTCCTTGGTTTTATATACGGAAACTGTAATCATAATTATCCAACTATTTTCTCGATTTTAATTTGAGTATATGGTTGACGATGACCTTGTTTCTTTCTGTAGTCTTTCTTAGATTTATATTTGAAAATTATTATCTTTTTAGCTTTTCCTTGGTTTTCAACCAAACCTTCAACTACTGCTCCGTCAACATATGGTTTTCCAACATTTAATTTTCCTTCTTCAGCAACAAGTAAAACTTTATCGAATTTTACTTGTTCACCATCAGCTATGTTAAGTTTTTCAACTCTTATAACATCGCCTTCTTGCACTCTATATTGTTTTCCACCAGTTTCAATGATTGCGTACATAAAATTACCTCCTCTTCCCAGTCTCGCCATTGCAGGTACTTTACAGTTTTAACCTGATCCGCGCGGCTCTTGCAAATATAGATTTTAACAAATTATAATACATTTGTCAACTATTTTTGCTGTTTCACATACATACTAATATAATTTAATTTACCTGTCCTGTCAACAATTATTTCATCTGTAAGTACATTATTATCTTTCATTAAATATATTTTAACATTGTATTTTTGCTCTAATTTATTTATTATATCCATATATTCATTAAGTATTTTATAATAAAGCATGGAACCGGTTTTTAATACTATTGCTTCTGAGGTAGTATGCTTCTTAACTCTTTTTATTATACTTTCAAGCTTTAAAAATATATACACCTTTGAACCTGTCCTGCCCCCTCCATTGCAATGATTGCAATCTTCCGTAATTAAATTAAAGAAATTTTCTCTATCCTTTTTCCTTGTTAATTCCATTAAATTAAGCTTTGTCATACCGATGACATTGGTTTTAATTTTATCCTCTTTAAATATCACCTTTGCTTTATTGACTATAAAATTAATATTATCCTTGTTTTTAACATCTATAAAATCAATTATGATTATTCCGCTGATATTTCTTAAATTAATCTGCCTTTTTATTTCGTCCAAGGCATATAGATTAATAGCTAATGCCGTATCCTCAATGCTTTCACTTCCAACGAAGCTGCCGCTGTTAACGTCTATTACCGTCAATGCCTCTGTAACATCAATAATAATTGAGCCACCGTTATCAAGATCTACCTTCCTTTTAAAAAGCATGCTTATTTGTTTTTCCACATTGTATTTTTCAAAGGAATTGTCTCCATCTATAATTTTGATATCACTTAACTCAGCATATCCGGTCAAAAGTTCTGCAATTTTTTCTTTTATTTCCTTATCTTCAACATATATTTCTTTTACGGAATTATCAATATAATTATAAAACAGCTTTTCAATAAGAGAATTGTTTTCGTATAACAGCTTGGGTGCATATGAATAGTTGTATTGTTGTTCTAATTTTTTAAAAACAGTTGTAAGCATATTGTATTCTTGCTCTACATTTTCCTTTGAACAACCCTTTGAAAAAGTCCTCACAATCATACCATTTCCGTCTGTCATGATTTCCTTTCCCATTTGTTCAAGACGATTTCTTTCATCTATATCTTTGATTTTCTTTGAAAGATTTACTTCTATGCTGTTAGGAATAAAGGCAATATACTTTCCTGTAAGGGATATATCCGTAGTAACAGAAATATTTTTCTCACCCATTGGCTCCCTGACTATTTGTAAAAGGAGTTCATCACCTTTTTTTAGAACTTTACTTATATTATCAACATCTCTCTTTTTAATATTTTTTTCTTTTAAGAATTTATCCGAAAGCAGGTCGTCTAAAAATAAATACGCATTTTTTTCAAGCCCGATATCAATAAAAGCCGCGTTCATACCGGGAAGAATGTTCATAACCCTTCCCTTATAAATGTTGCCTATAACTTGTTTATTATTTTTTTCTTCATAGATATAATCAATAAGCCTGCCATCCTCCAAGATCGCGACTTGATCAAAGAATATTGAACTGTTGATTAAAACCTGCTTCATTCTATTGCTCCGTTATAACAATGATTTTTTGTTCTCGTCTAACGTATCTACCTTTAAAATAGTATAATAATCTATATTAAAGCCCTTATCTAATATAATTTTAATTAAATCATCTGCCTTCATGCTGCCGGTTTCGGTTGTTAAAAATGTTGCTTCTATAACTGTCTTGTCACCTTTTAAATATGCATTAAGGTATGTTATAAAATCTTTTGTATTGATTTCTCTTGTAATATTTTTATTTTTCTTGTTTTTTTTCTGCTTGCTGAAAACAACACCCGTTTCAATAATTTCTTTCATTAAGTCATTAAGTTTATTAAAATCAAGAGTAACAAATTCAATATTAAATAAATATTCTGTATATGAGCTTCTTGCCATTAATGAACGGCTATCGTCTGAACATGCCGCTTTTAATATCTGCATTTCTTTAGGCATAACATCATTCATTCTATTTACAAAATCATCTGGCGTAATTTCTTCATTTAACTCTATTTCAAAATATTCACCGATGCTTTCAATACCGAGCGATAATGGGAACCCGAAAGATGTTCTCATATGGGGATTAAACCCTTCTGAATACTTTGCATCAATTCCTGCTCTTTTAACTGCTCTTTGAATAAACCTCAGAACATCTAAATGAGAGATATATTTTAAATTTCCTGTCTTAGTGTATTTAACTATTAATGACATGAGGGCAGGCACCTCCTATTAATTTATGGTTAACACCGCAGTTATAGCATTGCTGCCTGCAGTCACTTGTAGTCAAGCTCTCAATTGATTTGTTGTATTCACTGATTAAAAATTTCTTAGTAATTCCCGTATCAATAAAGTCCCAAGGAAGAACTTCCGTTAATTCTCTTTCTCTTTTAGCAAAAAAGTCAGGGTCTGTATTTGTTTCTTGGAAAGCTTCCATCCATTTACTGAAGTCAAAAACATCGTACCATCCGTCAAATCGACATCCCTTTTCCCATGCTTTTATCAATGCATTTGAAAGCCGTCTGTCTCCTCGTGCAAAAACAGCTTCCAAATAGCTTAGCTTTGGTTCATGGTAGCTGAATGACACCTTTTTATCTTTTATTTCTTTTTGTAAAGATTTTGCCTTGTCATAAAATTCATCCATACTGTCCTGTTTAACCCATTGGAACGGCGTGAATGGTTTTGGAACGAAGCAGGATGCACTTACGTTAATTTTCAAGTTGCCTTTGATTTCATCCTTCGGTCTTTGGAAGAATTTATCTTTTACCTTGTAGCTTAGCTCCTTGATACCCATTACATCTTCCATTGTTTCTCCCGGAAGACCAATCATGAAGTACAATTTAACAGTCGACCAACCTAAATTAAATGCTGTTTCCACAGGTCCCAATATTTGTTCTTCGGTGAGGTTTTTGTTTATAACATCCCTCATGCGTTGAGTTCCTGCTTCAGGAGCAAATGTAAGTCCCGATTTTCTGACTTCCTGCAATCTTTCTATTATATCAAAAGTCATTGAATCAAGGCGAAGCGAAGGCAATGAAATGCTTATATTTTTATTTTCATATTTATCTAATAATTGTAATGTTAAATCCGGCAGACATGAATAATCACCGGTGCTTAGAGAAGTAAGAGATATCTCATCGTGTCCGGTGGAATTAATCAAGCTTTCAACCTGATTAACGAGAGTATTTGTGCTTTTCTCTCTGACCGGTCTGTATACCATTCCTGCCTGGCAGAAACGGCACCCTCTCGTGCATCCTCTGAATACTTCTAAAACAACTCTGTCATGAACAACATCAATATATGGTAAAATACTTTTTTCAGGATAAAAGCTTTTATCTAAGTCCTTGATAATTCGTTTTGTAATTACCTCTTTAGCATTACTGTTTAATATTTTTCTTCCCTTTATAGTACCGTCATCGTTGTACATTTCTTCATAAAACTGAGGTACGTATACACCCTCTATGCGTGCCGCCTTTTCTAAAAATGAAAGTTTATTAAAACCGCTGACCTTCTCTTTTTCGTAAAGATCCATCAGCTCAAGTATCAGCTCTTCAGATTCTCCTATTGTAAATAAATCAACAACTTCATAAAGCGGCTCCGGATTATATGCACAGGGACCTCCCGCTATGACGATTGGCATGTCATCCGTTCTGTCCTTTGATTTTAGAGGAATATCAGCTAAATTTAACATATTCAATACATTTGTATAGCTCATTTCATATTGAAGCGTAAAGCCGACGAAATCAAATTCCTTTAACTCATCCTTGCTTTCTAAGCCGTACAAAGGTATGTAATTTTTTCGCATTACCTCTTCCATATCTGTCCAAGGAGCAAATACTCTTTCGCACCATATGTTATCTTTACTGTTTAGTAAATGATACAAAATATGAAGACCTGTATGCGACATACCAACTTCATACACATCAGGGAATGCAAATGCAAATCTTATATTAACATCATTATTATTCTTAACAACAGAGTTAAGCTCACTGCCGACATATCTTGCCGGTTTTTCAACGCTTAATAGTTCCCTGTCTAATTTCTTTATATCTATCATTGTTGCTCCTTTTTATACTATCTTTTCCTAAAGTTCTCCTATTACTCTGCCACTCTCTTATAATTCTGAAATTCTAAGATATTTTAACACAATCATTTTAAATTGACAACTTATAATTAAATTATATAATAGAGTGTATAAATAAAACTGCAGGAGGTATCATGAACTATCAGGAAGCAATTGACTTTATTCACTCTACATATAAATTCGGCTCAAAATTGGGTCTAACCAATATTACAAAATTAACGGAGCTGTTAGGAAACCCACAGGATTCATATAAAATTATACATATTGCCGGAACGAACGGAAAGGGCTCAATAAGTAATATGATACACGATGTATTAATGGCTGCCGGTTACAAGACAGGATTGTTTATAAGCCCTTATTTAGAAGAATTTACAGAAAGAATTCAAATAAACAAAGCACAGATTGACAAGGATTCATTAGCAAGAATAACCGGTCTGGTAAAGGAAAAAATAGATATAATGGTGGAAGAAGGATACAATCATCCTACCGAATTTGAGGTTGTTACCGCCATAGGATTTAAATACTTTCAGGAGAAGAAAATAGATTTCTTAGTATTGGAGGTTGGCTTGGGCGGCAGGTTCGATGCTACCAATGTTGTTTCAAGCACACTGGTTTCGATAATTACATCAATCAGCTACGACCATATGGAATACCTTGGAGATACATTAGAAAAAATCGCCTTTGAAAAGGCAGGTATCATAAAAGAGAATTCCAATGTCGTGATTTATCCTCAGGATGATAATGTGGTTAATACAATAGTTGATATAGCAAAGACGAGAAATTCTAATTACTATTTAACCGATAAAAATAATATAGAAAAAATAAATGGAAACTTAACGGGTCAATGGTTTAAATACTTAAAAAATGATATATTTGATTTGCCGGTCGTTAAAATATCTTTCTTAGGAGAGCACCAGCTTTACAATGCCCTGACGGCACTCAGAACTCTTGAAGTTATAAAGCTGTCAGGTTATAATATCACTGAGGAAAGCATACTCACCGGCTTTGAAAACCTAAAATTTGCGGGCAGATTTGAAATATTACACGAAAATCCCGTCATAGTTATTGACGGCGGTCACAACATAAACGGCATTGAATATTTTTCAAAGGCAGTAAAGGAATATTTCAGGGATAATAAAATTATTATGTTTTTTGGTATGCTAAAGGATAAGAACCCTAAGGATGTACTTAACTATTTAGTTCCTCTTTGCAAGGAAATATATACATTGACACCTAACAATGCAAGAGCAATGAAAGCATCAGATTTAGCTGAATTAATTAAAAACAATTATAATATAAACGTAACATCCTTAGATAATTACGAGGATATTTTAAAAATAGTCAAAGATGCCGATGAAAGCGAATACATCGCCTTTGTAGGTTCATTGTATATGATTGGAGAAGTAAGAATACTTCTTAAAAAAGAATATTTGTTTAATTAAGCGCTATGGAAAAGGAACGGATGTTTTTATGAACTACCGTTCCTTAATATTACTTAATTGTCGGGTCTTCCATAATACCTATGAAAAGCGGTATTCCTGTTGTAACATCAACGATTCCGTATACAAAAGGTCTGTCAAATGTTAATTGTGGAATCTCTAAAGGCATTGATTGCGGCATAACAACAGATGTAACCGCAGCTGCTTCCGTACCCTTTTCATCCACCTTAATATAGGTTTTATGCTTAACCTCGCTTATAAACAAATCTTTGGTATTAGATTCATTCATTTTTGAAAAATCGGCGTTACCGGGTATAAATGGTACATTCATACCTAAATTGGACAGTTCATTCTTTAAGCTGTCTTCATAACTGCTTTCAAACTTCGGAAGCAAAAGCTCAATTTCTTTTTCTTCTTTATTTTTCATCAAATTTATCAAATCGAAAGTTGATAAATTATTAATCAAATCTCGCGGAGTATCACCTTCCTCAGGCAGTAATCCGATAAAGGCGAATTGTTCATCAAGATATGGCAGTATTACTCCCGTTACACTATTGAATTGCAAATAATCCATATTCCCTCTCCGACTCATATATTCTGTTTTCACAATTTTGTCCGGGCTATTGAAATCTCCTTCACGAGTGTTGTGAGGTAAAAACTGATATTTCCAGTCTCCGTTAAAGTAAATTGCATTAATTAAAAACATAACTACGTCATCGTCTATTTCTTCGACTATTTTATCAATTTTATCATTTGTTGCGTCCTTAACCCATTTATTTATGGTATCAACTGCCGACTTCTGTCTGAAATCAAGCTTTCGGATCGCAGCCGAATAGTAATCGGCATTAATATGTAAAAAATCCTTATTTGCCTTAAAATCGTCTCTGTACCAAATTGAATTTGTTATAGAAAGTTTAACAATTTCATCCCTGTTTATTGCATTCATCCATTCGTAAAGACCTTTATTCAAATCATCCAATGTAATATTCTCAGCACTTAATGCCTTCAGCATTTCTTCCTTTGTTTCTCCGTCTGCTCCGTTTGCAGTCATAGCCAAAGCAAAATAAACAGATGGCGGTGAAATCATCATATTGCCTTCATTGTCGATGCTCTCTTTAAACACCTTCCAGGTGAAATCCAAAACAGCTTGATTCAACTTGCTATCCATTGGTTGGGATATCCCTTTTTCATTATTTGAGTTTATACCTTTCATTAAATCATCAGAAGATGAGCATCCTGTAAGAATAATCATTATAATAAGTAACGAGCATAGAATCATATTTAATTTACATCGCATAGAAATACCTCCTTTGTTACTTAGACGCTTATTGACTTAAAATGTTCCTTTATTTACTAAAAACTCGTACTCATGACATATTTTTTTGTAACCCCTTGAATTAACATAGATTTAATTGTAATATATAATGTAAGTAAATAAATAAGTTGGGAGTTGATCATTATGGCGTATAACATGTTTAAAAATTATATTGACAATAGGGGGATAAAATTTAAATGATTCCCCCTAAATAAATGGAGGAATTTAATGAAAAACGAACTATCTTTAAAAAAAGTTGACGAAAACAATTTTATCGAGTGCTTTAATTTAAAACTTGGAAGCGGCCAAGAAAAATATGTATCTCACCCCATCCGTAGCTTAGCTCAGGCATATGTGTATTATAATCAATGTACACCCTTCGCCATTTATAAGAAAGACATTATTGTAGGATATGTTATGGTTATTTATGATTATGATGAAGAAACATATAATATTTGGCATATGATGATTGATGAAAAATATCAAGGTAATGGATATGGTACTGCAGCTGTTGTACTATGTATAGATTATATAAAATCAAAACCATTTGGGGAATCAAATGTTATTGTACTTACATGCAATATAGATAACATTACGGCTTGCCATATCTATGAAAAATTAGGTTTTAAAGATACAGGTGAACGGGACGATGAAGAAATGATTATGAAATTCACCTTAATATAGGTTTTATGCTTAACCTAAGCTTATAAACAAATCTTTTTTATCGGATTCATTCATTTTTGAAAAATTGGCACTACCGGGTATAAATGGTACATTCATGCCTAAATTGGACAATTCATCAACCCGTCCATTACATACAAAAGGATTTGTGCTTTTGCACAAATCCTTTTTATATGTAAATTTTAAAAATCAATGAGCCCTAAACTTATTTTTAAGCAATCATTAACCTCACCCATCAAGTTCGTATCAAACCTTCCTATTTTTTCTTTCAATCGCTTTTTATCAATAGTACGGATTTGTTCCAGCAATACAACTGAATCCTTAGGTAAGCTGAATTCCTCAGAACTTATTTCTATATGAGTAGGTAATTTTGCCTTGTTAATCTGAGATGTAATCGCAGATACTATAACTGTAGGGCTATATCTGTTACCAATGTCGTTTTGTACTACTAATACCGGTCTTACGCCTCCCTGTTCTGATCCAATCACCGGGCTTAAGTCGGCATAGTAAACATCTCCCCGTTTTACTATCAAACTATTCACTTCCCAATAATTTTGTTTCGTAACTTAAAAAATCTTCATAATCCCCTTCTGAGTATTCTTCTGTAATGCTTTTATTGATATTGCTCATTTCCAAATATCCGGCTTTCATCTTATTTCGGATTTCTAACTTTCTTTTCTCAATTAAATAATATCTTATGGATTTTCTTATGAAATCACTTCTGTTAGTTCCCTCTTCTTTAACTGCATTATCTAATTCCCTCAATAAATTTTCAGGGATCGAAATTAATATTTTTTTATTATCAGCCAAATCACACACCTCGATTACTCAAACTCAGTTCATTAAATATAGCTTATGTAATTTTACCACAATAATTATAATAGTAGTATGGTAAGTTTTGTATTAACTGAGAAAATTATAGTTCTTCCATATTTATTTTTTCATATAAAATAGTTTTAACTAAATTATCATTTTTATAAATAAAAATTGAATCTGGAAGCAGGTTTTCTTTATTAAAAGTTAAGACATGCTTATAAGTACCGTCAAAATAAACCAATTCTTCTGGCAGAACATCAAGGTGGTTGTCGAATTTCTTTAAGTCAAAATCATAAATCAATGAATCAGTTATATTGAAATTTTCAATTACTACACTGCTTTCAGGAAATTTATCATTGTTCAAAACACATCTGTTGCTTGATAGAAAAGCTGAATTCCAAGATTCCTTTCCTGAATCAATTTTAATACTGTAATTTGAATCCCTGCAAATAATACTAACCTTATAAGCGTTTTCGCTGTTTTCAGTATACACCTTCATTACAGCTTCTCCTGTATAATTAGCAGGAATCATAAAGGGGTTATCGCTGACTTTAGAACACCCGCAAACAGTTATCACAAATAAAATCAAGCATACTATTTTTAACTTCATAACATCAAACCTGCTCCCATAACCATATATAATAGATTATGACGTGATATAAATAAATATGCTTAAAAAGGGAACTACACATTATTTTCTTTATTCCGTTACACAAAAAGCAACAGCCAAATCAGCAGTATGAGAAATTGACACCTGAATGTTGGTTATACCCAAATTATTGGCTAAATTCAGTGCATTATTCAATAAATTTACGTATGGCTTATCTGATTCATCCTTTAATATTTCTATGTCGCATGGACCAAAGTTTGAAAATCCGGTCCCTAAGCTTTTAGATACCGCTTCCTTTGCCGCAAACATTCCTGCTGCCGTTTGATAATTAAACTTCCTTTTATTTAAATAATCAACTTCATTTGCTGAATAGATTTTTTTAATGAATCTATCATTCTGCAAATTATTCTTAATCCTTTCAACCTCAGTTATATCAATTCCTACACCTTTTATCATATGTTCTCCTTCAGAAAAAATAAATTGACAAAGAGCTTTCATTATATAATAATTATATTATATGAACAAAAGTAATACAATTCTTATTTAAACAAAGGAGTATATATGAGTAACATTACAGTAGTCTCTCACCCACTGATTCAACACAAATTAACGATGCTAAGAGACAAGAATACATCCTCTAAGGATTTTAGAGAGTTAGTCAGAGAAATCGCCATGCTTATGGCATATGAAGTTACAAGAAACCTACCGGTTAAAGATATTGAAATCGAAACACCTATAGCCAAAACAACAGGCAAATCATTATCAGGAGAAGATATTGCAATAGTACCCGTATTAAGAGCAGGTCTCGGAATGGTAGACGGCATGCTTGATTTAATACCAAATGCTAAAATAGGTCATATCGGCTTATACAGAAATGAAGAAACATTGCAGCCGGTGGAATACTACTGCAAGCTTCCAAGTGATATAGGAAACAGAATAGTGATAATTACAGAACCGATGCTTTCTACCGGCGGCTCAATGATTGGAGCATTAACATTACTTAAAAAATGCGGTGCTAAAAAAATTAAATCAATACATTTGGTATGTGCTCCTGAAGGACTTAAAAAAGTAACTGAAGCTCATCCTGATGTAGAAATCTATACTGCAGCAATCGATGAAAAATTTAATGAAATCGGTTACATAGTACCTGGATTAGGAGATGCAGGAGATAGATTATTCGGAACAAAGTGAGCGCAGTAAAGGATTTGTCACAGAAGTCTATCATGATAAAGTAAATATATATTAAGGACGTGAGTAATTCACGTTCCTTTTGTTTGAGGTAATTATGGACAATTTAACAAAGAAAAACAATGTATTTTTATCAACACTTTTAGTAATAGCAATACCTGTGGTTATTCAAAACATTCTTAGTATAGGTCTTAATATGATTGATACTATCATGGTAAGCAAATTAGGCGAAAATGCAATATCTGCTGTAGGTCTTGGGAACAGAATTTATTTTATTTTTACTACTATTTGTTTTGGAATATACAGCGGAGCTTCAATATTTATAGCGCAATACTGGGGTGTGAGAGATACTGAAAATATAAGAAAAGTATTTGGCATAGATATAATAATCGGCTCTATACTGTCTATTTTATTTTCAATTGTGGTTTTCTTCTTTAGAGAACAGATAATGAGGATATTTATTGATGACCCTGTTGTTATAGAACTTGGCGGACGATATTTAAAAATAGTAGCATTTTCATACTTTTTTACAGCGATATCTTTTGCCTACAGCTTTAACTCAAGAGCTATCCATAGATTAAAAATGCCGGTAACTATAAATGCCATAGCACTATGCATCAACACTTTTTTCAACTGGGTTTTAATAACCGGAAACTTAGGATTTAACGCGTATGGTGTAAATGGTGCTGCAATTGCAACCTTCATAGCAAGAATTTTTGAATTCACAGCACTAATTTTTTTAATATATAAAGATAAAAATCATCCTCTGGCAGGTACAATTAAGGATTTTATTTCGTGGGACAAGTCAATGCTAAAAAAAGTACTGAATACATCTTTCCCTGTAATATTATCCGAAACAGCATGGTCTGTTGGAACTTCAGTTTATTTTATAGCTTATGGCTTCATGGGTTCATATGCTATAGCTGTAGTACAGATTGCATTTAATATATCTGACTTTTTTCAAACCATATTTTTCGGCTTAGGTAATGCAAGTGCAGTTATGATAGGTAATGAATTAGGTAAAAATAATTTGGATAATGCTTTTGATTACAGTCAAAAATTTGTTAAAATTACTTTGTTTTTAAGTGTTATATTTGCTTCTCTGTTATTTGTATCAAGAGGATTCATAATTAAATACTTTAATTTAGAACCTATTACAAGCGAATTTCTAAACAAGACTTTAGTTGTATATTCGTTATATTTTACACCTAAGATGTTTACTTATCTGTTTATATGCGGTATCCTAAGAGCAGGCGGAGATACGAAATTCTGCATGATTGTAGATATTATCTCAATATGGTTCATCGGTGTTCCGCTTTCATTTATATCAGTGCTGTTGTTCAAATTACCTATACATTATGTAATAGCAATAGTATTCAGCGAGGAATTAATAAAAGCAATTGTTGTAATAAACAGATATAGAAGTAAAAAATGGCTTAATAATTTAATTATGAATTAAAAGGGAGGCTTATGAAACACATATTTATTATCAATCCAGCAGCCGGTAAAGGTAAATTACAAGAGAATATAGAAAAATCAATACATCATGAGTTAAAGACAAAAAAAATCGACTATGAAGTATATATCAGTAAATCTAAAGGTGATATAAAAAACTTTATAACAAATAAATGTGAAGATAATGTACAGAGTGTTTTTTACGGCTGCGGCGGTGACGGAACCCTTCATGAAGTTGTAAATGCATGTATAGGATTCGAGAATACTTATATCGGGGTTATACCCTGCGGCTCAGGTAACGATTTTGTTAAGAACTTTGATAATCATGATTATTTTTACAATATAGATTCGCAAGTTAATGGAGAAGTGATAAATTTAGATTTAATCAGAGCTAAAGATAAATATGCAGTTTCTGTCTGTAATATCGGCTTTGATGCTGATGCAGCTTTCAGTATGCATAAATTTAAAAAGATTCCGTTCATAACCGGCTCAGGATGCTATATTATGTCTGTTATTTATAACTTATCTAAAAAATTAGGAAAAAAATTAGATGTAATAATTGATAATAATGAAGTTTTAAAAGGATCATTTCTGCTTGGAGTTGTTGCCAACGGTCATTCATACGGAGGTGGCTACAAATGTGCTCCCTTGGCTGAAATTAATGATGGTATCATGGATTTGTGCTTCGTAAGCAATATTTCCCGATTTAAAATCCTGAGCTTATTAAGCAGCTATAAAGAAGGTACACATCTTACAAATGAGAAGCTTAAAGATATCATAATATATAAAAAATGCAAACACGTTAAAATAAAAAGTAAAGAACCTATAAATATATGTATAGACGGAGAAAACTTTATACATGATGAGGTTGAACTTGAAGTAGTAAAAAACATACTTAAATTTTGGATTCCAAAAGGCGTCCGAGTACAAACAGGGCAATCCTTTGCAACCGCTCAGGATGAAAACAATTAAGAAGAGCTATTTTTGATTGAAAATCAATCAAAAATAGCTCTTCTTGTTTTTAGTCTTATACTGCTAAAATGTGCGATTTTCAATAATGAAAATTTTGGTTGATAAACTTATAAAAATTGGTTATAATGTTAGTAGGAAAGTCGGAAATTCCCACCACGAGAAGGGAGATGATAAAATATGATATCTGAATTAAGAGCAAAATCGCAAATTACAATACCAAAGGAACTTGTAGATAAATTAGGTCTGTCTGAAGGCGACAAATTAGAAATTTACGAAAAAGACGGTGTAATATGCATTATGCCGGTTGTAGTATATCCAAAGAAATATTTGGACGAACTTAGAGAAGAAATTGAAATAGCGAAATATAAAATCGCATCCGGCGAGCTTCCTGTATTTGATAGTGTTGATGTATTATTTGAAAAATTGGAGGAAAAATAATGTCCTACCAATTCACCTTTACACAGCGGTTTCAAAAGCATTTTAGTATGCTGACTGTTCAAGAAAAGAAACAACTTAAAAAGAAATTGGAATTGCTTGCAATAAATCCCGGACATCCTTCTTTGAGAACTAAAAAAATTCAAGGCACTAAAGATTTGTTCGAATGCAGCGTAAATATGAATATCCGCATTATTTGGTATTATGAAAATAATACTATGATTATCCTTGTAGACGTAGGTCACCATGATATTTTAAAACAGTTTTAAACATATCGGCAAAACCAGATAATTATAATTTATCTGGTTTTGCTTAATCAATGGATAATCTTTCGATTAAATTGTTATTTTTCATGATAGAGTTTACTACTACAGTACCTGCGATAGTTACTACCACAAACTCTCCTACCGCTACATAAAAAGCATTCAATAAAAACGGAGTATTAAATAAATAGGTTAATTCTAAGCCAACCAGCAAAGCGTTTGATACTACGGGTCCCAAGCTTGCAATTATAAGCGCTTTTTTATTGTAGCCTAAAATCTTTCTGACAGATACTATAAACATTATAGCCAGCAATGTTGCAAATGAACCAACGACTATGTCGATTACACCCAAAGGACTTGCAAGGTTTGCCAATGCACATCCTAATATTAAACCCGGACCATATTTAGGTTCTATAAATGCAAACAATACTAATATTTCCGATACTCTGAATTGTAATTGTTCGTAGCTCATCCATGCGAATGCATAGGTAAGAGCTGCATAACCGGCTGCTATAAGAGCAGTACGTGTTATGAATTGTATATTATTTTTTCTCATTAAAAAAACTCCTTTCGAATAACGAATTCTTAGGGAGCCACAAAAAAACTTGATTTTTTAAGTGGGTGCCAAGAAAACACTGTGTTATATTTGTTATGCAATTCACTAATACTAACCAATTATATTATATAATTATTTATTTTTCAAGTATTATTTTAAGTTTCTTACCCTCACTTTTGAAAAAACTTCATCATGAGTATATCTGATATCAGTCAAAGTTGCTCTTTATCTGCTTCATCCAACTTAAGTTCTATTTCATCTGTTAATTCTGCATATTTTTCTATACTTAATACAACCATAGAGTCATGTCCATTTTTTGTAAGGTACACAGGCTGTCCTTCTTTGATAACCATATCTTCAATTTCCGGAAACTTATTTCTTAAATCTGACACTGGTCTGATATGAATCATATTTTCACCTCATTGCATTATATTTTATCATTATTTTATCGTAAAATCAATATATTTTTTAAAGTCAGTCGTTTACACTGCAAAAATTAAAACAAAAGAGCCACATCTCTGTAGCTCTTCTAATTGGAAATATCTCCAAATTATACTTACAGTATAAGCGACCAACACCAAATATAAAATTTGGGTTGTCTGCTTATCTCTTGCTGAACTGTGAAGCTCTTCTTGCTTTTTTCAAACCATATTTCTTTCTTTCCTTCATTCTTGAATCTCTTGTCAAGAATCCGGCTTTTTTAAGAATTGGTCTTAATTCTTCATCAACCTGTAAAAGTGCTCTTGAAATACCGTGTCTGATTGCTCCTGCCTGACCTGTATATCCGCCACCCTTTACATTTACTAATACATCGTATTGACCCATAGTATCAGTAATCATTAACGGTTCTCTTACTAAAACTCTTAAAGTTTCATATTTAATATAATCATCTAATTCTCTTTTATTTATAAGGATTTTACCTGTTCCCGGTACCATTCTTACTCTTGCTATTGCTTTTTTTCTTCTGCCTGTGCCTCTGTATTGTACATCCATTTAATCGTCCTCCTCTCACTAAAACTCGTACACTTGTGGTTTTTGAGCTTGATGGTTATGCTCTGGACCTGCGTATACTTTAAGTTTCTTTAACATTTTTCTTCCAAGTGAATTTTTAGGAAGCATTCCCTTTACTGCAAGATAAACAGGTTGTGTCGGTTTAGCTTGGAATAAGTTTCTATAAGGAATCTCTTTCAATCCACCCGGATGAAGTGAGTGGTGTCTGTATAATTTTTGATCTAATTTTTTACCTGTCAATACAACTTTTTCAGCATTAACTATTATAACAAAGTCTCCTGTATCAACGTGTGGTGTATATGTTGCTTTATGTTTACCTCTTAATATCTTAGCAACTTCTGTTGCAAGTCTACCTAAAGTTTTTCCTTCGGCATCGATCACATACCATGCCCTTTCAACTTCATTAGGTTTAGCCAAGAAGCTTTTCATCATGTTTCCTCCTGTATTTCTGCTATTATACTATTAAAATTATAATATATCGAAAAAACCTAACTCCGGGGCATTGGAACGGTTTTTCTCTAATCTTATCATACCTATGATATTTTATACTAAAGCAAATGATAAGTCAATACTTTTTTGTTCAAATTATCTGCTTTTCATCTGTCATTGTAATTCACGTTCATTAAAAATAATCCCTGAGCATGTGCTGTCTGCCCTAAAAGTGTTCTGTCCTTATTAATTATTGCCTCTTCTATACAATTTATACTTTTAGTGCCTTTTCCTATATCTATTAAAGTTCCTGCTATAATTCTAACCATATTGTACAAAAATCCGTTCCCGTTTATGTAAAATCTGATTAATTGATTTTCTTTAATCAGTTTTGTTTCATAAACAGTCCTGATACTTGTTTTAACATCCGACCCGGCAGCCATAAAGCCTTTAAAGTCATGTGTTCCTACTAAATACTCTATAGCGACCTTCATTTTATCAAATTCTAACCTGACAGGAACAAAGCATGAATATCTGCTGTAAAAAGGATCCCAAACTCTATCATTATATATTTGATACATGTATGTTTTATCATGAGCATCAAATCTTGAATTAAATTCTATAGGAACATCCATTGAATCAACTATTCTTATATCGTTAGGTAAAACCGAATTTAACGCAATTCTTATTTTCTCTTCGGGAATATTAGTGTCCGCAGTAAAATTTGCAACCTGTCCTAATGCATGAACTCCGCTGTCAGTCCTTCCTGAACCGATTAAATTAACCTTTTGCTTCATTATGATACATATTGCATGTTCAATGGTTTCTTGTACTGTAGCTCTGTTTAACTGGGTCTGCCACCCATGATATTGTGTCCCGTCGTAGCTTATTTTTAGCTTTATATTTCTTACCATATCTTAATCATAATTATTGCTGCAAAATATACTATAAAAATCCCTGATGCAACAAAATCACCTTTTGATATTTTTAGTTGTCTCATACGTGTTCTGTTTTCTCCGCCTCTGTAGCATCTTGCTTCCATAGCCATAGCAAGCTCATCCGCACGTCTGAAAGCACTTATGAAAAGCGGAACAAGCAGCGGAACTAAGTTTTTGGCCCTGCTCATAATATTTCCGCTCTCAAAATCAGCACCTCTCGATTTTTGTGCCTTCATTATTTTCTCTGTTTCTTCCATTAATGTTGGTATGAAACGAAGAGCTATTGTCATCATCATGGCAAGCTCGTGTGCCGGCAGACCGAATCGTTTAAGCGGATTCAGCAAGCTTTCTATACCATCCGTCAATATAATCGGGGATGTAGTCAAAGTTAACAATGACGTTCCCATAATCAGAAGAGTAAGACGTATAGCCATAAAGCCGGCCTGTCTTATTCCTTCTTCAGTTATTTTTATAAAACCAACCTGAAAAATTATTTTACCGGGCGTCATTAATAGGTTAATAATAAAGGTTATTATTATTATCATTAAAATCGGCCTTAAGCCTTTTATAACAAATTTCAGCGGAACCTTAGACACCTTTATTGCTAAAGCTAAAAACAAACCGACTACTAAATAAGTTACAAAGCTTTCAATCAGAAATAAGGATATTATAAAAACAAATGTCATTATTATCTTAACCCTCGGATCAAGCTCATGAACAGGCGATTCCACCGGGTAATGCTGTCCTATAGTTAAATTTTTAAACATTTCTCTTCCTCACTTCTTTCAAAATTTCTTCCTTTGCCTCTTCAACAGTGAGTATATCTGACTTGATATTAAAGCCCTTTTTTCTAAGTTCATTGACTATTTCTGCAACCTGAGGCACACCAAGACCGATTTTTCTTAACTCTTCAGCCTGAGAATAGATTTCCTTAGGTATTCCTTCCATATGGATTTTGCCTTTATATAAAACTATTACTCTGTTTACTAACTTAGCTATATCCTCCATGCTGTGAGAAACTAAAATAACAGTTACATTGGCTTTTTCATGAAGAATTTTTATTTTTTCAAACAAGTCATTTCTGCCTGCGGGATCTAATCCGGCCGTTGGCTCATCCAATACTAAATAGCTTGGTTTCATTGCCAATACACCTGCAATTGCAACCCTTCGTTTTTGACCTCCCGACAAATCAAAAGGTGAAGCATCTTTTATTTTATTATAGTTAAAACCGACTAACTCCAAAGATTCCTTTACTCTTTTATCTATTTCATCCTGCGGTAATTTTAAGTTCATCGGACCAAAAGCAACATCCTTAGCAACAGTTTCTTCAAACAATTGATACTCAGGATATTGAAAAACAAGCCCGACGGTTTGACGCACCTTACTGAGAAGCTTTTTATCCTCTCCTACAGTTATCCCGTCAACTATTATTTTCCCCTCTGTAGGCTTTTCTAATCCGTTAAAAAGCTGAATAAGAGTAGATTTACCCGATCCTGTATGTCCTATTATACCGAGAAAGTCACCCTCTTTAACCTCTATGCTGATATCATCTAAAGCCACTGTTCTAAAGGGAGTACCTTCACTATAAACATACTTTATATTTTCTGCTTTTATTGACATAACAAATCCACCAATTCCTTTACGTCTATTATATCCGGAGGAATATTAATACCTTCCTTTACAAGCTCCTGAGCAAGCTCAGTAACCTGAGGAACATCCAATCCAAATTTCTTAATTTCGTCAATATTTCTAAACACTTCTTTTGGAGTGCCGTCTAATTTTATGTTGCCTTTATCTATTATTACAACTCTGTCCGCTTGTACTGCTTCATCCATATAATGAGTAATTAACAAAATTGTTTTTCCGTTTTTATTTAATTTTTTCAGAGTATCCATTACTTCTCTTCTGCCTGAAGGATCGAGCATTGCAGTCGGTTCATCCAACACAATGCAATCTGAATTTAAAGCAAGTATGCCTGCAATTGCTATTCTTTGTTTTTGACCGCCTGAAAGCATATGCGGGGGTCTTTTCCTATATTCATACATACCAACCGTATTTAAGGCATCATCTACTCTCCTCCTGATTTCAGAAGGTTCTACACCCTGATTTTCCGGTCCGAATGCGATATCCTCTTCCACAATAGTTGCAACAAGCTGATTATCCGGATTCTGAAATACCATTCCCGCTGCCTGCCTGATATCCCATAACTTTGAATCATCAGAGGTATCCATACCTTTTACATAAATTTTTCCTTCTGTAGGTAATAAAATAGAGTTCATCAGCTTGGCAAGCGTAGATTTTCCGGAACCGTTATGACCTATAATCGCAGTAAATTCACCCTGTCTTATTTCAAGATTAACCCCATCCAATGCATAAACATTGCTTTCTTTATCATATTTATATTTAACATTTTCAATTTTAATTATATTTTCAATCATATAAGCACCCGTATATTTATTTTCATACTGTTTTTTTTAATGCGGACAAATATTTGTCCGTAACATAAGAAAACAGTACTTACTAATTCACTTCAAGGGAACTAATTTAATGCGAATTAGTATTACTGCAATAAATAATAACATTATTCCAATAAATTTACAACATAAAAATTGACAGTACCACCTAACTGTCAATTTAACCCAATACTTTATATACACGCTTCACTTTTTTAATAAACTTACCGATTCAATTACCATTGCTACAACTGCCGTAATATAAACATAATCAGTATTAACCCGTACAAAGTACAGAACAACGACGGCTAAGCTTAATGTTATGACTATTATTCTGCTTATTACCTTGTATTTCTTTCTTTCATTTTTACTCAAAGGCTTATTTTCATTTTCTGTAGGTGCAAGTAAAAATACCATAATTATCGAAAATAAAATTCCAACAGCTAAAATTATTTCTCCGTATGCTATTAAATACGTATTACTTAAAGCTGATATTAAAAATATTATCAGTGTTACAGAAAAACATTCTATATGTGTCTTGGCATGATAACCGCCTGCATAAACCCTAAGCCCTGAGAAAAAAATCGTAAAAATTATAAGCTCCGCTATTTTTTCTATAATAAATGCAACTACAGTAAGAATACATATGTTAATTAGCAAGGACAATATTACTTCAAAACTGTATGCATATATTTCTTTATCATCGTCTGAAGAATTTAGCTTCAAGCTAATTTCTTCAGACAATAATGCAGATAGCTTTTTAATCATTTTTTAACAGGCACTGCGGAACTTTCGGTTGATTTACCCACAGTATACAGGTCGTCCCCATCGTTGTTTGAGCTGTAGCTACCAAAAGCATGGCAATACATGATAAAAAGGAAAAAGTTTTTTTCACTTTACATCCCTCCCTTTCAAACTTAACATTATAATACAACATAATTGTATATTATTCAACAATTTTTTACAAAATTGTCTAAACGGTCGATATCAACGTCTGAACGGTACAGCTGTATTTCAGCACTTTTTTTAAAATAATAATGCATAAAATATTATTTTATATTAAGCAAGCGAATGTATATTTATTAAATTTTCATTCAGCATTTGAATATTAATTTTAAAAACATTATCGTCACTGATAATTTCCATAAATCCATGATGTTTTTCCGCAATATTTTTTATACTTTTTAATCCGTAGCCGTGCTTTGTTTTATCCTCTTTGAGTGTTAAAAACCTATTACCTTTTTTCAACAATTCTCCTTTATATGGATTCTCTGATTGTATTATAAAATATTTATCAATCATGTTTATAGATAGGTTAATGTATTTTCCATCACATTTATTATTTGCTTCAATTGCATTATTCATTATATTATTTAAAATCCGGCAGATTTCTTCTTTGTCAATCAATATTTCGTTATCGTCCGTCAAATTGGTTTGCACTTTAACATCAATATTTTTAGAAATTGCTTCTTTTATTTTAAAATTCAAAAAAGACGTTATAATATTATCACTGTCTATTTGTTGAATAAGGTGTATATCCAGCTCCTTTAGCTTTTTTTCAATATGAGCATTGATTTTATCTCTTTGATCCAATTGATTATAGCCGTGAATAATGGCAAACTCTCCTCTCATATCATGTTTTAAAATTCTTATTTCCTCTAAAACAGAATTCACATCTGAGAAATATGTATTCTCCATTTTAATTTTCTGAAGCTCTAAATCACTTTTATTCTTTTCGTCCATATCTTTGATTATTCTATCGATCATAGCAATTGCTGTTATTGACAAAAGAGAAACACATGTGGTAAGTAAAGCTAAATATTTATTAACATTTTCATCAGTTTCAATGTTTACATTCATCCAAATAACAAATATTATTGTTGTAACAGTTAATAATAAAATAGTGCCTACCAAAAAATAATATTTATTATTAAGTGAGTTAAATTTATTTTTGTCGATTCTTTTTTTCATCATTAAATAAAAATAAACATACAAGGTTTGTGATATAACCATTACTTCAAATCTGGTAAAAGTTTGTTGTGATATTAACGGCATTTTAATTCCTGTTACCGATGTAACCAAGACAGCAGCCAAAAGCTCACATATACCCATTACAGTAATAAGCAATAATAAAATGGCAGCTTTTGAAAGTAAATTCCCTTCAAAAATTATTACAGAGCTTATGTAAATCAGAAAGATATATCCCAAATAATAAAAAGGATTTAAATCAATAGATATACTAAAATTTAAGATACATAGTACTACTATCATAGCAAGGATAAAAATTTCTACCATATACTTAAAACGGAATCTTTTTTTATAATATAAACTATACGTTTTAAAAATTACAAATACTTGAAGAAAGTTAACAAATATCTCTATTATGAACCATATAACCATTGTATCCACCACCTATTATTTTATTTTAAACTTGTTTATTAACTCAGACAGACAGCGTCTGCTTGCGTCTTCTTTGTTATCGTTGATGAAAATAATAATATTTTTATTAATCTCTTTTATATTATTAAAATTAACAAGGCATGATTTACTTGACCTTATAATATTCTCATTATCTGAAAGCTTTTTTTCAACGCTTTCAAGTGTTTGTGATACGATAATCTCTTTATTGTCTAAATAATAAATATGTAATTTCCTGTCTTCCTTCTTCCTTAATATGTGTGTAACATCATCAATAGGTATGCGGTGAATGATTCCCCTTATATCCTTTACATCTAAATAATTTAAGCTTCCTCCTAATTCAATAAGACATTCATCTAATACTTTTTCAATTATAGAAAAACTCACAGGCTTTAATAAATAGTTTCTCGCCCCGACGCTATAGGATTCATAGGCATATTCTTTATGTGATGTCAAATAGAATATAGTAGCTTTATCACTCATTTCTCTTATTTTCAAACCTGTTTCAATACCATTTATTTCGGGCATTTCCATATCTAAAAATATAATATCAAATTTGTTTTCCTTAAAAGCTTGTACCAGATCATGTCCTGAATTAAATGTACTCACTTCGCAATTCGTTCTATTATTAACAACTTTTTTTATGATTTCGGTAATAATTTCGCTATATTCCTTTGAATCATCACAAACAGCAATATTTATCGCCATATTTTCACATCCTACATTAGTATATATAATATTTTATCACAAATTGTAAATTATTCAATGAATAATTAATCATAATGTAATCGATTTACAATGGATAATAATACAGGGCATGAATTAAATTAACTTATAATAATTAAAAGCGTCAAAAAAAGCAATTTAATTTACTGAAATCAAATTGCTTTTTTTATACTTACAGTATAAGCGACCGACACCAAATCGGAGATTTGGGTCGTCTGCTTAACTATACTAATTCAATTATCGCCATTTCTGCTCCGTCGCCTCTGCGTGGTCCCAATTTAAGAATTCTGGTGTATCCACCGTTTCTTTCCTTGTATTTAGGAGCAACTTCTTCAAACAACTTACTTACAGCGTTTTTATCGTATAAATAAGCTGCTGCTTGACGTCTTGCATGTAGGTCTCCTCTTTTGCCAAGAGTGATAGTTCTTTCAGCTACTCTTCTTAATTCTTTAGCTCTTGTTACAGTAGTAACAATTCTGCCATGATTAATTAAGTCAGCTGTCATATTACGAAGCATCGCTACTCTGTGGTCAGACTTGAAACCAAGCTTTCTGTGACTACCCATGCTTAGTCCTCCTTTTACAGCTAATTATCATTTTTTCTAAGAGATAAACCTAATTCCTCAAGTTTCTTAGCTACCTCGTCTAAAGATTTCTTTCCAAGGTTTCTTACTTTCATCATGTCATCTTCTGACTTGTATGTAAGCTCCTCAACAGTATTTATTCCTGCTCTCTTCAGACAGTTGTAAGATCTAACTGACAAATCCAGTTCCTCTATCGTCATTTCTAAAACTTTTTCTTTTTCATCTTCTTCTTTTTCTACCATTATTTCAACGTCATTAACGTGGTCAGTCAATGATATAAATAAGTTTAGATGTTCATTTAATATTTTAGCCCCTAAAGAAACTGCTTCTTCAGGTTCAATTGTACCATTAGTCCATATCTCGATTGTCAGTTTGTCAAAATCTGTTCTGTTACCAACTCTGGTATCTTCAACAGTAAAGTTAACCTTTTTAACCGGTGTGTAGATAGAATCTATAGGTATTACGCCAATTGCTTGACTGTCCTTCTTATTTCTTTCTGCTACAACGTAACCTCTGCCCTGCTCCATTTCCATTTCGATAATGAGCTCAGAGCCTTCCTCCAAGGTTGCAATATGCAAATCTTCATTGATTATATCTACATCTGTTCCAGTTATAATATCTGCCGCAGTAACTACCTTTGGACCTTTAGCATCTATCAGAAGCTGTGCAGGCCCAGGTACGTTCATTTTTGCAGCAAGGTTCTTTATATTAAGAATTATTTCTGTAACATCTTCTCTTACTCCCGGTATTGTAGAGAATTCATGCAATACACCTTGTATATTAATTGATGTTACAGCTGCTCCAGGTAACGATGAAAGAAGTATTCTTCTGAGTGAATTTCCAAGTGTTGTTCCATAACCTCTTTCAAGTGGTTCAACTACTATTTTCCCATATGAGTTATCATCATTTTTTTCAATTAACGTAATATTAGGTTTTTCTATTTCTATCATCCCAACCCTCCTTAGATGTGATGTTTGCCGAGGGTAATAATTCTTAATTACTTATTACTTAGAATACAACTCGACAATCAGATGCTCTTCTATTGGTATTTCTATATCCTCTTTAGCAGGTTCAGCTATTATTCTGCCTGTAAAGTTTTCCGGTTCTACCTGCAGCCATTGTGGTGCAGTCTTTTTGTGGTTTTCAACTAAAGCTTTGAATTTATCTGAGCTTTGGCTTTTTTCTTTAATTTGTATAACATCGCCAACTTGTAAAATCATAGATGGAATATCTGACTTTTTACCGTTAACGGTAAAGTGGCCGTGAACTACCAATTGTCTTGCTTCAGGTCTTGAGCTCGCAAAACCTAATCTATAAATTACATTGTCAAATCTAAGCTCTAATAATTTCAATAAGTTACTACCTGTTTTTCCGGCCATTTTATCAGCCAATTTGAAATATTGTGCAAATTGTCCTTCTAAAACGCCATAATATTTTCTAACTTTTTGTTTTTCTCTTAACTGCATGCCATAGTTAGATAATTTTTTATTGTTTTGACCATGTTGTCCGGGAGCATAATTTCTTCTTCCGATTGAACACTTGTCAGTATAACATCTGTCGCCTTTAAAATATAACTTTAATCCTTCTCTTCTGCAAATTCTGCAGACAGGTCCAGTATATCTTGCCATCTTTTCACCTCGTTTCCATTATACTCTTCTACGTTTTGGTGGTCTGCAACCATTGTGTGGTATCGGAGTAACGTCTTTTATTAAATTAACTTCTAAGCCCGCCGCTTGCAAAGATCTGATTGCAGCTTCTCTGCCTGAGCCCGGTCCTTTAACGTATACTTCTACTGTTTTTAAGCCGTGTTCCATAGCTTTTTTTGCAGCTTCTTCAGCAACCATGCTTGCTGCATAAGGAGTAGATTTTCTTGAACCCTTGAAACCTAATTGGCCTGAACTTGCCCAGGAAATTGCATTTCCCTGCAAGTCTGTAAGAGTTACAAGTGTATTGTTAAAAGTTGACTTAATATGTGCCTGGCCTTTTTCAATATTTTTACGTTCTCTTTTTCTTACTCTTGTTACTTTTTGTTGTTTTTTAGCTGCCACTTAAGTCCCTCCTTTTACTTCTTAGATTTTTTTCCTGAAACTCTCTTCGGACCTTTTCGAGTTCTTGAATTATTCTTAGTGTTCTGTCCTCTGACAGGCAGTCCTTTTTTATGTCTTATTCCTCTGTAGCAGTTTATTTCTTTTAATCTCTTAATATTCAATGCTACTTCTCTTCTTAAGTCACCTTCTACCGGACGCTTATCTATTTCAGTTCTTAATTGTTGTATTTCATCTTCTGTCAGGTCTTTAACTCTTGTATCAGGGTTAATACCTGTTGTTTTTAAAATTTTGTTAGAAGTTGCTCTGCCAATACCAAATATATAAGTTAAACCTATTTCAACTCTTTTTTCTCTTGGCAAGTCAACACCAGCGATTCTGGCCATTAAGTTACACCTCCTACCTTCGTAGTTACTTAATATTTTATCAGCTTATTAGCCTTGTTTTTGTTTGTGCTTTGGATTTTGACAGATTACCATTACTTTTCCTTTTCTTCTGATAATCTTGCATTTTTCGCACATAGGTTTTACTGATGGTCTTACTTTCATTGTAATACCTCCTTACTTTTTCCTCCAGGTTATTCTTCCTCTTGTCAAATCATACGGTGATAATTCAACATTCACAGTATCTCCCGGAAGGATCCTGATATAGTTCATCCTCAGTTTTCCAGAAATATGCGCTAAAATCTGGTGCCCATTTTGAAGCTCAACTTTGAACATAGCATTAGGAAGTGCTTCCAGGACTTTCCCTTCGACTTCTATTACATCTTTCTTGGACATTGATCACTCAACCTCCATTTCTTTAGATACACTATGCGTATAAGGATTTAGTAACCTTCTAACATATGCATCATCTAAATTTTCATTACTTTGTAACTTATCTGCAAATTCTGTCAACACTGTATTATAAATCATTAAATGTTTCACTTTCTTCTTTTTGGGAGAACTTAGCTTTCTCAGATCTCCGTCACATACAAACACGAATTGTTCATCCAAAGTCCCGCATATAATAAAGACTCTGTCTTTATCTCTGCCTGCTTTTGATTTAACTATTTGACCAATTTTTAAATCTGTTGTTATTTCCAAAATATCACCCCTATAGCACGGTTAACAGCATCGGTTCCCCATCTGTAATTGCAACCGTGTGTTCATAGTGAGCCGACGGTTTACCGTCAACAGTCACTACTGTCCAGTCGTTGTCAAGTATTTTCACATTATATACTCCTGCATTAATCATCGGCTCGATAGCAAGGACCATACCTTCCTGCAGCCGCGGTCCCTTGTCCGGTCTTCCGAAATTAGGTATTTGCGGTGATTCATGCATCTTTTTACCAACTCCGTGACCTACGAAATCTCTTACTACAGAGAATCCCTTTGATTCAGCATGACTTTGTATTGCGTGGGAAATGTCAGATAATCTGTAATTTGTTGTAGCAAACTTTATACCTTCGTAAAAGCTTTGTCTCGTTGCTTCAACTAAACGCCTTTTTTCGTCATTAACTTCACCTACGAAAAAAGTCTTTGCACTGTCTCCTACATATCCCTCAAATGTTGCACCGATATCTATACTGACAATATCGCCTTCAATCAGCTTTCTGTCACTTGGAAATCCGTGCACCACCTCTTCATTTACAGAAGCACATATTGAAAATGGAAATCCGTTATAACCTTTAAATGTAGGTATTGCATTTTGAGATCTTAAAAATTCTTCAACTAATCGGTCAAGTTCTTTTGTTGTAACACCGGGTTTGATATTGTTCCTCACTAATTCATGAGCTTTTGCTACCAAACGGCCGGCTTTTCTCATTATTTCTATTTCTCTTTTTGTCTTGAGGATAATCATATTACTTATTCCTCATTTTTGCAACAATTTCTTTGCCAACCTCAGTTATAGGTTTTTCTCCGTTTATATTAACTATTATACCTTTTTTGGTGTAATAATCAATAAGTGGTTCTGTTTGCTCCTGATAAACATTGATTCTTTTTGTAACTGTTTCTTCAGCATCGTCTTTTCTCTGAAGAAGTTCGCCGCCGCAATTGTCGCATATTCCTTCTTTTGATGGCTTGTTGAATGATATATGAAATGTTTGACCGCAGTCCTTACATATTCTTCTTCCAACAGCTCTTTCAACAAGAAGTTCTTTTTTTACTATTATATTAATAACATAATCAAGCTTTTGGTTCATGCTGTTTAAAGCATTTTCAAGGGCATCTGCCTGAAAAATTGTTCTTGGAAATCCATCTAACAGAAATCCATTTTTGCAATCATCCTTAAGCAATCTGTCTTTTACTAATTCAATTGTCAATTCGTCAGGAACAAGTAAACCTTGATCCATGTATTCTTTTGCTTTTTTGCCTAAAGCTGTTCCTTCTTTAATATTCTGACGGAATATATCTCCCGTAGAAATATGTGGTATTGAAAATTCCTTTACAATTGTTTCTGCTTGAGTTCCCTTTCCGGCTCCCGGAGGTCCCAATAAAATTGCTCTCATTTTCCTTACCTCTCTTTATTTTAAAAATCCCTTGTAGTGTCTCATCAACATTTGTGCTTCTATTTGCTTCATCGTTTCAAGAGCAACACCTGTTACGATTAACAGTGATGTTCCACCAAAGTTTATATTTAAATTAGTGAACGAGAATACTAAAGTAGGTATTGTAGCAATTATTGCCAGTGCAATAGCTCCTGCTATTGTAATTCTGTTTAACACTCTGTTTAAATAGTCTGCAGTTGGTCTTCCCGGTCTGATTCCAGGTATAAAACCGCCATTTTCTTTCAGCGTATTTGAATATTCAAACGGATTGAATTGTACCGCTGTATAGAAATATGTGAAGAATATAATCAGTAATATATTTAATACTGTATAGATATATACTCCGGGGCTCTGAGCCACTGAGAAATATTTTTGTACATTTACTGCCATATTCGGGAAGAAAAATGCCAAGGTTTGTGGTATTGCCAAAAGTGTTGAAGCAAATATTACCGGCATAACTCCTGCCATTAATACTTTCATAGGAATATGCGTGCTTTGTCCGCCGTACATTTTTCTTCCTACTACTCTTTTAGCATATTGAACAGGGATTTTTCTTTCGCCTTGCTGAATTGCTATAACTCCAACTACTATTATTAATGCAAATATCAAGAATAATACAATTTCAATTATATTAACTGCTCCGTTTTGCATATTAAATATTACTGTTCCAACATCACTTGGATATCTTGAAATTATACCAATCATGATAATCAAAGATATACCGTTACCTATACCTTTTTCTGTTATTAACTCACCCAGCCACATCAGAAATGCTGTACCGGCTGTCAATACTATTACTACTGACAGAATTGATAAAAAGCTCTGATCTATTATTGCTGAATTGAAGAATCCAACAGCGTATGCAGTAGCTTGAATCAATGCAAGAACAACAGTAATGTATCTGGTCCACTGAGCCATTTTTTTCTTTCCGTCTTCACGTTTAAATATTTCTTCAAGCTTTGGAATGGCAATTGCCAATAGCTGAAGAATAATTGAAGATGTAATGTATGGATAAATATTTAATGCAAATATTGTAAAGTCCTTAAAAGCACCACCGGACATCATATCGAAGAAATCTAATAATCCTCCTGCAGTTCCTGCGAACATGTTACCTACAATCGCTCTGTCTATACCCGGAACAGGTATTACAGCGCCAAGTCGATATATTACAAGCATTAAAAAGGTAAATATCATTTTTTTTCTTAAATCAGGTATTTTCCATGCATTTCTTAAAGTTTCAAACAACTTAAATCACCTCAGCTTTTCCGCCGGCAGCTTCGATTTTTTCTACCGCTGATTTGCTGAATTTATGAGCTTTAACTGTAAGCTTCTTAGCAAGTTCACCGTTTCCGAGTATCTTCACACCATCAAGTTGTTTTTTTAATATACCCTCTGATTTAAGAAGTTCCGGAGTAATCTCTGCTCCATCTTCGAATTTGTTTAATACTTCAACATTTATTTCAGCAAATTGAGTACCAAAAATGTTCGTGAATCCTCTCTTTGGTAATCTTCTGTAAAGAGGCATCTGTCCTCCCTCAAATCCTGGTCTCACTCCACCGCCGGAACGTGATTTTTGTCCGTTCATACCTCTTCCGGCTGTCTTTCCTTGTCCTGTTGCAGTACCTCTACCTAACCTTTTTCTGTTTTTTGTACTACCAGGATTAGGTTTTAATTCATGAAGTTTCATCATTAACACCTCCTTATAGTATTATTCTATAACCTCTACCATGTGTTCTACTTTTCTGATCATTCCTCTTATTTGAGGAGTGTCTTCCTTTTCAATCACCTGGCCAATTTTTCTCAAACCTAAAGCTTTCATGTTTTTTACCTGGTTAGGTGTTTTAGCAATTATACTTTTAGTTTGTTTTATTTTTATCTTTGCCATAATTTTCACCTCTTAGCTATAAATTTCTTCTACAGATTTACCTCTGATTTTTGCTACATCTTCAGGCTTCTTAAGAAGTTTTAGAGCTTCAATTGTTGCATTAACTACATTTCTTGGATTGTTTGATCCTAATGATTTTGTTCTTATATCTCTTACTCCGGCTAATTCAAGTACCGCACGAACAGGGCCTCCTGCTATGATACCTGTACCTTCCTTAGCAGGTTTTATAAGAACTCTGCCTGCGCCATATCTGCCAATTATTTCATGTGGCACTGTTGTGTTAATCAGTGGCACTTCAATCATATTTTTCTTAGCATCCTGGATTGCTTTTCTGATGGCATCCGGAATTTCTATTGCTTTAGCCATTCCTATACCAACATGACCATTTTCGTCACCAACAACAACCAATACACTAAATCTAAAGTTTCTACCGCCTTTAACAACTTTAGTAACACGGTTGATGCTTATAACTTTCTCTTTAACATCCAGTTGGCTTGCATCTATACGTCCACGTTGTTCCATGACTAACCTCCTTATTAAAATTCAAGTCCGCTTTCTCTTGCTCCATCTGCAAGTAATTTTACTCTACCGTGATATAAATATCCGCCTCTGTCGAAAACTACCGCATTTATACCTTTATTTTTCGCTCTTTCTCCCACTGTCTTACCTACTAATTTTGCTGCATCTGTCTTAGTAAGCTCAGCTATCTGGTTAACCAACTCTTTATCTAATGTTGAAGCTGATGCAAGAGTTGTTCCTGTAGCATCGTCAATTACTTGAGCGTATATGTGCTTAGAGCTTTTAAAAATATTCAATCTTGGTCTCTCAGGAGTTCCTACGATTTTGTTTCTTATACTATAGTGTCTTTCTTTTCTTTTTTGATTTTTATCAATTTTTTTAAGCACTAATACTCACTCCTTTCATATATTACTTATTATTTACCAGTTTTACCTGCTTTACGTCTAACAACTTCATTAGAGTATTTAATTCCTTTACCCTTGTATGGTTCAGGTCTTCTCCAGTCTCTGATTACAGCCGCATAGTTTCCTACTTGCTGTTTATCTGTACCTTTAACTACTATTTTAGCTCCTTCAACTGCTGTTTCGATTCCTTTCGGATCTTCCATTTCAACAGGATGAGAGAACCCTAAGTTCAATACTAATTTATTTCCTTGCTTTTGTGCTCTATATCCAACACCTACGATTTCAAGCGTCTTAGAAAAACCCTCGGAAACTCCAACTACCATGTTGTTAATAAGAGTTCTTGTAAGTCCGTGAAGTGATCTGTGTTCTTTTTGATCATCAGGTCTTGAAACATTGATTACTGCGCCTTCTATTTCAATTTTCATTGACTTTGGCAACTGCTGTTCAAGCTGTCCTTTAGGACCTTTAACAACTGCATAATTGTGAGCATCGATTTTTACTTCAACATTTGCAGGTATATTTACAGGTTTAATACCTATTCTTGACATCTTAGCACCTCCTATTCGTTATTTTACCATACGTAGCAGATTACTTCTCCGCCAACACCCTGTGTTCTTGCTTTTTTATCTGTAACTATTCCTTTAGAAGTAGAAAGTATAGCTATACCTAAACCGCCTAATACCTTTGGAGTTTCATCTTTTCCTACGTAAACTCTAAGACCAGGTTTAGATATTCTCTTAATACCAGTTATAACTCTCTCTTTATTTTGTTGGTATTTAAGTTCAACTCTTATAATACCTTGTTTACCGTCATCTATAACATCAAAGCCCTTAATGTATCCTTCTTCCTGCAATATATTAGCTATTTCTCTTTTAATCTTAGAAGCCGGAACATCAACAAATTCATGTTTTGAATGATTAGCATTTCTTATTCTCGTTAACATATCTGCGATAGGATCTGTCATTACCATGTAAGTAACCTCCTTCCATTTTATAAAATTTTACCAGCTGGCTTTTTTAACGCCTGGGATCTGACCTTTATAAGCCAGTTCTCTAAAGCATATACGGCATATGCCGAATTTCCTTAAATAAGCATGAGGTCTTCCACAAATTTTGCATCTTGTATATTCTCTTGTTGAGAATTTTTGTTTTCTCTGTTGTTTAACTTTTAGAGATGTCTTTGCCATTATCGTTTCCCTCCCTTACTTAGTAAAAGGCATACCCATTAATCTCAACAGCTCACGTGCTTCTTCGTCAGTGTTTGCTGTAGTTGTTATAATTATGTCCATACCTCTTATTTTATCGATTTTATCATAATTTATTTCCGGAAATATCAATTGCTCTTTAATTCCTAAAGCGTAATTTCCTCTACCGTCAAATGATGTTTTTGAAACACCTCTGAAGTCTCTAACTCTCGGTAAGGCAATGTTTACTAATTTATCGAAGAATTCATACATATGATCTCCTCTTAATGTAACCTTGCAACCTACTGCCATTCCTTCTCTTACTTTAAAGTTAGATATAGATTTTCTGGCTTTAGTTACTACAGGTTTCTGACCTGCAATAATAGTCATTTCTTCAACTGCGTTTTCTAAAAACTTTGCATTTTCTTTAGCTTCGCCAACGCCCATATTGATTATTATTTTCTCTATTTTAGGTGCCTGCATAACGCTTTTGTACTGAAACTTTTCCATCAGTGCAGGCAATACTTGTTCCTTATATGTGGCTTTTATTCTTGCCATATGGTTCGTACCTCCCTTCGAGCATTATTCAAAAACATGACCGCACTTTTTACATGCTCTTACTTTTTTACCATTTTCTATTTTCTTTTCGGTTCTTACACCTGATTTGCATTTATCGCAATATAGCATAACATTTGAAACATTAATAGAGCCTTCGCGGTGTACTATACCAGCTTGTTGCATCTGATTTGTCTGCTTTTGATGTTTTGTAAGCATATTTACATTTTCAACGATGATTCTATTATCTTTAGGCAAACTTGTTAAAACTTTACCTGTCTTGCCTTTATCGCTGCCTGCTATAACTACAACTTTATCGCCTTTTTTAACGTGCATCTTTATACACCTCCTATTAAAGTACTTCCGGTGCTAATGAGATTATTTTCATAAACTTTCCATCTCTTAATTCTCTTGTTACAGGTCCAAATATACGAGTACCAACCGGTGTTTTATCTTCTTTAATAATTACAGCTGCATTTTCGTCGAATTTTATATAAGTTCCGTCTTTTCTTCTTATTTCCTTTTTAGTTCTGACGATAACTGCCTTAACTACATCACCCTTCTTAACAACTCCACCAGGTGTTGCAGATTTAACTGCGCATACTACTATATCACCAACGCTTCCATATTTAACGACTGATCCGCCCATAACTCTTATAACAAGAACTTCTTTAGCTCCTGAATTATCTGCGACTCTTAACCTCGATTCAGTTTGTATCATGACTTAACCTCCCTTCAATTGTCTTGGGGTTTTATTTAGCTTCCTCTAATATTTCAACTAATCTCCAGCATTTTTCTTTTGATAATGGTCTGGTTTCCATTATTTTAACTGTATCTCCAATGTTGCACTTGTTTTCTTCGTCATGTGCTTTATATTTTTTTGTCATTTTAATTTGTTTTTTATAAAGAGGATGTGCTACAAGCTTTTCAGTAGCAACTACTATTGTCTTATCCATTTTATTACTAACTACTTTTCCAATTCTTACTTTTCTGTTGCCTCTTTCCAAAGTAAAGATCCTCCTTTCTTATTACTGCGCATTAATGCTTAATTCACGTTCTCTGAGAACTGTTTTAACACGTGCAATATCTTTCTTGACTTTTTTAATTCTCATCGGATTGTCAAGCTCTCCGGTTGCAAGTTGAAATCTTAAATTGAACAGTTCTGTTTTTAAATCAGAAACTGATTTATTTAACTCTTCAACTGATTTATTTCTTAGTTCATTAGCTTTCATTTGCTTCACCATCCTTCTCTGATGCCTGATCCTTCACGATAAATTTGCATTTGATAGGCAATTTATGCATGGCAAGTCTCATTGCTTCTCTGGCTACTTCTTCAGATACTCCTGACATTTCAAATAATACTCTGCCCGGTTTAACTACAGCTACCCAATACTCAGGAGAGCCCTTACCTTTACCCATACGTGTTTCGGCTGGTTTCTTTGTTACAGGTTTATCCGGGAATATTTTAATCCAAATTTGACCGCCTCTCTTAACAGATCTTGTCATTGCTCTTCTGGCAGCTTCTATTTGGTTAGATGTTATCCAAGCTGGTTCAAGTGCTTGAAGCCCATATTCGCCATAAGTTACTTTGTTGCCTCTTGTTGCAACTCCTGTCATTCTACCTCTTTGTTGTTTACGGCGTTTTACTCTTTTAGGCATTAACATAATAATTTCCTCCTTCCTTCAGGACTTATTACTTTTTGTCTCTCTTAAAATTATTGTTTGGTCTTCTTCTCTTCTTGTTATCTCTGTTGTCATTAAGTGCTTTTGTTGGTTCTTGATTGTCTGATAATAAAGAACCTTTCTTTCTTAAAACTTCTCCTCTGCATATCCAAACCTTAACACCGATTTTTCCGAATGTTGTGTTTGCTTCTGCAAAGCCGTAGCTTATATCAGCTCTTAAAGTTTGAAGAGGAATTTTACCCTCTGAATATCCTTCGGTTCTTGCCATATCAGCACCGTTCAATCTTCCGGATACACTTGTTTTAATACCTTTTGCACCTAATTTCATTGTTCTTTGCATTGCCTGCTTCATAGCTCTTCTGAAAGATATACGCTTTTCAATCTGACTAGCGATATTTTCAGCAACTAATTGTGCATTTAATTCAGGAACCTTTATTTCTTCAACATTAATTATAACAGTTTTACCGGTAATTTTTTCGATACTGTTTTTTAACATATCAACACCAGTACCGCCTTTTCCGATTATCATACCCGGTTTAGCTGTGAACACACTTACTTTTATTCTGCTGGCAAATCTTTCGATATCAACTTTAGCAATACCTGCTTGATTCAAGCTGTTTTTTATAAATTCACGAATCTTATAATCTTCGGTTAAATTTTCACCAAAATTCTTTTTGTCAGCATACCATTTTGAGTCCCAATCATTGATTATACCAACTCTCAGTCCATGAGGATTTACCTTCTGACCCATTTTTTACCTCCTTTACAGTTGTTATTCTCTTTCTTTTACTACAGCACCTACGTGACTGCTTCTTTTTAATATTTTATATGCGCTTCCTTTTGCTCTCGGTCTCCATCTCTTAAGAGTTGGTCCCTGATTTGCATAAACTTCAAAAACATATAATTTATCTCTATCCATTTCAAAGTTGTTTTCAGCATTAGCTGTAGCTGATTGAACTACCTTTTCTAAAATTTTAGCTCCCTTGCTTGGGTAAAATTTCAAAATTGCTAAAGCTTCATCAACATTTTTACCTCTTACCATATCACATACGAACTTCATTTTTCTTGGTGATATTCTTATATATTTAGCAACTGCTCTTGCTTCCATTTAAGCGTGCCTCCCTTCTTATTTAACTTTTGAAGATTTATCGTTCTTATCATGTCCTCTATAAGTTCTTGTTGGAGCAAATTCGCCGAGTTTGTGTCCAACCATATCTTCAGTTATATATACAGGAACGTGCTTTCTGCCATCATGTATAGCTAATGTATGGCCTACCATTTCGGGGAATATTGTTGATCTTCTTGACCAAGTTTTTAATACTTTTTTATTGTTGGCTTCATTCATTTCCACAATCTTTTTCAAAAGCGTTGGTTCGCAATAAGGCCCTTTTTTTAATGATCTACCCATTCACTATTTCCTCCTTTCACAAAACCTGATTACTATTTAACGTTTCTTCTCTTAACGATCATCTTGTCAGATTTCTTATTCTTCTTACGAGTTTTAAACCCGAGTGCAGGTTTACCCCAAGGTGTTACAGGTCCTGTTCTACCTATAGGAGATCTACCTTCACCACCACCGTGAGGGTGATCGTTAGGGTTCATTACAGAACCTCTTACTGTAGGTCTGATGCCCATATGTCTCTTTCTGCCTGCTTTACCGATTGTTATATTCTCATGATCCAAATTTCCTACTTGACCGATTGTCGCTCTGCAGTCCATACTGATCATTCTAACTTCACCGCTTGGTAATCTAACTTGTGCATATTTGCCTTCCTTAGCCATAAGCTGTGCTGCATTTCCGGCTGAACGTACCATTTGAGCACCTTTGCCAGGTTTTAATTCGATGTTGTGAATCATTGTACCTACAGGGATGTTTCTAACCGGAAGTGCGTTACCGATTTTAATGTCTGCATCCGGTCCTGAAACGATAGTATCACCAACTACTAATTTATAAGGAGCGATAATATATCTTTTTTCTCCATCTACATAATTAATAAGTGCTATGTTTGCGCTTCTGTTAGGATCATACTCGATTGTTGCAACTTTGCCCGGTACTCCGTCTTTATTTCTTTTGAAATCTATGATTCTATATTTTCTCTTTTCTCCACCGCCTTGATGACGTACAGTTATTCTTCCGTGCGCGTTTCTTCCGGCTTTACTTTTTAATGGAGCTAAAAGAGATTTCTCAGGTTCATTAGTTGTAATTTCTTCAAATGTTGAAACAGTCATTTGTCTCAACGCCGGAGAGGTTGGTCTGTATTTTCTAATACCCATGAGATTTTCCTCCTTTTTTTCAATTTATTAACGTTTAAATTCCTTCGAAGAATTCTATTGTTTTGCTTTCTTGTGTTAAAGTAACAATAGCTTTTTTCCAGTCAGCTCTTTTACCCACATGTATGCCTTGTCTTTTTGTTTTTCCAAGCATATTCATTGTGTTTACACTTGCTACTTTAACTCCGAATATTTTTTCCACTGCATTTTTAATTTCTGTTTTATTAGCCTTTTTATCAACAACAAAAGTGTATTTTTTTTCTGCCATTGCATCCATACTTGCTTCTGTTACTATAGGTTTTTTTATGATATCGTGTGGATCGCGCATTATGCGTACACCTCCTCCACTTTATTAACTGCTTCTTTTGTAATTAAGAAAGAATCACAGTTTAAAATGTCATAAACATTGATTGTGTTAACATATGCTGTCTTTACTCCCGGAATGTTCGCTGCAGATCTAACTACAGTTTCATCTCTTTCAGGAATAACTATTAATGTCTTTTTGTTTGCTTTAAGATTTTGCAACACCTTAACCATTTCTTTTGTTTTTGCTTGTTCAAGCGTTAAGCTATCTACAACAATTATTTCTTGATCTTGAACTTTTGAACTTAATGCTGATTTAAGTGCCAATCTTTTAACTTTTTTAGGAATCGAATAGCTGTAATCTCTCGGTTTTGGAGCAAATACAACTCCGCCGCCTTTCCATTGCGGTGCTCTTATACTACCTTGTCTTGCTCTTCCTGTTCCTTTTTGTCTCCAAGGTTTTCTTCCGCCGCCTCTTACATCAGCTCTTGTCTTTGCTGATTGAGTTCCTTGTCTTTGATTAGCCAAATAATTTTTTACAGCTTCATACATTACATGCGTATTTACTTCTACACCAAATACAGAATCATTTAATTCAATTTCTCCGACCTGGCTGCCTTTTATATCATAAAGAGCTACTTTTGGCATCTTTAATCCTCCTTTCCGTGCAATTATTTACTATAATTTCTAACTGCTTCTCTTATTTTTACTAAACCTTTTTTAGGTCCCGGTATTGCACCTTTTAAAAGTATCGCGTTCTTGTCAGCGTCAACTCTTATTACTTCAAGGTTTAATACTGTTACTTTTTCATGACCCATATGCCCATGAGCTTTTGTGCCTTTTACTACTCTTCCAACACCTGCCGAAGCTCCTAAAGAACCTCTTAATCTGTGGAATTTTGAACCGTGGCTGGCATCACCTGTATGGTGTCCGTGTCTTTTAATACTTCCTTGGAATCCCTTACCTTTGGAAATTCCTACAACGTCTACTTTTTCTCCAACTTGGAAAATATCAACACCGATTGCCTGACCTACTTCATAGTCATCAATGTTGTCAACTCTGAATTCTCTTAAAAATCTTTTTGGTTCTACTTTTGATTTATCAAAATGACCTTTTTTAGGTTTATTAACATTCTTTAATTTAATGTCACCAAAGCCAACTTGAATAGCATTGTAGCCATCTTTTTCAACTGTCTTTTTTTGAACCACAACCATATTGCCTGATTCAACAACTGTTACAGGAACAACGTCTCCTTGTTCTGTAAACACCTGAGTCATCCCGACTTTTTTACCAAGAATTGCTTTCATCTTACACCTCCTATTTTCTTACAGCGGATTACACTATGGTAATCATTCTAAGCAGAGTGTATATTTAATATATTTCTCTCTACTTTTTCTTATAATTTGATTTCAATGTCTACACCAGCAGGCAAATTCAATTTCATCAATGAATCTACAGTTTTTGGAGTAGGGTTGGTTATGTCTATCAATCTTTTATGAGTTCTTTGTTCAAACTGCTCTCTGGAATCTTTGTACTTGTGAACTGCTCTAAGTATTGTGATAACTTGTTTTTCTGTCGGCAGCGGGATAGGACCTGCTACAGTTGCACCTGTACTTTTAGCTGTTTCCACGATTTTTTGTGCAGATTGATCAATTAATTGATGATCATAAGCTTTCAACCTAATTCTTATTTTCTGTGCGTTTGCCATTTTTTACCTCCTTCTTCGTATGTCATCCATACAACTCGGAATTGCGTCGATAAACCCAGCCGGGTGTATCCTAATTTTTTTTAAAATCGCAATACCGGTCGCCCTGTTTTATAACAGGACATACTCTGCAAAAATTACCTGATTTCATTGTAAAATCAGCAACCTTTTACGTCATCGCATGTGGCAAGCTTTATTATAATATACCAATTAACCGTATAAATCAAGCATAAATTTTATTTTTTTTAATTTATTGCGAAAACTTAATAAATATTACATTCCGTTAACAATAGATCGGCTATAGATATGCTATAGATGGGCAATTGGTGAGATTTTTCGCTGTCGCTCAGGATGACAAAATAACCGCTGGTTTTGTCATTCCGAACGCAGTGAGGAATCTCATAAAAAATAGCTTTCGTCAGAAAGCTATTTTTTATCTTCTATTAATTGTTAATCAATTGCTTATTTTATGATGCTTGTAACAACTCCAGATCCAACTGTTCTTCCGCCTTCTCTGATAGCGAATCTTAATCCTTCTTCGATGGCGATTGGGTGGATTAACTCAACTATAAATCTTGAGTTGTCTCCCGGCATACACATTTCTATTCCTTCTTCAAGGTCTATTTGTCCTGTGATGTCTGTTGTTCTGAAATAAAATTGTGGTCTGTATCCGTTAAAGAATGGTGTATGTCTTCCACCTTCTTCTTTTGTTAATACGTATACTTCTGCATTGAATTTTGTATGTGGTGTTATTGATCCCGGTTTTGCAAGTACTTGACCTCTTTGGATTTCTGTTCTTTGAACTCCTCTGAGTAATGCTCCTATGTTATCTCCTGCTTGTGCCTGATCAAGTAATTTCTTGAACATTTCTACACCTGTACACACTGTTTCTGTTGGTTCGTCTGCTAATCCTACTATTTGAATCTTATCCTGAACCTTCAATACTCCTCTTTCTACTCTTCCTGTTGCAACTGTTCCTCTTCCTGTGATTGAGAATACATCTTCTACAGGCATTAAGAATGGTTTGTCAATATCTCTTTCCGGTGTTGGTACCCATTCGTCAACTGCTTCCATTAATTTAAGTATTTTATCTCCCCATGGTCCGTCCGGATCTTCTAATGCTTTTAATGCTGATCCTACTATGATTGGTGTGTTGTCTCCGTCAAATTCATATTCTGAAAGTAATTCTCTTACTTCCATTTCAACTAATTCGATTAGTTCAGGATCGTCAACCATATCTTCTTTGTTTAAGAATACTACTAACTTTGGAACGCCTACCTGTCTTGATAACAGGATGTGTTCTCTTGTTTGTGGCATTGGACCGTCAGCTGCTGATACAACTATTATACCACCATCCATTTGTGCTGCTCCTGTAATCATGTTCTTTACATAGTCGGCATGACCCGGGCAGTCTACGTGTGCGTAGTGTCTGTTTGGTGTTTCATATTCTACGTGTGCTGTAGAAATTGTAATTCCTCTTTCTCTTTCTTCCGGAGCTTTATCTATATTATCATAGCTTATAAATTCTCCGGTTCCGTATCTCTTGTTTAAAGTCATTGTGATTGCTGCTGTTAATGTAGTCTTACCATGGTCTACGTGGCCTATGGTACCAATATTTACGTGTGGCTTATTTCTTTCAAATTTTGCTTTTGCCATTTCTTTATCCTCCTATAGGTTTATTTATTTATTATTTTTTCAGCGACACTGTTTGGAACTCTTTCATAGTGATGGAATTCCATTGAGTAACTTGCTCTACCCTGAGTCATAGATCTTAAGGTAGTTGCATAACCAAACATTTCTGACAACGGAACAAAAGCATCTACTACCTTAATTCCATTTCTATCTGAGAACCCTTCGATTCTGCCTCTTCTTGAGTTAGCGTCTCCCATAACGTCTCCTAAGTATTCTTCAGGAGTAGTTATTTCAACTTTCATGTATGGTTCTAACAATACCGGTGATGCTTTTTTCATTGCTTCCTTGAATGCCATAGAACCGGCAATCTTAAATGCCATTTCACTTGAGTCTACTTCGTGGTATGAACCATCATACAATGTTACTTTAAAATCAATAACAGGGAATCCTGCAAGCACACCGTTTTCGGCTGCACCTCTGATTCCGGCTTCGACAGCTGGAATATATTCTCTTGGAATAGCTCCACCAACAATTGAATTAACAAATTCAATACCTTTACCCGGTTCTTGTGGTTCCATAGTGATTTTAACGTGACCGTATTGTCCTTTACCACCGGATTGTCTTGCATACTTAACGTCAACATCTGCATTACTTGTAACTGTTTCTTTGTAAGATACTTGTGGCTTCCCTACATTTGCTTCAACCTTAAATTCTCTTAATAACCTATCTACGATTATTTCCAAATGCAATTCGCCCATACCTGCAATAATTGTCTGTCCCGTATCAGGATTTGTATATGTCTTGAATGTAGGGTCCTCTTCAGCAAGTTTCTGAAGACCGATACCCATTTTTTCCTGACCTGCTTTAGTCTTAGGCTCAATAGCTACTTCGATAACCGGTTCCGGGAATTCCATAGATTCTAACACAACCGGGTGTTCCGGATCACACAATGTATCTCCGGTAGTAGTAAACTTCAAACCTACTGCTGCTTCTATGTCTCCTGAATAAGATGTCTTAATTTCTTCTCTTTTGTTTGCATGCATCTGAAGAATACGACCAATTCTTTCTTTCTTGTTTTTAGTAGAATTTAATACATAGCTTCCTGATTCTAATGTTCCGCCATAAATTCTAAAGAAAGTAAGTTTTCCAACAAATGGGTCAGTCATTATTTTGAATGCTAATGCTGCTAAAGGATCTTCGTCCTTAATTCCTACAGGTATTTCCTCTTTTGTATCAGGGTTAAAACCTTTCATTTGTGGCACATCAATCGGACTTGGCAAGTAGTCAACTACTGCATCCAACATCAATCTAACACCTTTATGTTTATATGAAGTACCGCAAATTACAGGAATTATCTTAACATTAGTAGTTGCAGTTCTGACAGCTTTTTTGATTTCTTCAACAGTAATTTCTTCACCGTTTAAGTATTTTTCCATCAATGTTTCATCAGTATCTGCAATAGCTTCAATTAATTTTTCTCTGTATTCATTTGCTTGATCTATATATTCTTCCGGTATCTCAGTAATAGTAATGTCTGTTCCTTCATCGTTTCCATAGTTTATAGTTTTCATTTCAACTAAATCTATTATTGCTCTGAAGTTTTCTTCAACCCCGATTGGTAACTGAATTGCAACAGCATTAGCTTTTAATCTGTCAACAATTGTACCTAATGAGTAGAAGAAATTTGCACCTAATTTATCCATTTTGTTTATAAAACAAATTCTTGGTACATGATATTTATCTGCCTGTCTCCAAACAGTTTCTGACTGGGGCTCAACCCCCATTTTAGCATCAAATACTGTTACTGCTCCATCAAGTACTCTCAATGATCTCTCAACTTCAACTGTAAAGTCTACGTGACCTGGTGTATCTATAATGTTAATTCTTACATCTTTCCAATGACAAGTAGTAGCAGCTGAAGTTATTGTAATTCCTCTTTCCTGCTCTTGCGCCATCCAATCCATCTGAGATGCACCTTCATGAGTTTCGCCTACTTTATGAATTTTCCCGGTATAGAACAGGATTCTTTCGGTAGTAGTTGTTTTTCCCGCATCAATATGCGCCATAATACCGATATTTCTTGTATTCTCTAAAGAATATTCTCTCATTATTTCCCTCCTTCACGCTGCGAATAAAATCTTACTACTTAGATTATTACCATCTAAAGTGTGCAAATGCTTTATTAGCCTCTGCCATTTTATGTGTATCTTCTCTTTTCTTAACGCTTGCTCCTACGTTGTTAGCTGCATCCATTAATTCTTTTGCAAGCTTTTCACGCATGGTTTTTTCTCCTCTTTTACGAGAATAACCTACAAGCCATCTTAATCCTAAAGTCTGTCTTCTCTCTGGTCTAACTTCGACAGGAACCTGATAAGTTGCTCCGCCGACTCTTCTTGCTTTAACCTCAAGTACCGGCATGATGTTGTTCATTGCTTTAGTAAATACCTCAATTGGTTCTTCACCTGTTTTTTCTCTTATAATGTCAAATGCATCATAAACAATTTTTTGAGCAACACCTTTTTTACCATCGTACATTAGTTGGTTAATCAATTTGGAAACTACCTTATCTTTGTAGATAGGATCTTCCATTACTTGTCTTTTAGGTATGTGACCTTTTCTTGGCACTTTGCTTCCCTCCTTAATATAATTTTAATTCACAGGTACTCGACAATAATTTAATGCCGTCGTGCACAACTATATATTATGGCGCATTTTATGCATCATAACCTAAGCATAGTGTGCCGGAATCATCTTATTATTTCTTTGCTTTTTCCCTTTTAGCTCCATATTTGGATCTTGCTTGTTTTCTTTTAGCAACACCAGCTGTATCAAGGGTACCTCTTATAATGTGATATCTAACCCCTGGTAAGTCTTTAACTCTTCCGCCTCTTATAAGAACAACACTGTGTTCCTGTAAGTTGTGGCCTACACCCGGGATGTATGCAGTTACTTCAACACCTGTTGTTAATTTAACTCTGGCAATTTTTCTAAGAGCTGAGTTTGGTTTCTTTGGTGTTACAGTTTTAACTGAAGTACATACACCTCTTTTTTGTGGTGAATTAGATTCATTCATCTTTTTTTGAAGAGTATTATAGCTTACATTTAGCGCTGGAGAATCGGATTTATAAGTAACTTGTTGTCTTCCTTTTCTCACTAACTGGTTAATTGATGGCATTCGTGCACCTCCTTTTTTATTAATGTTAATTTATTTTAAAACGGCAGCAGCCGCTGCGTTTACATTGATACCTACAGACGCTCCAAGCTCTTTCATGCTATCAAAATATATTATTTCTATATTTTTTTCCTTGCAAACATCTGTAATAGGTTTAGTAACATGCAAATCAGCATCCTTTGATATATAAATCCTTTGAGCTTCGTCTCTGTGCAAAGCTCTCAAAGTCTGCTTCTTTCCGATTACTATTTTTTTATCTGTATCCATTTCTTCACCTTTATAAACATATTCAGTTCATGGGGTATAACCCCCATGAACTTTGATTTATTTATAAATTGGGGACATTCCTTTGGGCTAATCTCCAAAGTCTATCCCTACCTAAAGGTGTGTCCCCACACCTTTTTGCACTCAAGTATTCTATCATCTATAAAATTAGATGTCAATTATTTTTTTGTTATTCGCTTACCGCAATTTCGTCTTTTTCTACTTCAACATCATTGCTTGTTATTCCAATGTTTCTGTATTTTTTCATACCTGTTCCTGCAGGAATCAGTTTTCCGATAATTACATTTTCTTTAAGACCGATCAAGTTGTCAACCTTACCTTTAGTAGCTGCATCCGTAAGTACTCTTGTTGTTTCCTGGAATGATGCAGATGCAAGGAAAGAATCTGTAGCCAAAGATGATTTTGTTATACCTAATAGGGCAACTTCACCTGTTGCAGGCTCTGAACCTTCTGCTGTTGCTTTGTCATTTTGTTCTTTGAATTCAAATGTTGATACCAAGCTTCCCGGAAGAAGAGATGTATCCCCTGAATTTTCAATACGAACTTTATTAACCATCTGTCTTATGATTACTTCAACGTGCTTGTCACTGATATCAACACCCTGCATTCTGTAAACTCTTTGAACTTCCATAAGGATGTATGACTCAAGTGCTTTCATGCCCTTTATGTTCAATATATCGTGCGGATTTATTGACCCTTCGGTAATCTTATCACCAGCTTCAATGTAATCACCGTCATTAACCAATATTTTAGAACCATAAGGTATCAAATACGTCTTGCTTTCCACCGTTTCATTATTAGTAACGGTAACTTCTCTCTTATGGACTTTTTCTGTTAATGTAATTTTACCCGGTATCTCGGAAATAATCGCCTGACCTTTTGGCTTTCTTGCCTCAAAAAGCTCTTCTATACGCGGCAAACCTTGAGTAATATCACTTGCTGCAGCTATACCTCCCGTATGGAATGTACGCATTGTAAGCTGTGTACCCGGTTCTCCGATTGACTGAGCAGCTATGATACCAACAGCTCCTCCCACATTAACCAGCTTGCCTGTTGCAAGGTTAGTACCGTAGCATTTTGAACACACACCGTGTGGAGTTTTACAAGTAAGAACTGATCTTACCTTAACCTTTTTAATGCCGGAATTTTGTATTTTGTGTGCTGTTTCTTCTGATATAAACTCACCTGACTTAACCATTACTTCGCCAGTTTCAGGGTTTATAACATCATCAGAGGCATATCTATCTGAACATCTTTCGCTTAATTCTTCTATAACTTCCTTACCGTCAACAAAAGCTTCAACTTCTATACCGTCAGTTGTTCCGCAATTAATTTCTCTTACTATGACATCCTGACTTACGTCAACCAATCTTCTTGTTAAGTAACCTGAATCGGCTGTTCTTAAAGCTGTATCAGTTAATCCCTTACGAGCACCTGTTGCTGACAAGAAGAACTCAAGAACTGAAAGTCCTTCACGAAAGTTTGACTTAACCGGTACCTCAACCGTCTTACCCACGGCACTTGCCATAAGACCACGCATACCTGCAAGCTGTTTAATCTGGTTACGTCCTCCACGGGCTCCTGATACCGACATGATGTAAATAGAATTCAGCGGGTCCAGATTATCCATAAGTGCGTTTGTTACATCCTCTGTTGTCTGGTTCCAAATTTTAATTACATTTTCATATCTTTCTTCATCAGTCATCAAACCTCTTCGGTATTTTTTCTCGTATTCGATAACTTGTTTTTCGGCTTTTTCAATAAACTCTTTCTTTTCTTCAGGAACTGTTATATCGCTTACGCTTATAGTAATAGCTCCTCTTGTTGAATATTTATATCCTGTAGATTTGATACCGTCCAATACGTCAGCTGTTTTAGAGTTTCCGTATTTTCTGAAGCATCTGTATATTATTTCTTCTAATGATTTCTTAGTAACCGTCTTGTCTACTTCAAGAGAGAATTTATCTTTTTCTCTGTCTACAAAACCAAGGTCCTGAGGTACATTTTCATTAAAAACAAATCTTCCTACAGTGCTTTCAACGTATCTTGTTTCTCCGTCAATTGTTTTTCTTATTTTAACTCTGGCATGCAGGTCAATGTTATTATTGAAATATGCCATCATCATTTCATCATAATCCTTAAATACCATTCCATGACCTTTTGAATTTTCTATTTCAAGGGTCATGTAGTAGCTTCCAAGAACCATATCCTGTGTAGGAGTTGTAATAGGTCTTCCGTCCTTTGGAGCTAAAATGTTATTTGTAGACATCATCAAAAATCTTGACTCTGCCTGTGCTTCAACTGACAATGGTACGTGAACAGCCATCTGGTCACCGTCGAAGTCCGCATTATAAGCAGTACATACTAACGGATGCAGCTTAATCGCTTTTCCTTCTACAAGGACAGGCTCAAAAGATTGAATACCTAATCTGTGAAGTGTAGGAGCACGGTTTAACATAACAGTGTGGTCCTTAATTATTTCATCTAATACATCCCAAACTGCAGTGTCAACTTTTTCAACCTTTTTCTTCGCGCTCTTAATATTGTGAGCTGTTCCGTTTTCAACTAACTTTTTCATTACAAACGGCTTAAATAATTCAAGCGCCATCTTTTTCGGCAAACCGCATTGATTGAATCTGAGCTCGGGACCGACAACTATAACAGAACGTCCTGAGTAGTCAACTCTCTTACCAAGTAAGTTTTGTCTGAATCGACCTTGTTTACCTTTAAGCATATCCGAAAGAGATTTTAAAGGTCTGTTTCCCGGACCTGTTACAGGTCTGCCGCGTCTTCCGTTATCTATTAAAGCATCAACTGCTTCCTGAAGCATTCTTTTTTCGTTTCTTACGATTATGTCAGGAGCACCTAAATCAAGCAATCTTTTTAATCTGTTGTTTCTGTTTATAACTCTTCTGTAAAGGTCGTTTAAATCAGATGTAGCAAATCTTCCACCGTCAAGCTGAACCATAGGTCTTAATTCGGGCGGAATTACGGGAATCACATCAAGCACCATCCATTCAGGTCTGTTGCCTGAAACTCTGAATGCCTCAATAACTTCCAACCTTCTTGTTATTCTTATTTTCTTCTGACCCTTGCTGTCTCTAAGCTGTGATTTTAATTCTTCCGATTCTTTTTCAAGGTCTATTTTTTCAAGAAGCTTTTTAATTGCTTCTGCACCCATTTCAGCTTTAAAAGCATTTTTATAATGATCTTTATACTCTCTGTATTCCATTTCAGTCAAAAGCTGTTTTTCGGACAGAGATGTATCTCCTGCTTCTGTAACAACATACTGTGCAAAATACAGTATTTTTTCTAAAGCTCTCGGAGACATGTCAAGTATCAATCCCAGTCGGGACGGGATACCTTTAAAGTACCATATGTGGGAAACAGGAGCAGCAAGCTCTATGTGTCCCATTCTCTCTCTTCTTACCTTTGCTTTTGTAACCTCTACTCCGCAGCGGTCACAAACTACACCTTTATATCTGACTCTTTTATACTTTCCGCAATGACATTCCCAGTCCTTAGTCGGTCCGAATATTTTTTCACAAAACAGACCATCCTTTTCGGGCTTTAATGTACGGTAATTTATTGTTTCCGGTTTTTTAACTTCTCCTCTTGACCATTGTCTAATCTTGTCAGGGGATGCCAAGCCAATTCTTATTGATTCAAAATTATTGTAATCTATCAAGGAGTTCGCTCCCTTCATTTAAAATTTTATTTCAATCGGTCCTTGTTTATTTGGGGACATTCCTTTAATGCTTACCCGCAAAGATTATCTCTTCATTAAAGGTGTGTCCCACTTCCTTAATAATCATCATCGCTGTTATAATCGTCGTTATCTAAATCAATGTCTTCGTCATAGATATCTATGTCATCAATATCCTCCACATCTTCAACATTGTCTGAAACTTCGGTATCTGACTCATCTTCAACAATATTCATTCCATCTTCGTCAACATATCTTACATCACTTAAATTTTCACCATCAACCGGTAAATCATCGTCAATATCCATAGTGTCGACTATTTCAACTTCATCCTGTTCACTGGTAATTATCTTAATATCCAGAGACAAGCTTTGTAATTCTTTTACAAGTACCTTAAATGATTCAGGGATACCCGGTTCCGGAATATTTTCACCTTTAACAATGGCTTCATATGTTTTAACCCTACCGTTAACATCGTCTGATTTAACAGTCAGGATTTCCTGCAATGTATGAGCAGCCCCATATGCTTCCAATGCCCAAACTTCCATTTCACCGAATCTTTGTCCTCCGAATTGTGCTTTACCACCCAATGGCTGTTGAGTAACCAACGAATAAGGTCCTGTTGAACGAGCATGTATCTTATCATCAACCAAATGGTGAAGCTTCAGCATATACATGTAGCCAACAGTAACCGGACCGTCAAAATATTCTCCTGAACGTCCGTCTCTTAAGGCAATTTTACCGCTTCTTGGGTAACCTGCCATTTCAAGAGCATCCCATATATCATCCTCAACTGCTCCGTCAAATACAGGTGTAGCAACTTGCCATCCTAATTTTTTAGCAGCTAAGCCAAGATGCACTTCCAACACCTGACCGATGTTCATACGCGAAGGAACTCCAAGGGGATTAAGAACTACCTGAAGCGGTGTACCATCCGGCAGGAACGGCATATCTTCCTCCGGCATAATATGTGATATAACACCCTTATTACCATGGCGACCGCACATTTTATCTCCTACATTTATTTTACGTTTTGTAGCGATGTACACTCTGACCATCTTACTTACCCCGGGGCTTAATTCGTCTCCGTTTTCTCTTGTAAACACTTTTACGTCAACGATTATACCTGATTCACCGTGAGGAACCTTCAATGAAGTATCTCTGACTTCTCTTGCTTTTTCACCGAAAATTGCCCTTAATAATCTTTCCTCGGCAGTAAGCTCTGTTTCTCCCTTAGGTGTTACTTTACCTACAAGAATATCTCCTGATTTAACCTCAGCTCCTATTCTTATAATTCCTCTTTCATCTAAGTCCTTCAAAGAGTCATCTCCAACGTTAGGGATATCTCTTGTTATTTCTTCAGGACCTAATTTTGTATCTCTTGCTTCTGATTCATATTCTTCTATGTGGACGGATGTTAAAACATCGTCCATAACCAATTTTTCATTCATCAACACAGCATCTTCGTAGTTGTACCCTTCCCAAGTCATAAAACCAATCAGAAGGTTTTTACCTATTGCCATGTCCCCATTGTCGGTAGAAGGACCGTCAGCAATTATCTGACCCCTTTTAATTTCATCACCCTGATATACAATAGGTCTTTGATTAACGCATGTACCGCTGTTTGAACGTTTAAATTTAAGCAGCGGATATCTGTCAATCATGCCGTTGTCATTTCTTTTTATTAAAATTTCGGCAGCGGTTACAGAAATACAAACACCGTCACATTCAGCTACTATAACAGCACCTGAATCCTTCGCCGCTTTATATTCCAAGCCGGTTCCTATAAATGGCGCTTCTGTTATCAATAAAGGAACTGCCTGTCTTTGCATGTTGGCACCCATTAATGCACGGTTAGCATCGTCGTTTTCAAGGAACGGAATCATACCCGTTCCAATAGATATAACCTGTTTTGGAGAAACCTCCATGTAATCAACCATATCTCTTGAAACTATTTCATTAACACCGTCAATTCCTCTGACAACAACACGGGTGTGTTCAAATGAACCATCTTCATTTAACGGCTCATTTGACTGAGCTATGATTTTTGTATCTTCTATATCAGCTGTAATATAATCTATAATATCTGTTACCTGACCGGTTTCTTTGTTTACTTTTCTGTACGGAGCTTCAAGGAATCCATAGTCATTTATTCTTGCATATGTTGCAAGTGATGTTATCAAACCGATGTTTGGACCTTCAGGAGTTTCTATAGGACACATCCTGCCATAATGAGAATGGTGAACGTCTCTTACTTCGAAGCTCGCTCTGTCTCTTGACAATCCTCCCGGTCCCAAAGCAGACATTCTTCTTTTGTGAGTTAATTCTGCCAATGGGTTGGTTTGATCCATGAACTGTGACAACTGGCTGGAACCAAAAAATTCTTTGATAGCAGCCGATACAGGTCTGATATTAATTAACACCTGCGGAGTTACAACGTCAACGTCCTGAATTGTCATTCTTTCTCTTACAACTCTCTCCATTCTTGACAAACCAACTCTAACCTGATTTTGAAGAAGTTCACCTACCGAGCGCAATCTTCTGTTGCCAAGATGGTCTATATCATCTGTCTGACCTAATCCTTTAAATAAACCTAATTGATAATTTGTTGAAGCAATCATATCTTCAATTATTATGTGTCTTGGAGATAAAAGCTTCATATTATCTATTATTGCTTTTTCTATATCTTCGCTTGAACTGTTTTCTTCAAGTATCTTTTTCATAACCGGATAGAAAACTCGTTCCTTTAAGCCAAGTTTTTCAAAATCTATATCTAAGACAAATGTTTTTGGATCTACAAATTTATTTGTTACTATTTTAGTAACCTTATCTTCTGAGTTTAATACATTAATAGAAAAAATGCCGGCAGCTTCTAATTTAAATATTGCTTCGCTATCAATTGCATCATTTTTATGTATTAAAATTTCGCCTGTCTCTGTATTAATTATATCTTCGGCAGCTTTTTTCCCGATAACTCTGTTTTCAAAGCTTAGTTTCTTATTAAATTTATATCTTCCGACCTTCGCAAGATCGTATCTCTTCGGATCAAAAAATAAAGAATTTATTAATGATGAAGCACTGTCCAATGTAGGCGGCTCACCCGGTCTTAATCTTTTGTAAATTTCAATCAAAGCTTCATCTGAGTTAGTAGTGTTGTCCTTTTCAAGCGTTTTCAAAAGCTGCTCTGTTTCTCCTAAAGTTTCAATAATCGTAGAATTAGAAGAAAGCCCCATAGCTCTGACAAGCACTGTGGCAGGTAATTTTCTTGTTCTGTCAACTCTTACATAAATAATGTCATTGGAATCTGTTTCGAACTCAAGCCATGCACCTCTATTAGGTATAAGCGTAGCTTCGTATAATTCCTTTCCTACCTTATCCCTTGTCATGTTGAAATAAACACCTGGTGATCTAACTAACTGACTAACAATAACACGTTCCGCTCCATTGATTATAAATGTACCTTTTTCAGTCATTAGAGGAAACTCGCCCATGAAAGCTTCTTGCTCCTTGATTTCTCCCGTTTCCTTATTAATTAATCTCACTTTTAATTTTAACGGTACAGAATATGTTGCGTCTCTTTCCTTACATTCGACCTGACTGAATTTAGGCTCACCATATAAAGAATGATCAACAAATTCCAAAATCAAATTGCCGGTATAGTCCTCAATTGGCGAAATATCATCAAAAACCTCTCTAAGTCCTTCGTTTAAAAACCATTCATAAGATTTTTTCTGAACTTCAATTAAATCCGGTAAATCTAAAACCTCATCAATTTTAGAGTAAGACATCCTCACTCTGTTACCTATTTTCACAGGATGCGGCATTCTTTCACCCCTCAGTTTAATTTTTTTCGGCATACAAATTCTATGCCAACATTTTATGCTCATGGCAATATATAATAATATCACCAATAATTTTTTTTGTCAATATTTTTTTACATATTCGATATTTTTTAGAAAAAACACCTAAAGTATTATTGACTATTTTAGAAAATATATACATAATTTCTTAAAATTACAAAAAGACTTTACTGTTTTTGTAAAGTCCTTTTGTCAAATGAAGGGGGACACACCTTTAAGGACAGTCAGCCCCTGAGGATAGACCTTAAAGGAATGTCCCCATTATAATAATTATTTTATTTCTGCTGATGCGCCTTCAGCTTCTAAAGCAGCTTTCATTTTGTCAGCTTCTTCTTTAGAAACACCAGTTTTCAATGTAGTAGGCGCTCCATCAACAGCATCTTTAGCTTCTTTTAATCCAAGACCTGTTAATTCTCTTACTACTTTTATAACTTTAATTTTTCCTGCTCCTGCATTTGAAAGTACTACGTCAAATTCAGTTTTTTCTTCTTCAGCCGGAGCTGCTGCGCCGCCAGCTACTGCACCTGCAACTGCTACAGGAGCTGCTGCTGATACTCCGAATTCTTCTTCGATTGCTTTTACTAATTCATTTAATTCTAATACTGTTAATTGTTTTATTTCATCAATAAATTTTGTGATTTTTTCACTTGCCATTTTTAATATCCTCCTATTATTTCATTAATTATTCAGTGTTTATTTTTCACTGTTTGTTTTTTGTTTATGCTACTTCTTCGTTTTTCTTACTAATCTGATCAAGCATATAAGCAAGATTTCTGATATTTCCTTGTAATACTCCTGCCAATTGTCCAAGTAGAATTTCTCTTGGTGGAACGTTAGCTAATGCTTTTACCTCATCAGCATTCATTACTCTGCCTTCAGCTATACCTGCTTTTATTACAATTGTATCGTTGCTTGTTTTAGCAAAGTCATTAGTAACTTTAGCAGCAGATATTTCATCGTTTTGAGATATAGCAATCGCATTAGGTCCTTCCAAATTAACTGTAATATCCTTATAGCCTAACTCTTCAAACGCAAAGCGCATTAATGTGTTTTTGTAAACCTTGTATTCTACACCTGCTTCTCTGTATTTATTTCTTAACTGAGTTGCTTTTTCAACAGATAAACCTTTATATTCAACTAATACAACTGATTTAGCATTTCGTAACTTTTCAGTTATCTCACTTACAACTTGTTTTTTCTGTTCTAAAACTGATTGATTCATGGGTTGCACCTCCTCTTTAATAGAGATAATTTAATTGCATCTGTATTCGCAGTCAAATTCACCAATTTTTCTGCTCACTGTCGTTCGCAAAAATTGGGAATTTGTTGCGTTTGACCTACCGCCATTTTTCTCTCCCTCTGGTCGGAAAAATGGGGTTAGGGCATAAAAAATCTCTCCGCAGACGAAGAGAAACTTTTAATATATCTATGTTCTCACCTCGGTTGGATGATTAAACTCAAAGAGTACCAACTGTCTGCGGTTATTTTATTCAATTTTTATATTAATTCATAGTTCCTTGTCAATACATTAATCCATTAGTTTTGTTGCATTAAGCTTGATTCCAGGTCCCATTGTGCTTGCTATTGTAACACTTCTTAAGTATTTACCTTTTGCAGCAGCCGGTTTTGCTTTTATTATAGCATCCATAATAGCTTTAATATTGTCAACTAATTTTTGTGTACCGAAAGATTTTTTTCCTACAGGAACGTGAATAATATTAGTTTTATCTAATCTGTATTCAACCTTACCTGCTTTAATCTCCTGAATTGCCTTAGCTACATCAAATGTTACCGTACCTGATTTTGGGTTTGGCATTAATCCTTTAGGACCTAATACTCTACCTAATCTACCAACAACACCCATCATATCCGGAGTTGCTATAACTACATCAAAATCAAACCAGTTTTCTTTTTGAATTTTATCAGCCAATTCAGCTTCGCCTACGTAATCTGCTCCGGCTTCTTCAGCTTCCTTAGCTTTATCGCCTTTTGCAAATACTAAAACACGAACTGTTTTACCTGTTCCGTGCGGCAGAACTACTGCGCCTCTTACTTGTTGGTCTGCATGTCTTGAATCTACACCTAATTTTACGTGAGCTTCTACAGTCTCATCAAAATTAGCTTTTGCTGTTGTAAGCATTGCTTCTACAGCTTCCTCCAAGTCGTATAATTTCAATTTATCAATTGATTTCATACTGTCTTGATATTTCTTTCCTCTCTTTGGCATATCCTTAACCTCCTTAGTGGTCTAACAGCTTATCGCCTTCCACTGTGCCATGTTACTATTTTTCTACCGTTACACCCATACTTCTTGCAGTACCTGCTACTAAGCTCATAGCTGCTTCAATTGTATTGGCATTTAAATCCGGCATTTTTAATTTTGCGATTTCTTCGCATTTTTCTTTAGAAAGTTTTGCTACTTTCTTTTTGTTTGGTTCTCCCGAACCGCTTTCGATTCCAACTGCTTTCTTAATTAGAACTGCTACAGGCGGAGTTTTTGTGATAAATGTAAATGATCTATCCTGATAAACAGTTAATACTACCGGTATAATCATACCTGCCTGATCAGCTGTCTTTGCATTGAATTCTTTACAAAATCCCATTATATTCACACCATGAGGTCCTAACGCTGTACCAACCGGTGGAGCTGGTGTTGCCTTACCTGCCGGTATTTGCAGTTTAACTAAAGCTGTTACCTTTTTAGCCATATGTTGCACCTCCTTCATACGAAACGCATGTATCTATTGATAAAGTACTAAACTTTTTCAATCTGATCATAATCAAGTTCGATAAGAGTTTCTCTTCCAAACATTGATACAAAAGCTTTAATTTTTCTTTTTTCCTGACTGATGCTTTCAACAGCACCAATAAAATCTTCAAATGGTCCTTCTTTAACCTTAATGGTATCTCCCGGTGCAAGTTCAATCGCCGGCAATCTTTCAATAACACCAAGCGCCTTAACTTCTTCATCTGATAAAGGAACCGGTTTAGACCCCGGACCGACAAAGCCGGTTACTCCCCTCGTATTTCTTACAAGATACCAAGATTCATCAGTCATTATCATTTTGATAATTACATAACTGGGGAACATTTTTCTTTCTTTCATTTTTTTCTTGCCGTTTTTAACTTCAGCTACTTCTTCAACCGGCACTCTAACTTCGAAAATTATATCCTGCATTTCTCTGTTTTCTACAAGCTTTTCGATGTTAGCTTTTACTTTGTTCTCATGTCCCGAATATGTATGAACTACATACCATCTTGATCCTTGAGATTCTTGTTTCATACCAGTGCTCCTTTATTATACAATCAATGCAACCAAGTTCTGGAATATGAGATCTAATCCCCAAATTACGAGTGTCATAGCAAAAGTAGTAGCAAGTACAACTACGGTATAATTTGTTAATTCCTTTTTAGTAGGCCAATTTACTTTTTTTAATTCAGCTCTTACGCCTTTAAAATAACTGCTTACCCTACTTGAAAATTTTGGTTTTTCATTTTCTCTATTTGACATTTACAACACCTCTAATACGGTTATTATTTTGTTTCTTTGTGTAAAGTATGTTTTTTACAGAACTTGCAGTATTTATTCAACTCTATTCTTTCAGGGTTTTCTCTTTTGTTTTTTTCTGTATCATAGTTTCTTTGTTTGCACTCTGTGCAAGCTAACTTAACTGCTACTCTCATTCCACACCTCCGGACTCTTGTTTACATAGCCAATTATCTTTATCAAGATATCATAATTAAATTCAACTGTCAACATTTTTTTAATGTTTCAGGGTTTACTGAACTCACTAAAAAAAGCCCCTGCCAAAGCAAAAGCTTTTTTTATAGCAATTTATTTTACAATAATAAAAACAGATTGTCAATATATATTTTGAAAATATTTGTCATTCCGAACGCAGTGAGGAATCTCATAAAAAATAGCTTTCGTCAGAAAGCTATTTTTTATCTTCTATTAATTGTTAATCAATTGCTTATTTTATGATGCTTGTAACAACTCCAGATCCAACTGTTCTTCCGCCTTCTCTGATAGCGAATCTTAATCCTTCTTCGATGGCGATTGGGTGGATTAACTCAACTATAAATCTTGAGTTGTCTCCCGGCATACACATTTCTATTCCTTCTTCAAGGTCTATTTGTCCTGTGATGTCTGTTGTTCTGAAATAAAATTGTGGTCTGTATCCGTTAAAGAATGGTGTATGTCTTCCACCTTCTTCTTTTGTTAATACGTATACTTCTGCATTGAATTTTGTATGTGGTGTTATTGATCCCGGTTTTGCAAGTACTTGACCTCTTTGGATTTCTGTTCTTTGAACTCCTCTGAGTAATGCTCCTATGTTATCTCCTGCTTGTGCCTGATCAAGTAATTTCTTGAACATTTCTACACCTGTACACACTGTTTCTGTTGGTTCGTCTGCTAATCCTACTATTTGAATCTTATCCTGAACCTTCAATACTCCTCTTTCTACTCTTCCTGTTGCAACTGTTCCTCTTCCTGTGATTGAGAATACATCTTCTACAGGCATTAAGAATGGTTTGTCAATATCTCTTTCCGGTGTTGGTACCCATTCGTCAACTGCTTCCATTAATTTAAGTATTTTATCTCCCCATGGTCCGTCCGGATCTTCTAATGCTTTTAATGCTGATCCTACTATGATTGGTGTGTTGTCTCCGTCAAATTCATATTCTGAAAGTAATTCTCTTACTTCCATTTCAACTAATTCGATTAGTTCAGGATCGTCAACCATATCTTCTTTGTTTAAGAATACTACTAACTTTGGAACGCCTACCTGTCTTGATAACAGGATGTGTTCTCTTGTTTGTGGCATTGGACCGTCAGCTGCTGATACAACTATTATACCACCATCCATTTGTGCTGCTCCTGTAATCATGTTCTTTACATAGTCGGCATGACCCGGGCAGTCTACGTGTGCGTAGTGTCTGTTTGGTGTTTCATATTCTACGTGTGCTGTAGAAATTGTAATTCCTCTTTCTCTTTCTTCCGGAGCTTTATCTATATTATCATAGCTTATAAATTCTCCGGTTCCGTATCTCTTGTTTAAAGTCATTGTGATTGCTGCTGTTAATGTAGTCTTACCATGGTCTACGTGGCCTATGGTACCAATATTTACGTGTGGCTTATTTCTTTCAAATTTTGCTTTTGCCATTTCTTTCCTCCCTGAATTCTAATTATTCATTATTATTTTGTTTTTTATGTAGTTGTCACCATTACGGCATCAGCCGTTATTTGGAGCTTACGAGCAGACTTGAACTGCCGACCTCCTCATTACCAATGAGGTGCTCTACCGCCTGAGCTACGCAAGCATTATGTCAATGTATTTATTATCAAATACATAATAAAAATGTCAATGTACATTATACCACAAAACAACAATAAATCAATAGCAAAAATCATGCAAATATTAAAAAAGCAGCAGTACAAATGAGGTTACTCATCGCAGGGGAAAAACTCCGAAAAATGGGGTTAGGGCATCGCAGGGGAAAAACTCTGAAAAATGGGGTTAGGGCATAAAAAAAAATGGTTATTCACCTAACCATTTTTACTAACATAATATTTTTTCTCTGTTGTTGCTTATTTTCTTTTTAGCTCTTTGCAATGCGTTATCGATGGATTTTATACTTTTATTTAAAGAAGCCGATATTTCTACGTATGACTTACCCTTTCCATACTCAGTTAAAACAATCTTTTCGAATTCGCTTAATTGTTCTGACATTACGCTGTAATATTGTTTAATTTCTTCCTTACATATAATTACATTTTCCGGATTTAATCTTTCTAAATCAGAATAGCAGCCTACAATATTAATTTCATAATCATTGTTGGAGTAATCACTAATTGACTGAATATTGCTTAATACTTCATAAGATTTCGTTTTACGTATTGCTGTAATAACCTGCCTTCTGATGCAAACTTCAGCAAAGCCGCGGAAGCTGTTTCCCAATTCTTCGTTATACCCTTCTATTGCCTTCATTAAGCCAATCATAGCTTCCTGAAACAAATCATCTATTCCGCCGCCCACTAAGAAAAAGGAACTTGTAATCCTTTTAATTATATACGTATACCTCTTATACAAACACCTTTCGGCATGGTCATTGCCATCCTTTATCTCCCGAATAAGTTCCTCATCTGAAAGTGTGTCATATCTTTTTTTATAATCCAAATTACTAAAAATGCTAATAGAACTTATCATTTATTTCCCCCATTAAACTTTTTAAATTAGCAATTTTTTTTCACAAAGAAGCAAAGAATTATATGCATATCCTTAAGAATGTTGTATGAAAATTATATTAAATTTTACAATTAGTGTCAAGACATTATATATTTCTTCTCATTTTTTCTAATTTTTTCAAAGTTTCAGGAGCTAAAACCTGGTCAATATTTGTTCCTTTTTGTCGAGTTTTTTCATATTTTGTTCTTATATCCTTTTTCACATTTTCAAGTTCCAAAAGCATTTCCTGCGCAGATATTCGTGTTCCTCCTCTTGAGATTACTATTTGTTGTATAGCCGAATCAGAGGTCGCCACCTGTACGCTTTCGTGTCTGCCTATTTTATCAAGCTGTTTTTCTATATAACTGTCTGCTGTTTCATGTTCCTTTGTATAAATAATTTCAACACCTGCTATTATTTCTTTTTTCTCAATGCTTCCCTTAACTAAATGTGCGTCAAAAACAACAATTACTTTTATGCCTCTGTATGCCTGATATTCAACTAACAGCTCTATAAGCTTATTTCTTGAGTTTTCTATGTTCCCGGAAACTTCTTTATAATAATGCCATTGATTTATAATATTGTATCCATCTACAAACAAATATTCTTTTTTTGTGCGAGCCATTTTAAAGCCCTCTTTGCTTCATGATTTCATATATTATAATAGAAGCAGCACATGATGCATTTAAAGAATTTACTTTGCCCTTCATGGGAATTTTAACTAAGGTGTCGCATTTTTCCTTAACTAATCTGCCGATTCCAAAACCTTCGCTCCCTATAACCAAGCCTACGGGAGCATCAAATTTCTCATCCGATATATTATTGCCGTCCATGTGAGCACCATATATCCACAAACCCTTTTGTTTTAACTCTTCAATTGTATTACTTATATTTGTAACTCTTGCAATAGGTAAATACTCAACGGCTCCGGCGGAGGATTTAGCAACCACACCGTTAACCTGAGCTGCCCGTCTCTTAGGTATAATAATACCATGAACACCTAAACATTCTGCTGTTCTTATAATTGCCCCTAAATTATGCACATCCGTTATTTCATCGAGAATAATAACAAACGGCTTTTCGTTTTTTTCCTTTGCGAGATTTAAAATATCATCAATTTCCTTATATTCATACTCCATTGCTTCGGCTATGACACCCTGATGTCTTTTATTTTCGCTTAATCTATCCAGCGTAGCTTTATCAACATTTTTCACAAGGATATTTTTCTGTTTGGCAAGCTCAATTATTCTCTTTAATGAGCCATCTGTCGCATCCCTGCTTACTAATATGGTATCTATTTCTGCTTCACTCCTTAAAGCTTCAATTACAGGATTTCTACCTTCAATTATCCTCATTTTTTTCATCCTTTTCGTTTATTATATTAACTGCTTTATTAAATAAAATCATCAATCTGTTAATGTCATTGCTTAAATAAAGGTATCCAAACAATGCCTCAAAGCCGGTGGCATATCTGTATTCCATCATCTCGGCATTTTTAGGTGAGGATGTTATTTTTGCATTTCTTCCTCTTTTAACTATTCGTTTTTCTTCTTCTGTCAAATCATTCTCAAGTCTACTTATTACATAAGCTTGAGAATTGGCTTTCACGAAGCTTACGGATAGCTTATGCATTTTATTTACATTTATATCATGGTTATGAATAATGTAGCTCCTCACTAACAGCTCATAAACAGCATCACCTGCATAAGCCAACTGCGCAGGTGAATACATAGAAAAATTTTTTGTTGAATCTGAGATGCTGCTTAAATTTCTTAACAATTCTTCATCTGTTGTTTTGTTTAGTTTATTCTCTTCCAATTTACACCCTGTCTTGTATCTTTTAGCATTATACCCTTTTCTAATAGCTCCGCCCTTATAGAATCGGCTAACTGGTAATTTTTATTCTTTTTGGCTTCCTGTCTTTTTTGAATCATTTCTTCAATATATTCAGCCATATCATCACGAACACCGTCGCTGCTCTCATCTTCTTTTAATAAGTCTAAGGACAAGACCTGTTCAAAATCTTCTATTAATTTTATCTTTTCATTATTAGTAACATCATCTGCTTTTAACATATTGAACAAAACAGTCAATGCATTTGCAGTATTTAAATCATCTTCGAGGCATTTTTTAAATTCATCCTTAATATTAACCGCTGCTTCACTAAACTCGGTTATTTCGGCTAAATCAGCATTCTCTTTTAATGCTTTAACTCTGCTTTTTAGTTTTAAGTACGCATTTTCGGCAGACGCAAGTGAATCGAATGAAAATGATAATTGTTTTCTGTAATGAGAATTTAATACAAAATATCTGTAGGACAGCGGATTAAATCCCTTTTTCTCCAACAGTGATAAGGTTAAAAACTCACCGCTTGACTTACTCATTTTTCCTTCGTTATCAATTAAAAATTCACCATGCCACCAATATTTAACCCATCGCTTGCCTGTATAGCTTTCAGTCTGTGCTATTTCATTAGTATGGTGAACAGGAATATGGTCAACACCACCGCAGTGTATATCCATTTGTTCTCCCAGATTGGTTAAACTGATAACCGAGCACTCGATATGCCAGCCCGGATAACCTACTCCCCAGGGAGAATCCCATTTCATTGTTTGATTTTCAAACTTTGATTTAGTAAACCATAAAACAAAGTCCTGCGGATTCTTTTTTGCTTCATCGACAGAAACTTCCTCTCTTGAAGCAATCTTTAATTGTTCTAAATCCATCCCCGAAAGCTTCGTATAATTATCAACCTTGGTTATATCGAAATATACATTGCCGTTGGCAAAATAAGTATATCCCTTTTCCTCTAATGTCTTTATAAAATCTATGTACTGGCTGATATAATCTGTAGCTTTCGCTACAATATCCGGTTTTTTAATATTTAATTTTTCAATGTCGGTAAAAAATGCATCAGTATAATGCTGCGCAATTTCCCAAACGGTCTTATTTTCTCTTTTAGCACCCTTCAGCATTTTATCTTCACCGTCATCGGCATCCGATTCAAGGTGTCCCACATCCGTTATATTCATAACTCTTTTAACGGGATACCCGACATATCTCAATGTTTTTTCAAGTATATCCTCATGTATGTACATCCTTAAATTACCTAAGTGAGCGTAATTATAAACAGTTGGTCCGCAGGTATATATTTTTACCAAATTCTCATCTATAGGTTTAAAATCTTCAATCTTTCTTGAAAGTGTATTATAAATCTTCATAAGAATCTCTCCTCTTTATTCTTTAAATTATTATATAATAGGTAAAAGATAGTATCAAGTTATTTTTAATACTTAAGTGTAATATAACTGTAACGGTTAATTTGTCGAACAATGGTATAATGTGCGTATAAAAACATATCACAGGAGGGCAGTATGAAAAAAGTATTAGCTTTTGTCATTTTAACATTAATCCTTTCAATTTCTTTTGCATATGCACAAACAGGGTATACAAATATTTCAAGCATTGCACTGTACAACGATGCAGATTATTCTTCCAAGATTAGCGACACTCTTAAAATAAGCACTAAATTACATATCTTAAATGAAAATCAAAACTGGTACTATGTTAAAACAACAAATGGTAAGACAGGATGGATAGAAAAATATTTTGTTACTGTGCCTTCACAAAGGTTTGTTGTCAATAATACAAATAACAAAATCAATATAAGAACATCGCCCACAACAAGTTCAAAGGCTGTCGGCCAGTTAAATCCCGGAGAAAAGATAAAATATGTTGATACGTATCACAGCTGGCATATAATTGAATTCGGCGGTGACGAATACTACATAGCAAGCTGGTTAACGGATATAGAATATGATACTTCTCAGGAAATAATATTATTATATGACACTATAAATATTCGTGACAACGCATCCACAAGCAGCAAAGTAATTTCACAAGGAAATAAAAATGATACATACAAGGTAACAGGTGAAAAAAACGGATGGCTTCAAATAAAGCTTCCTGACGGAAAAACCGGCTATGTGGCAGGATGGCTCACATCATATAATAGCAATTATTTTTCTGAAGGTAATCAAGGACATAAAAAAACTACAGATGATTTAAACCTGAGAACCGGGCCATCTGTTAACAATAACAGCATTACCACTCTTAAAAAGGGAGAGTCCATAACGGTTATAGAAAATGTTGACGGATGGAGCAAAGTCGTTGCAAACAACGGAATAGTCGGATGGGTAAATGATTATTACCTGAAAGATGTATATCCATTATCCGGGAAGGTAATACTGCTTGACCCGGGACATGGCGGAAAAGACCCCGGAGCCATAAGTTTTTCAGGCAAATATGAAAAGCATATAAATCTTGAAGTTGCAAATAATTTAAAAAATGCTTTGGAAGCATTAGGTGCAAAAGTACATATGACAAGAAATAACGATACATATATAGCTAATAAAGAAAGAGGCAGAATGGCTGACAGATTAAATGTGGACATATTCCTGTCAATTCACCATAACTCTTTAAACAACAGTGACTATTTCGGACTTTCAACATATTACAACACTATTACGTACAAAAACCCGTCACACGGTTATGATTTGGCAGAAGCAATTTACTTGAACGCAATAACCATTAACGGTGTTTACAGAGACGGTATATTAGACAGAAATTTTGAAGTATTGAGAGAAACAAACAGACCTGCCGCTTTGATCGAAATCGGCTTTATGTCAAATCCTCAGGAAGAAATGAATATCCATAACGTAAGCTTTCAAAACGTAATGGTAGAAAAAATAGCAAACGGAATAGTGGATTATTTCAACAATTGATAAACAATGGATTTGCAGTTTATTAGCGATTGATTAGCAACAGAATAAGGAAGGGACGCCAACGCGTCCCGATTTTTTTGTTGTCTATCACTAATCCATCGTAATGAACAGATCCGTAAAAACTTCCACTATCAAGTCATCCTTCACTGCCAAAGACAATAGTTTGTTATGCTTTATGAAATCAGGAATACTTTTAGTGAATTTAATAGGATGTTTCCTAAACTCATCAATAACTAAATTAAAAAATTCCAAGGAATTATAAATATTGAATTTTTCAATTCCTAACTTTTCCGCAATTCTTTCGGTCAACCTTATGCAAATATCCTCATAATCGGCTCTACCCTTCATATCTAAGATAACCTCCAGCCTTGGAAGTATCTTTTCAAAAAACAGGCGGTCGATACTGATATTTTCAAACCCTAAGGTTCTTCCGACTATTTCAATCTTATCTTTGTTAGACATCAGGAAATTCAACAAAAGCTCAATGAAATCTCCTTCATAAGGAATACAATAATACCTGAAACCTTTCAGCTTTTTAAATACCTTCATGGTATCATAATAACCAAGCTTTATCAGTTCATCAGCTCTTTCACGATTAAAGTCAAGTGCCTCAAGTATACTTCCCAAGCTTCCGTCCGCCGGCTGAATATATGTAATTCTTACATCCTTATTTTTAACTTTTCTGACAATACCCACAGCCATGGTTCTCACTGCTATTATATCTTTATAGCCCTTATTAACAAGCATGCTTATGGGAAGATTGTTATAAAAACCACCGTCTAAGTATTTTTTGCCGTCAACTTCCTCTATTCTAAAAGCGGGAAGATTGGCACTGGCTATTAAAAAATCCGTAAGCTTTCCTTCAGGTATATCCTCCTTATAAAGCTCCACAGATTTTTTGTCAGTCAAATTTACGGTTACTATACCATAATCGATTGGAGAATTTCGTATTTTGTCTTCATCAACATACGTATCGAACAGTACTCGGATTTTTGACGTATCTAAGCCTCGATTATTCAAAATTTCTTTAGATTGATAAAGCAAATAAGAAAAATTAATTTCTTGAAGATTAAAATGCTTTAAATCTACTATTGCTTTTTCATTAATATCAAACAATTCATAAGAATTGATGCTGTACCAAATTTTTTCTAATAAGTCATAATCACCTTGTACCATCATAGCACCATTAATGGCCCCGATAGATGTACCGGCAATTCCCCCTATTTCAATATTTAATTCTTTTAATGCCTTATAAGCTCCAACATGATAAGCGCCCTTTGCGCCTCCGCCTTCTAATACTAATCCGTACATTTTTTACTCCACAGATAATAATTTAACAGAACTTGCACCCTTTAATTTTTTTAACTCTGTAATAACATCGTCAATTGGTTTTTCTATGTCGGAAATATCAAGTGATAAATTTACGGACGCCTTACCGTTAATAGGAATACTTTGATTAATAGTAAGAATGTTTGCATTTTCTTGCGACATATAATTTAATACACTCGACAAAATCCCTTTTTCATGTCTTAGCATCATAGAAATTACTGCTTTTCTTCCTATTGAATTTTCTGAAGGAGAAAATACGTAATCCTTATATTTATAATATGTGCTTCTGCTGATTCCAACTATTTTAACCGCCTCGCTGATACCTTTAACGCTGCCGTTATTAATTAAATTTCTTGCCTCAATAACCTTGTCATATACATCCGGTAATATTTTTTTACTAACAATTAAATACTTTTTTAACATATATCCACCTCTCCAATTTTATTGTACAATTACGCCTAACTTATCTGCACTTAAAAATTTCATATCCCATTTGTTTTTCAAATATTTTATACTATTTTCCATATTTTTAATAAAATCAGGATCATCGGTTATATTCATTAAGGTCGGACCTGAACCGCTGATAAAAAATGCATGCGCGCCATTTTCCATACAGATTTTCTCAATCTCGTCATATTCATGTATTAAGGTTTTTCTGTATTGCTGATGCAGCATATCTTTTAAGCTGACATTTATTAATTTAAAATTTCCTTCCTCTAAAGCTTTTAATAAAACTGCAGTTCTTGAAACGTTAAAAATCGCATCCTTAAAAGAAACCTCTGAAGGCAAAATCTTTCTTGCCTCATGGGTTGAAGTTTCGAAACCCGGTATTAAGGCACAAAATTTAATTTTGTCACTTATATTATAATTTACTGAGTAAACTTCGTTTTCAACAATAGAAGCGGTTAATCCGCCATATACAGCAGGTGCGACATTGTCCGGATGACCTTCAATTTCAATAGCAATTTTAAACAGTTCATCCCTTGATAAATTCCCATGTAATAAAGCATTTGCCCCAAAAACACCGCCTACTATACATGCCGAGCTGCTTCCCAGACCTCTGGATACCGGTATATGAATATCCATAGTTATTTTTAAACCGCTGACATTTTTACCTAATAATTTTGCAGTTTTTGCAAAAGATCGATACACTAAATTTTCTTTATTTTTATATCTATCCAAACAACCTTCAAATACCAATCCCTCATTTATTTCTTCAAATGTATACGTATTATACAAATTAAGTGCAAGTCCCAATGTGTCAAAGCCGGGACCTATATTGGCAGTAGTTGCCGGAACAGTAACCTTTACCATTTTATCTCCATATGTCTTCATATCTAATTTATCTTCCTTACAAACTCTTCCATTTCATTAACTTCGCATACTTTTGTATGAATTACTTTTTTATTTTTGAGTCCTTTTAAATTCTCAGGAATAGGAACCCCTGTTCTTTCAGATAATTCTTCCATTATTTCAAATTCATTTTTATCATTTGCTCCAAACAACGACTCATAAACACTTTTAGAAAACTTATAAGGGCTCGCTGTTGATAAAACTATACTAACACTTTCATCCCCTGTTTCCCTTTTATAGTCCATAAGTGTTTTATAGGCAACGGCAGTATGAGTATCAAGAAGATAATTGTATTTATTGTATACTTCTTTGATCGTTTTCTCGGTATCTTCTTTAAAAACACAGCCCGCATAAAATTCTTGCCTGATTATTTCTTTCATTTCAACGGATACTTCATATTTCCCTTGAGAGTTTAATTGCTCCATCATGGCTTTTACAGCTTCATTATCTTCATTGCTCATATAATACAGCAATCTTTCTAAGTTGCTTGAAATAAGAATATCCATAGAAGGTGATATGGTTTTGTGAAATTCTCTGTTTCTGTCATAAATACCTGTTTTTATAAAGTCGTACAATACATTGTTTTCGTTAGAGCCGCACAAAAGTTTATTAATTGGAAGACCGAGCATTTTAGCATAGTAACCTGCCAATATATTGCCGAAGTTTCCTGTCGGAACAGAAAAGTTAACCATGTCTCCCATGCTGATTTCATTTTTTTCAATCAATTGAACGTATGTGTGAAAATAATAAACAATTTGCGGTACTAATCTACCTATATTTATAGAATTGGCAGAAGAAAACATCTTATTACTTTCTTCAAATTCTTTTATCAGCTTTTCATTGGTGAATATTTTTTTTACTCCTGTTTGAGCATCATCAAAATTCCCCTTTATGGCACAGACGTAGGTATTTTCTCCCTCTTGCGTTACCATTTGAGCTTTTTGCACCTCACTTACCCCTAACTCAGGATAAAAAACTGCAATTTTGGTACCTTTTACATCCTTAAATCCTTCCAAAGCTGCTTTTCCAGTATCCCCTGAAGTTGCGGTAAGAATTATAACTTCTCCGTATATATCATTCATTTCATAGGATGTTGTCATTAAATGCGGTAGTATTGAAAGTGCCACATCCTTAAATGCTGATGTGGGACCGTGGAACAATTCTGTTATAAATGAATCGCCAACCTTTACAACAGGAGTAATTTCATCGTTGCTGAATTTATTAGTATATGCCTTATTAACGCATTCCTTTATCTTATCCTTAGGTATATCATCAAGCATCAAACCGATAACTGTTTCCGCAATTTCTATGTAATTTTTACTCTTTAAGTTTTCTATATCAATACATTTATCTATGTCCCTTAAAACAAATAAACCGCCGTCTTCAGCGATACCCTTCAATACCGCCTTTGAAGCAGTTGTCTTTAATTTTGAGTTTCTTGTACTCTCATAACTCTTAAACATAAGTCCTCCGCTGTCCATATTAATAATAGATATATAATATACTGTTCTCGGAATTATTACAAGTGTTTTTTAAAATAATACTAATTCGCATTAAATTAGTTCCCTTGAAGCGAATTAGTATATACTGTTTTCATATGTCGCGGACAAATATTTGACCGCATTTTAAAATAAAACAAAAACAGTATAAAACATATATCTGACTGCAATAACCGATTGCAATAAGTTATAAATGTGGTAGAATAGTAATATATAACACGAATTTATATGAAGATTCTCAGTCTCACTCACAAAAATATTTACTCCCTATGGTCGTATATTTTTGGAATGAGTTGATAAAGACCTACCGCTACTTTTTAGAAAAAACACTCTAAAAAATAGGGTTAGGGCTTCTTTCGGGCTAAAGCCCTCAGAATTACTAAAAGGAGCAGCATCTATGAAATACATAAGTATACTTGGTTCCACAGGTTCCATAGGAACACAAACACTGGAAGTTGTTAGAGAACATGCAGAAAACTTGAAAGTATGTGCCATTACCGGAAACAATAATATAGAACTGCTAAAAGAACAAATAATAGAATTTGAACCGGTGCTTTGCTCAGTTATGAGCGAAGAAAAAGCACTAATTTTGAAGAAAATGCTTCCAAAAAATTGCATGACAGAAATAACCTTTGGTATGGAAGGACTTATACAAGCGGCAGAATTTGAAAAAAGCGAAATAATAGTAACCGCAATATCAGGTATGATAGGATTAAAACCAACGGTTGCGGCTATAAAAAAACATAAAAAGATTGCTCTTGCCAACAAGGAAACATTGGTTACGGGCGGAAACTACATAATGGACTTAGCTAAAAAATACAATTCTCAAATAATCCCTGTAGACAGCGAGCACAGTGCTATTTTCCAATGTTTAATGGCAAACGATTATAAGTCAATCAATAAAATATTATTAACTGCTTCAGGCGGTCCATTCAGAAATAAAAATACGGAATATTTAAAAAATGTAACGGTAGAAGATGCTTTAAATCATCCGAATTGGTCAATGGGTAAAAAAATCACTATAGATTCAGCAACCTTAATGAATAAAGGCTTAGAGGTAATCGAAGCAAAATTTTTATTTGACATAGAGCCGGAGCAAATAGAGGTTCTTGTCCACCCTCAAAGTATTGTACATTCGGGAGTTGAATTTATAGATCATTCAACAATTGCACAGCTGGGTCTTCCCGACATGAGAGTTCCTATCCAATTTGCTTTGTTTTATCCTGAACGTGTGTATAACAGCTATAAAAGCTTATCACTTACGGATATAGGAAATCTAACCTTTGAAAAGCCGGATACGGAAGTGTTTAAATGCCTGAAATTGGCTTTTGATGCTTTAAAAGCGGGTGGCACGATGCCGGCAGTATTAAATGCTTCAAATGAAGTATGCGTTGATTTGTTTTTAAATAAAAAAATAAGTTTCCTTGATATAGGAAACATAAATGAACAGGTTATGCTAAAGCACTCTCAGGTAAATATTGATTCAATAGAACCAATATTAGAAGCTGAAAAATTTGCGAAACGCACAATAAAGGACATGTTGGTTTAATCCAACATGTCCTTTATTGCTTTATTATTTACGTCGTCATCAACATTAACGATTATTACATCAATCCCGATTTTTAATATTTCTTCCCACTTAATTCTTCTTGCTTTGGACTTTCCAAGCATACCCATAAATCTACTCGCTTCTTCTATATAAAATCCCATAATTTTGCCTTTTTTTGTATCTATTTCCACGTCATCAAACCTACCCATAATTTCTCCGTCTTTAATATTAACTACATCTTTTTCAATCAGATCCCAATAATTAGTCAAAAAACTCACCACCCTAATATGATATACTATAAATTATGTACAAACACTGCTAAATATTACATAAAAAAAACTGCATTCAGAATAACATATTTGCCATACTAAATGCAGTAGAATCTTACTGTTAATCCCCCTCTATTTAAATCCTTTTTTCAGCTGAGCAAGAGCCGACTTCTCCAATCTCGAAACCTGTGCTTGAGAAATTCCGATTTCTTCAGCTACCTCCATTTGAGTCTTTCCTTTATAAAAACGCATATCAACAATTTGCTTTTCCCTTTCAGATAAATTGTTGATACTATCCTCCAACGTTATTTTTTCAATCCATTTTTCATCTATATTTTTTTCATCCTTTACCTGGTCAACCACATAAAGTGCATCGCCGCCATCATTGTAAATAGGTTCGAACAACGATATTGGCTCCTGAATGGACTCTAACGCAAATATGATTTCTTCCTTATCAACGCCAATTTCATTAGCTATCTCAGCGATAGTAGGTTCCTGAGAACCGCTTGAAGTTAATCGTTCTCTGATTTGCAACGCTTTATACGCCGTATCCTTCATTGACCTTGATACTCTGATAGAATTATTATCTCTTAGATATCTTCTGATTTCACCGATAATCATTGGTACAGCATATGTAGAAAATTTTACGTCCAAAGACAAATCAAAATTATCAATTGCCTTTATAAGACCTACGCAACCAATTTGAAACAAATCATCAACTGGCTCATTTTTAGAATTAAATCTTTGAATAACGCTGAGCACAAGTCGCAAATTTCCTTTTATAAACTGTTCTCTAAGCTCCGTGTCGCCTTCTTGGATTTTCTGAATCATACCTCTCATTTCTGATGTTTTAATCGTAGGCAATTGAGAAGTATTAACGCCACATATAACTACTTTGTTTATCATCGCCGTTTTTCCCCTTTAACAAATTTATCCCCCTTAAAAATTATCTCCGTAGCACTGCTTTTTATACTGCTTTGTTTATTTCCTTTTTTAGCCGATTTAGTATCTTTTTTTCAAGACGAGATATATAAGATTGGGAAATACCAAGCATATCTGCAACTTCCTTTTGAGTGAAGCTTTTAGAATTATTAAGACCAAATCTTAATTTCATGATCATGTATTCCCTTTTGTTTAATTTCTTGATTGAATCATTCAATAAATTTAAATCCACTTCATTTTCCATATCCTTGAAAACAACATCTTCTTCAGTACCCAAAATATCGGACAATAAAAGCTCATTTCCGTCCCAATCGATATTTAACGGTTCATCTAATGATATTTCTGCCTTTGCTTTGCCCACACGTCTTAAATGCATTAAAATTTCATTTTCAATACATTTGGAAGCATATGTTGCAAGCTTGATATTTTTTTCCGCTTTAAATGTATTAACCGCTTTTATAAGTCCAATTGTTCCTATTGATATTAGGTCCTCAACATTAATTCCTGTGGATTCAAATTTTTTTGCAAGATAAACTACCAAACGCAAGTTATGTTCAATCAGAATTGTCTTGGCTTCATCCGAATCCTTTAATTTATTTATTATTTCCTTTTCTTCTTCCTGGGACAGAGGTGCGGGAAGAGTATCACTTCCGCCTATATAAAAAATATCTTCTGCAAATCCCAGCTTATCTATTATAAAGTTAAATAAATTTCTAAAAAATTTTTTAACATGATTTAACAAGCTCATTATTTTGTTCCAACTCCCATTCAAGTATTTTATTAAACAATAAAGCGTCGTAATCCTCCTTTTGACTGATTTTTTTCGGATACAATCCAATAATTGCATCTGCTGTAATTTTTTTATTGACATTATCCATTATCTCAATATCATCAGGCGTAATACAAACCATCATTTCACCGTTTGAGCTGATTGTATTAAACCTTATTATCTTCAGATTAATATCGCTGTGATTACTTAAAATTTCCTCATAGCTTTTTTCTTTGTTGTAAAAGCTTAAAACACTGTTATACAATTCATCCCCTAAAATATTTTTAATGCATTGTATATTTACAACAATCACCGGCTTTCCGGTCAATGGCTCGATCAGCGCATTTCCCGTATCAATGAAACCGTTAATTGACTTACTTCTGTCTGACAACCTGATAGTCACTGTCCTCATGTAATTACTTTTTTCCTGCCTTAAATTTATTTCCTTAAAAAAGAAACTTAATGCTACGTATCCCGTGAAAAGTGATATAACAATTGCATTTACGGTAACTCTGTCATAAGTAAAATAATATAGTCCGGTAATTATTCCGACCATTATCAAAGAAGTAATATAAAAACAAATGATAATTCTTATATTAGCAAGTATTCCCTTACAATCAAAAGCAATCATAAGCATTAATACAGAAACACTGAATTTTACTATAAAGTAAGTCATAAAATCTTTGCCTGAATATGCAGTTGCTATAACATATAATGCACCAACTGCCGAAGCAGCAATTAATCTTTTGTAAACAATACTTTTCTTTAGCAGCTTACCTGTGATAAATAACAAGATAAAATCAATAATAAAATTTTCAGCGAAGACATATTCAACATAATAAACCATCTCCACCCCCGAAGCTGTTAAGCTATGTTATCAATTATAAGTGACAATTTAAAAATATTTTGTCAATTCATGTCTCCAAAAATAAAAAAAAGCACGACTTTATGTATATGGTCATGCACTATCATATAGCAAAAATATATTTTTATTACTTAATTTTTTCTATCATTTCATTCATATTTTTACTTTTTTCAATAACCTTAAGTCGTGCTGCCCCCTATTATCATTCTTAACGTCAGCGAAGAATCTCCATTCTTCTGCTACGGTTCTTTAAATAAAATACAAATAAAGTGCACATAATAACGTACATCAATGTTGACAAAATCCAAAGCGTACCATATAATGTACATGTAAGGAGGTAAATCAAAATGACAAATACCAATGCAACAAATTTTAGAAAAAACCTATTTAACTATTTGGACATGGCTATTGATTTCAATGACGTTATCAATGTAAATACAAAAAAAGGCAATGTTATAGTAATCAGCGAGGATGATTACAACGGGCTGCTGGAAACCTTATACCTTACTTCTATTCCCGGAATGAAAGAAAGGCTGATTGAAGGTGCAAACGCAGAAACCAAGGATTGTGTGGAATTCGAATGGTAGGCAATTATAAAATTGTTATACTCAAATCGGCAGAAAAGGACAAGGAAAAAATAAAATCCGTCACTGCACTGAAATCAAAAACCGACAAACTACTGGAGGTCATTAAAAACAATCCGTTTCAAAACCCCCCGCCCTATGAAAAACTGCTCGGCAATATGAACGGCTTGTATTCAAGACGAATTAACCGTCAGCACAGACTTGTTTACCGTGTTGTTGAAGATGAAAAAACAGTAATTATAGTGAGCATGTGGTCACACTACGAATAGACAACGAGGCAGAGCTTTCAGCTCTGCCTCACTATTATTCAGTTTTCTATGATATTTACGGCCATACCTTGTTGGCTTTCATGCCGGTCCAAAGTTCATCTCCGTCTTCCTCGTAAATGTAATCGTGACTGTTTGTAGCTTCCATTACAGCTTCATAATACCAGTCATCACTTGTCATATCCGGCCAGAACATTGCGTCAGGATGTATGTTTTCTTCAGGAACCGCTCTTTCCAATACATTGTTAATCAATGTCATTGCCTCAGCTCTTGTAATATCTTGCTCAGGTTTGAAAGTGAAATCAGGATAACCTTTAATCCATCCCTTGATTTCAGAAGAGGTAATATACTTCTCTGCCCAATGATCGAATATGTCTGTGAATTTAGTTGTATCTTGCAGTTCAAGCATGTCGAACTTAGCTGCAATAGTTGCAAATTCTGCTCTTGATATAGGATCTGACGGTCTGAACGTTCCATCCGGATATCCTTTGATTATGCCCGCATTGTACAATGTTGATATAGCTCTGTTTGACCATCTGTCTGCTGTAATGTCAGTAAATGAATTCGCATCACTCAACCACTCGTTCCTGCTCTCATCAGTCAGCAATCTATAGAATATCATAGCCACTTCTTCTCTTGTAATCATACCCATCGGCTTAACTTCTCCATCCGGATAACCTATTACGTAAGCAAAGTGATCATCTTTCTCAAGGTCAGCTAACGGAATTTCAGAATCTTCGATGATTACCGGAGGATTCGGTCTGCCAGGTCTGCTAGGTCTGTTTCTGTCATAATATAAATTTACAATTGTAGTTGTCACTAATTTAACGCCTGTACCTGTAACAGCTGATCCTGTTATTGCTGAACCTGAAGTAACGTCTATAACTTCAATTACCTCTACAGTATCTTGATTAATAACTCTTCTTACGTATGTGTAACCGGAATCATAATGCAGCTGTACATAGTTGGCAATGTCACTTTCTGTTACAGATCCTTCGCCATCTTCTCCATATCTCTTGTTATAGGTATTAGTATTATAACCTGTTTCGTACATCCAGTTAATTTCATAGAAATCAGATTCATCTATAACTCCTTGTTTTGAGTAATAGAAAGTAATAGAGTTTTCATTTAAACCTAAGGTTATAACTTTTTCAGTTTGACCAACCTTATTATATTCTTCAACATCTATTGCATATTCTGTTACTTCAGTGCCATAGATTCCTGACTTGGTTACTGAATCTGCTACCGGCAAATCAGTTCCCAATTCCAGATAATTAACAGTGTAATTTACTGTATCGGCTGTGTTGGTAACTACAAATCCACCTTCATTTACATTCCCGGAAATCTCTACACTATATCCAACCACAGATACTTCATCAATGTTGTAATCAGAATAATCAATTTCCGTAAAATCCCACCAAGCTTCACCAACTTCAAATTTAGGTAATTTAAATGAATCTGTCCAATCATTATTTTCATTTAGGGTTAAGGTGTAATCTGTTGGTTCTCCTTCAGAATCCAACAATACTATTGTAACCTCATCTCCTACAGAACCGTACCATTCTTTTGTTACAGGTACATTCATAACCTCTATATTATATAATTCAAAACCATCATTTCCATAGTTTTCAAATTTATAGATATAGTTGTCGGGAAGTTCTTCTTCTATTGTATGTTCTGAATAATTAATCTCCTCATTATCCGGACCATACATCGGTACAATAAATGTTCCAAACCAATTTTCATCAAGACTTATTGTTGTCGAATCAACTTTAATGCCCTCTTTATCAAGCAAATGAACGGTTATATTTTCCGGTCTCATTGATGAGAAAGCTGTTAATTGTGGTATCTGAGATGGAGTTTCACTGTCGTACCAGAACTTGCGAACATTAAGTTCTATTGTAGCACTGCTATCTTTTACATATTGTACTACCATCACATTTGTACCTGAGGTTATTGTCACGCTTGGCGTATTATTTAATTTATAACCATCTATGTTCTTGTCAGGATAGGTTGTTATTGTTTCTCCGAATTCTGCCGTAAGTCCTGTCTCAGTTTTCGAATCATCTTTAACTCCGTTATAGTAGTATTCTATGCTGTAATTGTATGTGTCTTTTACATATTCTACTACCATTACATTTGCACCTGAGGTTATTGTCACGCTTGGCGTATTATTTAATTTATAACCATCTATGTTC
>NZ_DAMASY010000012.1:110222-112961 GCF_032080165.1 Sedimentibacter sp.
CTCAGTTTTCGAATCATCTTTAACTCCGTTATAGTAGTATTCTATGCTGTAATTGAAGCTGCTTCTTGTATAGTAGAAGTTAATTGTTGCGGGACCTGCCGGCATTTTCCCCTTAACATTATTAACATTTATAACCGCACCAATTAATCCAGAATGTTCTGCTTCATCAAATGTAAAACCTGTTATATCCGGTGCTGTCTTATCTACATCTTGACCTTCAAATAATGTTTCGTTTTCTGAATCTAACAATATATCTTCTGAAGTCGTACGCTCATAATAGTTAATTGTTAATGTTCTGGACGGCAATACATTAATAGTTACAGTAGCTAAATTCGATAAATAGTTATCATTTATATCTTTATCGTCATCGGTTTTGTTAATATTCACAAAGTTTTTATATTGAAACTCAGCAAGACCTGTAAAACCATCCGTCGGTGTAAACACAAATGAACCATCATCGTTTATTATTACTGTTCCTGCTATATTAAGTGTTCCTTTTTCGTATATTTCAACCGTTCCTTGCGTGCCTATTACTATTTCCTCATCGCTTACAACAGTATGAACCATTAATTCAGATATTGTATATCCATCATCATCTAATATTTTATCTTCATCAATTTTATCATTTGCTAATATACCCGTTTCTTTATTTACGGTCAGTACAGAATCCATATTTGTAGTATAATATTCACCTGTTGCTGTCGGGTCATCATTTGCTATAGGATTTAACACTACTAACGGTTGTGGAAATTCCTTTGTTCCGACTCCGCCTCCCGGTGTATTGAATGTATAATCATATATAGCAGATTTACCGTCAGCGTCTTTGTTTGTATACGCTGTACCATATACACCGTTTATTGGTTCAATTGCATATGGTGTTAATTCATAAGCATCATCTCCTGCCGGAATATCATAGAAAGTCAATATTGTGTTTCCATCAGCATCCTCATCTATATCAACTCCGTCAGCTATGAGAGCTGCTACAGATTCTGGAGTAAGCTCAAAATACCAAGGTATTGTATCAATTACCGTACCGGTTGCCATTGCTGAAATCTTTGATGCTATCTCCGTATAAATCTTAATTATTTCAGTTTCAGCAACCGTTGAATTCGTCGAAGTGATTGGATAATACGCAACAGCATAACTTTCTGAAGGAGCACTTGAAAAACTCGGATTAGTATTTATCATACTAAAAGGTGGTTGTTGCATAAACTTTTGTGCTATTGTAACATCATTTCCTGTTAATGCTCCTATAAGCCCAACGTTATAGATAGTACTATCTGTTTTATTTTTTAAAGCTATCGCTGCTGTGAGAGCTTCATTGAAGTCGCTTACAGTTGTGCGGTTACCACCACCATCATAATTACTGCCAGAGGTATAATGATATGTAGGAACACCATCTGTCATAAAAACAGTAACAAAATCAGCATTGGAACGCTTCAATGAATGAAGTTGGTTAGCAACTAAAAAACCACCTTCTGTATTTGTTCCGCCACCATTACCAGCTAAAGCATTAATTGCAGTATTAATTTTACTTAAATCTGTTGAAAAATGATTTGAAGAAAAACTATTACCGTAAGATGTCCAGCTGCCACTGTTAAAGTTATAAGCAGAAGCTGTGGATCCATATCTGACTACCGCTATTCTTGCATCAATAGATGAATTGAGAATTTCTGACGCAAATTTTTTTGCTGCCGCCTCCGTCATGTTTACTAAGGAAGAAGTCATACTGTTTGAATTGTCTAATATTAAAACAATGTCAGTATACTTGGTTATATCCTTACCTTTTACAGATAGAGTCAACTCATAAGTTCCATCAGACAACTCTTCTACTTCTTTTGTAAGTTCTATATCTTCTTCAGTTGGAGGATCTTCAGGTTGTTCTGTGTAATACACTTTTATCTGCATATAATCAACATATGCTGTTCTTTCATAATCAGCATTATTTCTAACAGATAATACTACACCAAAGTTGTTGTTATTTATATCAGCAGGTGTCCATGATGTATTCCATAAATCGTTTGAATCTCCATATCTTGCAGCCCCTTCTCCGTTAGGCCAATCCGTAGTAGTCGCAGCTTTATTAGCAGCTTGCACGTCTCCGTTTTTAACAAGCTTTACTTCACTGTCTCTTATTCTACCCCCCAAAATTCCGGTTGAAGAATATCTGCCTATAATTACCTCAATGCCATCGATGGTTGCTCCATCAGGAATGTTGAAACCATAGTTTGAGCCTTTCAGATATCTGCTTGTTCCACTACTACTTAGTGAAACAGATGCATAATTGTTATCATTTGAAACAATTCTACCTGAATTATTCCAATTTGTTCCGGAACCAGCAGGGCTGCCTGTTCCGGGATATTTTGCCGCCTCAGCAGCACTTACCATATTCCCCGGCATGCTTGGAATTAACATCAGCAAAGCAATTGTAAAACATAAAACTTTTTTGAGTATATTCGGTTTATTCATAAATTGTCCTCCTTTCTTTAAAATTTTTGTTTCTTTATATTCCTCGTTTTTATTGCGTATAAACAATTTATCAACAATCATTTAATACTCAACACCTCCTTTCTTATCTCTTCATTAATAAATTATAATTATATATAGAACAGCTTCCCCGTCTATGAAGGTTAGCTGTATTCTAACAAGGGAGATCCTTCACTACGTTCAGGATGACGTAGTCATTAATCATGACCACCGGCTGAGCCGGTGGTTTGCTCTTGCCCTATAAGGGCATGG
>NZ_DAMASY010000013.1:0-105569 GCF_032080165.1 Sedimentibacter sp.
TATTATCTCATCTTATTATTTTGCTGTAAATGTACCGGCAGGTTTGACGCTTACTAACTGTTGCTGGAATAGCTGCTATATTAACACTTTACGCAGGATGGTCTGCGTTTGGTGTAATTTTTGCTCTCGCAACTGTTATCGCTGGTATGTATAATGAAGTTAAAATAAAAGTCTCAATAAGATACGGAGAAGACGATGAATTTCTTCATTATCAGAGATATACTTATTTCTATGGAGATGGTGTATTAATAACTGGAGCTGGTATTGAAAATCCATTTTACGACACTGGAAAAAGTCCTTTAAAATAACAAAAGATATCGAGTATATAAAAATTTGTGTCAACTAAAATTAACGAACATAAGCATCCCACTGATTTGACCCTAAAACGTTAGATAAAATTTATTAAGCTAGTAATGAGGATTAAATTCTGTATTTAACAGAAATCGTTTCAAGTTTTGTGTAAACACAAAAAACTGACGTAATTTTTTACAAGGGTTAACCCTTAAAATAAGGTCTTCCCTTATATTTATAATATTATAAAATGAATTTTCTTAAAAACTACCTTGTAACCCTCAGGGTAGTTTTTAGCTTTTACTCATTTGTTTTTTGGCATTCACTACAATAATAAATGCTTCCACCCATGTACGCTTCTTTTTTAATTGTTGTTCCACAGGATGGACACGGTTTGTCAACAGTATTTTTACTAAGAATTGTTATATAGCCTCCGGGATTTCCAAACAAATCCTTTTCAGTATCTCTTCCGCCTTTGTCAACCATCTCATTAATGGTTGTTTTTACTGAATGAAAGAGTTTTTCTTTTTCATCATCAGTTAAAATTTTTACTTTCTTCTTTGGATGTATTCCTGCATTAAAAAGAATATCCTGCAAAGAGCCATTGCCAAGACCGGGAATTCTCTGCTCAGCGGCAAGCAGAGCTTTAGCACTTAATTTCTCATTGCCGGGAAAAGAAATTATACTATTAAAATATTCTTCGTCAAATTCGTTCGAAAGAGGAGACGTTTTACTTTTTGAAAGTTCATAATATTTATTTTGAAACTCTCCATCTTTAAAGCACCAAATACCCCCATACATCTGAATGGATACACTTAATGCTGTTAAATCTTCGAATTCTAATAAAAGCTGATGCTTCTGCGGTCGATTTTCTACTGTATTATGAAATCTAATGTTAGCTCCGTCTCCCAATAATATTATAGTATCTTCCGCATTAATTTCTACAAATCCTCCATAACTTTCTGCTTTACCGATTATCTTATTTAAAAGAAGATTACCATAATTTTCAGGATTATCATAATACCAGGCAAATTTATGAGGTGAATAAGCCGCTCTAACGGTTTTAATTCTTTTTCCGCTGATTGTTTTATTAATCTGTTCTGCTATAGTCGTAGCTTCAGGTAATTCTATCATCTTATACCTCCGTTATTTATCGAATTGATGATACTCTTCTCTCAATATATCCATATACACATCATCGTAAAATTTACCTCTTAAATAATAGGATTTTCTTCTTCTGCCTATTTCCTTAAACCCAACCTTTTTATAGCAATTTATTGCCGGTTCATTAAATGAAAAAACTTTTAACATAATATTATTTAAATTCAAATAATTAAAACCATAATTCAGTAATAAGTCGAGTACGTCCTGTCCGTAGCCCTTGTTGCGGTTTTCTTCATCACCTATAAACAATCCTACTTCCGCACATTGCTTTGATTGATCAAGCCCGTGAATTCCGCAATTGCCGATTAATTTATCATCTTCTAATCTTACTACGGCAAATTGATTATGACCTGAATTTTGAGAAATCCATTCCCTTTCACCTTCTAAGGATACAACTCTGTTAGAAGTACCCAAACCATCTGTCACATCGAAGTCATTAAGCCATTTAACATAAATTTCCGCATCTTCTACATTCATCGGTGACAAATAAACTTTCTTTCCTGTTAATTTTTTATAATACTTCATTTTCTCCACCTCACGTAACATTATTATTAATTACCTGTTCCTTAACTCTTTTTATTAGCAATGGTTGAATAAGAGGATAGGTTAAATCTGCAGGTAATTTCTCAAACAAATACACCTTTTCCATTTCTGATTCGGGAAGATTATTTAAAGATTTAATATCGGCATAATATAACATCCCAAATGTCTCTTCACCACTGTCATTTACTCTGTTTTTTCCAGTTACTGAATAAACGCATATCGGTGATAAATCATATTCAATAGCTCCGGTTTCTTCAAATAATTCTCTTTCTGCAGTTTCTATTATTTTTTCGTTTTTTTCTCTATGACCACCTGCAACCTCAAATGTATCTCTGTTCTTATGTTTACAAAATACCCATTTCCCCTTATATTTTGCGACAATGACTGCAAATTTTAACAGCTCATCATCAACATTATCGTAAAACTTAACTTCCAACATTATATTACCAACCTTTTCGATCTTAATTTACTCCATTCTTCCCCATTTCATTTCTTCGCCGTGCATATCATATTTTTTTCTTTTGGCTGTTATCTCGTGAATTTCTATTTTGTACATATTAACTATTTGCAAGCCGGATTCAATTGCTAAATTAAAGAAATCCATTTTTGATGGTGTAAATTTTTCACATATAAGTTTTATTGATTTTAATTTTTCTTCTTCGTCTTCTACTAATTTTATTTTTCCTTTTACAATGGCTGACTCGTACTCTGTTGTAAATACCTTGCTTATAAGTGTATCTGCCTTGGTCTTGTCCTTTGAAATTTCAGTTAATTCCTCTGCTGTTAAAGTTTCCGGTATTTTTACTTGTCCCACAAAAGTTACGCTTACGGCAGGAGTTTTCTCAAATATTCTTACTTTTTTACCATCTAAAGCAGAATGAAAATATAAATTGTTTCCATCCCTGACTATGGAAAGCGGTATTCCGTAAGGTTCGTTATTTTCATCTATCATGGAAACTACTCCGTAACTTGCCTTGTCTATAACCTCAATTCCAAACTCCTTACTCATTTCCCTGTCTTTTCGTCTCATATCTTTTACCTACCTCATCATCAATTCTTTCAAAAATGAATCCGTTTCCTTTCTGTTTTTTAGCACTGCAATTTTATGACTATATTTTTGAATTGTCTCAATATATTGATTTTTCTTTTCCTTTGATCTTCCGTCTAATAAAATCCATCTGATAAATTCAAAATCAAGTTTTTCATTACAGTCAGGAGCCACGCTTTCACGTGTTTTTCCCTTATATTTCAAATATCGCTTATAAGCTTGAAATAGGCATACTAACCTTGGATAATCCATAAATATAATGATATCTGCTTCTTCCATTCTTTGTTCTCTATAAAACTTAGTATAGTTTCCGTCTATTATCCAGCTGTTATTTTCATCTAAAAACCTTTTCACCATTGCTTTAGCTGATTCTTCATCCCGCTCTATCCAATTTGCTTCGAATTGAATTTTATCCAAATACAAAACCGGACAGTCATAAAATTCTCCCAGCCGTCCTGCTAAAGTAGACTTACCTGAACCGCTGTATCCAATTATTGCAATCTTCATTTATACCTCAATCGTAAGAATATTTTATTTAAATTTTATGCTAAAAGAGATTATCCAACTATTTAATAATTCTATTTTGTTACTACTCCAACAATTAAGATGGCTATTACTACAATAAAAATTGCCATTATGCTTAATAACATCATATAAATCCATCCTTCCTAAAAAATTGGAATCCTATCTGCTATTTTTTTTCTTTTTGTTTGCTACCCAAAAATTAATAACTAAATAGGCAGTATAGTTATTATATATCCTCCAACAATCAGACTTGCAAAATTTGCGGTTAACACATATAGTACTTTTCTTAATCGCTCATGCTCCTTACAGAAATATAAAAATGCTATTAATTCAGCAATAAACACAAAAATCTCACCAAATATTAAAGTGAAAATAGCATAGCTCATAAGTGGTGTAAAACCACTTATCCAAATATTTAACGCTCCTTGCGTCACAAGGTTTATCAATAAGAAGGCTGCCCATGATTTTTTATTTCTGAAACCAAAAATCCAGAATATAAATGCCTCGATTATGAGCGTTAAAATAATTCGCATTGCCACAAGTAAAATAGATCTTGATAATAATTTCCCTTCCGTTAAAGCTTGTGATTTTAAATTCAGTGTATAAATATTATTATAATTTTTAGCCGGTTTGTCTAATTTAATTTCAAAGCTTTCATTTTCAGTACTTACAATAAAATTATAGCTGCTTGGTTTATTAAAAATAGCGCTTGAATAAAATGTATAATATTTTTCTATAACTTTATCAACTACTCTTCCTTCATATTCACCGTCTTCTAATTCTAACTTTATATTTAAATCATCAGTCGCATTTGGAACTATAATCAATATTGACGGTGGTTCTGCAGAATTCCCGTAACCAAAAAAATTTAATGAAAAAAGAATCAACAATGTAAATAACGATATACTGATAATTTTTTTATATTTCTGCATAAATCCTCCTGAATTTGTTATTCTCAATAACTGTTCAATATAAGCTTAATAACTATAAAAACAGCCGCTATTGCAATGATAAATGGTACAAGCCATGATTTTACAATATAAATCGCATAATCCGCCATAGTGTAATTTTTCCTGTTTTCGTTTAAAAAATTACCTATTAATAATAAGCATTCTTCAACCTGTGTCTTATTCATACCTTCAAAAACTACTTTATCCTTTAATAATGTTATTTCCGGTTTATCATCTATATAATTATTTTTATAATTGTCTATTATTTTAATTATATCATCCCTTTTTTCAGCGATTAATTTTTTATCTATTGCCCTGAATAAATATATTTTATTCTTTTGAAAAATTATAAATCCACCTATTATTACAATTAGAGATAACGGCATAATTAGTAAATAATAACCCTCGGTAAAAATATTATTATAAACAGAAACACTCTGTGTGCTTGTTATCATTAACAATAGCCATATCATGTTAAATTTCCAGGATATAAAATTATCGGCTTTAAGCTCCATAATTATATAAATTATTATGAAAATTCCAAAGACTAATATAAGTTTTAAAACTATCCCATTCATATTAAAGTCCCCCCTTACTATTCATTCTGATTTAATCGTCTCAAAATTATTATTTATACTTTCCCCTACATATATAGACGTATAAATAATTAATAAAGTTCATTTTAAAGCTAATTTAAAGTACTGGAACGAACAATATATATAGGTTCACCATCGTTGTAGAGAATCACAACATTGTGATTGCGATCTTTACTTAATTCATTCGGTTTAAGGGAAGTCATTTGTAGAAATACATCTATGCTGCCTGTGCTGTCAACTAATTTAGCGCTTAAATATTTATCTCTGTTAGGCATTAAATAGTTTGATTCGATATCAGCTAATTTTTCGGGAACAACTTTATTTTCTTTAATATTTTTCAGATGTCCTTTTATTACAAAGTGTTTTACAGTATCTTCTTCCCTTGACGCCTTTTCAATTTCGGCTACAGTACCGTCGTATATTTTAATATTCTCAGTTTTGGCATTATCTTTCCACAACTCATTTGATGTACTTAAATAATCTTCATATATTTCATCGGGAATAATCATCATGGATATTGTCGACATGTTATTGCTATTTCTTCTTACTGTTAAATGATCATTTCCCACCCTTTTGTTCCAATAGGAGCTGTTATTATAATTTTTTTCATCAAGATAGTAATCAAGCAATTTATTTAATTCTTTGTCTAATTCTTTTTTGTTTCCATAGAAAATACCTGCAAGCTCAAATTGCTTCGGTAGCTCATCATGAAAAAAATCATCAACCTGTTCCGACGATAGTGTCTTCGGAAAATACCAAGTTAAGTTCAAAACCTTATGATTGTTTCTGACTTGAGAACTGATTCCAAATGTTACATTGTCATCATTTTTTAATGTCGCTATATTTATTATGACATTCTTTAAGGCAGGAACATTTATTGAGCCATCAATAGTGCTACTGTCTTCTACATACATATTTATTCCCTTCTCAGCTAATACTCCTTCTATATCCTCAGTAGTTAAAGGAAATTGATATTGTTTTTCATCTATGGAATTTCTGTCTGATACAACGACTACAATAACTGCTATAACAATAATTGCTATGACAATCCAAAGCGATGTCTTTTTATTCTTTAAAATATTATCCATTGTTTCCCCCTCTATAATTATTTGCATTAATATATTCTCAAATCACATTCCTTTGTTTATTGTAATAATGTTATTGTATATTTCTTTTAGAAACCAAAGCTTGATTGAATTCCACCAATTTTATTTGTTCATTTTCAACCAATTCAATTAAATCCTTTGCTTCAGCAAATACAAGTACTCCATAGGTTTTTACCCCCAGCTCTTCTGCATAATTTAGGGCTGTTTGATAAAATTCATTTTTCCATGGTCTGCGTTCAATTACATCGACTGCTTCTTCTCTGTCAATAACATATTGCAATAAACTTTTGTAATGAAGCTCGTATGCCTGTGCGACTATAGGCAATTCGCTGTTACCTGAACCCACAGGATTTACAAGCCATTTTAAAAGTGAAAAAGCTCTATATTTATCTTCAACACCATCATCCAGATGTACTCCATTACTGCTGAGCAATTGAATACCAATCAAGTCCATAACTTCCTTATCAGGTGAATCCGTTCGTATTCCTGCCCATATAAATTCAACATCCGGATACTTCGATTCTAAATTGTTCAATTCCTCCATGTTCAAATCATTTTCAAAAGTAATTCCTGCAGAAACATAGGAAACAGGATTTAATTGTTTCATATGATTTAAAACCCGTTCTTTTTTCTCATCAATATATTTCTGCTCACTGTTTGGACGTTGAATATACCAAAACATAATATCGCTATCATATGTGTCTTGATGAGTAGCATATATTTCACCGCGTTTTATTTTGGAATTAACTCTGTAATCTTCATCAGTAAAAATATTTCTATATCTATAACTTGTTTCATACGTTCCAAATCCCTGTTGCATAATCAATGAATAGATTTTTACAAACTCTGAAAAGCCAATATTTTATATATAAAACATTATCATCAAGTGATAACATAGCTTTAAAGAATGTTTCACTGGTTAAATCCTGCGCCAAATGATGATCCCTGCAGTTCTCTATGGTATTTAATATATAATGTTTCCAGCTGGTCGTTTAACACAGAGACACCCCCTTTCACCTAATAAACGAAATATCAGGGTTTAGGTTACACTCTAAATTTTTATTTTCAATATATGTAACTAATCTATTTTATTTTTTTCTTTTTTATCCATATAATCTTCAAAATCTTTAAGTGCATCAAGAGTACCTTGGTGGACCGCTCCTTTTACAACTAAAAAAAATACAAGCATACCAATTAGCGCTAAAATAATTTCCATATTACTTCCTCATTACGTAAATTTAATTTATATTTATGACAGTAACCCCGTCCCCTCGTCACGTCCGTCCCCTCGTCACGTCCCCTCGTCACGTCCCCTCGTCATTTTGTTCATCTTTCAATAATTGTTCTATCTTCTTCTCCAATTCTTCAATCTTATCACTCTGATTAATAAAATTTTTAGCTATAATAGCTAATATCATAGAAATTAAAGCAATAATTGCCCATATATTAGTAAATATAATCCCTCCAGTGAAAAAGATAACAATTAAGCATATTACAAAGCACACTATAAATAGCGCAATAAAATCCTTCATTTTATCAGCTCCTTTTTACACAAAAAAATTGTTGTATTTATTTTAACATAATTTTCAAGGTAATGATAGGATTAAAAACATAATAAAAAAACAGTTGAGTATCACATACTCACTGTCAAACTTGCAACCGCTTGTTTCAGGATATGGGCAAAGCCTGTAAAGAAATCGGCTCGGCAAAAGTGTATCAGGCAAAGGTCGAGCAGTCCGGCAATTCAGGTTTAGAAAACCTATGCATATAAAGAATTAAAATAGGTGCTAATCTTTCATTCTATTCTCTCTAATCGCAATTTTATCCATATTTTAACAATATTATATAACGATTATTAAGGTATGTCAAACAACAGCATGTTTTATTTGCTTTTAACAAATAAATAAGTTACAATAATATTTGTTGATTTTAAATATGAAATTTAGGTTAGGTGAAATATGGAACTTTGGGATGTATATGATATTAATCGGAATAAAACAGATAAAACTATGGCTCGCGGAGAAGATTTCGAAGAAAACTGCTATCATTTAGTTGTACATATTTGTATTTTTAATTCTAAGGGTGAAATGCTTATTCAACAAAGACAACCTTTTAAAAAAGGTTGGTCGAATATGTGGGATGTAACAGTAGGCGGAAGCGCCGTAAAAGGTGATAACAGTCAAAATGCTGCTGAACGAGAACTGTTTGAGGAAATCGGATTAAAAATAGATTTAACAAATGTCAGACCTCATATTACAATAAACTTTAAAAATGGATTTGATGATTATTATCTAATTGAACAGGATATTGATATCAATGAGCTATCACTGCAATATGAAGAGGTTCAGAAAGTTAAGTGGGCATCTATGGAAGAAATATTTTCTATGATAGATGATGGTCAATTTATACCATATTATAAAAGCTTAATACAACTACTTTTTGATAATCGAAAACAATACGGTTCAATTAGAATAGATTAGTTAAAAAGAATTGTTTCTCCCCAATAACTATTGATATTTTAACAAATATTTACTTTCGTCAATTCTATATAATAGGGTATAATAGCTTATGTCACGATTTTGATTATAGAGGATTATCATGAAAACAAAAGATAAGCTATTTAATAATATTTCATCAATATATGGACTTTTTTTTAATACTCAGGTAAAACATTTTACAACTATTTTTACTAATACTAAAGATGAATTGGATTTGTCAAATTATAAAAACATAATAGACATAGGTTGTGGTACCGGAGCTTTATGCAATGTGCTCTATGAAAATGGGTTATCTGTAACAGGAATTGATCCTGCAAAAAGAATGGTTGAAATAGCAAAGAAAAAATCTAAAAATAAAGAAATTGAATTCATAGAAGCAAATGTACTGACAAGTCTGCCTTTTAAAAATAAAAGCTTTGACGTTTCCATATCTTCCTTTGTTGCTCACGGACTTAACAAAAATGAACGACAAATAATGTATGATGAAATGAAAAGAATTACAAAACATCTTGTTATAATTTATGATTATAATGAACATCGCGGATTAATAACCGATATAGCGGAATGGCTGGAAGGCGGTGATTATTTTAATTTTATAAAAATAATAAAACAAGAACTGAATGAAAAATTCAGTGATGTTAAAATAATCAAAGCCAATATACGGTCGAATTTATATATTTCTAAATTATGATATTTTACTTATATCAATAGTCCTACTTTTATTACTTCTTGATGTTTTTATATAATAAACAAGTACTATGATAGCTATTAAAGAACCGAAACGCATATAGAAATAATCAAGCAAAGCGTGTATTAAAACCGGAACCCATAATGTACCGGATTTTTCTTGAAGGTAAATGAAATACCACCCACCTATAATTCCGCCTCCTATGTTATATAATTCCTAAAAAAATATTAGAATTTTCCATTATAGACGGCAGAATCGGATGCCCAATGCCCCATAATATTCCGCTGATTATTATTGCTTTCATTACTGACTTTTCTTTCAATCTGTTGTATATATAACCACGATATATAAATTCTTCACCAAAAGAAATAACAACTAAAAAAAGAACTTAAATAAACCGGCTATTGAATAATCATTATGTAAAAAGAAAAAAGCAATTAAAATTATTAATAGAATAATAACTATTCTTTTAAAAAAATCAACTAAACAATAAAAAGTTCAGGCTCCAGCCTTACAGCACTATATGTATTTATAAATTCTTTAAGAAATATTTTATGCAAGTCATAATTTATATCCTTTGCATTAACGGGGCATCTTTTTATACAACTGCAGCATCTTATACATTTAAAAATATCAATACTTTTGTTGTCAGTTTTGTTGATGGCGCCCATTGGGCAATGCATTGAACATATACCGCAATTAATACAATTTTCATCGGTATCAATCATAACCGGTTCATATACCATGCCTTTTCTGTATGGATAATTGCCCTTTACTTTTAACCTTTTTGAAAATATATCAATACTGTTTATTTTTTTACTAATATCCCAGCCAAATTTATAGGCAATATCTAAATCACCTTCGTTAGGTCTGCCTGCAGCTATCTTTTCAGTATATGAATGCTCTCCGATAAAAGCTCCACCGGCAACTCCTATAAAACTGTTTCCTTCAAAAATATCCTTTAATTCTAAAAGGGCATCATCATAAGCGCGGTTTCCATAAACTACAATAAAAACCGCATATGTATTGTTCCCGTGAATTTTTGCTGAAAAATATTCAGATAAAAATCCCGGTACTCTTCCTGCATATACGGGTACCTCAATAATTACTATATCGTTTTTTTTAAAATTTAAACTTTTTATCCTATTTTCAGGCAGAGTGATATTATATTCTTTTGCATCTTCATTAAACCCCTTAGCTATTGATTTAATTACTTTTGCTGTAGTATCTGTGGCGCTGAAATATAATAAGTTTAAATTTCTTTTCATTAAATTCCCCCATATTTAAATATACTATCCCAGCTTATCGCCCTTTTCAACAGTTCTTTCGGGTTGGATCAAAACAACTCCATCCTTGGAATAAGTTCCTAAAACAAGAACCTCTGACATAAAATCGGCAATCTGTCTCGGCGGGAAATTTACTACCGCAAGAACCTGTTTTCCGATTAAATCATCAATTTTATACAAATCGGTAATTTGGGCACTGGACTTTTTTATTCCGATTTCTTCTCCGAAATCAACATACAGCTTATAAGCCGGTCGTCTTGCCTTCTCAAAAACCTCCGCCTTTATAATTTCTCCCACTCTTATATCTATTTTTGCAAATTCGTCAAATGTAATCATTATTTTGTCTCCTTAGAGTTTTTCTTCTTTTTTGTCGCGGAGCATAAGCTTATTTACTGTTTCTTTTACGTCAGCATTATTTTCTAACAAATCATACATTGCGCTTACTATCGGCATATCAACATTTAACTTTTTGGAAAGTTCGTATGCTGCATATGTGGTTGGAATTCCCTCTACTACCATACCGATTTTTTTAATTGCTTCGTCTTTTTTAAAGCCCTGACCTATAAGATTTCCGGCATTATAATTTCTTGAGTGTTTGCTGGTGCATGTTACTATCAAATCTCCTATGCCTGTTAAACCGTAAAATGTATGTATATCGGCTCCCATAGCCACACCTAATCGAGCAATTTCAACTATACCTCTGTTAATTAAGGCTGCCTTGGCATTGTCACCGTATCCTATACCGTCTGATATGCCGGCACCAAGAGCTATAATGTTTTTTAATGCTCCTCCAAGCTCCGCACCTATTACATCTTCATTGGTATAAACTCTGAAGTAAGATGACATAAAGGTGTCCTGAATTTCTTCAGATATTTTTTTATCATCACATGCTACGGTTATAGCAGTCGGTAAAGAAAGTCCCACTTCCTCTGCATGTGATGGACCGGATAATACAGCAAAGGTACAATCGGTCGTTTCTTCCTTTACTATGTCTGAAACTAAACATAAGGTACCTATTTCAATACCTTTTGAAGCATTTATAATTATTTTATCTTTTTTGAATTCTGCATCAATTTGCTTCAAAACACTTCTTATCATTTGAGTAGGTGTTACTATTAAAAGCATTTGTGCATTTTTTACAGCTTCATTTATATTTGAAGTAAACATAATATTATCGGGAATTTGAATTTTAGGAAGGTATTTTTTATTAATCCTTTCTGTATTCAATTCTCTGCATTGATTTTCATCTCTAAGCCAGACAGTAATCTGATGACCGTTTTCTGATAAAAGCTTTGAAAGAGCTGTTCCCCAGCTTCCGCCGCCAAGCAGCGTTATTTTTCTGTTCAACACATCATCTCCTATATCTTTCTTTCTGTTCCCTTTATTAACCTTTTAATATTATCCTTATGTCTGTATATAGACATGCCTGCTATAAATAAGCAGAATAAAAAAAATGCTAAATCGAAGGGTTTTATAAATACAATTGCAACAACCGGCGCCATGGCCATTCCGAATATTGAACCCATCGATACTGTCCTTGTTATTATTATTATTATAACCCCTAATACAAAACAAATTAAGGTTAATTTTATATTAATCATAAATACTACGCCTATAGTTGTGGCAACACCCTTGCCACCCTTGAACCCTAAGAGGACGGGCCAGTTATGTCCGATTATTACAGAAGCTCCTGCTAAGTAAGCACCTGTATCGCCTCCGATATTTTTTCCTATTAAAACTGCTATTACTCCTTTTAATACATCGCCGAAAAAAACCATTATACCGATTTTTTTGCCGAATGTTCTTAATGCATTTGTTGCGCCTGCACTGCCGCTGCCAAAATCCCTGACATCTTTTTTCGTAAAAATTTTGCCTAATATATAGGCAAATGAAATGTTTCCTAATAAATATGATATTATTGCGATAATAAAGTATTTCATTGTCCCTCCAATATATCAATTGTTATAGTTTTTTCTCATTTTTGCTTCTGAATTCTATTATAATCGGTGTCCCCTTGTATTCAAAGGATTCACGTATTTTGTTTTCTAAATATCTTTCGTATGAAAAATGAACTATAGTGCTGTCATTTACAAAGACTAAAAACTTCGGCGGATTTACCGCAACCTGTGTGGCGTAATATATTTTTAATCTTTTGCCTTTAACTGTTCTCGGCTGATTCATAAGAACGGCTTCTGTTAAAATGTCATTTAATACACCTGTTGAAACTCTTAAATTTCTGAAGTTATATACTTCATCAACCGCATCTAAAACCTTATTGACCCTTTGACCGGTGAGGGCAGATACAGTTAAAATAGGAGCATAGGTTGCATAAGCAAGCGCCTTTCTTACGTCTTCCTGAAATTCTTTAAATGTACTGTTGTCCTTTTCAATTAAGTCCCACTTATTTATAACAATAATCATACCCTTGTTATTTTCATGAGAATAACCTGCTATTCTTATATCCTGATCTGTTACACCTTTATCTGCATCTATCACAAGCAGGCATATATCTGCTCGTTCAACGGCAGTAAATGCTCTAAGTACGCTGTATTTTTCAACATTTTCTAAAACCTTGCTTTTCTTTCTTATACCTGCTGTATCGATAATGGTGTATTTCTGTCCGTTACTTTCAAATTTAGTGTCTATGGCATCTCTTGTAGTTCCGGGTATATCACTTACAATGACTCTGTCTTCACCAATTATTTTATTTATAATTGATGATTTGCCTGCATTTGGTTTACCGATTACGGCAATTTTTATACTATCATCTTCTTCGTCCGTGTTCATTGTTTCATCAAATCTAAATATAATTTCATCAAGCAAATCACCAATACCTAATGCTTCTGATGAAGATATGGATACAGGATCCCCTATTCCTAAATTATAAAATTCATAAATATTATCGTTATTAACAAATTTATCCATTTTATTAACAACCAAAATTATTTCTTTTTTTGCCTTTCTAAGTATCTGGGCAACTTCCATATCTGCTGCCGTAGCGCCTTCCTTGCCGTCAACCATAAACAATACAACATCAGCCATTTCAATTGCAACTTCTGCCTGAACTCTCATCTGCGCAAAAATTGTATCTGTTGCATCCGGCTCTATACCGCCTGTATCAATTAATGTAAAATGGTTATCCAGCCATTCGCATTCAGCATAAATTCTATCCCTTGTAACTCCGGGAGTATCTTCTACTATTGATATTCTTTTTCCTGCTATTCTATTAAAAAGTGTTGATTTTCCTACGTTAGGTCTTCCTACAATCGTAACTATCGGCTTCGCCATTATATCCTCCGTTATTTTGTAATTAAATTCAGCAAGCTTGCACCGTCAACTTCACAAAAAGCCACTTCTGTATTTAATTCTCTCTCTAAATCTTCTATTGTTAAATCATCAAGCATAACATTGTTATCATTAATCATATTCTTAGGAATTATTATATTTTTATAATTATTATCCTTTAATTGCTCTATAATATCCTTCCCTGTGGTTAAGCCGGATACTGTTATTCTTTCTCCGAAAAAGTTATTTTTTATTTTTATTACATTAATTTTAACAGGTATTGATTTCATAACTTTTTCTGATATCTCTGTCAACAATTCATAAGCAGCAACTCCCGTAATAAAAGTAAGCTCCTCTGCAATAGGCTCTCTTCCTTCATATTCTCCTATTAAATCTTCAATTTGCTGCTTAAATAATCTGCACATTCCTATTCCGTTTTCAAGCTGATCAAAATCCTCATAGCTTTCATAAGACGGAAAATCATTCCTGCTTTGAATATAAAATTCATCTGCTATGAATATAAATCTTGTTCCCAATTTTTTCAGAAGCTCTTCCTGAATTTCGGTGACATGTCTTACTACCTCATCAGAGCTTTCTTTATCAAAGGGTTTTAATTCTATCAATCTTTCTCTGAACTTTGTCAGACCTACAGGAACTACCGCAACGCTTCTTAAGCCGGGATGAAGAGAAGATAAATCATTAATTGTCTTACTTAGCTGTTTTCCGTCATTTACATCTCTCACTAAGACTATTTGGCAATCTACAGTTATACCTGCATCAATTAATTTTTTCAGATATTCTAAAATGTCTATATCTTTATCATTGCCCATCATGTATTTTCTGAGCTCGGAATCCGTAGTATGAACCGAAACCTTAATAGGACTGATTCTGTACTTTACGATTCTATCTATTTCATCATCTGTCAAATTGGTTAATGTTATAAAATTACCGTAAAGAAATGATAATCTCGTATCATCATCCTTTAAATAAAGAGTTTTTCTCATGCCCTTAGGCATTTGATCTATAAAGCAAAAAATGCATTTGTTTGAACACACCTTTATGTTATCCATCAAAGGGTTTTCAAATACTATTCCGATATCCTCATCGTATTCTTTTTCTATTTCAAGCTCCCAGATTTCACCGTTTTGTTTTCTTACCTCAAACAAAACAAAATCATCCGAAATTTGATACTTATAATCTATATAATCCTTTATGCTGCAGTTATTAACTGAAATAAGCTCATCACCGGGCTCAAGCTCAAGCTCTTCGGCAATGGAGTTTTTTAAAACCTTAATTATAATATTTTTCATGTTGTATCCTTATATTTCCTCAATTTATAGGTTGTTGAAAAAGTTCATCCTGCTATATTTTGTTCATAGTATTATAACATATCTATTTCAATAACTGCAATGTATTTTTAAACATGATAACATTTATGCCAATGTATCATATGACATATTTTTCATTGTATTTTTATCAATTTTTGGTATAATAGGATTACACAAAGTGAGATATTCTAATATAAAAGAGGTGTAGTATGCAATTTAAAGATTACGAATATGTACGACCCGAATATGAAAACATCAAATCTCAATACATGGAACTATTGAGCAAATTTAACGATTCAAAGGATGCGGAAGAACAATACTGTTATTTACAAAAAATCAATGAACTTCAAAAAGAAACCGATACTATGGCTCAGCTTGTATTAATAAGAAATTCGATTAATACTGCCGATGAATTTTATGACAAGGAAAATGAATACATAGATATGACAATGCCTAAATTTCACGGACTTAGAGTTGAGTTTTATAAAACATTATTGAATTCTAAATTTAAAGAAGAATTAAAAGTTAAAGCTAAACCTCAGCTATTTACTTTAGCTGAAATGGAAATAAAAACATTTTCTGATAAAGTTGTTCCTCTCATGCAGGAAGAAAACAAGCTTGTCAGTGAATATTCCAAATTAATATCATCGGCTAAAATTGAATATGACGAAAAGGTACTTAATTTATCACAAATGCAGCCGTATATGGAATCAATGGACAGAAGTGTAAGAAAGGAAGCTCATGAAAAATGGAGCAGCTTCTTTAAGGAAAACGAGGAAAAATTTGATAATATATATGATAAATTAGTTAAAACAAGAAATGAAATTGCCGTAAAGCTTGGATTTAAAAACTTTGTTGAATTAGGATACCTTAGAATGGGCAGATCTGATTACAACAAGGATAATGTAAGCAAATTCAGAGAACACGTTTTAAAATACATAGTTCCTTTATCAAATGATTTAAGAGATAAGCAGGCCAAAAGAATAAAAGCTGATAATTTCAAATACTACGATATACCGTTAAATTTTATGACAGGAAACCCTGCTCCTAAAGGCGATAAACCTTGGATTATGGAAAAAACAAAAAAAATGTATGAAGAGATTTCTCCCGAAACAGGTAAGTTCATTAATATAATGCTTGAAAGAGATTTGTTTGACCTTGAAACAAAGCCAAACAAACAAGCAGGCGGTTATTGCACATTTTTACATAAATACAAATCACCGTTCATCTTTGCTAATTTTAACGGTACACAGGATGATGTAACCGTGGTAACACATGAAGCCGGTCATGCATTCCAAACCTATCAGAGCAGAAACTGGGATGCTCCCGAATACGGCTTCCCTACCTCTGAAGCGTGTGAAATTCATTCTATGGGGATGGAATTTATAACATGGCCCTGGATGGAGTTATTCTTTGAAAATGACATAGATAAATTTAAATATTTTCACTTAGCTGATTCACTTAATTTCATCCCCTACGGAGTAACTGTTGATGAATTCCAACATATAGTTTATGAAAATCCAGACATGACTCCTGATGAAAGAAAGAAGGCATGGAGAGATACAGAAAAGAAATATACTCCGTACAAGGATTATGGAGACAATGATTTCTTAGACAAAGGAACCTATTGGTTTAAGCAAGGGCATATATTTTTCGGTCCCTTCTACTATATCGATTATACCTTGGCACAAATATGTGCATATCAGTATTGGATAAAATTTAATGAAGACAGAGAAAAAGGCTGGGAGGATTACAACAATATTTGCAAGGTGGGAGGAAGTCAGTCCTTCCTTGAAATAGTGAAAACCGGAAATTTAAAAAGTCCATTTGAAGAAAATACCATAAAAACAGTTTCTTCACATATAAAAAATCATCTGGACAATATTGATGATTCTAAACTTTAAAATGACAATAATTTGACAAATTAAAAAAAAGCCATGCGTTGGCTTTTTTTCTTTAGTATCTATTAATCCTGTTGTGGAGCTTCTACAGGACAAACACTTGCACATGCTCCGCAATCGATACAAGTTGCTGGATCAATTTCATATTTATCATCACCGGCAGTAATTGCTCCTACTGGGCATTCCGGTTCGCATGCTCCGCAGCTGATGCATGCATCTGTAATAATATATGACATTTATTTCACCTCCCCCAACATTATCAATACATATTTTAACACTATTTAATCATATTTTAAAGTACTTTTTATGTTAAATATGAAATATTTTATTTTCATTTTAATCTTCCAATTCTTTTAATTCTTCTAAATTTATATCGTCATGTCTTTGTTTTAACACACCTTCTTCAATAACCTTCAGGTTTGAACCGTCTATGTCCTCTATTTCTACTGTTCCATCGGGTTTATTAATACTTACTCTTGCAGTTTTAAACAATGGGTTAATATCTATTACTATACCTGTTCTGTTGCCTCCTATGATAGAAACTCTGTCTCCTACGTCAGGCAGCTCCTTTATGTTTTCTTCATATACCTGATGCTCATAATTTAAGCAACACATTAATCGTGAGCATATACCTGATATTTTAGCAGGGTTAAGTGATAACTTCTGCTCCTTTGCCATTTTGATCGACACAGGGTAAAACTCACCTAAAAATGATGAACAGCACATTGGCCTCCCACACGGTCCGAGTCCTCCAATCATCTTGGCTTCGTCTCTGACTCCTATTTGTCTTAATTCGATTCTTGTTCTGAATATTGAAGCCAAATCCTTAACAAGCTCTCTGAAGTCAATTCTGCCGTCTGCAGTAAAATAAAAGATAACCTTATTGTTATCAAAGGTATATTCTATATCAACAAGCTTCATTTCCAATCCATGCTCTTCTATTTTTTTTAAGCATAAATCGAATGCATCTTTTTCTTTTTCTTTATTTTCTTGATTTATTTTTATATCTTCTTCTGTTGCCAGTCGCAAAACCTTTTTTAGCGGTGAAATTATATCATCTTCCTTCACCATTTTCGGACCGACAACAACCTGACCATATTCAATCCCCCTGATTGTTTCTACTATTACGAAGTCTCCTTCATTTATCCACTTTTTATCAGGATCAAAATAGTATATTTTACCAGCTTTCTTGAATCTGATGCCTACTACCTTTATCATCTAAATTCCTCCTGAATCCTTAAAAGCATATTATCTACCGCTAATTTATAGTTGACATTGCTCTTTATATTTTCGCTTGTTTGCTGCATGTACTCAATAATATTCGAATTATCTTTCATTAATTCTCCATGCATTTTAATAAGCTGTTTAAAATCTTTATTAATAATTAATTCTTCCATATTATTTTTGATGAACATTATATCTCTAACCCATGTCATCATAATTTCAATTATTGAATCTATATTATCTTTTTGTTCTTCAAAGTAGTTTTCCAAATCATATATAATTTCCGAATCAGAGTTTATAATTTTATCGAATAATTTAATTATTTCTTCTCTGAATTTTAATAAGTTGTCTTTTTCTAAGCTGATGCTTATTGCTTTATTTAATATCCCTTTTGAATAAAATGATGCTAATTCGGCAATTTCATCTGATATATCATAATTATCAATCAAATGGGATTTAATAATTTCCTTGTTAACATTTTTAAGCTTTATATGCTGACATCTTGAAACGATTGTTGTTAATAATAAATTGGAATTGGTTGTTAATAATATTATAACAGAATCCTTAGGCGGTTCTTCCAATGTTTTTAAAAATGTGTTGGCGGCCTGAGGCGTCATTTCCTGAGCTTCTTTTATTATATATATTTTCTTATTTGCCTCATAAGGTTTTTTATAAATTGAATTGATTAATTCATCAATGTCTTCGCGTTTTATTGTTGTTTCGTCAATATTTATTACATGTAAATCAGGATGATTTTCTGAATTTACCTTTAAACAATCATGGCATTTATTGCAAGGGGTATTATCTTTATTTTTACAAAGCAAAGCTTGGGCAAATACTAAAGCTAAATCATACTTGCCCATGCCTTTTGGTCCTTCAAATATATAACAGTGGGATACCTGATTGTTATTAATTGAATTTATTAAAGATTTTTTGATTTCATCTTGGCCTGCTATCTGGCTGAAATGCATTTTATCACCTAAATCTTTTCAAATCTTTCTACATTAGTTACAAAAACAACTGCCCCTCCAACTGTTACTTCAATAGTTTGAGGTAAATATCCTCCAACCGTACTAAATGAACTTGGAGGTATAGCTGCCGTAATTTTCTTTTTTGTCTTGCATATTTTCCTAATTATCTCAATTTCTTCATCCACTCTATCGTCTTCAACCAATGATATTATGGTTGTATTTCCTGAGCTCAAAAAACCTCCGGTAGATGACATTTTTGTTGATGAAAAGCCACTTTCTCTCAAAGCGGAAATCAGTTTATTTGCATCATCGTTTTGTACTATGGCAGTTATTGATTTCATAAGATCCTCCTACATTGAAATAATAATATTTTTAATCTCATTAAAAATTTCATCAATAGTTCTTTCGGCATTAATTGTTTTAATTTCAGGGCAAGACAAGGCAAGTTCCTTATATCCTTCATAAACCTGTTTATGAAAGCCGATGCTTTCATTTTCAAGTCGATCTCCGCCATCAATGTTCAGCTTTCTTCTTAATCCCTTCTCAGGATTAACATCCAACAGCAAAACTAAATCAGGCAGAAGTTTATCAGTTGCAAACTTATTTATATTTTTGACTTCTTCAATACCTAAGCCCCTGCCGATACCTTGATATACTAAACTTGAATAGACAAATCTTTCGCTTATTACGATTTTACCCTGTTCAAGCCAAGGAGTTATTTTTTCAGTTACCAACTGTGCTCTTGCTGCCGCATAAAGCAAAGCTTCTGTTCTATAATTCATTTCAGTATTATTATTGTCTAAAATAAGCTCCCTGATTTTTTCGCTTATTTTAGTTCCGCCCGGTTCTCTGGTAAATTCTATTTCTCTACCCTGTTCGGAAAAATATTTACCTATTTTTTTAGCCATAGTGCTTTTTCCGGAACCGTCCGGACCTTCTAATACAATAAAGATTCCTCTCATTTAACAACTCTCACTTGATTGTATTTGTTTACTCCATTAACATTTATGCTGTTTTCAAGCATTACCTTAACATAATCAACTGTTTCCTGTTGAATTATTTCACCCGGGCAAACCAAAGGAATTCCCGGAGGATATGGAATTATAAATTCAGCAGACGTTCTGCCGATTGCTTCATCCATATCAATCAATTCATTTACGGCATAAAATGCTTTCCTCATTTTTCTCTCGTGCTGCAATTGAGGAAATGGCTCTATTTGTATTATTTCTCTCTTTTCCTTACTCTTGCTTTCCTCTAAATATATTTCTTTTACAGCATCAAATAATCTGTCTATATCTTCTATTTCATCAGTTGCTGTAATATATCCTACAGTATACTGTAAGTCTGCAAATTCCATTTGAATTTTATATTTATATCTAAGAATTTCCTGAAGCTCTGTTCCTGTAATACCAAGTTCGCTCATACTAATAACTGCTCTTGTGGCATCAAAGTCGTAGCATCCTTCACTGATTATAAAATCATCTTCTAAAACATTTATGCCCATGTTTCTAAGCTCAAGCGTTCTTTTCTTGAATACCTCTATGTTTCTTTTTAATCTTTCTTCTCCGTATTGATTCATCCAATGCACTGCATTTTCTATTGATGCCATAAGGATATATGACGGTGAAGTTGTCTGAAGCATTCTAAGCATTGATTCAATATTTGCCATATCAACTCTGTCGGAGCATACATGCAATATAGAACCTTGCGTCATACAAGGAAGAGTTTTGTGTGTGCTTTGTGTAACAATATCAGCTCCTGAGCTTTCAGCCGAAGGAGGCAATAAATCCTTGCAAAAATGCAAATGTGAACCATGTGCTTCATCGATCATAAGTATTTTCCCATACTTGTGAACTATTTCTGCTGCTTTTTTTACATCAAAACAAATGCCATAAAATGTCGGATAAGTCAAAACAACCATTTTTACGTCAGGATTATCTATTAGCATTTGTTCTAACTTTTCCAAACTGATACTGAAATTTAATCCATACTTCTTGTTAAATTCAGGATATAAATAGTATAACTTTAAATCTCCTAATATACAAGCATTATAAACGGATTTGTGACAGTCTCTCTGCACAATAATCTTATCACCGGGGTTTGTACATGCCATTATAGCCGATATAATTCCGCAAGATGTTCCGTTAACGACCATATAAGATCTTTTAGCGCCATATGATTTTGATACATAGTTCATGGCATCCTTTAAAAATCCTGTTGGGTAATGTAAGTTGTCTGTACCTAAAGTTTCGGTAATATCATAAAAATTAAGATTATTACCTATTTCATCTAAAATTCCATGTTTACCTTTATGACCAGGCATGTGAAAATTTGTATCTACTTCGCTTCGATACTGTTTAATCCCCGAAATAATATTCAGTTTATCCATTGTTTATCTCCCGTAAAACTAAATAAATTTGCTAAATTTATTGTTGTATATTGGGATTAGTGCTCATCTCCTTTTTTATAATTTACTGCTTTTTGCAGCTGTTTTTCTGCTGTTTCTTTTTCTTGAAATGCTCTTTGTTGTGTGCACAGTTTCTATGATTAAAACAATCATTATAGAAAATACCGTGGCTGCAATTGAAAAAAGAACGATATATTCTAACCACATTTTACCACCCCTTAAATAACATTAAAGAAATTAATACTATTATATTACAGTAATAAAATGTTGTCCAATAAAAAATTTTATAGCAAAATACCCCTTAGTATAATTTTATTATATACAGATTGAAGATATTTAATCAATCATATAGGTTGCTTAAAAGGTTCGTCCTGCAAGGCGTCGGAAGACGGGCAACCGGAGCGTATTCATACATACGTGAGGATTGACCGTCTGAACGACAACGAAGCAGGCGGGCGTTTTAAGTGACCTATAAAAGAAATTTTACTATTAATATCGCAATAAAACCGGGTATTCCCAAAATACCTAAAATTAAAGCCGTTATTTCGTTCACTGCAATGTACAACTCAAAATATTGTCCGAAATAATTAAAAATAATTAAAAAAACTGCTCCCAAAATAGAATTCAATATCATTTTACCTAAAAACTTCAGCGGTTTCACAAAAATCCAGGAAACCATAAATACCAACATTATTCCTGCCGAATAAGCTAATACGATACCTATATCTGCTCCCACTTAAGACAACCCCCTATTATATCTTTTTTTAATATTATGAAGTTGTCCCTGTTTTTATGCAAGATGATAACATTTCATACATTACATTACTATTAACACATTGTCAATAATAAATTTAAATATCCTTCATATTTGTTTCATCATTATTATTTTCATTTAATATATCCTTTACAGCATCATCCTTATCAGGTTCTTTTGATATTTTCAACTTATATTTTATATCATCCGTAGGAATATTCATATATTTGTTTACCAACAAAGCTATAACTATTCCTACGGATGTATCCAGTATTCTGTTAATCGTATATAAAATATAACCACCTTCATGCTCCCGTGATGTTAATAAGCCCAAATAAACGACGCAACATATTACGACAGAGTTTTTCAAGCCAAATGATACGCATATTTCAATCAGAATTATAATTCCTATCGGTATGATAAAAATTAATATATTTTCACGGCCGAATGTGCTTATAATAAAAAGTACTAATGCACCTGCTATACCCCCGATAATTGTACCTATTATTCTTTCAGTGCCTTTTCTGAATGAATCCACTATAGTATTTTGCATGCAAATAACTGCAGCAACACATGCCATAAGGGCATTTTCTCTGTTAAAAAGTTCAAATAACAATAAGCAAAGGAATACTGATGTTGATGTTTTTATATTTCGCATTCCTATCCTTGGAAAATTCATAAATATCCTCCGAATAAATAATCAATATAATATAACACAATACTTTGATATTATCAAATAATATATTAAAATACAACCAATGCGTTACACAAAAAATATTTTACTTAAATCTTTAAATGTATTATAATGTACAAGGAAAAAATAATAAATAATTATTTAAGGAGAAAAAAATGGATAGAATGGTCGGAACTGTTGTCAGAGGTGTAAGGGCTCCCATTATCAAAAATGGTGATGATATAGCTCAAATAGCAGTTGATTCAGTATTAAAAGCTTCGAAGCTTGATAGCTTTTCATTAAAAGACAGGGATATATTAGCAATTACTGAATCGGTAGTAGCAAGAAGCCAGGGCAACTATGCCGGAATCGATGATATTGCTTCTGATGTAAAAGATAAATTTAATTGTGATACAATTGGCTTAATATTTCCAATACTTAGCAGAAACAGATTTGCCATATGTTTAAAGGGCATTGCTAAATCTTTCAAAAAAGTATATTTACAGTTTAGTTATCCTTCAGATGAGGTTGGTAATTCTTTTGTAACTTATGATTCGCTTGATGCTGCAGGCATTAATCCATGGACTGATATACTTACAGAGGGAGAATTCAGAAATCATTTTGAAAATACAAATCATATATTTACCGGAATAGATTATATAAAATATTATTCAGATATAATAAAGGAAAGTGGTGCCGAAGCAGAAGTTATTTTAGCAAATAACCCTGTCAGCATATTAAAATATACCGACTCTGTATTAGTCTGCGACATTCATACAAGACAAAGAAGCAAGAGATTACTTAAAAATGCCGGAGCAAAAGTTGTGTATGGATTAGATGATATACTATCTTCATCAGTAAACGGAAGCGGTTACAACGAAGAATACGGATTGTTGGGGTCAAATAAAGCAACGGAGGATTCAGTTAAGCTATTCCCAAGAGGTTGCAAAAGCTTAGTAGATAAAATACAAAAAATACTTTTCAATGAGACAGGTAAAAATATAGAAGTTATGGTTTACGGTGACGGAGCATTTAAAGATCCTGTAGGTAAAATTTGGGAGCTTGCAGACCCTGTTGTTTCGCCCGGCTATACAGACGGTTTGTCAGGCACACCAAATGAACTTAAATTGAAATACCTTGCAGACAATCAGTTTAAGGACTTATACGGTGATGAATTAAAGGCAGCAATCACTAAATCTATTGAAAACAAAGACGGTAATTTAAAAAGCAGTATGGAAGCCCAGGGAACAACACCAAGAAGGTTAACCGATTTAATCGGTTCACTGTGTGATTTAACATCCGGAAGCGGCGACAAGGGAACTCCGATTATTTATATACAAGGATATTTTGATAATTATTCTGTTTAAAAAAAATAAAACGGGACGGGTTTTTTCATTGTGTGTTTGTGCAACGAAAAGAACTGTCCCTTTTGTTTACTTTAGATCTTTGAAGCTATACTGATTTATTAAATTCTGTTTGCAATTCCAAAGTTCTGCGGAAAGATCTACATAATAGCTGTGAGGGTTAATAAATCTTTTTACCTCACCCCATAAATTATCAACTTGATTTTTGCAATATTTTTTAATCTCATGAATATTTCTGCTTTCATATACACATTCTCCATTTATAAAAATCGGAACTTGCAGATTCCTAACATAGAAATTAGTTACCTTTTTCTTTTTCCAAACATGTATTTCATCAAAAATTGTATATGGCTTTGAATCGTCAATTGTTTCATGGGACAATGTTATAACGTCCGCTATGGGGTTGTTTGTATCTCTGTCGTACAGGCGCCATACTTTTTTGTATCCGGGGTTAGTGATTTTTTCTTCGTTTTCTGAAATTTTAATTTTAGGAATTATTTCTCCGTCCCTTTCAATGGCTACAAGTTTGTATACACAACCAAATACAGGCTCTGATTTAGCAGTTATCAACCTTTCTCCCACACCGAACGAATCTATTTTAGCACCTTGATCCAATAAATCAGTAATAATAAATTCATCTAAGCTGTTGGAAGCCACAATATTGCAATCATTAAGACCTGCTTCATCAAGCATTCGTCTGCATTTTTTACTTAGATATGCTATATCACCGCTGTCTAATCTTACACCCTTTAACCTTTTTCCCATCGGCTCAAGAACTTCCTTCGATACTCTAATAGCATTCGGGATGCCGCTTTTTATTACATTGTATGTATCAATCAATAAAGTGCATCTATCAGGGTAATTTTCAGCATAAACCTTAAATGCCTCATATTCACTTTCAAACATTTGTACCCAAGAATGTGCCATAGTACCGAGAGCCGGCACTTCAAACACTTCGTCAGCAAGAGTAGTTGCTGTTCCGTTAACTCCACCTATATATGCCGCCCTTGCTCCATATATGGCACCGTCATATCCCTGACTTCTCCTTGCACCAAATTCCATAATAGGTCTTCCCTTAGCGGCTCTGACAATTCGATTTGCCTTAGTAGCTATTAAGCTTTGGTGATTTATGGTTAATAAAAGCATTGTTTCAATCAACTGTGCATCGATTGTTTTTGCTCTTACCGTCAATAACGGTTCGCCGGGAAATACCGGAGTGCCTTCAGGTATGGCATATATATCACCTGAAAACTTAAAATTTTTCAAATATTTAAGAAATTCATCTTTAAATAAATTTTTACCCCTAAGATATTCAATATCATCATCATCAAATTTTAATTCTTTAATATATTGAATAACCTGAGCTAAGCCCGCAACTATGGAAAAACCCGCCCCATCAGGATTTTTCCTGAAAAACATATCAAAATAAACAATATCATCCTTCATACCGTTGGCAAAGTATCCGTTAGCCATGGTAAGTTCATAGAAATCCATCAGCATTGATAGCTTTCTGTCACCTAAATTATTATACATTTATGTCTCCTGCTATTTAATATTTTCCACAACTTCAATACCGTTTATATGCATATTATACAATGCAAATAGATTCATCAACTCTCCATCATGACTTCCGCCATCATATGTTTCAACTGAATTTATAGGCACTATAATTCTTTTATTTTTATTATCCTCATTAAAATACGATTTTAAACTTAATGCAAACTGCATTACGCAAATATCGGTTACACAGCCGGTAATTATATAGTTATCAACTTCATCTCCATTTTTTTTGAACCATTCTTGGAATTCATCGCTGAAAAAACCATTAGTACTGTTTTTATTTACATAGGTAGTTTCAGCTCCTTCCGAGAATTCAGTTTTTAATTCAGGTATTAATTCCGCTTCCTCTGTTCCGATAACACAGTGCTTAGGATAACTGTTAAATTCCTGAGCATCCTCTTCATGTGCATCTAAAAAAAACACCTTTTTATACCCTTGAAGTTTCTCATTTAATTCTGTAATACTATTTACTATAGATGCAACTCTTGGAGAAGACATTATACCGGAATGCACAAACCCAACAATCATGTCAACAACAAACAAAGATGTCCTGTCTTTATTTAAGGATTTTAGTTCTAATGTTTTTCCCCTGATTTCCTTTTCCATAGTTTCTAAAGCTTTCATTTTCAACCCTCTTATTTATATTTTGATTGTATCACTCCCATTATAGTGTCATTTATATTATTTGTCAAAACTAAAAAATAATTATTCGCATTAATTAAGTTCCCCTGCTAACAAAAAAGATGAGATCCTTCTCTTACGCTCAGAATGACATGTGTCATTCCGGACGCAGTGAAAGATCTCATTGCACTTACAGTATAAGCGACCGACACCAAATCAGAAGATTTGGGTCGTCTGCTTAATTTTTTCAGCCAGGTTATCTTTAATTACTTTCTATTACTGTTAAGTCGCCTCTGATTGATTTAGTAGGACATTTTTGTACGCATACCATACAATGTGTACACTTGTCATAATCAACCTTTGCCAAATTATCCTTAACATGAATTGCATCAAATTCACAATTCTTTTCACATATTTTACATCCGATACATCCAACCGTACAAACATCCTTTACGGCTTTTCCAAAATCTTTGTTGTTGCATGCTACAATAACATTATTTTTGTAAGGCACCCAAGTAATTACTGCTTTTGGACACTCTTCTAAGCATTTACCGCAAGCTGTACATTTTTCTTTATCTATAATAGCCAAACCGTCAACTATTTCAATAGCGTCAAAATCGCATACAACCTTACAGTTTCCATAACCTAAACAACCTTTGTCGCATGCTTTATCTCCGCCTTGAATTGCTGCCGCCGCTTTGCAATCCTTAACACCTTCATACTCAAATTTCTTTTTTGCCACACTGTCGCAACCTTGACATATTACGTGAGCAACTTTTTTCTCTGTTTCACCGGCTGTTGTACCCATAATTGCTGCTATTTGTTCATGCTTTTCCTTATTTGCAACAGGACATGCATTGGCAGGAGCTTTTCCCTCAGCTATTGCATTCGCCAAGCCATCACAGCCCGGGAATCCGCAAGCACCACAGTTAGCGCCCGGAAGTATATTTCTTACTTCAATTACTTTTTGATCAACCTCTACATGAAATATCTTTGAAGCAACAGCCAATAATGCACCCGCTAAAACACCTAAACCACCTAAAACTCCAACTGCTTTTACAATAACCATAATCTATTCTCCTCCTATATTTTTAATCCAGAAAAACCAAGGAATGCAATAGACATTAAACCTGCAGCAACTAAAGCTATAGATGAACCCTTTAAAGCTTCAGGCACATCTGCAGTGTCAACCTTCTCTCTAACTCCGGCGAATAACACTATTGCCAATAAGAATCCTGCTGATGTACCAACAGAATTAACCATTGCTTCAACGAAGTTATATTCCTTTGTTATATTTAATATTACAACTCCTAAAACAGCACAATTTGTTGTAATCAAAGGCAGATACACACCTAAAGCTTGATAAAGTCCAGGGCTTGATTTTTTAAGAAACATTTCTACGAATTGTACCAATGCTGCAATAACTAAAATGAAAGCTATTGTTTGTAAATATTCTAATCCAAAGTTTTCTAATATTGTCTTTTGAATTATATAGGTTATAACGGCTGCTAATGTTATAACGAAAATAACTGCTATACCCATTCCTATTGATGTGTCAATTTTCTTTGAAACTCCAAGAAAAGGACAAACACCTAAGAACTGCATAAATATAATATTGTTTACTATAAATGATGTTACAAATAAACTAAATAATTCCATCTTATATACCTCCTACGCTTTCTTTTTTCTTGTTAAGAAATTAACAAGACCTATAAGCAATCCTAATGCTATAAATGCCCCGGGAGGCTGAACAAAAATCATAACAGGTTGATACCATTCTCCTAAAATTTGAAATCCAAAAATAGTACCGTTACCTATAAGCTCTCTTATAATACTTAATACAGTTATAGCAAATGTAAATCCTAATCCCATGCCTAATCCATCAAAAACAGATGATATTAAACCGTTTTTTGATGCAAAAGATTCTGCCCTGCCAAGAATTAAACAGTTAACAACAATAAGAGGTATAAAAACTCCAAGAGCTTTATATAAATCATAAATATATGCATGCATTAATAAATCTATAATAGTAACAAATGTTGCAATTATTATTATGAAAGCAGGTATTCTTACCTCATCAGGTATTACTTTACGCAATAAAGAAATTACCACATTTGAACCTAACAAAACCGCCGTAACAGCTAAACCCATACCTATTCCGTTAAAAGCTGATGTCGTAATAGCCAATGCAGAACACATTCCAAGCAATTGAACAAAAATAGGATTTTCTTTTAAAAGACCATTTTTAAATACATTAAAATTATTCATCGCAACCTCCTATTTATTCAAATATTGTTTATAAATATTAACCGCATTGCTTACTGCACTTGTAAATGATTTAGAAGAAATAGTAGCTCCTGATATCATATTAACATCACTTTCACTTATTTCAACAGTTAAATCTTTTCCTGTAAATTGATCCTTAAAATCAGGTTCAGCTACTCTTGTTCCAAGACCTGCTGTTTCAGATAGTTGAGTTACAGCAATTCCTGTTATTTTACCTTCAGGAGAAACCCCTAAAAATAATTCTATATCTCCGCCGAATCCGGAAACTGTACTCCATGTTTTTATAGCATAGCCCATTTGATTTCCTGAACCATCAACCGGAACCATTATATCAACAAATTTAGCATTATCAGCTTTTATTGTATCAATTAAAGCTGTGTCTTCATAAGGCAAAAAAGTATCGGAGCCAGGCATAACTTGCTCTAATACAGCAGGATCCAAGCTTGCTTTCAATTCAACTTCAGCTATTTTATCTTTAGTAAAGTCGTTAGTAAATGCTAATACTCCACCTGCTATAGCTGAGATTAAGCATAATACACCACCTAATTTAACTATATTATTTTTCATTCTTTGCACCTCCTGCTACACCAAATACTTTAGGGACAGCATATTTGTTTAACATTGGTGTTATAATGTTCATAAGTAATATAGAATATGATACTCCTTCAGGATATCCGCCTATTTTTCTGATAAGCATTGTTAGAACACCTGCACCGATTGCATATATTACTTTACCCTTATCAGTGATAGGACTTGTAGCATAATCAGTAGCCATAAAGAATGCACCAAGCATTAATCCGCCACCAAACAGATGGTAGGCAACTAAACTTGAGCCATCAGTTAATAAAGCTATTACAGCAACTGTACCAATGTATACGACTGGGATTATCCATTTGATTGTTCCTCTATATATTAAATAAATTCCGCCTAAAATAATTAATATTGCTGATGTTTCTCCTAAAACTCCGGGAATTCCACCAAGTAACATATTCCATATTGAAGGAAGCTGACCTGATGCACTACCTTTTATTATAGCTAATGGAGTTGCTGAAGCTACAGCATCAGTAACAGGATCCACAAATCCACCTGTTAAATATGGATTCCAAGATGCTACTAAAAATGCTCTACCTGCTAAAGCAGGGTTCATAAAGTTAAATCCTATACCTCCAAATATTTGTTTTACTATTGCGATTGCAAATGCAGAGCCAATTACAGCCACCCACCAAGGAGCGTTTGAAGGTAAGTTAAAAGCTAATAAAATTCCTGTAACCACTGCACTTAAATCTGTAACAGTAATCGGTCTTTTCATAATTTTTTGACATGCATATTCAGTAACAACAGCTGATACTACAGCCGAAATCACCAATATCATCGAGTTGAACCCAAAATAAAATATACTTGCAACTAAAGCCGGTAATAAGGCAATAATAACATCAAGCATTAAACTTTGAGTTGATTCAGCGTCTCTAACATGTGGTGACGATGAAGCAATCAATCTATTTTCCATCTGTTTTTCCTCCTATTTAACCTTTTTACGTCTTGCTAAAATTTCTTTTTTTGCAACACTGATAGTTTCTTTTAATGGTCTCTTAGCCGGACAAATATAAGAACAACCACCACATTCTATACAATCTGCTGCATGGAATTGATCGGCACTGTCAAAATCCTTTAATATAGAATATCTGCTTATTCTATATGGCTGTAAATAAACAGGGCATATTTCTGAACATCTTCCGCACATAATACAGTTTTGTGGTTCTGGAAGATTAGCTTCTTTTTTATTGAATACCAATATACCTGATGTTCCTTTTATAACAGATACTTCATCTGAGAACTGTGCTATACCCATCATAGGACCACCGCTTATTATTTTGCCGGGTTCTTCTTTGTACCCACCGCATTGTTCAATAACATCTTTAAATGATGTACCAATTCTTACATAAAGGTTTTTAGGATTATTAACAGCACTTCCTGTTACTGTTACAACTCTTTGAATTAAAGGCATACCAGTCTTGATAGCATTACCAATTGCTGCAACTGTACCTACGTTATCTACTACACAACCAACTTCCATAGGAAGTCCGCCTGAAGGTACAACTCTTCCAGTTATTGCCTGTATTAATCTTTTTTCATCACCTTGAGGATATTTAACTTCCATAGGTGCTACTTCTATACCTTCTTCATTTGCAACTGCTTCTTTCATAATATCAATTGCATCAGGTTTATTCTTTTCAATACCTATATAAGCTTTATTTACTCCAAGTGCCTTCATTATTGCTTTAACACCTATAAGAACAAGCTCAGATTGTTCAAGTATTGTTCTGTGATCACATGTTAAATATGGCTCACATTCAGCTCCATTTACCAACAAAACATCAATAGGCTTGTCCGGTGGAGGGCTCAGCTTAACGTGAGTTGGGAATGTTGCTCCTCCCATGCCTGCCATGCCAGCTTCCTTAATAATAGCTAAAATTTGTTCTTTAGTAAGATCTTCCACATTACCTTTAGGTTGTACAGATTCATGGACTTCAAAATTGCCGTCAGATTCTATAACGATACAATTTACTTTAGCTCCTCCCGGTACATAGCGTGGTTCGATTTTCTTTACAGTTCCGGAAACACTTGAATGTACCGGCACTGACATAAAGGCCTTTGATTCTCCTATTTTTTGTCCAACTTTTACTGTATCGCCAACAGCTACTAATGGGTCGCATGGTGCTCCAATATGTTGTGACATAGGTATAGCAACAATTTTGGGGTCAACTGCATTTTCAATAGGCACATTTTGAGTATGCTTGTTTGTAGGAGGATGTACACCGCCTTTAAATGTAAACAATTTTGTGCTCATATTTTCACCTCTTGTTTTAATTGTTTTATATAATTTACTACTATATAAAAAGTTATTTAATAATCAAACATATCGATTATAACAGAAAATATTCAATTTTTAAACACTTTTTTTAATATTATATTAAATTTTATCATTAATTTTGTGAAATAGCAAGCAAAGTGTAAAGATTCCATTTTTAGCATTGTTAATAATTTGACATATTTTTCATATTTTCATTAATGTATTCCTTTACCCAAAGCAGGATATCATTGCTCTTTATATCTGCTCCTCCAAGTATATTTCTTAATTCCAAGGTACTTAGTACAAATGACTTTTCGTCAGTTGAATAATTGTATAATAATTCACAATTATTCAAAGAATTGATAATAGTAATAATAGTATCCCCCATATTTCCTACAGGCGCTCTGTCGATATTGTCCCTTTCAAAAGAACACTCAACCGTAGTTCCTTTGCCAATCTCGGAATTAATATTAAAGTAACCGTTACACCTTTCACATGCCTCTTTTAACAATGGTATTCCAAGTCCGACCTTTCTCGTCGTCCTTGTAGTATAAAAGGGATCTGTAACTCTTTTTATGGTATCATCACTCATTCCGCAACCGTCATCTTTTATAATTATTTTTATTAAATTGCTATTATTACTTTCTTCAATTATTATTTCAATTAATTTTGAACCTGCACTGATGCTGTTCATAGCTATATCAAGTATGTGCATTGATAGCTCTTTCATATATCCTCCAACAAGCAAACAATTTGACAGGTTAATAACATGTCAAATTGTTTTTAAGTAGTCAAACACTTCATCTGCTGATTTAATCTCCATATAATTAACCGGCTCCGATATATCCGTCAATATATGAGCGTCAGAATTTATCAGTAATTTATATTTCTTTAATAACTTATCATTTATATCTGACTTATTGTATATCTCAACGAAAGTAAATTCTAAATTATCAGGTATAAATCCTAATATTCCCAATATACTGTTTGATTTTTTATTTATATGTGCCGGAACCATAATCCCATGGTATTCTTTTATCATAAAATCTAATTCCTTAAGAGAAAAACTTGCTGCACTCAATAACAATTTATCTAAATTCCCTATTATTTCATCATCTTCATTGTATATGTTTTGCTGTCCGAACAATACTGGGTTATTTATAATATTCGGCAGCGATTCATATATTATATCTCCGAATTCTGATGCTTCATAAAGATTTTTAAAATAACAAAGTACGTGAACCTCTTCTTTAGTTGTAACCTCTATGCCCGGTATTATCTTGATTTTATTATCACTAACTTTTATTATCGCAGGAAGATTTTTCGTCGAATTGTGATCAGTCACGGATATTATATTCAAACCTTTTATATAAGACATATTAACAATGTTATTAGGTGTCATATGGTTATGGGCACAGGGAGATAAATCAGAATGAATGTGCAAATCATAATAAAATTTCATTTTATTCCTATCTCATATAACTTAACAGCAGTTTCATAAGCGCTTGCTTTAGTTTTAAATACGGGTATGTTAAGTTCCCTGGCCTTATTTAAAGTTTCCTCCTCAACTTCCATATTTTCAACAACAATTATACATGATAAATCTAACAGCTCTGCAACTGCAACAGTATTAATATGTGTTTGTATTGTAATCCATACATAATTCTTTTTTGCCTTAGCCATAACTATGCTGAGTAAATCTCCGATATATACACCATCTATCTCAATATCCTTTGATGTTTCATATAGCGGGTCAAGGTTTAATTTGTTTGAAAAATCTAAAATTTTCATAAATTCTCCTCTATTATTTATTTTTTGCTCTCAAAACTATACAATCATATAATTCAGATTGGTTATTAAATACATCCTCCGCATGAGCATAGCATGTAGGTGCTCCGCATGAGCCGCAATCCAAGCCTGGAAGCAAAGCATTTATTTCCATAATTTTTTCATTTTTAATTATCGCTTCCTTCATATTGAGCTTAATTGGATTATCCTCTGCCTTCAACTTAAATTTAAAGATTCCCGAATCATACATTTCATCAAATTTGTCTAAATCTTCTATATTAAAATTATCACCGGCATTTTTTAAAATATATTCAATATTATTTTTTGCAATATAAGGATTTATAACATTAAAAGAACCACCCACGCAACCCTCGACGCATGCTAATGCTTCAACATAATCTACATTATCTAAATTACCGTTTTCTATTTCATCCAAGATCTGTATTATATTTTCCATGCCATGCACTGCAATATAATTGGTGAGATTTGCTGATTCAGCCTGACCACCTGCAACACCCCACTTTAGACCGTTTAAAGATGGATAGGAACATGAAATATCACCTTTTTTAATTTCTCTGTACATATCACCGAATATAGTGTTAAGAGGTATGACCCAATCAACCGATGACTGGTAATCTCCAATCGGATCCGTAACAGCAAGCAGCTTTGCAGGGCATGGTGAAATATAAAAAACACCTATTTCTTCATCCTTTAAATTAAATTCCCTTTTTGCTTTTTCTCTTGCAAGCATTGCACCTATAACCATAGGTTCTTTTATATATATCAAATTATCCATTAATGAAGGGTACCTGCTTTTTATTAACCTTACTGAAGCCGGGCAATTAGTAGAAATGAATGGTCTGATATCTTTTACCTCATTGATTTTTCTGTTAATCGCTTTGGATACTAATTCTGCGGACCAGCTTGCATCATATACAAAATCAAATCCAAGTTTCTTTATTGAATTTTGCACGTTGCAAATACTCGTTCCTTTAGGGAACTGACCGTACGTAGGTGTTGATATTATCGCTATTTTACATTTATAAGGAGAATAATGCATTTCCTCATTCCATTCAATTGACTCGGGTGTATATGCATCATAAGGACATATTTTAACACATTCTCCACAGTGAATGCATTTAGAATTATTGATAAAAGCTTTCTCGTCAATTAACCTTATTGCCTGAGTAGGACACCTTCTCATACAGTTTGTGCATCCTTTACATTTTTCCTTATCAAACATTATTGAGAAATTCATTTATACCTCCTACAATAACACAGTAATTTTGATGAATGTTCCCTTACTGCTTGAAGTAATACAAAAATCATCAGAATATTTTTTCATGTTTGGTAATCCCATACCTGCACCAAATCCAAGCTCTCTTATACTTTCTGTTGCGGTAGAATAACCTTCAGTCAATGCAAGATCAATATTTTCTATACCGGGACCAATATCTTCGGTAATTATGTCAATTTTATTTTCATATAAATCACAATGCAGCATTCCTCCATATGAATGTATCACTAAATTTATTTCGGCTTCATATGAAACAATTGCAATTCTTCTTATAATGCTCGCTTCTATTCCCATTGATTTCAATGTGTTTTTAATGGCACTTGAGCCTTTACCTGCAGCTATGAAATCATTTGCAGCAATACTATAGCTATATCTTATCAGTAATTTATCAGTCATCCGCCTCTATTCCCTCCATACCGTTAATTGCCAGCAAACTACATGTTTTAAACATTGTATAATCTGTTGAAAGAATAGATATGCGATTTTCTAAAGCTAATTTTATTGCATCCTGACAGGGTCTTTTTCCCCTAACAAATAATACCGTAGACATATCCAGCATTTCAGCCGTTCTTATTACCTGAGAATTGTTTAATCCGGTTATAAGAAGTGACTCACTTTTAACTAATGCTAAAGCATCACTCATCAAATCACTTGCAAATCCATATTTTATGTCAGTATTTTCATTGCTGAAATCAGTTATTATTTCAGCATTTAATATTTCCTTAATTTCATTAATTTTCATATTTATCCTCACTTTATTCGAATAAATTTACAATTGATGCCTTACCGCCTACGCGCACATCTAAAGTGTTGTTAATATTTTCAACCTTCACATATATTTGACTTGATTCATTCATTGATTCGCCCTGAATAACCGAAATTTCATCAGAAATTATACTCTTACTATACAAAAGGCAACCTAAAGCTCCATTTGATGTTCCTGTGGCGCATTCTTCATCTATTCCAACTCTTGGAGCAAAATTTCTTGCAAATACTTGGTTATTCTCAATTGTATAAACATGGTATCCCACTACATCATAAATATGAGATAATTCATTTATTAAATCCATATTTACATTAAGTTTGTTTAATATATCTCTTGACTTGACCGGAATTATTATATCTTTAAGTCCTGTGGATACAATTGCAGGTTTTATAGTAAAATCTTTTAATCCAACGTTCTCAACGGCAGTATTTATAGATTTAGCAATTTCTGATAAATCTTCCCCATTAAATTCGTCATATATCTTAGGAGTCTGCTGCTGCATGAGAACATAATCGATGGTGCTTCCTTTAAACACGGCATCAATTTCAAGCTTACCAAGCTTAGTATGCTGATAAACTTTTTTAATTTCATTGAAACCTTTAATATACCCTGTCAACCCAAGATAAAAAAACGCTGCGATAGTCGCATGACCGCACAAATCCACTTCACATAGCGGAGTATAAAAACTGACATTATAATTATTTTCATCTTCTGCCAATACAAAAGCTGTTTCAGACAAACCTATGTCTGCTGCAATTTGTTGTTTTTCTTCACTTGTTAATTCCTTGTCAAGCAAAAATACACCTGCGCCATTCCCTCCGCTGTCTCCGTACGTAAAGGATTTTAATATAGCCCCTTGCATATCCCCACCTCATTCATTTATTTTAATTATAATATAGCGGTAAAATTTTTACAAGAATAATTAAGTATATCTGATATTATTCCAATAATTGTTTATTAAAATTTTCTTTACAAATCGTGTATATTCCCTTATAATAATAAAGCACATTGCGGTTGTGGCGGAACGGCAGACGCACTAGCTTGAGGGGCTAGCGAATGTATATTCGTGGGGGTTCAAATCCCCCCAACCGCATTAAAAGACGGTTCTTTTTATTTAATGAACTGTCTTTTTTGTTTGTAATAATAACTAAATTATCATTGATAACTTTGTCTAAACGTATTAAACTATAATTAGTATAATATGTTTACTTTGAGGGGGATTGTTATGATTAAAAATTTATCCTATTGTCTGTTGATAGCGGTGTTGCTGTCTATGCTCAGTGCGTGCTCTCCGGTGGACAGCGTTAGTGATACTACATATGATATGTCAATGACACTTGACGATGTGCGTAAGCTTGCCGCAAAAGGTGATGATTTATTGTTTGAGGACTTAAGCCAATATAAGGGTGCAAATGCCAGTTCAGATCTTAACAGTTACATCATGGTTTATCATGTTAAAGGAGGATATCGTTTAATTGTATACTCAAAACCAGACAGTAAACCTTCCAGAGCAGATCTTGAAAGCATTTGGGAAAGCGGAGGCAGCGGTATTGATATACGATACAATGATGTGGATGCGTTCGTACGAGATAATCCCTCACAGGATGCCATTACAGAAGAGCAGGCCCTTGACATAGCGAAAAAAAGTCTGAAAATGGAGTTTGAAGCTGTAAGCTGGTATATACTCGGTGAATCATTTGAACCTATAGGTAAGGATGCTATTTTTGCAAGAGCACTTCTTGATTCAACTTATATAATCGATGAGTCTTGTTGGATTCTTCGCGTGAAAGAAACACCCGAATGGGGAGGCAGCTATTAAGCACTTAGACGGCTATTATATTTAGGTTATACCATAGTATAAAAAAAGCAGTTGCATATATGAATGATTGTTTAATTGGAAAAAAAGAATTTCCCGACAGGCGAGAAAAGCTGCATAATTGGGATATATTCACGGAACTTATTCTTGCTGCCTGGATAAGAATCTTCAAAAACGATAATGTAAATGCCAATTTTGTAGCTGAAAAATGGTCTAATATTATTTCATCAGCTTTTTCAAGTGGTGAATATGACCATGAAGAGTATATAAGTACCTACCATAAAATCTTGGGAATAAAGCCAAAAGGCGGAAGGCTTATTGATTTTGTTAATTTCTATCCCGTTTCACTTTTAGCAGGTTGTTTAGACGAGGAAACAGAATCAGCTTTTATTGAATATGTACTTAACAAGGATACAGGAATTTACTATATATATGATCATAAAATTTATACACTTCCCGATGCTTTTAAAAGCAGAGATGCCAGCCGTTTTCTTGGCGCCATAGAATTGCTTTCAAAATACAAAGCAAGTAAGACTAAACTTCGATTTGTTGTTAATTGGTTAGAAAGTAATAAAAATCAAAACGGTAAATGGGATATGGGCAGTGTTACAAATGATAAGATTTATTTTCCGCTTTCCGACAACTGGAGAAAAAAAGAAACAAGAGAATCTGATTGCACAGAGCGCATTACAAAAATAATCCTCAGCTTATCACAGTAGACTTGAAGATGAAAAATCTAATCATTTTGCCTCTAAAAATATTTTTTTGATTCTTGTCTGCCATACATAATACGAACTATCATAACAGTATTGGAAAATTCATCATATAAATAAAATATAATATAATTATCCACAGGAAAAAACCGCAGTCCCTGACTGTGCCATGGTTCATCATCATATAATCTATGACGCAACGGCATTTCATCAAGTAATTTTATTGCGCCCATAATTTTTCTGACTTGAATTTTTGCAGTATCAGGTGAGCATAGTATATACGCTATATGCTCATAAATATTCCTCAAGTCTTGTTTTGCCTGTGCAGAGTAAATTACAGAGTTCATATGCCATAATCTCTTTTCATTTCTTCTGCAACACTCTCTATAGAGTAAGTCCTGCCATTTTTAATATCTTCAATACCTTTTTCGATTTCAATATCAAATTGCTCTTTTGTCAAAGAATCATATGAAAGAGGAACACTCTCCGGTAGTTTTACTTCAAAAGGAATACCTCTGTGTAATATAACCTGTTTTAGGAACATACTTACAGCATTTGACATGGGAATGCCCAATTGATTAAGGACTTCTTCAGCCTGTTCCTTTACCTCCGGCTCAACGCGAGCAAATATATTAGATGTTCTTGCCATAATTATCACCTCATGGTAATATTATAAGCTAATATATTGCTAAATGCAAGCTAATCGCAAATTATTTAATACAAAAATAGGAGAAAGTAATTAACTTTCCTCATCTTGAAAACCACTTTACTCTCATATGGAAAATAGACGGCTTTCCGATGATACCGGTGATGCATCACCATCATTTTTTCGAGAGTACAAGTACAAGCTTGAAGAGCTTATCACATTATCCTTGTACTGTGTCTTTATTTATATTTAAAACCATGATATACTCAATATAATATAAGTAAAATTGAAGGAGAATAAATGGAAATTAAGAATATTGAAAAGCTTTCTGAAGGATTTGTTTGGCAGGATTCTGTCGGCTTAATTACAAGGTCTTTAGGTGCTGCGGGTGGCAGCCAAAAATTTTATGTAAATATTGATTACGTTCCGCCTAAAGCATACAGTTCGAAATATCATAGTCATTCTCAGCAGGAAGAATTTTTTATAATTCTTTCAGGTAATGGTACTCTTCGCATTCAGAATAAAGAATTGTCAGTGAAGCAAGGAGATTTTTTTGCAAAGCCTTCAGCACAAAATATCGCGCATACATTTTATAACTCCGGTAATGAAAGCTTAGTTATTTTAGATATTGGAACTAACGAGAAGGAAGATACCTGCTACTATCCGGACGAAGATATATACCTGCAAAAATCGAATGAACAACGTCGTATTTTTCGAGGCTCGGATTTAGACCAGTTGTGGACATCAGAACCGAACAATATAAAATAAGTTGCCTCCTAACTCACATTGTTTCTTATTGCTAAAAATTTGAAAATTGTATATAATAAAAATAAATAAATCTTAAAAATTTTCCCAAAAGTGATGTAAGGTGAAAAGTATGATTACAATTGAACAAATAAAAAATGAGGTTCAAGAAGCCGCTAAAGAATATGCTATAAAAAAAGTTGAATTGTTTGGTTCGCATGCTGAAGGAACACATACTAACATAAGTAATATAGATATATTAGTTGAATTTACAACTCCTTCAATATCATTGCTTACTTTAGCTGCATTGAAATATAAACTCGAAGAAAAATTCAAGAAAGAAGTTGATATTGTTCACGGACCTTTAGAAAAAGACTCCCTATTGCATTTAAAGAAGGTGATTTCTATATATGAGCAATAGAGATTATCAAATAACCCGATTTTTTAATGGATGAAAAAATAAAAAGAGCTGTATCTATGACATTGATAAATATAGGTGAACTTGTTAAAAATATTAGTGAAGAAACCAAAAAATCTTACACCGATATACCTTGGCGAGAATTTCAGGATTAAGAGATATTACTGCACATAAGTACCAGACGTTAAAAATGGAAGACGTGTATACAACTACAATAAATGACCTCCCACAACTAAAACTTAACCTTTCAAAAATAATAAAAAAAATAAGTAACATAGTATATTAAAAACTATATTTAAAAAAGCATACTAATACAAGAACAACCCTGCATCAAATTATGCAGGAGACATAAAAAAAATTTTTCTCAATACAACTAAATTTTTAAAAACTGAGGTATTAATGTGGCAAAATTAATTGATAATCAAGAGCAAACACTTGAGCAGGCATTGAAAAATACATTACCTTACGTTGAAAGCATTGACATATTGACGGCATACTTTTATTTCTCAGGATTTTCTATGCTTGCTGATGAACTTAAGGATAAAAAAATCCGTATTCTTATAGGCAAGACTATTGACCCAAATGCAGTTGATAATTTAAGTGCGGCTATTAAAATGGTACCCACTATAAGCCTTGATGGATTTCAAAACCAAAAAATGTATGCTCTTACAAGAACACAAAAACGAAAAGAATATACAGACAGTTTTATAAAGTTATTTAATAAATCATCATTATCCGAATCCTTTGATAGCACAGATAGTCAAAAAATGTTTCTTATTTTTGAGGAAAAACTGAGAAATGGTACTCTTGAAATTAGAATGACATCTGAAGATAATCATGCAAAAACATACATTCTTACTAACAAACTAAGATTTTCAGCAAATGGCGATGCTAAAGGTGTCGTTTTTATGGGTTCATCAAACTTTACTTATTCTGGTTTAATAGGGCAAGGAGAGCTTAACGATAGATTTAGTGATAATCAAACTTATGAAAAATATTTAATCTATTTTGAAAAACTTTGGAAAGACTCAAATTCTATTGATATAAAAACTTCTGATAGTAATAACGATTTTTTAAAAGAAATTGAAAAAAGGTTATGGATTCATTCTACTCCTGCGCCATATAAAATTTTTATTCGCATACTTCATGAACTATATAAACAAATTGAAAATGAAGATATAAAAACGCCTGATACTATTTCGGGAGGTAAGTTTGTTAATTTAAGATATCAAATTGATGCCATTAAAAGTGGTATTGATTGTATCAACAAAAACAATGGAGTTATTATTGCTGACGTTGTTGGACTTGGTAAATCAATTATTGCGTCAGCAATAGCAAACAATCTTGATATCCAAAGGTGCATTATTGTTTCGCCACCTCATTTAATCCAACAATGGAAAGACTATATTATGGATTTTGGTATAAAAGGAGCTATTGTAGAGAGCGGAGGAAAAATAGATAATCTGCATAACAAATATGCAAGTTCAGATAATCCGATTTTATTCATTATTGATGAAGCTCATAGATATCGCAATGAATTAACAGAAGACTACCAACTTCTTCATCAATTAACAAGATCACACTCTGACAACAAGGTTATTTTACTTACTGCTACTCCATATAACAACCGTCCTCAAGACTTATTTGCTATGGTCAAGTTGTTCCAAACCCCGAGCCGATCAACAATTCATTCTGTCGATAATCTTAGCTTGCGTTTTCGAGAACTTATTTCAGAATACCGCAAGTTAGAACGCAAGGGCAAAAAAGAGATGACGGATAAAATAAGAGAGGATTTGCAAAAGCTTAGTCAGGAACTACGTATTTTGATTGAACCTATTATTATTCGTCGATCAAGAATTGATTTAAAGCAAATAAAAGAATATGCTGATGACCTAAAAAATCAGAAAATATCATTTCCAGAAGTTGTCGGACCAGATTTAATTGAATATGATTTAGGAGAAATACGGGAGTTATATATTAGTACTCTTATTAAATTAACCGATACATACAACGGTTTTACCGGTGCTCGTTATATGTCTACTACTTACCTAAAAAACCGAGATGAATTTATTTCTAAGTATGAAAAATTTTTTGATGAAACTGACTTGCAGACAGCACAGCGTAACTTGGCACAATTTATGAAACGCTTGCTTGTTATGCGTTTTGAAAGCTCTAAATATGCCTTTGAATCCACACTCAAAAAGATTTTGCAATCAAATAGGACAATCCTTAAGTGGTGGGAACGAGGGTATGTCCCAATTCTTAAAAAAGGTGAATTGCTCGGACCTGATGATTTCGATTTGGATGACTTACTTGAACAAATAGAACGAAGTGATGAAGAAGACGTGGATGTTGATAAAATAAAAAGGATTGCTGTACCTATTCCAAAAGACATGATTGACAATAAATTTATACATGATGTAAAACATGATATAAAGCTGCTATCTGATATTTATAAAAGCTGGTTTACTGATGGTGAGATAGGATATGACCCTAAGCAAAAATGTATTGAAAAAAAAATAGCTGAACTACTTGCTGAAAATACAAAAAGAAAAATAGTAATTTTCTCATCTTTTGCTGACACAGCGGAATGGGTTGCCAAAAACCTTAAAGAACATGGATTTTATCGTACTTTACTATATACGGGGTCATCAGCAAATACTGATAGGCAAGTAGTTACTGATAATTTTGATGCTTCCATTCCAGAAGCAAAACAAAAGAATGATTATGATATTATTATTGCAACGGATGCCCTTTCTGAAGGTTTTAATTTACACCGCGCAGGAGTTGTTATTAATTATGATATTCCATACAACCCGACAAGAGTTGTGCAAAGGATCGGGAGAATTAATAGAATTAACAAAAGAGTCTTCGATAAGATATTTATTATGAACTTTTTCCCAACAGATATTGGGGCTTCCATTACGAATATAAAGGGAATAGCTACGTTAAAAATGCTGTTAATAAATAATATTATTGGAAGCGATACGAAGACTCTTACTCCTGATGAAGATTTGCAAAGTTATTTTAAGAAACAGTATTCGGATGCAAATGAATTATCTGATGATGCATCTTGGGACAACGAATTTCGTAATATATATAACTCTATTAAGCACGACATGAATTTATTGAAAGAGATTTTGGAAATTCCTGAAAGAACCAGAATCGTAAGGAATAACCAAAAAAATAATGTATCTATTTCCTTTGCAAAGAGAGGTAACGGAGTGTTGTTTGCATTAGCGAAGGAACATGAAAAAAAAGCATCCATAGCAACTCCTGAAATTGTATTGAATTATTTCAAGGCAGCTCAAGAAGAGGAATCTTTACCAGGTGATGCGAAATTGGACTCAAAATTTGAAATCTTACGCAAAAAAATAATGGAGAAACATCCATTGCCTAAAATTGAAGGACGAAGGGCAGATGCTCTAAAAAAGATAGAATTCCTTAAGGAAAACTATCGAGCTGAAAGAGATTATTTGCTCGATCTTTATGAAGCAATAAAAACATTTGATGATTTGTCTGATGGTGAATTGAAGTTTATCGCACAGTTGGAAATAGATGTTGAAAATCTAAAAAATAGTATTGATAAATTGATTGAAAAATTCCCTATTCATTATATTGGTGTAATAAAGGAACGTGCTGAGACAGTTGATCGTGTTACGGAAGTAATTATGTTTACGGAGGATTTGCGAAAATGAAACTTGATAAACCATACAATAAGAATGACTTTTTAAATTTTTTAAACGATATTTTGCTGTCAGATTTTCAGTATGATGAGCGGCAAGTTCAAATTTCCGATAATTCCTTGCTAACTACCGTTAACCAACTTGGAACATCTCAAGATAGTAATATTACTGTGCTTGAGGCTTACTGTGATGAAGTGAATAATAATAAAAGGATTGCAATAACACAAAATACATTTAGAGTTCTAAGAAATCATGGAATAAGTAATGCTCTTGTCGCATTTTGTTATGGGACTAATCAGTGGAGATTATCGTTACTCACTTCTAAACTTGAACTGAAAGACGGAAAAATCTTTAATATTGAGAGCAATCCTCGTAGATATTCATATCTTCTTGGTGAAGGAGCAAAAACACATACTCCTTATAAATTTCTGATTGAAAAAGGAAGAGTGTCAAATCTACAATCACTTAAAGAACGGTTTTCTGTTGAAGTTGTTAATAAACAATTTTATGATTCAATAGCTGTACTATTCACAGAATTGGTCGGAGGTGAAAGAGCAGGAAAAACATATCCAGGTCTTCTAAATATATATGGCGTTACTAAACCTTCAGTAAAACTTCAAGAATTTGCGGTTCGACTTATTGGACGGATAATGTTCTGTTGGTTTTTAAAAGAAAAAAAGAGCAAAAGTGGTATCCCACTCATTCCAGAAAGCATATTGTCACTTGAAGCAGTAAAACAAAAAAATGAATATTATCACAGCATTATTGAGCCTTTGTTTTTTGAATTACTTAATACACGTGCTCGAAGAAGAAAACTTGAGTTTCAAGTAGAGCCTTTTAGACTAATACCCTATTTAAACGGAGGGCTATTCAATCCTCATAATGAAGATTATTATAAATATTCATCCGTTACACACAGCGGTTCATTTGGTGTGCTTTCCATTCCTGATAGCTGGTTCATATCGTTGTTTGAGTTGCTGAGCCAATATAACTTTACTGTTGACGAAAATACTTCCTACGATGTTGATTTATCCATTGATCCTGAAATGCTTGGGCGAATTTTTGAAAATCTCCTTGCTGAAATAAATCCTGAAACAGGTGAAAGTGCCAAGAAGAGTACCGGTAGTTTTTATACACCTCGTGATATTGTTGACTATATGGTAGATACAAGCTTATTTTATTATCTTAAAGAAAAAACTTGTATTGGAGATAACAAAATAAACACAATTCTTAGCTATAATAAAGACTATCAGGAGGGTAATGATCTAAGTTTGAAGGAAAAGATACATGTAGTAGACGCGTTATCCTCACTGACAATAATTGACCCCGCTTGTGGTTCGGGAGCATTTCCCATTGGTATTCTGCAAAAAGTAGTTTATATACTTCAGCAGGTTGATGAAAATGCAGAGTTGTGGAAAAATAAACAACTTAGTAATATTCCTTCAGTTGAATTGAGAAAAGATATTGAATCAAAATTTAACCGCAAAAATTTTGATTATCTACGTAAACTTGGTATAATCAGAGAGTCTATTTTTGGTGTGGACATTCAGACTATTGCTACAGAGATTGCTAAGCTGCGCTGCTTTCTATCGTTAATTGTTGAAGAAGACATAGAAGATAATACAGAAAATCGCGGAGTACGTCCGTTACCTAACCTTGAATTTAAGTTTATTTCGGCTGATTCACTTGTTAGGTTGGAAAATCCGAAAGAAGCATCGGGTCAGATGTCTATGTTTGAAGATATAGAGCATATAGATGAACTTAAACGTATCAGAGATGAATATTTCATTGCAGATCCTGAGGAAAGGCATGAATTAAGATTTGAATTTGATAAAGTCCAGAAAATAATGTTGAAAGAATCTTTAGGCCGCTATGCCAAAAATCCCAGTAATAGATATAGCCTTTTATCGTCTTGGGAACCATTCGAGAATAAATCAACTACTTGGTTTGATCCTGAATGGATGTTTGGTATTGATAATTTTGATATAGTGATTGCAAATCCACCATATATTCACTTAGAACATATTAAGGAGCAGTCAGGATACTATAAATATCTCGGATTTAAAACATATGAAGCGAGAGGTGATATTTATGTTCTGTTTTATGAAAAAGGCATTGAATTATTGAAAACAAATGGTATTCTTTGTTATATAACCTCAAACAAATGGATGAGAGCTGCTTATGGACAAGCTTTGCGTAAGTATATATCTGAAAAAACCAATCCTATTCAACTAATTGATTTTTCCGGACAGCAAATATTTGATGCAACAGTCGATACAAATATTCTATTGCTTTCCAAATCTAATAATTGTTCTAATACAAAAGCGGTTAGTATTAAGGACGAAAAAGGTTTAAAAAATTTGAGTGTGTATATTAAGCAAAACAGCGTTACAATAGGATTTAATTCAAGCAACAGTTGGACGATACTGTCTCCCATAGAACAAAGTATTAAAGCAAAAATTGAAGCTGTTGGCACTCCATTGCGTAATTGGAATGTTAAAATCAACTTTGGAATCAAGACAGGCTGTAATGAAGCATTTATTATTTCGGGCTCAAAAAAAGATGAGTTGATTCGTAAAGATCCTAAGAATGCAGAAATTATACGACCGATTTTGCGCGGCAGAGATATTAAACGATATGGATATGAGTTTGCAGACCAGTACCTTATAGCTCTATTTCCATCATTGAATTACGATATAGAAAATTATCCTGTTATTAAAAATTATCTTCTTTCAGCTGAATGGAGTAATGATATACCAAATGGACATGGAAAGAAGAGACTCGAACAGACAGGTAAAAAAAATATAGTTGATGGTATAACATTTATGTCGCGAAAAAAGACAAACAATAAATGGTATGAAACGCAAGATCAAATAGGTTATTGGGACGATTTTTCTAAGCAAAAAATTGTATGGAAAAGGATCGGGTCAATATTACGATTTGCGTTTGATGATAAAGGCTGTTTTGGACTTGATAGCACCTGTTTTGCTACAGGGAATAGTATTAAATTTATAACTGCTTTCCTAAACTCAAGAGTAGGTAATTATTTGTTGCGAGATTCGCCTAAAACGGGAACTGGTGATTTGCTAATAAGTGTTCAAGCTATTGAGCCAATTTTAATTCCACAAAATATTGAACCTTTATGTATGTTAACAGTAGAAAATATAATTGAAAAAGCTAAAGAAAAGAAAGATTTTAATGAAGATGAAACTATGCTTGATGAACTTCTATTTCAATACTTTTGCTTTTCAGAAGAAGAATGCCAGTATATTACGCTTGTTTCTGAGGAACTTAGACGTAATTGATTTACCTAATGTTGATTGATTCAAACCGTGCTTTATTGAATTCTTCAATAAATACTATTTCATCAGATGAGAATCCATAAAGTCTATAAACTGCTTGGTTAACAGTATTCCTAAATAATACGTCATTTTTATTTTTTTGAGAATCGAGTAAACTTATTATCTCAGATGAAATGACGCTATTATTCTGTGGAATTGGCATTTGCTCAATAAACTGCTGACGCATTTGCAGTCCACCTTCATCTAATGAAACAATATTTGTAAAGAAATAGAATACTCCCAAATCAGAATTCAGCACTGCAAGCAACAAATCCAACTGTTCACCTGTGATAAAACATAGACTATCTTGTACAAGTAAATTCTCATCTACTATTGCAAATCGCGGAAATTCATTGTTATCTTTTTTTGATATACGCATTAGTCTTGCCCATACAATTTTTTGCTTAGAAAAATCGTCCATATAAGCACAGTTTCTCAGATTGTATGGCGTTACACCCTTATCGGTGCGTTTGCTAATAATATCCCATGATTCATTAAGATATGCCTTTATCACGGGATAGTTTTCTATGTCGATATGTTGAACTTCTATCCCATCATTGTCTATATATCCGTTATGCGTCACGATAAGGTACTGGTCTGCAAACTCATATCCATATCGTTTAATATCTCTGCCGCGCAAAATCGGTCGTATAATTTCTACATTCTTAGATTTTTATAATATAACCCATTTTTTTATGTTAATATATTACTAAAATCCAAGCTTGGAGGGCAACGTTATGAATTACGGATATATTAGAGTTAGTAGCGATAAGCAAACAGTTGAAAATCAAAGGTTTGAAATTGATAAATTTGCTGAATCTAACAAAATAGTTATTGACGGATGGATTGAAGAAACTATAAGTGGTACAAAAAATTATGACAAACGCAAACTTGGAAAATTATTGAATAAAGTTACAGAAGATGATTTGATTATTTGCGCCGAATTATCACGTCTAGGCAGAAATTTGTTTATGATTATGGATATCTTGAACATATGTATGAATAAGAACTGTCGAGTTTGGACAGTTAAAGATAACTATCGGTTAGGGGATGATATCCAGAGCAAAGTTTTGGCTTTTGCTTTTGGTCTTTCTGCTGAGATAGAAAGAAATCTCATCAGTCAGCGAACAAAAGAAGCTCTTGCTCGTAAACGTTCGGAGGGAGTTATTCTTGGCAGACCTGTTGGAAAAAAATCTGCAAAAGTTAAACTTAGCGGCAAAGAAGATTTTATTCGAAATTTATTACAACACAAAATTCCCAAAACTCAAATTGCCAAGATACTGAAAGTTGATAGAATGACTGTAGATTCATTTATAAAAAGAGAAAATATAAAAACTGATTAAACTGTCTTTGCTTTTTGTATGTAAATAATAATAAATTCTCTCATATAATTATATAGGGGGAATTTTTATGTTATATAAGGCTTATAGGTTTATTAAACGGAATATTTTTATAATTATATTTATTGTATGCTTTTTTGTTGTGGTTTTTACATTGATAGAAAATTAGGCAGTCTTCATCACCAATGAAAAGGGCAAGCCGTGGGTTCTCCACGGCTTGAGGCAAAAAATTTAAGAGGCATTTATAAATTTTCATTTACAAATGTATTTCTATTATACCCTATTTTGATAATTTTTCAATATTTTTTTGAAAATTTTCTTATACTTCCAGCATAAGCGACTGACACCAAATCAGAGATTTGGGTCATCTGCTTATCTGCTTACTTTTCTGTTCTTATTTCCCACTCTCATAACCACATAGTTATTCTTAATGATTTTTTCTGTTAAGCATCTGTTTTCTTCAAGTATCCCTTTGAGTGCCATTACTATTAATAAAAAATAAAGGTAATTTTTATATATATAAATAATTACCATAAAACAGACAATAAAAAATGTATTGGTCATTATCATATAACGACATACTGAGTTTATATCTAAAAATATTTCTAAAATAGACTTGCATATATTTCCACCATCAAGAGGAACTATGGGAATCAAATTCACTATGCAAAGAAATATATTTATGTTTGCAAAATGTTCATATACTGTATCAACAAAAATAAAATATAAGCAAAAATTTATTAACGGTCCGGATAAGAATAATACCATTTTTTTTACAAACATTAAATTTTCTAAATCAGCATTTAAGTTAAATCCAAACAAGGTTATTTTTACTTTATGAAATTTGATGTTTAACAATACGGCGGACAGCAAATGTGCTGTTTCATGTGCTGCCAAAGCAATTAACAGGTGCATTTAATCCATCAATTAATTTTAAATAATTTTGCCGGATTTACCGATTCGCCGTCTTCCCATACTTCTATATGGAGATTCATATTCTCTTCATTGAGAGCTCCTATAATATCACCTTTAGAAACTTTGTCACCTTCCTTAACGAAGCTTTGATGAATTTGACCGTAGATTATTAATCTGTCGCCATCCTCTATAACGATATAATTTAATAATTTATCATTGTTTCCTATCTGCGTTACTTTACCGCCGGAAATAGATCTTATTGACTGAGTGTTGGAAACAATATCTATACCGTGATTATAAAATGAACTGTTTTCACCTTTGACCATTCCATAGCTTTGATATACTTTTCCGCTTACAGGAGCCACATACTCTGTTTTATTATTTGACATGAACGGTATTTTGTCTGTTATCCCAACAAAAAATTCCTTTACGGAGTTTCCTATTTCATTAGGTTTTATACTTTCTGTCATAATTTCATTTGTAGCATTTAAAAATTGTTTAGATAAATCCGTGTCTAATTGTTTTGTAAAAATAACAGCAGATACAAGTACAATACTGAATAATACCTGCAGTGCTAATTTTTTATTTATATTTTCTTTTCTTTGCAGCTTAATTCTCCTTCTTGTTATTTTATTCATCTCACCCACCCCTTCCCTACATTTTATTAAAATGTTACAAGCTTTATTACTAAATTCGAAAAAAAAGAGATTATGCAGCAATCAGCATAATCTCATATTGCACTTACAGTATAAGCGACCGACACCAAATCAGAAGGTTTGGTGTCGGTCGCTTATTAATTTAACTCATGACATAAGAAATATCATATTATCTATTGTTTTATTAAATGAGCTGTCATCTGAACTGAAAAAGAAATCATAATCTATTTCACTGTACTTTATATTTTCTTCAATTGTCGATTGAATTTTTGCTTCTGATAATTTTTGTATGTCTTTCAATTTCATCATAGTGCCCTTTGAGCCCTTTTTTATGTTAAATTTATTTATCAACACATATATATTATTGAAATTATACTTTTCGGCAATTGCTTTATCAGTATTTATTTCTTTAATACATGAAAAATCATTATTATTAATTATGATAATATTGTCCAATACGCTAAAATCTACATAACTAAGTTGAATTTTGTCTATGTCTAAAATAATTACGTCATAATCTTTTTTTGCCTCATTTATTATTTTAACGAAGGATTCTTTTTTTATTTTTCCAAGCTTATCATTAATTCTTGGACAAGGAAGAAGGGATAACCCTTCTATTATTTCTATTGCTGCTAATTCAAGAGAACAGGTTGAGTCAAGTACGTCTTTTATATCGTAAATTATATTTTCGTTAACCTTAAGGTATTCTGACATTTTCTTTTTACCTGATGAAAAATCCATCAATAAAACATTTTTGCCTGAACGAGATAATTTAACCCCTGCTTTAATGCTTATAATTGTTTTTCCTATTGTCTCTTTTTGTGAACTGACTGCAATAACCTTTCCCATATTCATTCTCCGTTTCTATTATTCTTTATACAAATTCAGATACTCTCCTATAACCTCTCTTACTATAGGAATCGGATAACGCCCCGAACCACCCTCAAACAGCACACATGCAACGGCTATTTCCGGATCGTCATATGGTGCGAAAGCAACATACCATGCAAAATCATCATATGGTTTACCGGTATCAGGATTTGTTCCTTGGTTCTGTGCTGTACCAGTCTTACTTCCAACCTCCACAGGGAAGTTATTATACGGTTTAGCGCTGTCATCTAAAGAAACCATTCTCATTCCTTCTTTTACAACATTCAGATAATTGTAATCTGAAAGATTTATTCTTTCTGCATTCCTTTCAGGAGTATAGTTAGTTTCTTTACCATCATATGTTTTTACATCTTTTACAATACTGACATTTCTTCTATATCCGCCATTTGATAAGATTGCTGTATAATTAGCCATTTGAAGAACCGTATATGCATTGTTACCCTGACCGATGCTGATATTTAAGTTGTCTCCTACATTCCACACGGCCTGATTTATATAGGAGTATTTGATGATATCAACTAATGAAACTTGATAGTCATTCGTCTTTTCAGGATTTAACCTTAAGCTTTTTAATCCGTCATAAACCTCGCCTCTTGTCATTGGTTCATCTCTGTCAATCCAACTTACAATTTCTTCAACTATTTCATTTTTCATTGCTGTATCTATTGTAAAACCATCTTCTAAATATCTCTCTATATTTCCTTCAAGAAACATTCTTAAATAAACTCTGATATTTATTTTCTTACCCTCTATACTTGGAACACCACCTGAAGCTTCCTGAGGAATATCTATTTCAATTCCTGTTTTAGAATCAAGACCGAATTCATCAGCCATTGCAATTATATCCTCAGCACTTACCTTGACAGTATGTCTCTGGTTTGTTGCTAAATTTTCACCCAATACGGTTGTGTAGTAATAGAAGTTGCATGAATTCATTATTGCTTGATACATTGTCTGATATCCGTGAGCACCGCCGAACATATTGTGAATCCAACAGCTAAAGTATCTGTCTCCAACCTTCATTGTTCCTGCACAATAAACTCTTGTATTAGGATCTACCCCTTTTTCCAATGCAGCTAATGAAGTAATCATTTTAAATGTAGATCCGGGCTGTATTTTAGTAAGCATTGCTATATTGTATAAAGGTCTTGGTGCCAACGGATTTTTAGAATCACTCAACAAGCTGTTCCAGTCATCAGACGAAATACCTGTTGAAAATAAGTTTAAATCATAACTCGGATAGTTTGCCATGGCTAAAACTTCGCCTGTTTTTACATCTAAAGCCACCAAAGCGCCGGATTTGGCATTTTCATATTTATCCTTAAATGCAAAATCACCCCACTGGCTTTCAAATGTTCCGCCTATTTGTATTTGCTCTAATCCCTTTTTCAAGGATTCTTCTGCAACCTTTTGTAGTCTTGTATCCAAAGTAAGATATAAATCATCCCCCGGAACCGGAGCCTGGCTGGATACAGATTTAATTGTCTTGCCTACATTGTTTACTTCTACAGTCTTTTTACCTTTATCTCCTCTTAAATAATCCTCAAACTTTTCCTCAACTCCGGTCTTTCCGATTATATCGTCGGGACTGTACCCCTTTTCGTTAACATACTCCTTAATCTCATATTCCTGAGCTATTTTACCTAAGTAACCTAATACATGAGAAGCAGTTTCTTTATTAGGATAATATCTTAATGGTTCTATTTCAACATTAATTCCTGTTAATTCATGAGAACGCTCTGAAATCATTGCTACAGATTTTTCAGATATACTATAGCATATGTCGACAGGATGGTATGAAAGATAACTTACTCTGTTATACCTCTCCCTTATAACCATCATATTTCTCATATCGTAATCATTTATATCATCACTGATATTTAATGATTCTCTTAAATTGTTAAATACCTCCTTTGAAGATAGGTTTTTTATGTCCTCTTCGTCTATATCGGGAATATTTTTATTTATCCAGTTTCTTTTGTCTCTGATGGGAGAATATTCCCACTCAGATATAGAAATCGATGGATTTTCATACTTCAGCAATTCAACCTGTGCATAGTATTTTATTTCATCATCGGTTATTAAATTGTACAGTATTTCATAATTCTTAAATGATAGCTGCTTAGTGAAATCATAGGCAGTTGTATTTAATTCCATATTATGCTGATTTAAATACTTTATTTTTAAATCTTCGTCCGTAAATTCATATGCTCCGACTTCACCGTTTTCAACGAATTTAACGGGTATATCCGGATATATGTCTTTAAGTTTTTCAACAAGAACAGCACCGGGCATAACTTTATTCAAATCAGATTGATAAACAGTTAATAATAAATTATCCAATGAATATTTCATCGTTAATATTACAAAATCATCCTTTGCGGATGAGTTTGATGTTATTTCCTGATGATTTACGTTCAGACCTCTTTTTAAGCTTGCGTAATATTCATCCTGAACAAATGCAAATTCCGTTAATTTAATGTTAGGCTCAAGTCCCATTGATGAAATAAAATTATATGAGAACTTTCTTACTTTTGAATTAGAAAATAAACTCTTTAGATATTTACCGTTTTTACTCAGCATTTCAATAACTGCATTTTCTGCAGTTGTTTTTTCATTTAGATTGTTACTCTTTAACCAAGCTGTAATCGGATCGTCAGCAGCATCTTCACTATCCTCGGATGTTTCTGCCTGCTCCTGTGTATTTTCATTCTCTGAAACAACAATTTCTTCTTCATCAATTTCAATATATACAAATTGACCATTTTCTAATTTAACGGGCATTTCTATATCTCTTAAAATTGTATCAAGAACTCGTTCTTTAATATCAAATTCTTCATTGTATATAACATCAGTGTAATTCAGCCATGCATATAAATTTTCCCTGACAGTTTGAATAACCTTTTCTTCAGCTGTAATATATGCTGTTACTTCATCAGATGAATTTCTTAAATCAGGCTCGTTAACATATTCAAAGGTATCAAGCTTAATGGGAAAATCATCAATAGGTCTTTCACCGTTTTCATCTAATATTTTAGATAAAATATATGACACTTCATTAAATTTTTGGGGTTCAATTTCATCAGTGTACATTTGCACGGTAAAGCTTGCAACATTATCGGCTAACAAAATTCCGTTTCTGTCTAATATTTTACCCCTTGGAGCCTTTACCGGAATATCTTTAATTTTCTTAATATCTGCTACCGCTCTGTATTCTTCGCCTTCAACTATTGTTAAGACGGCCATTCTGAATCCTAATATACAAAGCATAAAAATAATAATCATATATATTATGTTAAACCTGTTACTGAAAAATTTCTTTAAATTCAAATAAATTCACCTCAATTATTACGGATTATTTAATATTTAATTTGTCAAATAAAAAATTCATAAATTTAAAAACGAAAACAACAAGCACCATGTTTAATATTGTTTCAATAAAAATATTGTTTATAATGCTTCCTGCATAGCTTACTCTGTATTTCAAAAAGAATAATATAATATATAAAGAAAAATGCATTACAAATGTAGAAATTCCCGTAACAGTTGTATATGCAACATAATTTTCCCTTATCATATCTTCGCTGTAATTTCCTATAACAGCTCCTATTATAAAATAAATAAGTGTGTAAACTCCAAAAACATCGTAAATCATTGCATCGTACAGCATACCTGTAAACAATCCGATAATAGCACCTGCTATACCATTTGACATCATGGCAAATACAACCAATACGGTCAATGATAGATTAGGTGTGGTATTAAATACAGCAAAATGATTTAACAAAGATGTTTGTATGATAAAACTTAAAATAATAACAGCAGCCATTAAACTAAATTTTTTCATTTAATTATACCTTTCATCTGTCCACTTTAAGTACATAAACTCTATTCAACTTGGTAAACTCAACAGCAGGATTTATTACAATTCTTTGAGTTGAAGCGTCTGTAGTTGGAACTATTTCAGTTACCTTTCCGATATAAATGTCAGGAATATAAATTTCACCTATACCTGAAGTTACCAAAGAGTCATCCTTGTTTACCTGTGCCTTGCTGTTGAAAAAATATCCTGTAATTGTTCCGTCAACACTTCCCTGCAGGATTCCGCTTTCATCGGTATTTATATCCCTGAAGCTTATTTTGCAGCTTTCATCCAACAAGGTTATTACCTTAGCCCAATTTGATGAAGTTTGTGTTACTACACCCACCAAACCGATTTGTACTACACCTACTTCAGTTTCCACTGCGTGTATAACAATATCATTTCTCTTTATACCGTCTTTTTCACCCTTATCAATGGTTACCCTGCTGAACCAATTAGAATCATCTAATGCAATCACTTGTCCAACAGTATAATCATATTTAAGGTTATTTTTCATTTCATATTCAGTTTCAAGAGCATCTGACTTATTTACGATATTTTCCAATATCCTTACAGCTTCTTGAAGCTCATGTACGGTATCCGTAAGCATATTATTTTCTTCACGCATTCTTACAATATCTTGTACCGAATAAATAGAGCTGATTATGGTATGTCCAGTATTAAAGGTCAATTTTTGGAAACCCGCAACTGCATTCCCAAAAAAACCTAAGTCAACCTCTCCTCTGCCCACAGAAGAGAGACCGATTAAAACTATCAATACAAATACTGTAAGTAAAAATAATATCCTTTTATAATACTTTCTTACAAAATTCATTTACTCACCACTTTACAGAAGCTCACATATTTTGCCTGCACCCAAAGCAACACTGTGTAATGGGTTGTCGGCTGTAAATACCTTCAATCCGGTTTCTTTTTCTATATAAATATCCAGACCCTTTAATAATGCACCGCCGCCTGTCAATACTATACCATTAGAATAAATATCAGAAGACAATTCGGGAGGTGTTTTTTCCAAAACTCTTTTTATTGCATTTACAATATTGTTAACTGTTTCGATAATTGCTTCTCTTATTTCATCGCTTGTTACAACTATATTTAGAGGAAGTCCTGAAACTATGTCTCTGCCTCGAATTTCCATTTCTGTTACATAATCCTTAGCCGGTTCTTCCTCATCATTATCTTTATTAGCTTTGCTATAATACTTCTTGCTTGCATTACCCAAAACCATTTTAGCTTTTTCCGCAGTTATCAGACCGATTTCCATTTTATACTTAAGCTTTATATAATCCTTAATATTTACATCCATGTCATCGCCTGCAATCCGAAGCGAGTCGCTTACAACTATTCCTCCAAGTGATATAACGGCAATTTCTGTAGTTCCTCCGCCGATATCGATAATCATATTTCCAACGGGCTGTTCAACATTGAGATTTGCTCCGATTGCAGCAGCCATCGGTTCCTCAACTAACTTAACTTTTTTTGCTCCCGCATCATATGCTACTTCTTCTACAGCTCTTTTTTCAATGGACGTAACTCCAACAGGCACACAAATAACAATATTCGATTTTACGAATCTTCTTTTATTCAATGCCTTTTCAATAAAATATTTTATCATTGCTCTCGTAATTTCAAAATCAGCTATAACACCGTTTTGAAGAGGTCTTATGGCGCTTATTGACTTGGGTGTTCTGTCAAGCATTTCTTTTGCCGGAATACCAACTGCGCATACCTCATTTGAATTTAAGTTAATAGCTGTTACTGATGGTTCATTTACTATAATTCCTCTGTTTTTTACATATATTAGAGTGTTTGATGTTCCTAAATCTATCCCTATTTTTTGAGTAAATATATTAAAAAATCCCATTTTATTTCCTTTCGTTGTCAATTAAATTAAACCTTCTTCTTTAAAACTGTAAAAAACTCCATCACCTATAATGATGTGATCTAAAACCTTAATTCCTAAAATTTTACCGCATTCATCAAGTCGATTTGTTAAAACTATATCTTCATGACTTGGTTCTGATTCTCCGCTTGGATGATTATGTACTAATATAATTGAAGAAGCAGAGTTAATGACCGCTTCTGAAAATACTTCTCTTGGATGAACAATTGATGAATTTAAGCTCCCAATAGAAATTTCAGAAATTTTCTTTATATTATTTTTAGTATCTAATAAAATAATCTTAAAATATTCCTTTTTATAATACCTCATTTCCTCCATCATGACAACTGCAGCATCACTTGGAGAAGAAATTTTTATTCTTTCTATTTTTAAAGTGCTTATTCTTTTGCTCAACTCTGATAAAGCCATAAGCTGAGCTGCCTTTGCATTACTTATGCCTTTAAAGGATTTAAATTTTTGTATTGTACCTTCTGCTATATTCTTAAGTCCTTTATTGTCCTCAGATAAAATTCTCTGAGATAGTTTTAAAACATTCTCTTCTTTATTACCTGTCCTTAATATTACTGCTAAAAGTTCTGAATTAGACAAATTATTAGCTCCATATTTCAACAGCTTTTCCTGTGGTCTGTCTTCCGCAGGAATTGATTTTATGGTATAATTATTATTGTCCATTTTAACCTCCAATATGCAATATTAAAAGCTACTGCTTAAATTTCAAAGCAATTTATGAGAAAAATGTTTTGTCAATAAGTCATTAAGTTTTGTCAAGGGAAGTCCTTTTACATTATTATAGCAGCCATTTATCCCTTTTACTAAAAGCTCACCATATCCTTGTATTCCGTAACCGCCTGCTTTATCAGCATATTCACCGGTTTCCAGATAGCTTTTTATTAAATCAACGCTTAGCTCATTAAATTCAACAGAGGTTTCTTCATAGTCAACTGCCTTAATTAAGTTTACACTGTCAAGGATACATATTCCTGTATAAACCTTGTGTATCTTACCTGAAAGAGATTTAAGCATACTATATGCATCATATTCATTTTCCGGTTTTCCCATTATTTTATCTAAGTAAACAACAGTATCTGCCGCAATGATTATTCCTTTATCTGTACAGTTTTTATATGCATTTAATCCTTTTTCAAAGGCAATCTTCATAACCGTTATCTGGGGAGAATCATTTTCATCAACACACTCTTCAGTATTTGGAGAATAAATTATTAACTCCTTACAATATCTTTTGAGCATTTCTATACGTCTTGGTGATTTTGATGCCAAAATTATATTCTTCATATTATTTCCTTAAAGTTTTTTATAAGCTATTATTGCAATTATGATGCCAATTATTCCGGCAACAGTTAAATTTGCATTAAAACCGAAAGTAATCGAAAATATACTTAAATCTAAGGTTGCAGGACCAAATCCAATTGATTCACCGTAATTTAAAACAGGGAAATATTTAGAAAATGCTTTGCCGAGAATTGTACCTATAATCACCGAAGTTAACAGAAGCAAAACAAAATAAACGGAATTCCCTCTTCTCATATTATACCTCTCTTTTTAATTTTAATAATGTCTTATTTAAATTTTCGGTTACAAAAATAGATGTGTATCCTACAAAACAACCTGTAAAAATACTGACAAAAGATAATACAGGCAAATAATAATACAGGTTTGCAGATTCAAAAAGTATTGCTGCAACAGTTACCTGAGAAGCATTGTGTGTCATTGCTCCCAATACGCTTATACCTATCAAGCTAAACTTTTTAAAATATTTGTAGCCAAAACTCATTACAATCGCACTCATTATTCCGCTTACTATACTGTAAGTGAATGTAATCGGATTCGTCGCCACAAGCATCAGCAATATGCATCTGATGATTACAACTAATAAAGCATCCTTAAATCCAAAAACAATTATTATTGACATTGTAACAATATTTGATAATCCCAATTTTGCACCCGGTGCAACGTAAGGCAGGGGAATCATACCTTCAATAATGCTTAAAATTAAAGCCCCTGCTGTTAATAGAGATAAAAATATATATCTTTGTATTTTATTCATCGTTTACTCATCCTGTCATCTATTGTGCAATAATATCTATATCATCCGGGTCTGAATTATCAGTACTACCCTTAATTTGTATCATAAACCTGTTAGGCAGACACACTATTACTTCTCCGCCGTTGTGAATTTTGCCCTGATGTAAGCATATCTTATCAGGACAGGTGGCTTCATGTATCCATATTTTACCGTCCTCAATACGGACAGTATTATAACCTGTTCCTTTTTCATTCTCTACTTTAAATTCCGTTTCATAATCATCTGTCAAGGTATACCTGCCAACTAATTCATTGTTTGAATAAACATAGGCAATTTTCTCGGTCTCTTGTATCATGTTATTGCTTCCGTAAATCAAAATTAAAACATTTACCGCTATTATGACTAAAATTAAAGCAACATCATATTTGTTAATTTTTTTTCTCATGGTAATCCTTTTTCTCTCTTTATAGATTATTTATTTTATCATCTATTTAACATTATTTCAAGCTTGTATAATATATTTTTCTTCCCGGTTATCCATATTTTTCAAGGTACATTATTGATAACTTTTCTGATTTTACAAATATTTTAAATGTTTCCTTGTTATTTTTTATAAAACTGGTAAAATAAATTACATACTACTTCTTAAAATACAATATAATTGAGGTGAATCAATTGCTGACATATAGAATTTTTCAAGACAACCTTTCAGAATTAACCTTTGATGATTTTGAGAAAGATGAAAAAAATAAGTATTGGATTATGATGACTCCTAAAGAACTTGAAGAAAAAAACGAAATTTTTCATTTCAGCCATCAAACAATTTATGACTGCATGCATAATGAAGATACCCCTAAGCTGGATATATATGAAAATTACAGCTTTGGAATATTAAACATCATAGGACCCGATGAAAAATTTTTTTCGGTAACTGAATTAAACTTCTACATCTCTAATAACTGCCTGATATTTGTTTCTGAGAATTATCTTGAAATATTCAGAGAAATTCAAAATGACATAAGCAATAAAGGAAGCTTAAGCTTAAGCACCGAAAAAATTTTATATAACCTGATTGATAAAATGACCGTCAAGGATTACGATATGCTGTCAAATTTGGAATCTGAAATTTCAGGAGTCGAAGAGGACGTGCTGGAAGGTAAGACCAAGGATTATATAAAGGATATTGTATTGTTAAAAAACAAACTTCTATTTTTAAAAAAGCATTATGAACCGCTTCTTGATGTTGTTGAAAATTTAACAGAAAATGAAAATGAAGTTCTTGACAAAAAATCCATTACATATTTTGTGATTTTATTTAACAGAATTGAACGCCTGAACAGAAAAGTAGGAAATCTGCGTGATTATGTGACTCAAATAAGAGAATCTTATCAGGCACAGCTTGATATTAATCTGAATAACACCATGAAGCTTTTTACTGTATTGACAGCTGTATTTTTACCTCTGACGCTGATTGTCGGCTGGTATGGCATGAATTTTCCCACTATGCCCGAATTTCACTGGAAATATGGATACATCTTTGTAATTTTTTTAAGCTTAACGGTTTTGTCTTTCTGTCTCTGGATATTTAAAAAGAAGAAATTATGGTAGCATAACAAAAAGCAAGACTCAGCAGGGACCATCTCCGCTGAGTCTCTCACCCTATTTCTCTATTACCATAAAATCTGTAACTAATCTTGAAAGCTTATTATTTTTATCATAACCGTAATATGTAGGGAATGTTCCTTCGTTCCATCCTGTTGCAAAAACCACAATATTACATCCGTTATTCTTATCTATTAAAATATCTGCACAGGAGTATTCATTTCTTCTCACTGCATCCTTTATTGATTTTTCGTAAATATCTAACTCTGCATCATCCATTACATCCAAAATTTCCATAACACTTTCATCCATAAAGCAGCCAAGACCATTTTCAACTTCATATCCCATAAATTCATCATGAGAAAAGCCATTTGATGATTCACCCTTTAAAAGTGCCATTTCCCATTTAACAGGCTCATTATCATTAATTCTAAGCTCAGATACTACCGTTTGACTCTTCCTGTTATCTGTTTTCCCCACATATATATTTACAACATAGGTTCCCGGCTTTACACGTTCCGAATAACTTTCATCATCATACATCAAGATAGGATCAGTAGCAATTATTTTACCTGTTTTTAATTTTAACTTACCTGCTTCTATTTTCTCTATCTTCATCCGTCCAAATTCAGTATCGATTATTTTTATATTGCCGTTAATTATGTTAAGAACATCGTAATTAATATACATAATGCTCGCTCCTTTGCTTATTTTTTTCTTTCATCAAGTATTTTTTTAAGCTCATCCATAAAAGTATTAATATCTTTAAACTTCCTGTAAACAGAAGCAAACCTTACGTACGCAACATCATCTACACCCTGCAGTTCATTCATTACCAGCTCTCCGATAACCTCAGTAGACACTTCATTTTGAAATGTATTATAAAGCTGTTTTTCAACTTTATCGGCAATTCCTTCTATCACTTCAAGAGAGACAGACCGTTTATCACAAGCTCTTATAAGACCGTTTATAATTTTATCTCTGTTATATCCCTGTCTGGTTCCATCTCTTTTAATAACAACTATTTGAGTTTCCTCAATTTTTTCGTATGTTGTAAATCTATGACCACATACCATGCATTCTCTTCGTCTTCTGATTTTAGAGCCGTCATCGGTTGGTCTGGTATCAAGAACCTTGCTTTCGGAATAATTACATTTTGGACATTTCATATTAATTTCTCCTTTTTTAGATTTTACTAAAAAATCGAATAAAAGTAAATAAATAATTGAATTATCATGATAAATTGCTCATAAACTTCTTTTCATCAATTATAAATCTTTCGTGAATTCCTTCGCCTATTTTTTTATCCTCATCAAATGCTTCAACCTTAAATACTAATCTTTTTCTATCAATTTCAATCAACTCTGCATCTGCATAAACTTTTTTACCTACCGCTGTTGCACCAATATGCTTTATATTAACACTGATGCCCACGGTTGAAAAGCCCTCAGGCAAATAATCCTTGACAGCATTCATTGCTGCTGCCTCCATGAGTCCAATCATCATAGGAGTTGCAAATACTTTAGCTGCTCCACTTCCGAATACTAAAGCAGTATCGTTCATTGTTACTGCTTTTTCTTCCCTTTTTTTAAGTCCGATATTTAAATTAAATTCCATAATATACTCCTTTTATATTTCCAAATATATAGTTATTTTACCATACTTTGCAATATGTATGCAATATTGTTCGCAGAGGAATGCATCAAATGAAAAAACAAAGAGGTCTTGAAATTTCAAAACCTCTTTATACCGGTTACTGACGTTTCAGCGCCTCAACCGGTGGTAGATTTGATGCATTTATTGCAGGATAAACACCAAACAACAATCCTGATGTTAAAGCTACAAATACTGCTATTCTTATTGAATCAAAGCTTACTATGGCTGAAAGCCCGTATCTTGAAACTATTGTAACAGCCCATGCCCCCAATATAATTCCTACTACGCATCCGATTATACTAACGTAAACCGCTTCAAGCAAAAATTGTATCAGCAAATCCTCTTTTTTAGCTCCAAGTGCTCTTCTAACACCTATTTCACCTGTCCTTTCGGTTACTGCTACAAGCATTATGTTCATAATACCTATTCCGCCTACAAGCAGGGAAACTGCGGCAATACCTCCAAGAAGAACTGTCATTATTCTGTTTGCCTGATCTGCTTCTTTAACTAAGTTGTTTAAGCTTGTAATTGTTAAGGGTTCTTCACCTTTTTCAAATACATTTTCTTTTCCTCCGGGAACTTCAGGAGACGGTTCCGCAATCGGTTCTTCTATAGGCATATTAGATGCAGATGCCGTTTCTCCTTCTTCCTGTCCGTTTCCGGGTCTGATATTACTTCCTATCCCTACTTTTCGCTGATATATTCTTCCTAACTGAATCATGGCAAGCTCAGCATCTTCCGAACTATTCGACTTTGCCCATATTTCCAATATATCCTTAGTGTTTGCAATCTTTAAAGCAGATGTGTACGGTATAACAATTTTATCATCTATACCGTCTCCCTTATCCTTACCTTTTTCTGCCAAAACACCTACTATACGATAGTTAATACCGTCTATTTTAAGTGTTTGACCTACGGGACTTCTTCCGTTTAATAAATTGTTGGCTACATTGTACCCCAAAACAGCTACGGGAGATCTTTGTTTAACGTGAAGAGATGTAAAAAAGTTTCCCGACAAAACCTTATGGTCTTTTATTTGAGGATATTGCTCGTTTACACCAACAATATTCATTTTACTTTCATCTCTTCTCCATCTGATTGGAGTATCCTGTGTATATACAACAGGTGTTGTGTATTGTATGCCGGTAACTCTGCTTGGAATTTCTTCTGCTTCTTTCGCATCAAAGGTAATGTTTTCGGCATTTGATTTAATAACAATAACATTTTCACCCAAGCTTTCAAATTGGGACACAATAGATTTTCTTGCGCCTTCGCCAATGCCCATCAAGCTGACAACAGCAGCAACCCCAATGGATATACCGAGCACCGTAAGAAATGTCCTCAGTAAATTGGAGCTTATGCCGTCCAATGCCATCATGGCTGAAAATTTCAATCTTATCAATAAAGATGAAATGTTTCCTTTACTTTGCATTATCATCACTCCTCATTGATTTATTGATTATTTATCGGCAGGATTGCATCATTCTCCGGCACCGACTGACTTGGCATTAAATCTTTCGTGCTTCCTGTAACAACAAGCTGACCTTCCTCTAATCCGCTAAGAACCTCTACGAACATATCGTTCATTAAGCCTACCTCTATCTCAACTATTTCAACCTCATTTCCTTCGGTTAAAACTTCAACCTTTTGCTTGCCGTTTTCTTCGAATACTGCTTCTATCGGAACTAACAAAGTATCCAACGATTCACCTGAATCAACAAAGCAGTTTGTATTCATACCGGGTCTCAAGCCCTCTCTTCCTTCAACCTTTATCTGGACATTATAAACAGTTTTTCCGTCTCTGTCTGTATATTGATTAAGATGCGTTACAACGCCGTCAAAAACTTCTCCGGGCAATGCATCAACTGTCACTATAACAGGAGCATCCTGACGGATGTATAAAACGTCAAGGTCTGAAACTGTGGTATAAATGTACATTTCATTTGTATTATACATATCCAACAGCTGCAATGACCATTGGTCACTTGAATCAGAAGCTACTAACGTATCTCCTTCTCTGTACATGACGTAAGAAACCATTCCGTCGGAAGGAGCTGTAACCATCATCTTGGTTGTCAATTCAGACACTTTATCAATTTTCTTGTAAATCTGTTCTATTTCATCTTTTATTTTTCTGATATCTTCTATTTTATTTTGGATTGATTCTGTAACATCATTACCTGCAATCCTGATTAAAGTCTGACCTTCTTCAACAAATTCATTTTCACTTACCAAGACCTCTGTGGCAATTACCGTAGTATCTAAGCTGCCTGTGTAATAAACCTTTTTCTCGTTAAGATAAGAAGAAACTATTGAAGTAAAATATAATGAATAAAGGGGTGTTCCGTTTTCTTGTTTATATATTAGTGCTTTCATTCCCGGTTGTACAAGCCCCGGATTTGCTGCCTCAATCATACCATTGTGTACGTAGTATATCATATCCGATGATGGCACGGCATTTTCGTTCAACAAGGTTATTTTTCCGGTTATGAATCCATTGAATAAAGGAACTTCTTTATCGTCTTCTACTGTATTTCCTTTTATAATCCTCGATATTTGCATCTGAACTTCTTCACCTTCTTTAAGGCTTTCAAATTCATGCTGGTTAACTTTAAAAGGTATTTTAACCACACTGTCATCCACTATTGTAGCTAAAAATCCACTTTCCAGCATATCTCCTTCTGTTATGGACATTTCGCTTATTCTTCCTCTTATTGGTGCAGTTATAACAATTCCTTCATTAGGATTTACTTGTGATATGTCAGTTATATCCTTGTTTATTATTTTGCCTAAGGCTATTGTTTTTTCACTTATAGAACTTTGCTTATCCTGAATACTTTGCGTAAGTTCATCTAATATTTCTCCAAGGTTTTCTGCTGATAAGCGCACTAAATTGTCGCCTTTTTTTATCATTTGATTTGTATCTACAAACAATTCTTCAACCTTGTATGTAACGGAAATGCTCATACCGTTAGCATCGGTTATACCCTCCGGCTTCGGTGCAGATATGGAGCCGCCCCAGTTTCCGTTTAATTGTCCTGTTATATTAACTCCTTGCTTTATATCTCCTCTTGTTACCTCTTTTGTAGCGTATCTCGGTTCATTTGAAACCTGAGAAGAGTCAGGAACTAACATTTTTGCGGTAAAATAACCTCCGGTAAATACTAAACCTATTACTACTACTATTGAAATTATCTTTTTATACATTTAAAATACCTCCACTGCTTTCATCAGAAACTATTTCTCCATCTACTAATCTTATTATTCTATTTCCGTATTCGGCGATTTCTTCTTCGTGTGTAACCTGAACAATTGTCATAGATTGTTTTTTATTAAGCTCTATAAATAATTCCATAATCAAATCGCCGGTTTTCGTATCTAATGCTCCTGTTGGCTCGTCTGCCAATATAATTGATGGCTTGCCTACTATTGCTCTTGCTATTGCTACTCTCTGCTGCTGTCCTCCTGAAAGCTGCGACGGCAAATGGTGCATTCTTTCTTTAAGTCCAACCATTTCCAAAGCATGTTCAGCCAATTCTTTTCTTTCCTTACCGTTCATTCCTCGATAGATAAGTGGAATTTCAACATTTTTAATCGCATTAGCTCTGGGAAGCAAATGAAAGTTTTGAAAAACGAAACCGATAAACATATTTCGAATTTCAGACATTTTTGAATCGCTGACCTTATCAACTACATTACCGGAAAGCTCGTAACTGCCGCTTGAAGCATGATCTAAGCATCCTATTACATTAAGAAGAGTCGATTTTCCTGAACCTGATGGTCCCATGATGGAAACAAATTCTTTTTCCTTTATTGTAAAAGACACGTTTTTTAATGCCTCAACTTGTATTTGTCCTGATTTGTACAATTTGGAGATATTCCCCATCTTTATTATATCCATATTCCACCTCTCTTTTGCGATATTCTATCAGTCCTCATTATAAGACGTGAAACTACATGAAAAAGTTCCATAATATCATAAAATTATTTTATAACATCAATATAAATTGAATCAATCCACACCTTATTTTGACCTTTATATTCTGCGTAAATATTTAAATAATCAGCATTAGTTACATTAATAGGTACAGTCAGGGGTGACCACATATCATCGTATACATCTAATTTTGTATGGAAATTAGATGCCAAAGTGCCATTCTTATATGCTTCTAACACTACCGACACCTCTACATCTTTTTCCGACTTCATTTTAGCCCCTATTCCGATTTGCTGTTTTAACATGTAACTGAATTTTTCGTCGGTAAAATCAACAACAGCAAACAAGCTCTTAACAGTTTCCTCCCCTTCATTTTTGACTAACAATGAATTTTTACCTTCCAGGTATATGTTGTTATCAATTTCCGCCTTTGATCCGCTGTAGCCAATACCCTCTAAAAGTTTATCATTAAAGTATATTTCTGTTGAATCGGTTATATCTGAAGCAGGTGTTTCATTTCCGGGGTCTGTCGTCTCTGCCGGATTTGGTTCCTCAGGATTTTCATTTCCGATTTGTTCGTTAGGATTATCACCCTTAGTTTCCTCGGCATTAAACATTTTAATTATTTTGTTACCTATTAACAAAACAATAACAACAATCAACAACGAAACAGCCAGCCTGATTATTTCTTTTTTAGAAAATACATTTTTATCCTTATATGTTTGTTCTTGTTGGCCGTCTCCGTTCAAGTAAATATTTAATACTGAATCATCTTCCTGAACAGAATCAGTTTCAGATTGGATAAAACTATCATCCGCTACTGTTTCTTTCTCTACGGTGTCTTTATTTATATCTGTCGTATTGACAGAGCCAAATATCATTCCATAAATAGGTGACTGCATTAACTCATCAAATACATCCTTGGGAAACACGTATTCTTTAGTAAGACATCTTACTATAATCTTCAGAACATCAGGAGGTATGGTATCAGAAATATTGTAATCAACAATTTCGGTTCCGGAAAAAATATAGTGAAGAATATTTCCTAACCTTTTAAAAGTTTCATTATCTGCAATATCATATTCCTGTTCAAAAACAAGATTTAAATCTACATATAAATTATGATTATCATCAACAAAAATTCTATCTAAGTCAAGTATCTTTTGTTGAACTACATCCGTCATATTAAATATGCTTTGAGCGAGCGTAATAATTTTTTCGGACAAATTAAACTGTTGTTTTAATGTAAGATTTCCCGCAATACCTTCCTTCAATCCTTTATACTTGAGGTTTAAAGGATATGTATAAATATATATACGATCGTCTGTATTATAGGCCTCCAATATATTAGATGACAAAGATTTTAACTCAGGTATATTTATCAGATTAATAACTTTTTGACTTGTAATAATATTGCTGTAAAAAATATCTCCCGTTTCATTTTCCTTGCATTCCACTACTCTTTGGAATACATTTTCAAAAATAGTTCGGATAATCTTGTAATTATTGTTCATAAGCACCTCCTCAGCGTTCTTCAGAAAATTTATAACCTAATCATATATTATCAATTAATTCGACAAAAATAAAGATAAATTTACTAATATTTACATATTATATTTCAGAGGAAGGGAATTAGGGCATCGCAGGGGTTAGGGCATAAAAAAAACGAGGATTATTTTAAATCCTCATCATCGTCAATTTCATATTCTACATTTTCTATAATATCTTTTTCTTTTAGATTTTTTTCATTTCCGTAATATTTTTTGGTTTTTTCAGATACTAAGCTCATAAGATATACGAACATCAACAAATCATCCAATATGCTGAAACCTAAAATTGGCATAGGGATTAAATCTACCGGACTGATTATATAAATCAGAGGTATTATAATCCACCATTTTTCTTTTAATGGAATTTGTTTATCGAAAAGAAATTTAAATACTAAAAAAATTTTATTCATAATATTACAGAACAAACTCCCTGTCAGGAAGCCCTTTTCTTAATTTTGTAACAAAATTATTTGAAGGATCCTTTTCTCGTGAACTTCCCAAAACAACATGTGTTATTTCCATTTCTTCAGCATATTCTACAATAGATTTAATTACATCCTTAGATCTTTTAACCACCAGTTCAGCTCCGACATTCTTAGTTATCATAAACAGATACTCCAATGCTTCACCGTCGCTGAAGTTGTTTAAAAGCTTATCATTTTCATTTACTACATGAATTACATACAGGTTATCGCCTTTTTCCTGTGTTAGTTTAACACCTTGTTCTATGAGTTTTTCGCATGTTTTCTGTTGCGTAACACATACCAATACATTTTTATGCATCACTTTTCTCCTTAAATGGCGGGAATATGTGGGAATTGAACCCACCCAGGACGGTTCAACGCCCCGCGACTGATTTTGAAGACCAGGAGGCACACCAGCACCTATCTATCCCCATCGAAATAATGATAACATACTGCCGAAAATAATTCAAGCCAATTATTAATGAGTATTTCTGAAATAATATCCAACTCCCCATTTTGTAAGGATATATTCGTAGTTTTTATTCTTGTTTTCTATTTTTTCTCTTAGTCTCCTGACGTGGACATCAACAGTTCTTAAATCACCGAAATATTCGTATCCCCATATGATTTCCAACAATTCTTCTCTTGAATAAACCTTACCGGGATTTGTTGCAAGAAGTAATAATAAATCAAATTCTTTAGCGGTTAAATTAATTTCCTGTCCCTGTAAGCTTACCTTCCTGCCTAAAGCATTTATGATAAAATCATCAACGATAACTGTCTGTTCATTAGGTTTTTGATTAACTCCCTTAGTTCTTCGAAGAATTGCTTTAATTCTTGCTTTTAATTCCAATATATTAAATGGCTTTGTAACATAATCATCCGCACCGTATTCCAAGCTCAGTATTTTGTTCATATCCTCGTTGTTGGCGGTTAAAATCAATAAAGGAACGTTTGATATTTCTCTGATTTTCTGACAAACCTCAAGCCCGTCCAAGTCAGGCAGTACAAGGTCCAACAAAATAATGTCATAATCATTTAATGATACTTTTCTTAACGCTTCATTACCTTCAAGAGCTAAATCTACTTCATAACTGTCCTGTTCGAAGCTATTTTTAAGACCTTTAATCAATAATAGCTCATCATCAACAATTAATATTTTCATTTGTTACGCTCCTTCATTAGTTTGTTACAAAAATTAAACTTTTATTAATCTTACATTGAATTGGAAAAAAAGTCAAGTCAAATATTCATTTGTGTATTTTAATGAATTACTGATTATAGGATATTAAAACAAAATTCTGTCGTTTTCAACCCTTTTTGTAACCTTAACGCTATCGAAATGTTCAAGAAGACCTATTGCAATTTTACGGTTTGTATTTAATAAATCCCTATATTGTGCTGCAGAAATTTTTGTATTTTTCTTAATAAATTCAACAAGCTTTTCTTTTGCATCATTGTATATTTCTTCAGTTGTTATTCCGATCTCACCAATTTTCGCCAACTTTTTATCATCAATCATCAAGGAAATAACTTCTTCCGCTTTATCATTGTTAACCATAGCTATAAGGTCCTCTGATTTAATTAATTCGAAGTTAGCTTCCCTTAATGTTTTTATAACATTCTGTTCAACTTTTTTATACGTTTCATCATATTGTATTTGGAAACAACCTAAGGATACATACTCTCCCTCTGTCTTAATTAATCCCTTATTTTCAAAGGATTGAATTATTAAATCAAATATTGTTTGCTTAACGGTTGATAAAAACCTGCTTTTTATTTCTGATTTTTTAGCACCCTTTGAGTATTGTTTTATTTCATGATAATTATACAAATATTTTTCTATGCTTTCTTCAACGCTTCTTTCATAATTTTTATGCCATAAGTACTTATCACTTTTAAAGCTAAATACCGTTATTTTTTCTTCCTCTTCAAGAATTTCAACACTTAGATTTATTTCTTCCTCCGAAAGTGCCGTTATCTTTGCTATATCAGAGATTGCAGGTACATTCTTTGAATTTTCCGTTATTATTTTTTCTATAACGTCACTGCTGCTTCCCTTTTCCTTAACTTTAAGCTCTTCAATTAATAAATCATCAAATCTTTTCTTTTTTAAAGGTACCGGTTCTATTATTTCACCACCGCCTATTGTTTCCATCGGAGAATAAAATCTAACTATAAACTTATCTTTTCTTCTTACCGCTATTTCTTCCTCCAGCCTTAACTGAGCATAACAGCTTTCTCCGGGAGACAATTCATCTCTGTCAAGAAGAACTACTCTGCACAGTATTTCACTGGTTCCCGTATAAAGGTGTAATCTTGAACGATTTTCCACAATGCGCCTTGAGCTTTTAAGTATACTTAGCTTAACATCTAACATCATCGTATTTTTCATGGAATTTTTGGGTGCAATCACACAACCTCTGTAAATTTCAGATTTTTTAATATTGGATAAGTTTATAGCAGTTCTTTGTCCCGCATAAGCTTCGTTCGCATCATTTGAATGAACCTGAATATTTCTTATTTTACATATTTTATTAACCGGATAAATTTCTACTTCATCACCTTTTTTAAGCATGCCTGAAATAAGTGTTCCTGTTATAACTGTTCCAAATCCGGTTATTGAAAAAACTCTGTCTATGGGCAATCTCGGTATAGTATTAATGTTTCTTTCTTCGATCTCAGTTTCTGTTTTATTAACGATTACATCAACCAATTTATCTAAGCCGTAGCCTGTCTTAGATGACACTTCAACCATAGGTGCATTTTCTAAGAATGTATCTTTTAATTCCTCTTTCAGATCTTCTTTAACAAGTTCAAGCCATTCCGAATCTATTAAGTCATACTTAGTTATAACTACTATACCTTTTTTGACTCCAAGCATATTTAATATATTTAAATGCTCCGTTGTTTGAGGCATCATTCCTTCATCTGCAGCAACCACAAGAAGCACCAAATCCATTCCTATAACACCGGCAAGCATATTTTTTATAAATCTTTCGTGTCCGGGCACATCAATAATACCTGCCTTATTTCCGTTAGGCAGGTCAAAATAAGTAAAGCCCAAATCTATGGTTATACCCCTTCTTTTTTCTTCTTCCCACCTGTCGGTTTCTCTTCCTGTCAATGCCTTTATTAAGGTCGTCTTACCATGATCTATGTGCCCGGCTGTACCGATTATTATGTTTTTCATCTTTCCTCCTCAAAGATGTATTTAAAAGCTTCTAAAATTATTTCCTCTTCTCCTTGGAGTACAGTTCTTAAATCTATAATAAACCAATCGTTAACGACTCTTCCTATAATAGGTGTTTCCAAATGTCTTAATTTATTTTCTAAGGATGATGTAGTCATATTAAGAGGTTTAAAATTAAGTGAAATGCTGTCAATTCTCTCAAGGGGCAAAGAGCCGCCTCCAATTTGCGACTGGCAATCCTCTATAAGAACTTCGCATTTATTACCCGATATTTTTATTAATTTATCATATATCAAATTTGCCGTATTAAATAATTCATCCTTGCTTCTGTTGATTAATTTTAAAACAGGAATGCTTGATACTGCCTTTTCTTCATCCATGTAATCCAAAAATACACTTTCCAATGCACAGCTTGTAAATTTATCAATTCTCAAGGCACGAGTTAACGGATGTTTTTTTATTTTTTCAATTAAGGCCCTTTTCCCTGCTATTATGCCTGCCTGAGGACCGCCTAACAGCTTATCTCCGCTAAAGCATACTATGTCGGCTCCCGCATTTATGGAAGCTTGCACCGTCGGTTCGTAGGTTAAACCATACTTGCTTAAATCAACTAAGACACCACTGCCTATGTCCTCAATAACAGGCAAATTATATTTACATCCAAGCTCTGTCAGCTCATCTACCGATACAGATTCTGTAAATCCCACAATTCTATAATTGCTTGTATGAACCTTCAATAATGCCGCTGTATTTTCATTTATTGCATTTTCATAATCATATAAATGTGTTTTATTAGTTGTTCCGACCTCCTTCAATACACATCCGCTTTGCTCCATAACGTCCGGAACTCTGAAGGAACCTCCTATTTCAACCAATTCTCCTCTTGAAACTATTACTTCCTTACCCTTGCAAAGAGCAGAAAGAATCAATAAAACAGCAGCCGCATTGTTGTTTACCGCCATTGCCGCTTCTGCCCCGGTTATTTTAGTTGTTATTTTTTCAAAATGGGAATATCTTGAGCCCCTGATACCATCCTTTAAGTTGTATTCTAAATTGGAATATCCTGTAACCAATTGCTTGATTCTGTCAGCAGCTTCATCGGAAATTAATGCTCTTCCCAAGTTTGTATGTAATATGGTTCCTGTTCCGTTTATAACCTTTTTTAAATTATATTCGGTGTAGCTCTTTACTTCCCCAACAATGTCCGGTACAAGATTTTTTATTTTTCTATTTATATCCTCTTGACATTCCGAATTATTAATAAATTCTCTTAATTCATCTGTAACCTTTCTGACTGATTCTAAAATATATTCTCTGCTGCATTTCTTTTCTAAGCTTTTAATTTCATCGTATTCCATCAACAAATCAACTTTAGGAATACTTCTGTAATATGTTTTTTTATCCATGTTTTCTCCCTATGATTATGACATTATCGTATAATCACATTATAGCTTCCTTCTTTTTCAATAACCCTTCCTATAACAGCAGATTCAGTATCTAAGCTCATCTTTAAATCCTTCATTATACTGTCCGCATATTTTTCATTGACTGCAAATAACAGCCCTCCCGAAGTTTGAGGATCGTATACTAAGTCAATAAATTGTTCTTCTACACCTTCTATAGAAATTTTATTTTCAAAAAATTCTCTGTTTCTATAAGCACCTCCCGGAACAAGTCCCATTGAAGCATATTCAAATACATCCTTAATAACCGGCACATCTTTTATATTAATAACAAATGTTTTATTGCTTGCTTCCGCCATTTCAGCAGAATGCCCCGCTAAACCAAAACCTGTTATGTCGGTACAGCAGCTTACAGGATAATTTTCGATTACCCTTTTAGCATATTTATTTAATGTGCTCATTATATGGATTGCCTCATCTTTGGATTCTTCAGAGCACATATCGGCTTTAATCGCCGTATTGACGATTCCTGTTCCAACAGATTTTGTTAATATCAACACATCATTTGTCTCTGCACCGTAATTTTTCAGTATTTTATCCGGATGAATGAAACCTGTTACGCATAATCCGTATTTTGGCTCATCGTCCTCTACCGAATGACCGCCTGCAATGGTTGCTCCTGCCTCCATTACCTTAGAGGCACCGCCCTTTAATATTTCAGCCATAACATCCGGATCAAGGCAATTTGGAAAACCAATTATATTTAAAGCCAAGGCAGGCTCTCCACCCATAGCATATATATCACTTAAGGAATTTACAGCGGCAATCTGCCCGAAAGTGTAAGGATCATCCACAACCGGTGTAAAAAAATCAACCGTTTGTATCATGGCTATATCATCATTTATCTTGTATACGCAGGCATCATCTGATGTTTCCAATCCAACAATTAATTTATCATTTGTAAATTTTGGCAGCTTACTCAAAACTTGAGCAAGGGTCTTAGGACCTATTTTAGCCGCTCAGCCTGCAGCTTTTGTCATCTGTGTAAGACGTATTTCATCTCTTTGCATAATTTGCACCACCAATCATATATTCTTCTCATATAGTTACCAACAAACAATCAATTGTATATCCATTGCCTGTCTGCTGCTAATCAATTGTTATTATTTCTTTCATTTTTTCAAATGTTTTTTCACCAATACCGTCTATATTTTTAATTTCCTCTATTGAGCCAAAGGATTTTTTATTTCTGTAATCTATTATTCTTTGAGCATAAACATCTCCTATGCCGGGAATTGTCATTAGCATATCCTTGGATGCAGTATTTATATTAATTAATTTACTGTTTTCAGCACTTATTTCATTTATTTCATCATCGTTTAAAATATATATTTTTTCTCCGTCAACAAGTAATCTTGCTTTATTAAGATTCTTAGTATACGCCTTATCCGTAAGTCCGCCGGCCATCAAAATTGCATCATTGACTCTGCTTCCTTCCTTAAGTTCATATACACCGGGGTTCTTTACAGCACCATCAATATCAACAAATATGCTTTCTGATTTTTCTGTTTTAACATTATTGTCACCAATATTTTCACTAAATACTATATCTTTTTCCTTGCTTGAAAGTTTAATCCCCAAGTAAGTCATAATTAATAATGCAATGATTAAAACAACCGCAAGCCCTTTTTTATAAATACGATTGTTCATAAAAAATCTCCTGTATTTGCAATATTAGATTAATTCGCATTAAATATTTCCCTTGAAGCGAATTAGTCAATACTGTTCTCCTATGTCACGGACAAATATTTGTCCGTTCTTTTAAATAAAAACAGTAATAGACATATACTAATTACATTATACATTATTTTTGCAAAAAATCAAAATTTATAATTACAAAAGCATATAATTCTGCTATACTATTATTTGATTTGTATAAATAAGGAGTTTACAGATGATAAAAAGATTTATTTACCTTCTGTTATTAATTTCTGTATTTTTATTAAATGTATCTGCTGCCTATGCTGCACCGAATACTATATGTCAAACATCAGTGCTGATTGATGTAAAGACAGGAACAATATTATCCGAGAAAAAAGCAAACCAAAAAATGTATCCTGCAAGCCTTACTAAGATTATGACGGCTATTTTAGTAATAGAAATGGGAGATCTATCCGACATTATAACTATTGATGATGATACCCCTCATGAGATAGCAGGAAGCCACATTGCTTTGGAGCCGGGAGAAATATTGACGCTTAAGGATTTATTGTACGCATTGATGCTGCCTTCGGCAAATGATGCGGCTCTGGCATTGGCAAAGCATTATGGCGGAAACGAAGAAAAATTCGTTAAGCTTATGAATGATAAGGCAAAGGAGCTTGGGGCATACAACACAAATTTTGTAAATCCTCACGGCTTACATGACCCCAATCACTATACGACGGCTGCGGATCTTGCTCTAATTGCGAAATATGCAATGGAAAATGAAACCTTCAGAAAAATAGCAGGCACCGAAAGATATGAAATACCGCCTACCAATAAAAAAGATGAAACAAGATACTTTGCTAATTTAAACAGGCTGATACATAATGCGAGCTATAATCAGATATATGTAGACGGTGCATACATTGACCCCACATACGAATATGCGACAGGCATTAAGACAGGCTATACTCCTGAAGCAGGCAATACTTTAGTTGCCAGTGCCAGCAAGGACGGCACCGATTTAATAGCTGTTATTATGAACGGGGTATCCTTGGAAATGTATCAAGATGCGCATAATCTTTTTAATTATGGTTTCAAAGAGTTTGAAAGCACAACATTGATAAGCAAAAATACATTTGTACAGAATATAGAAGTTAAAGACGGAGACATCAAAGAAATTTCAGCTATAGCAGAAAATGATTTTGCGACGTTAATTAAAAAGGGTTCAAAAAATAATATTGAATCAAAAATTATTATTAATGACATCAATTTACCTTTAAATAAAAATGATGTGGTTGGTAAAATAGAATATCAATCAGACGGTAAGGTAATAGGAAGCGTTAATCTTATAACTCCTACACCCGTAAAAAGCACCTTGTCTGAAAATTCAAAAAGCAATATTTTCTTTACAATCATTAAGTTTATTCTTATAATAACTGCCGGTATAGTTACAGGGTTATTCTTATTAAAGGTTTATAATGATATCAGAATTAAACTAATCAGAAAAAAAAGAAAGAGCAGATATAATAGCTAAGCAGATGACCCGAATTTTAATTTGGTGTCAGTCGCTTATACTGTAAGTATAATTAATATGTCCCCCGCTTTTATTGACGAGGGACATATTTTTTATTATACGACTGCTATTGCATCAATTTCTACATTTGCATCTTTAGGTAATCTTGCAACCTCTACGCAAACTCTCGCCGGTTTTGTGTCGCCAAACACTTCACTGTACATTTCGTTTATTAACCCAAATTGATTCATATCCTTAATAAACACTGTACATTTAACCACATCCTTTAAAGATGCACCTGCTTGCTCTAATATAGCTTTAACATTCATTAAAGAAATTCTTGTTTCTTCTTTAATGTCTCCACCTGTATAAAGTTCTCCTGTTGCCGGATTAATCGGCAGCTGACCTGATACGTAAATAGTGTTGCCGGCTTTTATTCCCTGAGAATAAGGACCTACCGCTGCCGGCGCATTGTTTGTTTGAACTACTGTATTAGCCATAATAACCTCCTATTTCCAATTTGTTATACCATATTGCTCAACATCTATTGAATTATTATCATACCATAGTGATTCAAGGTCATAAATTTCCCTTTCATCTCTATGAAAAATATGAACAATTATGTCATCTGTTTCTAACAATATCCATCTTGCTGTATCAAAACCTTCTTTATAATAAAAATCTATTGCTTCCTGAGCACATTTTTCTATTACCTCCTCGGCAATTGCCACTGTCTGTCTTTCGTTATTGCCGCTTACTATAATAAAATAATCGGTTATCGAGCTCGTTTTTGATACATCAAGAACGGTAAAATTGTAAGCTTTTTTATTTTCACACGCTTTAAGTATAATTTCAATTTTTTTGTTTATCATCTTTTCTCCTTTAAAAATTTTAATGTATTTAACGATTGATGGTCAAGTACTTTATTCATATCTTTTACATATTCTATTGTGTTTTCTAATGATAATATAATTGCAGCATCTAAATCCTTATAAGCAATTTCCCTGAGCTCTTCTACCCCTTCATAATGTCTGTTAGGTTCTATCTTATCAGCAATATAGATTATTTTTTCTAATGTGGTCATATTTTCTTTTCCTGTTGTATGATGCTTAATTGCATTTATTATATCCTCATCCTGTACATTATAAACCTCTCTTGCAAGAATTGCACCTGCTTTAGCATGAGTCAGATTATCTTTTCCTTTTTCTGCTTTGCCGCAATCATGCAAAAGACCTGCTATCTTTGCTTTATTAACATCAATTGAATATCGCAGGCTAAGCTTTTCAGCTTCATCCATTGTGCCTACGCAATGATTGAATATCTTCGGACTTAATCTGTCTTTTAATTTGATTATTAAATCATTTAAATCCATCTTTCACCTGTATAGATTATTCTTTATAATATATTGTTCTACCGGTTCCGGCAACAAATATTTTGCGGAAACACCATTTTTAATTCTTTCTCTTATATCAGTAGAAGAAATCTGAAGCATGGGCACCTGCATAAGCTCTATGTGACCATTGAGTGTATCTTTTATTTCTTTTATTTTCATTTCAATAATGTCTTTACCTGTTCCCGGTCTTGATACAGCAATAAATTTACACAACTTTAACAGTTTTTCCGGCTCATGCCAATTAAGAATATCTATAACAGCGTCAGTACCTGTTATAAAATAGAATTCCGTATCAGGATACATTTCTTTGAATTGTATTAAGGTATCCAACGTGTAGCTTTTTCCTGTTCTTTTGACTTCTATGTCAGAAACAGTAAATTTATCGTTTGACACGGTTGCAATCTGTGTCATTATATATCTATCCCAAGGGCTTGTTTTTAACCCATTTTTATGAGGGGGGATTCCCGTAGGAACAAAGATAATTTTATCGAAATTGTATATATTTAAAACTTCGTTAGCGACAACTAAATGTCCCTGATGAATAGGATTAAATGACCCACCCATTATTCCCACTTTTCTGTTTATCATCTAAAATTCCTCTTATCTGAAAAAATGCATATAATTGAATAATATTAGTTTCCCTAATGAAACTCCCAATATTCCCGAAAAAATATACGGAAAATACAATTTAATTTTGCTGTTTTTAACTATGTTAATTCTTTCGATTAAACTTTCCTTACCCTCATAATAACCCTTCATAAATCCGGTATATGAAATCATTAAAATTAATAAAGCAAGAATTATAACAGGTATAACAGCCAAAGAATAATAACCGTCAGTACATAATACCACTGACAATGAAATGAACATCGGCGTTAATACAACCTGAGTAAAGGAATCTCCCAATCCTGCCGCTATTCCCATCATTCCTTTTTTAACAAAGCTAATATTATTGTTTTCTTCTTTGTTTAAGACCATTTGTTCTTCTTGAGAAATAATATATCCAATTATGGGTGTTCCCATATTCGGTTCCGTATTAAAAAACTCACTGTGTCTGTATATACCTTTCATCATTTCATCTTTATCATTATAAAGCTTTCTAAAAATATTCTTCATGCTGTGAGCAAATGCCAAACCCTGCAACCTCTCAAAGCTGTAACATGAATGCGAGTAGTTGGACCAGATGACCCACGAATAAACCAAATCCCTTTTATTCAAAATACTCTGCTCATGCATAACATAGCTAATTTTTATCAGTGTTTTATCCGTATATAAAAATAAAAACAATAAAACTGTTAAAACTGTTAAATATGACGGGATATTGAAAATTAGCGTAATTATTAATGAGCCAACAAAAATTAATATAAATTTTTTGTTTTTTAATTTTAAAATTAAAGAACAGGAAGTATATATAATTAGTGCAAACCCTAAAATAAATAATATTTTATTTAAACTTGCTGCATATATTCCGATTGAATTCATAATAAAAAGAGCTGTTATAATTACAGACGTACTCATGATGTATAACAAAAGCTGCGGCAGAAATCCATTATATAAATTTATTTCAGGATTATTGCCTTTTTCATACTCTTCTTCAAATTTTTTAACAAATACAGAATTAATATTCAGACGATACTTCCAAATTAAAATTCCCAAAAAACCAAACGGATAAGCAATTGCTGCGGATTCTACCATATTTAAATTTAAAGTGACAGCTGCTGCTGCTGCAATAATTGCAGTAAGCATTTGATCTCCCTTAAAAGAGCCGCCTGTTGATATAAAATTCATATAAATTAAATTGACAACTGCACCGGCTGCCATACCATTAACTGCGTCTCCTAAGATAAAACCTGTCAGCAATCCTGATATTACCGGTCTGTACAATGTAAAGTACCCAACTCCAAAAGATAGTGCCGTGCTGCTTCCCCAAAAATATAATATGCTAATTAAAAAATACTCTAAATAGCTCATTTATTTACCTTTTCTAACTTAATTTCTTTATCCTTAGGCAGCATTCTTATTTCAATCTCTGTTTTTTTCGCAATGCCTTGGAGCATATTTAATTCCTCGTCACTTAAATAAACAGAATTATAATATTTTTTTCTTTTTAAATTACTGCCAAGATTGCCTATATTAATTTGATTCAATGCTATATTAAATTCCAAAAGCTTTATTATGTATTCGATATTTTTAACTAAAATAAGTATATTAGAACCGGTATCTTCACCTTTTAAATAGTTTGCCGCCTCTTCAACCGTAAATATATGCACATTTACATTTTCCGGCTCTGCATTTTTTATTAAAAGTGACATAAACTCATCACGTGCCAATTCATCATCAACAATAATCACCTCATTCGCCTTAAGATAAGGTATCCAGGATACAACCACCTGTCCGTGAAGCAAGCGGTCATCTACCCTTGTCAAAACAATTTTTTTCATTCTTCCTCCACTAATCAGCCAAAAACTTCTCATTAACGAAGACTATGCTCTTTTTACCGTTCTTTATAATTTTCTCTGCTATATCTTCTAAGCTGTATGTATCTCTGTTTACGGCTATATCGACAAACAACGGAAAATTAATTCCTGTTATATGATAAAATCTCCTGTTATTAGACACTCTTGTTACCGCATTAAAAGGGCTTCCACCGTACATATCGGTAAAAATAATCAAATCATCTTTGGATAATCTTTCAACTGCCTCTTCCACTTTATCTAAAAGTTCTTCAAAACTATTACCATATTCAAAAGATATACTCTCTGCATTCTCTATATTTCCTATAATCAATTCTGAACTTTTTAATAATTCCCTTCCAAAATTTCCATGTGTTACAAGCAATAAATTTATCATAGCTTAATCTCCTTTTAACTCTGTCATCCGGAAGCAGAAAGATGGATGACAATAAAATTTGGGCTAACATCATTTTTCATATTTATATTGTAAATGATGTTATGAAATTAGTAAAGAAACATTTGCTATTTTAATTCACTAATATGGATTTAATACGTATATTAATTATAAGAAATTTTATATATGGAGGAATATATGATTTATTCAAATAATAGAAACAACTGGCCGCATTATGATTCAATGCCCTACAATTGTAACCCCTACGCATCACATATGTCAATAAAAGCAAATCAGATGCCAACGAGTCCGTTACCAAACGGCTTCATGTTCCCTGATACCGTATTGCCCGATGGTGATATGCCTGCAATACCTATGTCACCGGATTTAATGCCGGGAAATATGAATTTATATCCAGGTATTCCGGGATTCCCATTCCCACAAATGCCTATGCCAGGTATGCCGGGTATGCCACAGATGCCGGGTATGCCCGAAATGCCACAGATGCCGGATATGCCCGAAATGCCACAGATGCCGGATATGCCCGAAATGCCGCAGATGCCGGGTATGCCGCAGATGCCGGGTATGCCGCGGATGCCGGGTATGCCGCGGATGCCGGGTATGCCGCAAATGCCGACAGCTCCGCAAACACCGGGTACACCTCAAACGCCAACTGCGCCACAAACTCCTTCAATGCCGCAGATGCCCAGTATGCCGGGTATGTCGCAAATGCCTGAGCAATTAACCTGCGAACAGCTCATGGATTTAATGAGACGGATGAACTGCAACGTCATGAACAATAATCAACAAAACAGAAACACGAACAATAACAATACAAGAAATAATATCAGCAGAAAATAATTAGCAGGGAAATACATCGAATATACATGGGGACAATAGCCCCCATGTTTAATTTATCATAGTCGAATTTTATCAAATTTTATGTATTTCCCAGTTAATACTAATTCGCATTAATCAAGTTCCCTTAAAGCGAATCAGCAGATACTGTTTTCAGATGTCGCGGACAAATATTTGTACACATTCTAAAATTATAACAGTATAATATTTTTCAAAAAGCTTGCATATAATGTATAACTCCGGGGGGTGGTTTTTTGATTGAAAATTTATTGCAGCTTTTATTTCCACTATCTATTTTTATTTTCGGTTACATAACTAATGGAAATTCCTTTCCACAGCCCTTAGGCAAAGATGAAGAATCTGAGTTAATTCAAAAATCTAAGGAAGGAGACATGGATGCACGGAATGTACTTATAGAGCGAAATCTCAGATTAGTTGCCCATGTTATAAAAAAATATAAGACTGTTGGTATTGATCAGGAAGATTTAATTTCAATCGGTACAATCGGTCTAATTAAGGCCGTATCGACATTCGATGACAATAAGGGTATCCGGCTTGCTACTTATGCTGCAAAGTGCATTGACAACGAAGTACTGATGACAATAAGAAGCGATAAAAAACTAAAAAAAGAAATTTCTCTTCAAGGTCCTTTAGGTACCGATAAAGAAGGAAACAATATATATCTTATTGACATAATAAAATACGAAGGCGAAGAAATTATAGGCAGATTGGATAAAGAAGAAAAAATAAAGGCATTAGACGAAATATTAGATAAAACTCTTCAGAAAAGAGAAAAAACAATAATAGAAATGAGATACGGTATAAGGAATCATGAGCATAAAACTCAGAGGGAAATTGCAAAGCTTCTTGGTATTTCACGTTCATATGTATCAAGAATAGAAAAAAAGGCATTAAAAAAATTATACGATGCCTTGGTATCAAACGCAGGTACATAGAACAATCAGGGACGATTCGTCTCACAAACACGAAACGAATCGTCCCCTATCTTTTATTCAACCTTTTTTCGTAATATAAAGTATGGTTCTACGTCTTCATTCATTTCTATTTTTATCATTTGCTGAGGATGAGGTGCTGAATCTATTTTATTGCCTGCTTCATCCTGCATATTTTTTGCAATAACTTCAAAATGTCTGCCTTTAGGACCGAAGCATTCCAACAAATCTCCTTCCCTGAACTTATTTCTTTGTTCTACAAGAGCTGTCTTCGTTTCTTTATCATAAGACCTTATAATACCTACGACGTCATAGGTTCTTATATAGCTGCTCGAGGTGTAAAGCTGACCATCCTTATATGGATTGCCAAAGAAAAATCCATAAGAGAAATCTCTGTGAGACGATTTTTCGAGCTCTTCCTTCCAATAGACGGTATTTCTTTCTTCACGCGGTTTTTCTAACTCATCCAAAGCATTTCTGTAGGAACGTACGGCAATTGCCGTATAATATTCGCTTTTATTTCTACCTTCTATTTTTAATGCCTTAATACCTATTTCTTTAAATCTGTCCAAATGTTCAACCATGCACATATCCTTAGAATTCATGATAAACGTTCCTTCGTCGTTTTCTTCTATAGGATAATACTCTCCGGGTCTTTTTTCTTCCACTAAGTTATATTTCCATCTGCATGCTTGAGCACAGTCACCCTTATTTGAAAATCTGCCTGTCATAAAGCTGCTTAACAAGCATCTTCCTGAATAGGATATGCACATTGCTCCATGTACAAATGTTTCAAATTCTAAATCCTTAGGTGAATTCTTGACTATTTCTTCTATTTCCTTAAATGTAAGCTCCCGGGCTAACACGATTCTGTTAACTCCCTGTCTGTACCAGAAATTTGCAGTATGATAATTTGTTGTATTTGCTTGAGTTGATAAATGAACTCTCATGTCAGGAACAGTCTGTTTTATAATGTCTACAAGTCCAGGATCTGCAACTATCAACGCATCTGCCCCTATTCTTTGCAAATATTTCAGATAATCTTCAATTCCTTTTAAATCATCATTATGAGGTACTATATTTACGGTAATATTTGATTTTCTCCCATGCTTATGGCAATACTCAATTCCTTCCTCTAATTCCTTTTGGGAAAAATTCTTGCCGCCTGCCCTCATTCCCATTGATTTACCGGCAAAATATATTTCGTCTGCTCCATATTGAACAGCCATGATCAATTTATCCATATTGCCTGCAGGTGCTAATAACTTTGGTAACATACTTTCTCCTTTATTTTAACAATGTAACTGCCAAACCGTCTCCTAACGGAAGTACGGAAGTAATAAATCTATCGTCGTGTGATATATATTCAAGATAGTTTCTTAAATTTCTTACTAATGTTTTCTTTCTTCTTACAACCAATTCATCAGATGCAATCATACCTTGATACAATACGTTATCTGATATTATGATTCCTCCCGACTTCATTCTTTCGCAGGCTTTATCAAAAAATAATTTATAATAGCTTTTAGCCGCATCAATAAAAGCCATGTCGAAGCTGCCTTCTATTGTATCTAAAATCTCTGTTGCATCACCGAAATGAACTTCAATATTTTTATCAAGATTAAATTTTTTGATATTGGTTATAGCTTCCTGATAAAATTTTTCACTTCTTTCGACGGTTACAACTTTGCCTCCTAAATTCATAACATGACTAAAAAATATAGAAGAATATCCCACGTTTGTGCCGATCTCCAATATACTTTTTACATTTGATTGCTTTATCATAAGCTTTATAAATTGTCCCACTTCCTTATGAATTATGGGAAGATTTCTTTCCCGGCATTCATTTCTGAATGCCGTAAGCTTCTCATCCTCATCTAATATAAGGGAATTTATATAGCTGTCAATATATTCTCTGTTAATATTATCCATAATTTACCTTTAGTCTAAATACTCGCCGGCTGCTTCTATATGTTCATCATAGCTTTTAGAAAAATAATGAGAACCATCTCCCTTTGCAACGAAAAATAAATAATCAACATCAGCCGGTTCAAGTGAAGCTATAATCGAAACTTTTCCGGGCGAATTAATTGGTGTTGGAGGCAAGCCTTCAACTACATATGTGTTATAAGGTGAATCAATTGCTATATCCTCATACGTTAGTCTTTCCTTCCATTCACCGTGTGCATAGTTTACGGTTGCACATGACTGCAGCTTCATGTTTATATCAATTCTGTTCAAAAATACTGCTGCAACCTCGTCTCTTTCCTCGTCCAGTAATGCTTCCTTTTCAACAATGCTTGCAAGATTTATAATCTCTTCAAAGCTCAGCTTATTATCAGTTAACCTTGGTTTTATTTCATTAATATAAAACTTATCAAACTGGTTTAGAAGCACCTTTACTATATCTTCTTCACTTGAATTTATATATACATTGTACGTTTCAGGCATAAGATAACCCTGAAGATTGTTGATGTCAGGATAATCTTTTAAAAATTCCATATCATCCTTGAACCTCTGACCATTATTCATAATTTCCACTAATCTGTCATAGTTTAAATCCATTTGCTCGGAAATTTCATTTGCTGTTTCCTCCAATGTTAAACCCTCAATAATCGTAATATTTAAAGTATTACCGGAACTTCCTCCGTTTATTAATGCCTTTAAAAGCTCATCGGCATTCATATTTTTAGATAATACAAAGCTGCCTGCTTTCAATTTGGAATCAGCTTCAATTTTTTTGGCATAATATTTAAAAATACGTGTATCTTTTATTAATTCATTTTCATAAAGTATATCAGCTATATGATTTGTAGAACTCCCCGCAGGTATTTCCACAACAATTTTAGTATCGTCAGTACTGTCAACTGCCTGTAAATTATCATTTATATAATTTTTAGCAAAAAAATAAGTTATAATTACAGCCAATATCACTAAGACGGCAAGTATCTTCTTCATAAGTCCCTCCGTATATTCAAAATCCACTAAATTATACATCTTTTTGACATCAATTACAATATAAAAAAAGATTTTCTCCTTAATCAACCAAGGCTTTTTAAAAGGTTTGTCCTGCAAGGCACCGGAAATCGGACAACCGGAGCGTATTGTTTTTATACGTGAGGATTGACCGATTGAACGGCAACGACGCAGGCGGGACTTTTAAAAAGCCTGAAATAGCAATTTTTTCTATGCATAATATATTGTATTAAACACATAATATTAATGCTTATTACTTGTAAGAGAGGGTTGGTTCTATTGGACTGGAAGATTGGAAAGATTGAACATGAGTAACACTCCGAAGTATAAGATTACAAATGAATTTGACAATGTAAAAGTTAGAAATCAACTGAATGGTGCTTTACAATTAACCAATGAAATAAGTGGTAGACCGGAATTAGATATTTTCTCTAAAAGAGAAAATTCAAGATTGGTGGAAAAAAAGATTGTAAACAATAAACCATCTCAATTTGGACCTGTTTTAGGTGTAAACTTTCACATGATTAAAAAATAATGAGTAATAAGCACATAAGCAGCCGGCGAATTTTTCGCCGGCTTGCTTTTTTACACTTCTAACTCCTTAAACAAATCACATATACTTGACATATCCTCTGATTTAACCTCCATAATTATTGGAAGTATCATAGGATTTCTTTTAATTTTTTCATATATGAAGCCGCTTAAACTATCCTTAATCATCATTTTAATATTGTTCCAGTCTTTGATTTTAGTATCTTCGCACTTTGACAATGCTTTTCTTATAACTGATTTGGATTCTTCGATTAAATCAATATTTTCTCTCACATATATGAAACCTCTTGAAACAATCTCAGGTCCCGAAATAATTTTGCCGGTTCCTCTTTCTGTTACAAGAACAACTATTATCAATCCATTTTCAGCTAATAATTTTCTGTCTCTCAGAACAATATTTCCAACATCTCCTACTCCAAGACCATCCACAAGAATATTACCGGATGGAACAGAACCGTTTATAGCGATTGATTTTGATGTAAGCTCAATAACGTCACCATTTTTGCCGATTATGGTGTTTTTTTCAGGTATTCCCATTTCTCCGGCAAGCTTAGCATGCTGCATCAAATGTCTGTATTCACCGTGGACAGGTATGAAAAATTTTGGTTTCAGCAATGAAAGCATTAACTTTAATTCTTCTCTTCTGGCATGGCCTGAAACGTGCACTTGAGTTAACGCATCATATAATACGGTTGCTCCCTTTTCATAAAGCATATTGATTACTCTTGAAACAGTTTTCTCATTACCCGGTATTGGATTAGCAGAAATAATAACTAAATCTCCCGGCTTAATCTGGATCTTTTTATGATCGCTGTTTGCCATTCTCGTAAGAGCAGACATTGGCTCTCCCTGGCTTCCGGTTGTCATTAAAACAACTTCACTGTCCTTGTAATCCTTTAAATCATTAACATGAATCAATGTTCCTTCAGGCACATCCAGGTATCCTAACTCCTGAGATACCTTAACGGCATTAATCATGCTCTTGCCCGAAATTGCTACCTTTCTGTTATTAGCTACCGCAGCATTAATAATCTGCTGCAATCTATGAACATTAGATGCAAATGAGGCAACAATAATTCTTGATCCACAGGTTTTAAAAATTTCTAAAAATTTATAACCGATAGTTTTTTCAGATTCAGTAAATCCTGCTCTTTCAACATTCGTACTGTCTGACATAGCAAGCAGAACACCTTTTCTGCCGAACTCCGCCAATCTGCCTAAGTCGATTACCTCCTCATTTATAGGAGTATAATCGATTTTAAAGTCTCCTGTATGCACAACCATACCGATTGGTGTGTCAATAGCAAAAGATACTGCATCAGGAATACTGTGATTACTTCTGATAAAAGTTACCTTGAAGCAGCCCAGATTAATTGTTTGACCGGCTTCAACTCTGTTCAATTCTGCGTCTTCTATTTTATGCTCAAGTAATTTATTCTCAACAAGTCCTAATGTGAGCTTTGTTCCGTATATAGGAACATTTATTTTCTTTAAAAGATATGGCAGTGAACCAATATGGTCCTCGTGACCATGTGTCAGACAAATTCCTTTTATCTTATCTTGATTTTTTATTAAATAAGTTATATCAGGTATTACTATATCGATACCTAACATTTCATCTTCGGGAAATGACATACCGCAGTCTACTACAATTATGTTTGTTCCATATTCGATAACTGTCATGTTTTTGCCTATTTCCCCAAGTCCGCCCAATGGGATTATTTTTAATTTATGTTTCTTTTCTGTAGCCATTTTCATTCTCCTTATTTCTACATTGACTGCAGATACCTGTGAATTTGACTACGTGATTTAATATCTCAAAATTGTATTGTTTTTCTATAATTTCTTCCAATGAGTTCATTAGATCTTCCTTGACCTCAATAATGTCTCCGCATATTTTGCATAATAAATGATGATGCTGATGAATTTCATTGCTGTTTTCAGCCAGTATTTCATATCTTGAACATCCATCATCAAAATTATGCTTATAAACTAAGCCAATTTCTTCAAAAAGCTGAAGTGTTCTGTAAATAGTAGCAATTCCCATATTGGGGTTCTTATCCTTTATCAGGTCATAAACTTCCTCAGTACTTAAATGCTTATCTTTATGCTCCGCAAGGATTTCATATACTAAATTCCTTTGAACTGTAGATTTATAACCGTTATTGGCAAGAACATTAATTAAGTAATCTGATTTGTCCATACTTCACCCCCAAATGACTTAAATTAAATCATCCGCAATTCCTTCGTAAACTTCCATTACTTCTCTGATTTCTTCTTCATCTTCAACTTTAATCAATATTCCGTTACCGTCCTCGGATTCTTCCACATAATATATCATACCTTCATCAGAATTTATTTCGTGAAGAACCGCATACATGGTGTCATCTAAATGAAAAGTTGCCTCTATAACAAGCTTTTCAACTTTTCCTTCATCATTAATTAATTCTATTATGTTGTCTTCCATGATCTGCTCCTTATTTAATTCTTTGCATATACCCTGATAAAATATGAACTGCGGCCAATTTGTCTATTACTTCTTTTCTTTTTTTCCTTTTTACATCGGCATCTATCAACATTCTTTCGGATATTGATGTGGTGAAACGTTCATCTTCAAGCTCAATAGGTAAATCAACGTGTTTTTTGAGCTTTTCTAAAAAGCTGAGGACTTTTTCTCCCTGAATGCCAACCGTCCCGTCAAGCATTTTAGGAAGTCCCGCAACAATTTTAGTAACCTTATATTCGTCAATTATTTTCTTAAGCTCGTTAATATCGTTCTTAATATTTGTTCTTTTAATTGTAGTTACCCCTTGTGCGGTAATCATCAGCAAATCACTGACTGCAACTCCAATCGTTCTGTCTCCTACATCAAGACCCATCAATCTGTCCATAAATACCTCATACAATTTTGATAAAAAAATCCGTACATTCACCTGCGCAATAACTGCATAGAACGCATTTGTTCATATCCACGACACATTTGCCGTCAACAATTGTCAATGCATTTTGCCTGCACTTATCTGCACATTTTCCGCAACCAATACACCACTCTTCTACTATTAGAGTGCGTTTTTGATTTCTGATTTTATTTTTTATATTAATATTTAACTCATTGCTTTCTAAATAACATATGTTTGCATCAATTTCTTCAATTGTGCTCATACCTACTGCTATGGCATCTATTCCGGCAACCCCGTTAATAAAGCTGAAGGATTCCTGTGCATCTGTTGTAAGATGTCCTCCTCCATAAATTTTCATAGCCATAATAAATTTGTTTTGTTCTTTTGCTTTCTTAATAGCCTCAAGCATATCATTTACAGTACCATCCTGAATGCCGATACCATTTTTGTTAATAAGCGGAAATACAAACTCTATTTCCTTAAATTTAATCGAATCTCTCACTGCTGCCACACGGTGTGTCGATATTCCGAAATGTTTTATAACGCCTTGCTCTTTATACTCCATAAAGCGTTCAACTGCTTCATAATGGCCTAAAAAGTTGTTGCCGTTTTCTTGCTCGTGCAGCATAAATACATCTAAATAATCTGTGTTTAATTCCTTCAAAGCTTTAGTGACACTATATTCTGCGGTATCCTTGTCGTATGCATAACTTTTTGTAGCTATTGTTAGTGTTTCCCTGTCTTTGTCTTTTATGAATTCTTTTAATATATTATAGTTGTCATATAGCTCTGCTGTATCAAAAAAGTTTATTCCTTTTTCATAAGCGTAATTCAATAATTTTACTTTATTATTCAGTGAATCGCGATTTTGTAAATCACTTAACGATAAAGTTCCGTAGCATAATTTTGATATTCGTTTTTTTTCAAAAAAATTTATATATTTCATTTTTCACTCGTTATTTTGGCTAAGCAACAAAGCAGTATATACACATATACTGCTTTGTTGCTTACAGTATAAGCGACCGACACCAAATTTCGCATACAGCATAAGCGACTGACACCAAATTAAATTTGGGTCATCTGCTTAAAATTCGGGTCGTCTGCTTAAAGGTCTATTACGTCTAAATAAACACTTAATAATTCTTCTAACAGTTCGTCTCTCTCTATTTTCCTTATTAAACTTCTTGCATTGTTATGATTCGTAATATAAGTCGGATCTCCGGATAATATATATCCTATGAGCTGGTTATTAGGATTGTATCCTTTTTCTTTCAATGACTCATAAACCTGAGATATAATTTCCCTTGCTTCATTTAATGATTCTAATTTGTAATCGAACTTTGCAGTATTATTTACATTACTATCCATAAAAACCACCTCTTGCACTATATGTCTATTGTACTATATCAATTATATAAAATCAATGACAATTTTAGCACACATTAACATTACAGTCGATTAGGGATTGACTCGCTATGGATTAGCAATTGTTAATTCAATTGCTAATCAACTGCTTATCTATTGCCTATCAATTGTCTTACTGCCTCAATTGCATCATTTATTTTTTCAGGATTCTTACCGCCTGCCTGAGCGAAGTCCGGTCTTCCTCCACCGCCGCCGCCGGTAATTGAAGCTGCTTCCTTTACCATATTTCCTGCATGAAATCCTTTTTGAACTAAATCCTTTGTTACAGAAGAAACAAACAACACCTTATCCCCAAGGTCAGAAGCTAACAAAACAGCGCAGCTTTCATTTTTATCCTTAATTTTATCCGCAATTTCTCTTAATGAATTAGCATCCTTGTCTTTTAAGCTTATAGCAAATAATTTCACTCCGTTAATTACTTCAAAATCATTAAGTATATTCCCTATGCTTTGCTTAAGCAATTCGTTGTTTAGTTTCTGTATTTCTTTATCCTTTTCTTTTAATTCTTTTTTGATTGCATGTGCTTTTCCTACGCATTCATCAATAGATGACTTCAAAGCAAATGACAATTCTTCCGCAACATCAGAAAGCTGATTTAAATAATTAATTGCAGCTCTTCCTGTAATCGCTTCAATTCTTCTGACTCCTGAAGCAATACTTCCCTCTGATATTATTTTAAACATACCTATCTTAGCAGTTTCATCAATATGAGTACCTCCGCAAAGCTCCTTGCTGAAATTACCTACACTTATAACTCTTACAACATCGTCGTATTTTTCATCAAACAATGCTGTAGCGCCTGATTTGATAGCTTCGTCAATACTCAATATGTCAGTATAAACAGTGTAGTCAGAAAGAATAGCTTCGTTAACTCTTCTCTCAATTTCTTTTAATATTTCAGGTGTAACTGCTTCAAAATGAGTATAGTCGAATCTGAACCTGTCATGTGCTACCAAAGAACCTGCCTGATTTACATGATCCCCGAGCATTTCCTTAAGAACCTTGTGAAGCAAATGGGTGCATGTATGGTTTTTAGCAGTATTTTTCCTTTGGTCGGCATTGACTGTCGCAGTTACTTTGTCTCCAACAGAAATACTTCCTTTTTCAAGAGTTACTTCATGAAGATGAATAATTTTATTGAATTTCTTCGTATCAACAACCGCAGCTTCAGCTTCGTGTGTAGAAATTTTTCCTGAATCTCCTAACTGTCCTCCACTTTCAGCATAGAAAGGAGTTTTATTTAAAACCATAATACCGGATTGACCTTCGTTAATAGTATTAACTTGTTCTGAATCAACTATTAAAGCTAATACATCTGCATCAGTTTCAGTCAAGCTTTCATATCCCGTAAACAATGTCTTAGGTACATCTATGTTGAAATTTTCATCCTTCCAACCTGAGCTTCCTGTCTTTAACCTTGCTTCTCTTGCCATTTTCCTGTGTTCTTCCATAATAGTGACAAAAGCGTTTTTATCAAGTATAAATCCATTTTCGCTTAGAATTTCTTCTGTTAATTCTGTTGGAAATCCATAAGTGTCATAAAGCCTAAATGCATCCTCACCATCAAGAACCTTTTCATCAGAATCCTTTAACACTTGAATTTTTTTCATTAAAAGCTCAAGACCCTGGTCAATAGTTATTTTGAATCTTTCTTCCTCTAAGCTCACAACCTTTAAAATGTAGCTTTCCTTCTCAGCTAATTCAGGATAAGCTTCCTTCCACTCGTCTATTACAACCTTAACCGTCTTAGTTAAAAATTCATTATGTATGCCTAAAGATTTTCCTTGTCTTATTGCTCTACGGATTAGACGTCTCAAAACGTATCCTCTGCCTTCATTAGAAGGAATAACACCGTCACCGATCATAAACGTTGCTGCTCTTGAATGATCGCAGATTATTTTCATGGATACATCACTTTTCTTACCGCTGCCATAAGTTATACCTGAAATTTCTTCAACCTTTTTTACTATGAAAATTAATGGTTCCACGTCAAAAACAGTCGGTTTATCCTGTAAGACAGTAGCAACTCTTTCTAATCCCATTCCTGTATCAATATTTGGATTTGGCAGCGGATGATAAACTCCATTTTCATCCTTATCAAATTGTGTGAAAACCAAGTTCCAAATTTCTATATATCTGTTGCAATCACAACCCGGTTTACAATCAGGTGAACCGCATCCCCTGTCATCACCTGTATCGTAATATATTTCTGAGCAAGGTCCTGAAGGTCCTACCTCTAATTCCCAGAAATTATCTTCCTTGCCTAATCTGACTATTTTTTCTCTTGGTATTCCCACATTATTATGCCACAAATCAGCAGCTTCATCATCATCCAAATAAACAGTAACCCAAAGTCTGTTTGCATCTATTTTAAGAACATCGGTCAAGAGCTCCCACGCCCATTCTATTGCTTCTTTTTTGAAATAGTCTCCAAAGGAAAAATTTCCGAGCATTTCAAAAAAAGTTAAATGTCTCGCTGTTAAACCAACATTGTCTATATCTCCTGTTCTTACACATTTTTGACATGTTGCCATTCTTTTTGCCGGAGGTGCTTCAGCTCCCGTAAAATATTTCTTTAAAGGTGCCATACCTGCACCAATTAGCAACAAGCTCTTATCATTTTTAGGAATCAAAGAAAAGCTTTGTTCCGTTAAATGCTCCTTGCTCTTAAAAAAGTTTAAATACTCTTTTCTTATATTGTTTATCGAAAATCTATCTAATTTATCCATATATCCGATTATTCCTCCGTTTCATAGTATGCGCTCTTATGTACTTTATTATGAAATTATAATGTATTCTTTCCCGTATTGTCAACTATGTTTAAAAAAAGATAATTACTGCTGTTCTATCTTTCTATCCTATTATAATTGTCTAATCTTTTTAATATTTTTAAAGTTAAAACTCCCTTCCATTCATTATAAGCAGGCTTTAAACTCCCCTGATAATAGCTGTCTCCCCAAGGAGGATTTATCAGGCTGCCTTCATTTCCTTCTATCAGCTCTACATAATAGTCAAGGTTTTCATTTATCTTACTGTTAATGACTCCGAACTTTTCTTTTTCGGGACTTGAAACAAAATCTAACGGAAGCGGAACATAATCTTTCCAATTTTCTCGATTGTATTCAATAACTTGAGATATACCGCACGAAATTCTGTTTTTTAATTGGCTTTTAATATCTTCCGGCAGTATTTCAAATAATTTTATATAACAAAACAGTTCATTATCTGATTCAAACACTTTTTTATCCTCAATATATTTAATTGCATATTCGATTAAATAATTAATATCTAATAAGTTAGTATAATTTCTGTATTTATATAAGTATGCTAATATTTCAGCAGAAGGATTTCCCCAGTTTTTATCTATTACAGTCATTCCTTTTTCTACATCATAATGCCACCATGGTGCATGAGGATATTTATTGACTTCTTTATTTAAGGCATACCATCCACTTCTTTTTTCATTAAATGTAAGCTCAAAATATTTGCAAGCCGACTTTATAATATTTTTTGTATCCTCTGTTTCTTCTATTTCAGATAGAATCCTTATCCCTATTGAAGTAGCCATAGGCGATGAATCAGGCTGCCTAAAATCTGATTCTAACGCTTTTCCAAATCCTCCATCATCGTTTTGATATTTTTTTAATTCCTTTATTATATTTTTACTGCTTCCTCCTTGAAAATGATATTCATATAAATATTTCTCTAAATCTCTCGCTTCATTTTTCAATAAATAACTGACTTTATTAAAACATTCATTTGATAACTTAAGCATATAACCTCTCCTATTTTTTATATATTCAAGTGTACTGTAGATGCAAATTCTACAAAATAGAGTATATCATAATTGGAAAAATATTTAAATAATAGAATTATTAACATCCATTAATTTTAGACACAGTTAAACATGAGGATATAAAATATAAATACTTTGCTTATATTACAGTAAATGATATAATTAAACAACAAAACTTGAAAAATTTGGCATAATGAAAAATTATGTAACTCAGGTACCATATGCCCAAAAAATCAAGAATATAAAACATTACGGGAATATATCATAAAAGTATATAATGAAAGGAAATTATGATTGTTGAAATCATATATAAACTAAAATGAAAAATTTTTCAGAACATATTCATATTGTAAATAAATATTCCCCTAAACAAGCAGTTCTAATAACTATAATTTTTATATTAAGTGGTTTTTGTCCTATTGTTACAATAATATTTGTTACAGATTTTATAAATTTAGCTTTGCAAAGTGCAAGTATAGGCGTCATAAATTCTAAAATTTATTTTGATGTGGCGGCAATCATTCTATTGTATGGATATGAACTTATGCTGCCTGCATTCCAGAAATTGATATCTGAAAAAGCAAAAATTAATATCAGGAAAAGTTATAAAAGCTTATTGCTTGAAAAATGCTCTAAATTAGAATACCACTATTTGGAGAATACAGAATCATGGAATTTAATATCAAGGGTATTAGATAAACCCGAAAATACTGTTGTAGATAATTATATTGCCATGAATCAAGTACTGGCAACCTTTATATCCATAATGGGTATAATTTCTATAATTTTTGTACAAGCGTGGTGGGCAGCAATAATAATTATTATAAGTTGCGTTCCGCTTTTTTATTTTTCAATAAAAAGCGGTAAAGCCAATTATAAAGCTAAAATTGATTCTTCAGAGCTTGAACGAAAATGCGAATACTACAGTGAAATTCTTTCAGACAGAGAAAATGTTGACGAAAGGAGTATTTTTGGTTTCAGCGAGAAGATTAACACAGAATACCGCAGAGTTTATAACGAGACATTTCGCATTAAAACCATTACAAGGTTTAAATGGTTTATTAAAACTAAACTCGGCGGTGTATTCACATCAATAGCTGCACTGATTATAATAGTCGTGTTGTTAGAGCCTTTAATTACAGGCTCCATAAGCATGGGTATGTTTATTTCTCTTGTAAATGCCATTCTTTCACTGACTGGAAATTTATCCTGGGGTTTAAGCTATCAGATTGATACAATTACGAGCGGTATGGAGTACATAAAAGACATTCAAAATTTTATGAGCTATGAAGAAAGACTGTATGCCTTGGAACCTCCTATATTAAATAGTAAAATTACAGGTGTTGAGTTTAAAAATGTAAGCTTTAGCTATCCGGGAACAGATACCCCGATACTTAAAAATGTATCTTTTTTATTGGAGGGTGGAAAGCAATATGCCTTGGTCGGTCCGAATGGTGTTGGAAAGACAACAATAATCAAATTGCTCACAGGACTGTATACGAATTATGACGGTGAAATCCTCATAAACGGAAAAGAATTAATGGAATATAGCTTCAGTGAAATCAAGGGCTTCTTCTCTGCTGTCTATCAGGATTTTTCAAAGCATGAATTTACATTCAGAGAGAATATTGCAATAGGAAACATAGAAATGATGAATACCTCTTGTAACGACGAAGCTATAAATAAGGCTATAAGCCAGATTGAATTGGAAAGGCTTGTTGAAAGCCTGCCAAACGGTCTCAATACTAATTTAGGTAAAATTCATAAAGACGGTATAGATTTGTCAGGCGGAGAATGGCAGAGGGTTGCCCTGGCAAGAGCAATAGTATCCAAAGCACCCGTCAGGATTTTGGATGAACCCACAGCCTCATTAGACCCGGTAAACGAAAATAAAATTTATGAATTGTTTAGTAAAATCAGTCACGATATAATGACTATTTTAATCAGTCATAGATTAGCATCAACAAAAATAGCAGATGAAATTCTTGTTTTCAATGAAGGAACATTGGTTGAAAAAGGAGATTTTGAATCACTTATGAATTTAAAAGGACATTACTATCAAATGTTTGAACAACAAAGGAGCTGGTATCAATGAATCAGGAAAAAATTTCATACTTTAAGGTTGCAAGCCGTATTCTTGCTGCTTCCTTTAAAGCTGCACCTCTATGGATAATAGCCGATAGCATAGGAATGATACTGTCTTCTTCAAGTTTTGTACTTATAGTACATGCCTTGCAGAATATGTTTGATACAATTAATCATGCGATACAGAACGGTACAAATGTTGTCAGTCTGTTAATGACTATTTTTATCACAGTTGCAGTACTTATTTTTAATGAATTAATGAATGCAATATGTAATTTTTTGGCCGGACCAACCGCGTTAAGAATTAAAGGAGCATTCAGAGAAAAGATACATGAAAAAGTCAGTAAGCTTCACGCTCTTGATTTTGAAGATGCCGAAACTCTTGATTGTATTCAAAAGGCCAAAGAAGGTGCTGATAATGGAATTGAATTATATCATTCAGTTTCCACATTACTTACTTTTTATGGTCCGTATTTTGTTATTATGGGTATTTATTTTTACAGTCTGCGCCCTGTTCTTGTATGGAGTATTTTCCTGATGTTTGTTCCACTGCTTATTTCGCAAATAGTTAAAGAAAAGGTATATACAAAGTTAGTAGATGAATCTGCACCAATTGAACGCAAAGTCAATTATTATGAAAATGAAATGTATAAAAAAGAATACATTAAAGAAACAAGATTGTTAGGTATTTATTCATTTATCCGAGACAAATACGAAAACGAGCTGATGTTATTCTGTTCAAAACGTTGGAGCTCTGTAAAAAAAGTTCAAATGATAGAAATAGGTCTTAGATCATTAACATTGTTAGGATATTTTGGAGTTATAGTGCTTTTCGTTTCCTCTTTGATAAACGGGTACATTACAATTGGAGCTTTTGCTGCTGTTTTTTCATCTGTAAACATTATGATTGCCTTTATGGATGATGCTGTAAGCAATTATTTGGGAGATATGCTTGGAAATTATGGTTCTCTCAGAAGCTTAGTATATTTTCTTGATCTTCCGGAAGAAGACGGAATTGATGAAGATATTGATTATTCTAAAGGCATTAATATTTCAAATGTTTCGTTTAAATATCCTAACAGTAATATATATGCTTTAGAAAATATATCCCTGCATATAAAAGAGGGCGAAACAATTGCCATCGTAGGTGAGAACGGCGCGGGAAAAACAACCTTGGTAAAAATTATATCAGGTATTTTACTGCCGACTATGGGTGACGTTCTGATAAATGATACTACAATATCAGCATATTCTAAAAAAAGCAGATTCAAGTATGTGTCAGGTGTTGTACAAAAATTTGGCAAATATAAAATGCTGCTTAAGTATAATGTTTACCTTTCCGATCCCAATAATACCATTGATAAGGAAAAGGTTAAGAAAGCATTATATTCTGCGGATTTCAACTTAGATAGTGAAAAAATAACAAGCGGATTAAATACTATGCTTTCAAGAGATTTCGGAGGATTAGATTTATCAGGAGGAGAATGGCAGCGAATTGCATTGGCACGAGGAATTTACAAAGATTCTAAGTTTATAATACTTGATGAACCGACCTCGGCAATAGATCCTATAGAAGAATCCTTAATTTATAAAAAATTCAGAGACATAGCAGAGGATAAAATAGCGATAATTGTAACACACAGATTGGGGGCAACTCAAATTGCCGACCGGATAGTTGTTCTTGACAGCGGTAAAATAGTTGAGGTAGGAACACATGAACAGCTTTTAAACAGCGGCGGAAAATATTCTGTTATGTTTAAAACTCAAGCTAAATGGTATTCGACCTACCCCAACGTCACCGCATGATAAATTCATACAATTTATATGGAATGTAATCAATGGCATCTTTATTGATACTGTACATCATAAAATTTCCTTGTCTTTTCTTTTCAATCAGCTTAGCATTGCAAAGAACCTTTAAGTGCTTTGATATTCCCGCTTCAGTCAAATTCAAGCTTAATGCTAAGCTCTGTGTTGATGCGGCTTCAGTCCTCATCTCACGGAGGATTCTGAGACGCGTTCCATCGCCCAGAGCTTTCAATAAATCTATCAAATCGTCGGGAACTGCTTCATTCCTTTCTTCCAATGAAACAAGCATGGTCAGATACAATATTCCTTTATCCTCATGCATCAGAAGATGCGGGCTCATAAATGTACTCGCTGTTATAACCACTTTGCTCAGTTTATTTAAATCAAAGCTATACTCTCTGTTCTTATGAAAAATTATTTTATCTTCGCTTATTTCCAGTCGCTCATGTATTTTATCCATACCGTTAAGCAATCCAACTTCCATAAACATGTTTATTTTTCTCTTTATTGTATGGATGAGAAAGGGCTGTAGAAAATTAATCTCATTATAAAAAAATGTCTCGTAATAAATTTTCATGATTTCAATAATATTGTTTTTTTCTTCCCAGCTGATACTCTTATCATATAATTCATATACCTCATTCCATTGATGTAAGCTAAGTTTTTCAATTTCTGCCAGCGCATCCGGGATGCAAAGGTCCTTATACGGACTAAAGTCGGAAAAATCCATAGGTATAAGCCAATCTCCCGTAATACGTCCGTATTTTCTTATATTATGTAGAAGCTCCTTGGAAATTTTATACGATATTTCCTCGATCCATTTCCTTCTGTCCAGATGGTGCTCAGGCACAGAAATAACATGCATTGAAGCAAGCATTTCAAATAACGGAGAAAAGGCAAATTCCGCACTTAATTCATTTTCACACAAAAAACCTACATTCATGCTGCTCTCCTAAAAAAGAGTTATATTTCCCGTTATGCGCATATGCTTTTCCACTATCTTTATTATTACCGAAATTAAAGCAAACAATATTACAGTAATTGCAATTCCGATTCCTGCAAACTCTTTGATTTCATAAAGCGAGCTTCCTGTGAGCACCACTCTCCTTACAGCTTCAATAGCATAGGTCAAAGGAAAAATTACGCTGATTGCTTTTGCCCATAAGGGAAACAATACGGTTGGAACCTTTACGCCCGAAAATATTTCCATGGGCTCCTCCAATATGGTAAACAAAAAATCAGAGTCCCTTGAAAACAGAAAGAGAGAGTTAAGAAACATCCCCCACGCCACAGCCATTGCCGTAACAATGAGAAACACGGTAACACAGGGCAAAATTTTTACAAACAAAACCTCGACCTTCATTATCAGCACAAGAAGCGAAAAAATCAGCATTACAAATACGCTTTCAAACAGTGATGATATGGCATTTCCTAAAAGCACAGCCGCTCTGTTGACCGGTGAAAGATAAATAAGCTCAAGCGTTCCGCTGATTCGTTCGAAAGAGAAGTTCCATGCGGATTGAACCAGTGACCTGAAAAAGCTCATGCACATATACCCCAACAATAAATATACTACCATATTTTCTGCTGTAATGTAAGCTATTTTGCTTTTTTCAATATCAAAAACCTTGAAGCTGTAATACGTTGTTATGAAATTTAAAAAGGGCCATACGAACAATGATACATAGATCATCCTGCTGTGAAAATAATTTTTATGCTGCTTCCTCATTTCAGCAGCAAGTGCCTTAACAAACGACCTCATGATGCGCCTCCTTCGAAAGACGAATTATTGCATCCTCAAGCTGCGGTTCCTTTTCATACATTTCCCTTATATACAAACCTGCTTCCGTACACGCCCTTGATAATTCCATGGATATATTTTCTCTGCTGTTGATGTATATTGCATCATTTTCATCCTTTACCTCAACAGTTGCATCAACGGATTTCAACCTGCCACAAATACGTTCTGTAATTTCCTTGCAATGCTTATCCAATCTTAATACATAATTTTTTCTGTTAAAGGTTTCTGACGTAAGCTCTTTGACAGTACCCTGCTTTATCAAAAAACCGTCACTCATTATATAAATATAGTCGCACAGCTCCTCTATTTCACCCATATAATGAGAGGTTATAAGAATGCCCTTGCTTTGCTCCTTTGCAAGGTGCTTGATGTGGCTTCTCAGCTCCTTTGACACAACCGCATCCAGCCCTATTGTAGGCTCGTCAAGAAATAAATATTGCGGGTCGTTTATTAGTCCCCGTGCTATCTGTAATCTTTGCTTCATACCCTTAGAAAATGTTTCGACAGGCACGTCCTTTTTATTCTCAAGCCCCACCAGCTTAAGCAGATTATCAATTCTTTCCTTAAGTACATTGTTTGAGACATTGTATATTTGTCCGTAATACCACAGATTTTCATAAGCCGTCAGACGCCAGTATATCATTCTCTCTCCGCCGGCAATCATATTAATCCTCTTTTTTATTTCAACAGGATATTTCACTGCATCTATATCATCCAGAAAATAGCTCCCCTCTGTTGGTGACAGCAATGTGGTCAGCATTTTTATGGTGGTTGTTTTTCCGGCACCGTTTATTCCCAAAAGCCCTACTATTTTTCCTTTTTCAATCTGCAGGGATATGTCCCTGACTGCCTGTATCTCCTGTTTTTCTCTGAATAATCCCTTTCCTTGCTTAATTATATATGTTTTCTTCAAATGCTCCGCTATAATCATGTCCTGCTCCTATCCGTTTATTTTTTCAAGCGCAATTTCTTCGCACCTTTTCATTTGCATAAATCCAACAACAACATATACGGTTCCCAGCAGTAAAATATGCTGCACCGATGACATCTGTTCACTTATACCCCTGCCTGATAAAAGTGTGCTGCGTATAAGATTAACCGCTTCGGTAACGGGTATAAACTCTGCAATAGCCCTGAGCCATTCCGGCAAGTACTGAACCGGAAAAGAAATTCCGCACACTAAAAACAAAAATGCAAACAGAGTGTTTTGAGATATATAAGTATCCCTCGTATAAAGCATTATGCTCCCAAGTACCATGGACACTCCAAAAAAGGCATAAAGCGATACTATGAAAGCAATCAGGAACGCTCCCATATTCGCACGGCTTAAATCTATACCAAATGGTATTGCAATAATGAGAGAAACTATTATTTCCATGGATGTGGTCACAGTCTGAACAAGCATGTTCCCAAGAAAATATTCTGTTCTTCTGAACGGTGCAAGCATCAGACTCTCAAGAGTACCTTCCCTTAATTCTGTAATCAAACTCCTGCTTACGTTGAGGCATGTCCTCACGACGAACAAGTACGTCAGGCTTCCCACCACAACATAGCTTATATAATCTCCTGTCCCGGTAAACCTGCTGAAATCCGACGACATGTTCCCTTCAAACAAAAGCTTCCACATCATCCATGCTCCAAGCACCGTATATAATCCGGTCAGCGTATTACCCACAAAGAAATGTACCGGATACGCCCTGTACTTTATCAGCAGGTCCTTTTTCATTGTTCCGTATAAAACCTTCAGGTTCATTCCATCCTCCATTCCGTCATTTTGATTAACCATTTGGTTAATCAAACGCATTTATCTTAAATTCACGCGTATTATACGGATGAAGTATGATATTGTCAATGATAATTGTTCCAAAAATATTACTTAAAATAACATTCTAAAGATAAACTTAATACAAAATTAAATATGCTCCTCCTTACAATAAACAGTTTTTATTTTCCACTGTCTACCATAAGAGGAGCATATCTTTATTAGACGATATTAGACGATTTTTTATAAAACTTTCTAATAAATTTTCTATTTGCTCAATAGACCTTTAATTTGTGTAACATCATCTTTTATAGCTTCAACCACTTTAAGCTTGTCGGTAAGTGAAGAAATGATATTTTGATAACTTTTTTCTCTTTCTTCCTGCCTGAGATCTCTTTTTTCTTGAGTTTTGATAATATACAATATCATCATTACTGACAATAAAGCCCAAAACCCTTGAGTTGATGCAATTTCTATTATTTTATCTTCCATGGTATCGTCCTCCTGTTTTAATTTCAAAATCACCAATTGCCTCTTTAATAGCATTTAGTCCCCTATTTTTTGCCCTGTTAACAGCTTGTCTCGAAATTCGCAAGCTGTTTGCTATTTCATTATCAGAATATCCGTATACATATTTTAAAATAATTATCTTTTTCTGGAGCTCGGTTAAGTATGAAAGGTAAGCATTCTCTAAATCGTCTATTTCATCATAGTAAGGGACATCATTTATAAAAGTGTTTTCATCATCTAAATAAACGTATTGAATTTTAGATTTGTGGGTTTTTAATAAATTTAAATATGCGTTAATAAAAAACTTGTTAGTATAATTTACTACTACACCGTCACATTTAGAATTTAAAGCACTAAAATCAGTGTTTTTTATAAACTCCAAGAATAGTATTACAATGTCCGTTTCCGCAGTTTCATAATTCAAATTTCTGCCGCACTTCTTTATTTTTGGCAAAAACTTATCATAAAGCTTTAATATTGATTCTTCGTCTCCCGATTGAGCGGCTCGAAAAAGCAAATATAATTCCATCTTATTACCTCCTTGTAAAAATCGCTTGAATATTAAGGACAAGTTGAAAAGGTAATCTGTAAACCTGTCCCAAAAATTTTTACAAGGGGGTATAATTAAATTTTGCGCATAAAAAAGACACATACTAAGGTTTCATGCTTCATCTGCATTAAGCCGTTATATGCATCTTTTTATTTGCTAAATATAAGATTAGAATATTGTCAAGTATAATAGAATTATTTAACCGGGCTTAAATGCATATAAAGGCATAGCCATTTGACAATAAGTATTAATGTTTAATTGAAATAAGATATTTTTGATCATAATACTTCCATTTCCTTTGAATAAACTTGTAGCATTTTATTAATTTTATCCAATTGAATAATATAATTCAATATGTAGGTTATAAACAGCACAGTTAATTATATAAACAACATTATAAGTAATTTAATATAAAAAGTTAATTAATTTATAAATTAAAACATGTATAGAAGTATTATTTTAATGGAACTATTTATATCAAAAATACGTCTTATATTTTAAGACGTATTTTATTTGATAGCTATATAAAGATTGTTATTTCGAGTGTTGATGTATTTTTATTACAAGGGGGGATACATTTGGAATACAGATTCTTGCTATGCGATGATATGGAAGAACATTTATATGTTTTGGAAGAGAATATAAATAGCATATTAAAGGATAATGACATATCCTATATATGCCATAAAACAGCATCAGGTGCTGAAGTAATTGAATTGTACTCTAAACATAAATATGACATAATTTTTATGGATATTAATATGCCTGAAATAAGTGGTACAGAAATAGCAGGTAAAATACTTGAAATTGACCCAAATGCCATAATAATATATGTTACATCATTTACAGAATATACTACTAAAGCATTTGAACAATTTGCGTTTCAATATTTAATTAAACCAATTGAAAAAACAAAGCTAACTTTAACATTAATGAAAGCCTTTGAAAAAATTGAAAAGGATATGTTGTATAATAATGAAAACAGCTTTATTACAATAAATAAAAATAATAAGAAAATAAAAATTATGAATAAGGATATTTTGTATTTTGAAAAAGAATCGAATTATATCAATATTTATATGATAAACCAAAAAACAGAACGAATCCGTATGACTTTTAAAGAACTTATGGACACTATTGATATGAGTTTATACTTAAGATGTCACAAGGGTTTTATTATTAATAAATCGAAAATCAAATCAATATCGGCAAAAGAAGTGGAACTATTTCACACGGGTGAAAAGGTACCAATAGGGCGCGTATATAAAAAAGAATTTCTGAATTTTTTAGTTCAAAATGAAAATTGAAAATCATAAGACATGATAAATAAATGAAAAGGAGTATTAACGATGATTTATAGAAATAAAATACTTATTATAATTATAGGAATAATGTTAGCTATATTTGCTGTCTACGATTATTTTAAACCTGTGAAATTAGAAAAGGGGAGTGTAGACTTAGTTACTCCCGACAAAAACAATGCTAATATAAAAAATATAGTATTTAGAATAGGTATTAAAAATAAGCGAAACAAATCAATTAATTTAAAATTACATTTCTTGAGAGAAGAAAAAGATGAGGAATGGTATCCTTATTATAATTTAATTCCTAAGAATATTATTACTGAAAGTTATAAACTAAATGCTAAAGAATATAGGCATATTGAGTATACATATACTGTTGAAACTGATAATAATGATGAAATAATATTTTCGAAACTTGATAGGATAAAAATACATTACGAAGTTATAAGAAAGTAATGAAAAAACTGTCTATAAAAGCATATATCTTTATATAGACAGTTTTTTTGTTAGTAGTTAATATTATAAGTTACTGATGTTTCGCCCGGGAAATATAACCCCTCGTTTGGACCTCCTACATCTTCATATATTATTGTCCTAAATCTTACTGCTCCCTGCAGATTAACCGCTTCCAAATACAATGCTGCATTGTATAATTGAATAAAATCTACAACTCCATCAATGAAACTTACTATGTCTCTAACAGTTAATACCAAACTTATTTTTGATAATAATTTAGTAAATGCAGCGCTTCCTACCTTTGCAATAATTGCATCTTTAGCTGCTTCTTTAGCGTCTTCCAAAAAAATATCGGACAACTGACTAAATACAAACCCATATGCATGTTCATTAAGAATATCACAAAGCTGATTGTAAGTATAATAAACATCTACTGTCTGAACTTTTGTCCATGCCATTTTTTTTACCTCCTTTTGTTATACTAAAAAGCATATTCTTATTTAGCTTCTCATAATATAAAGTCAACTTTTTAAAACAAAATGTATACCTGTTTTACAAATTAATTTTTCTAATTCATTTTTAATTTCACTTATATCAGATTTAATATCTTCTGAAATATTCAAACTTATCACTCAAATTAGAATTTATGGTTATAAAATTTCATGCTATGATAAATCTTCTATTAATTTCTATAAGAACAATTTCATTTTATAAGTGTAAACCTATTTTATAAATTTATAGAAATTATAAACGTTATTTGATATAATGATGATACATATTCATAAGGAGAATGCAGGTATGAGGTTTGAAAATACAGAAGTATTTAATTTTGAAGGTGCGTTAAGAGGACTGAGGAATCCAAAGGATAGCTGGCATTTATCTGATAGCCGCTATATACATGATAGTTGTGATAAACCTTTTTATGAAATAGGTAAAAATGATTTGAACTTGGCGCAAAGAATGATTAAGGGCGGAAGTACACATTCTAAATATATGAGACAAATATTTGTCAGTGTTGATATAACGGCTCCCCGGTATTGGTGGTCTGAATTCGATACATATAAAATAGGGACAACTGCAAACAGCAGCTCAACCATGCACAAATTAACAGCTTATCCGATGATTAAGGAAATGTTTGAATCCGACGGAATAAAAGAATTATGAAGCAAATGTTACCGGAAGGATTTTTTCAGAAAAGAACGGTTACTTTAAATTATGCAAGCATCAGACATATGGCAGCCAGCAGGAGTCATCATCAGTTGACCGAATGGAATACAGACTTTATAAACTGGGCAAAAACCTTGCCATATGCTAATGAATTGAATTTTTATGAATTGAAATATGAATAAAGCCCGTTTCCGTTGAATACGGATAATATCTTGTAGGAGCAAATAATAACATGAAAAAGAATTCAACGAAAATAAAGCTGTCAATATCCATAATATCAGTAATTATCATATATATTATATATATCAATTGTTTTAATTTAATCAGTAATTATGCCGAAAAAGGATATCCGGGAAAGCATTCCGCGGTTGCCGGACCTTATGGTGCTTATCTAAAAAATCTGTATTTATCTTTAAATACGATTATTGAAAATGATGAGTACGGCATATTGGTTGTTAGAAAAAGCGGTAAATTTATTTATTTCCCCCATAAAAATTTTATTGAACCGGAAAAAGAAAATGTTTATAAATATGAAGGATATTGGTATTTATCAGATAAAATGAAATTTACCATAACAATGTTTATGCTAATCTAAAAATAGGTCAGCTGGCTCATCGAAAACTAGGTCAATAT
>NZ_DAMASY010000014.1:0-74607 GCF_032080165.1 Sedimentibacter sp.
ATTGAATTTGTAAAAAATGTATTGAAATCTTTAAAATAAACAATTAAAACCATATTGCAAAAGGCGTATTTAAATACGCCTATTTGCAAATTTGATATTTCAGGAGGAGCATAAAAATGAAAAGAGCTGATGATTTTGAGCAAAGAAGAGCTCACTTGGCAAATCTTTCAGATGAAGAATTATATGATAGATTTTGGAATTTAGCAGAGCAAATAGTTGACCCCCTATTAGAATTAGGTAAAAAGAATACAACTCCATCAGTTGAAAGAAGTATTCTTTTAAGAATGGGATTCTCAAGTTTAGAAGTTAAACCAATCATCGAAGGTGTAATGAATAAAGGTTTAATGGGCAAGGGTGCGGGAAATGTTGTATGGAGATTATCTGAGAAATTAGGATGCTCAGTACGCGAAGCAGGACTTGAACTTGCAAACGGAAGACATTGGGAAGACGTTGACACATTATTTTAAGGAGGGTATGAAAGATGAAGCTTGATCCAAACAAGAAGATAGATATAAAAGAGTTATTAAAAGATTTAGATAAATATGAACCAAGAAGACGCGGATGGCATTGGAGAGATGAAAGAAATGAGGACAGAACAGTCGGTGATTTCGAATATCATGAAGCATCAAAGCCATTAGCAAATTCTGTTCCGTTACCGGGCAGCAGAGGATTCGGATATATAGACCCTCAACCTGACTGTGTAATTACAACAGAAATTGCTTCAGGCAGATTTGAAGATGATATAAGAAGAATGCGTATGGCTGCATGGCACGGCGCAGATCACATAATGGTTATAAGAACGGCAGGTCAATCACATATTGACTCGCTGTTAGAAGGTACAAACCAAGGTATCGGCGGTATCATGGTTACAAGAAAACAAGTAAGAGCTTCCAGAAAAGCCTGTGATATGATAGAAGATGAAGTTGGTCGTCCGATTAATTTCCACTCATATATTTCCGGAGTTGCAGGTCCTGATATAGCTGTTATGTTTGCTGAAGAGGGCGTTAACGGCGCTCACCAAGACCCGCAATACAATGTATTGTACAGAAACGTTAATATGGTCAGAAGCTTTGTTGATGCATGTGAGGCAAAGAAAATAATGGCATGGTCCGGAATGCTTCAGATAGACGGAGCTCACAATGCCAATGCTACAGCAATGAAAGCTTGGAAGGTTATGCCTGAATTAATGGTTCAGCATGCCATTAACTCCATATTCTCAAGAAAAGTAGGTATCAAACCTGAAAATATAGCACTTTCAACGGTTCCGCCTACAGCTCCGCCGGCGCCATGTATGAGGTTAGACTTACCTTATGCAGTTGCTCTTCGCGATTTGTTCAGAGAGTATAAAATGAGAGCACAACAAAATACTAAGTATATGGAATCAGATACTCGTGAAGCAGCTGTTACTCATACGCTTAACATGATGATTTCGAGATTGACAAGTGCCGATATTCAGTCAACAATCACTCCTGACGAAGGAAGAAACGTGCCTTGGCATTATAACAACATAGCAGGTATTATGACTGCTAAACAATCTCTTACAGGTATGGACGGCTTAAGAGAAATGGTTAAGCTTGACAGAGAAGGTTCTTTAGGTAAGGAAGTCAGAGAGCTTAAGGAAAGAGCAATATTGTTTATGGAAGAAATGCTTGAAGTAGGCGGCTTTTTCAAAGCTGTTGAACAGGGTTTCTTTGTAGACAGCGGTAAATATCCTGAAAGAAACGGAGACGGTATTGCAAGAGAAATCGAAGGCGGTATCGGATACGGATTCATATATGAAAGAGACGAAGATTACTTTGCTCCTGTTTCAGTTCACTATGGATACAACAACATTCCTGCAGAATTTGAAAAAGCAAGTGATGCAATAGGCGGAGACACATTTGAAGATCGTTCAAAGATTCAATATATTGATGAATTAGACGAAAATGATAATGTTAACGTAAGATTGGAAGAAACTAAAAAATACTATGACACTAATCTTGTTAAACCTGAGGTTGAATGGAGAGCAGACGGAACAGTATTGTTATCAATCTTCTTACCGTTAGATGAAAGAACTGCAGAATTTGCCGCTATCAAATGCGGTGAAAAAATGGGTCTTGAGGATGTAACTGTTGTTCATAAGCAATGCATGCATCCGTCAGAAGGTACTTACTGCGAAATTAAGGGAAGAGTTAACTTTGATATAGATGTTAATGAATTAGTAATTCCTGAAAAAATCGAAGTATTGTCTGAAGCAGAAATAAGAGAAGACATACAAAATAAACCTATGTTTGTTGTTGCAGCAACTGTCGGAGAAGACGAACACTCGGTTGGTTTAAAAGAAACCTTGGATATCAAACATGGTGGTATTGAAGGTTTTGGTATTAAATACGAATATCTTGGAACTTCATGCCCTGTTGAAAAGTTAGTTGATGCGGCTATTGAAACTAATGCAGATGCAATTTTAGTCAGTACAATTATAACTCATGATGATGTCCATGTTAAAAACATGAAGAAAATTCATGATTTATGTGTAGAAAAGGGTATCAGAGATAAGATTATGATAATTTGCGGAGGTACTCAGGTATCTAATGAAATAGCAATCGAGGCAGGTCTTGATGCAGGTTTCGGAAGAGGAAGCCACGGTATTGATGCGGCAAGTTTCTTAGTAAAAAGAAGAAGGGAATTAAATAAATAATGAAAATTAATGTATTGGTAGCTGAAATAGGCAGCACCACTACAGTAGTAAATGCCTTTAATGGCATTGGCACCTCCTGTCCTGCGTTTGTAGGGCAGGGGCAAGCTGCTACGTCTGTGCTTCAAGGCGATGTTACTGTTGGACTCAAGGGAGCCATAGATGACTTGAAGAATAATTTGCATGCAGATGAATTAACATGGGATGATATGTTGGCTACAAGTAGTGCTGCAGGCGGTTTGAAAATGACCGTTCATGGTCTTGTTTATGATATGACCGTAAGAGCAGCTAAGGAAGCTGCTTTAGGAGCCGGAGGAATTATTAAAATGATAACCTCAGGCAAAATGAGAAGAACAGATTTAAAAAAAGTCCAGGAAATTATGCCTAATATAATCCTTGTTGCAGGTGGTGTCGATTACGGTGAAAGAGATACCGCACTTCATAATTTAGAAATGATTCTTTCCATGGGTTTAAATATCCCTATAATTTATGCAGGCAATATTGAAAACCAGGAAGAAGTACGATTGATGTGCGAGGAAGCCGGCAATCAGGTTTATATAGTAGAAAATGTATATCCGAAAATAGACACCTTGGTTGTCGAGCCAACCCGTAAGATTATTCAGGATGCTTTCGAGGAGCATATAATTCATGCTGCAGGTATGTCTAAGGTAAGAGAGCTTGTAAAGGGACCCATAATTCCCACACCGGGGGCGGTAATGGAGGCAGCCAAGGTATTAAAGGAAGAGTTGGGAGATTTAATTGTATTTGATGTGGGCGGAGCAACAACTGATGTTCATTCGGTGACTAATGGTTCGGAAGAAATAAATTTAATTCTTTTAAGTCCGGAACCGGAAGCCAAAAGAACTGTGGAAGGGGATCTCGGTGTCTATGTCAATGTAAATCACGTTGTTGAAAAAATCGGAATTGATAATCTCAGAAAGGAATTTCCTGACACAGATGAAATTTTATCCGATTACAAACCTATTCCCGTTACAGAAAGAGAAAAAGAATTTGTAGAACGAATTACAACAGAAGCTGTTTTAACATCCTTAGAAAGGCATGCAGGTCATTTGAGATATTTCTATACTGCTTCAGGTAAAAAAACCGTAGCGGAAGGAAAGGATTTAACCGCTGTCAAATACATCATCGGTACAGGCGGAGCTTTAACAAGATTACCAAACAAAATGAAAATCTTGGAAAAGGTTAAAAACCACGGCAAGGAACAGGAATTATATCCGTCCGAAACGGCCATGGTCCTGATAGATGAAGATTATATATTGTCTTCATTGGGGGTTTTATCGAAAAGCTATCACGATGACGCTTTATTATTAATGAAAAAAAGCTTAAGAATAGGAGAATAAAATGTATCCTAAATTAGTGATTGATTTAAACAAAGTAAAAAATAATCTTAATAAAACAATTGAAATGGTAAAAGGTTCAGGATGCTCCTTAATGATAGTTACCAAGGGTTATTGTGCCGACATGGAAATATATAATCTGCTTGAAGAATCAGACATTGATTATCTTGCTGACTCAAGAATACAAAACCTTAAGAAGTATGAAGGAACAACAAAGGAAAGAGTTCTTTTGCGTCTGCCTATGATTTCAGAAGCTGAAGATGTAATCCGTTATTCAGATATATCCTTAAACTCTGAAACAGAAACAATCAAAAAGTTAGACGATGCAGCAGGCAGATTAAATAAGAAGCATAAAATACTTCTTATGATCGATTTAGGCGATTTAAGAGAAGGTATTTTCTTTAAAAATGAAGATGAAATTCATCATGCGGTTGAAGAAATACTTAAGCTGAATAATATTGAGCTATTCGGATTAGGTGTTAACCTCACTTGTTACGGGGCGGTAATACCTAAAAAAGAAAATCTTTCGATACTTGTTGATATTGCGAATAAAATTGAGAAGAAGTTCAATATAAGGTTACAAATGATTTCAGGCGGAAATTCAAGCTCTGTTTATTTAATAGGCAAAAATGAACTTCCGAAAGAAATTAACAACCTTAGAGTTGGGGAAGCATTTTTACTGGGCGATGAAACCGCATACAGTCAAATGCTTGACGGCTTTTATGATGATGCATTTACATTGGAAGCAGAAATAATAGAATTAAAAGAAAAACAATCTGTGCCGGTTGGAGAGACAGGGGTAGATGCCTTCGGCAATAAACCGGTTTATGAGGATTTAGGCGTAATAAAAAGAGCCATAATAGCAGTAGGAAGACAGGATGTAGATCCTGACAACCTGCATCCTGTAGACCCTGACATATTAATTTTAGGCGCAAGCTCTGATCATTTAATTTTAAATGTGAACAACACGGAGTACGATTACAAGGTTGGCGATATTGTGAAGTTTAAATTAGCTTACTCATCACTTCTGAGAGCCACAACAAGCGCCTATGTAGAAAAAGAATACGTTTAAATAAATAAAGGCATTATGGGGACAGACCTTGCAGTGATATGATTATCTTCACTGCAAAGTCTGTCCCCATAGTAGTATACTCATAATTATTATACTCGTGTTTATAATGCATGGAGAAAAAGAACGGAGAATATGTATCTGAAATATTATTTTGCAGTCACAGGTAATGAGGTAACAATTTTAGTTTCGGAGCCACCATCATCCTCTACATAAAATTCAACATATGTGCGGTATTCTGTTCCGGGGTTACCATAGTAATAAAAATCGTATATAAATGTGGCTGCATCATATTTGTAGGAATTATTTATTATGGTTTCATATTTTATCCAATATCCGTTAACCTTAGTCTGTATTTCCAATGTTTTAATCCCTAAGCTTGTCAACTATCCCAGTTGCTCCGATTTTATTTTCAGACAGAAGCTTGCCGTTTGAGCCTTCCGATTTCAAAACGACACTTGTGGAACGAATATATTCGCTTGCCTGTGGATAGACAATACTGCTTTCTGCAGCATAGGCAGTCAATGAAAAAATTGTTATACATACTGCCACAACTAAAAATAGGATTGATATTTTCTTTTTCTTTGCAATTAACATATTTATCCTCCATACATATTATCAATTTTCGGTATAGAAGAATTTGGATATCGCAATGAAGGTGGTGTAAGTATAATATCAAATGAAAGCACGAATGAAAATATTTTGGATTTTTATATAACTACACATACAGGGCTTGTTCCTGCTACCGGATCTATTACTGGTCCTGATGTTCGTTTTAAAATGGACCTTGATACAAATAAAATTATCGAAAAAGAGTTTACACCGGCACCAAACTATGCTGAGGCTGCAGAGCTTACTCCTGAATATATTAATCCTGATTCTATTCAGTATAATGAAAAAGTTATCGAATTAAGTGATGAACGGTTAATTGAAATTGGATTGTATTTTAAAGAATATATCATGGAAATAGAGAAAAGTAAAATACAAGACTAAATGTTATCTTGAATTGAGCTTATGTAATATAAAGGGAGTTAAGGAACTTGTGACCTTCCTTAACTCGATAACTTTGCGCTTATTTTTAATTTTGGATAGAATCAATATATAATTTGTATAAAACTAAAACTTATGTTATTTACTGTCTTACTTCTTCTATTGATTTAACGATGCTGTGAGTAATCGGCTTCCACTCAATTTTTCTAAACAATGCAACAATTGAAATAGGAATATAAGTAAAAATAAATATCGGGAATGTAAACATGTATTTTATTCTTTTCCACGTAGTTGAATTAATTTGTTTCCATTCTGAAATTGTTGTTATCAGACCGATTGCAAATAATACCGAATATGAATTAACAAAGGACATCAAAATTGAGAATGATGTTTCTCTGATAATTTCAGGATATATCTCAATGTTAATTATACCTATTGTTAAAAATACCGTATTGATACTTACACTCAACAGTGATAAAAATAATGCCGGTGATATTGTAACCAACATATCGTAGCAATAGAAGCTTTTCTTAAAAAATGCACATTTGAACAAATCTTTGCCGTATTTGGCAAATACCTGATAAAATCCCTTTGCCCAGCGCAGTCTTTGATGCCATGATTGTTCAAACAGGTAGGGCTGTTCGTCATATAATACTGCTGAACCGCAATAACCGATTTTTTCACCATGTATTGCATTATCAACTGAAAATTCTATGTCTTCTGTTAATAAGTGATGTTTCCAGCCGTTATTTTTTCTTATAATTTCATCACTTACCATAAATCCGGTTCCTGATATCGCACATCCTGTATTCAATATCATTCTTGAATTGTTTAAATATTTGGCTTCTCTTAAAAACCATAATGAATAACCTGCCGAAAGCCAATTCGTATCATAATTTTTTGAATTTCTGTAGCTTGTAACTACTTTATATCCATTATCAAATACCTTGTTCATTTCAGCTATATAGTTTTCGTCCAATAAATTATCAGCATCAAATATAAAGTATCCTTCATATTTTTCATTGCTGTTAATTATAGTTTTAAAAGCATAATCTAAAGCATAACCCTTTCCTACATATTGTCTGTTAAATCTTTCAAACACATAGGCTCCGGAATCTTTTGCCACTTGGGCCGTATTGTCGGTGCAATTGTCTGCTACAACATAAATATCTATTAATTCCGACGGATATTTTTGTTTTTTTATACTGTTGATTAATTGACTGATTACAGCACTTTCATTTCTTGCAGCAATGACAACTGCGTATCTATGATTTACCTTAGCAGTTAATACCTTACTTTTTCTGAATAAACCTACTATAATATAATAAAATTGATAAAAATAAAATCCTGTAAATAATATAAATATGATTAAGTTAAATATACTAATAAACGATAACAAATCAATACCTCCAATTTTGTACTCTACAATTAGTCAGTATACCATTTTTATACAAGAAAACAATTAATAAATTCTTAACATTCGTTTAATTTTCAAGTAATAAAGCGATTTTCTACATTCTGTCTTTATAAGAAGGTATGATTATTATTGCTTAATAAAATATTTTTATTCTTATGCACGATATGTGATCTTAAAGACAAGTCATCGTGTTAAATGTTGTTGACACTTGATATTTCATAGGATATACTGTTTATATACTATAATTAATTGGGAGTGAAATACAAAAATGGACGATGACGTCATAAGTCAAGTCACGATATTAATTTTATTGATTTTATTTTCTGCGGTACTTTCAGCTTCTGAGGCTGCATTTGTTAATTTTAACAAGACAAGATTGAAGAATATATCCAGTAATGGCAATAAAAATTTAGTTTTGGAATTAGATGATAATTATGAGAATTTAATGTCAACAATTCTGATTGTAGGAACTATATTAAAAATTACTGCTGCATCATTGGAAATATATATTCTGTCAAATTATTTAAGTGTTTTTTTAGCAACTGCAATAGCTGTTTTAACGATTTTATTTTTTGTGGAAATTCCTGCTAAAGGATTAGCTAAATTTTCACCGGAAAAGCATGCTGTATTTTTGGCACCTCTTTTAAAGCTTTTAGTATTTTTATGTACGCCGGGTAACTTTATACTCACTTCATTAAAGTCGGTTTTTTATAAATTTTTTAAAACCGAAGTTCAGCCATCCATGACTGAGGATGAACTTATAACAATGATTGATGAAGTTGAAAATGAAGGTGTTATCAATAAAAACGAAAGCGATTTAATAAGGTCTGCAATAGAATTCAGTGAAACAGTTGTTGAAGATATCTATACACCAAGAATTGATATCGTAGGTATAGATGAGGATGAAAGTTTAGAGGAAATAAGAGAAAAATTCCTGATAAGCGGATATTCGAGATTGCCTGTATTCAAGGGAGATATGGACAACATAATCGGAGTGCTGCACGAAAAGGATTTCTATCAGGCATTAAACAGGAAAGAAAAAGATATTAAAAAGTTGATTTCAAAGATACTATACGTTACACCTAACAAGAAAATTTCCGAGCTGTTAAAAGATCTTCAGCTGTCAAAGGCGCATATGGCCGTTGTAATAGACGAATATGGCGGAACCGAAGGTCTTGTAACGATGGAAGATATAATAGAAGAATTAGTCGGCGAAATCTGGGATGAACATGACGAAGTATTTGAATGGTTTAAGAAAATAGGAGAAGATAAATTCCTTATTTCATGCAATGCGGATATTGATGACATGTTCGAGCTGTTTGGTATTGAACCGGATGAGGAGCTTGACGTTACAACCGTTAACGGTTGGATAACAATGCTGTTTGAAGAAATACCGGAGGCAGGAGGCAGGATAGTATACAAGAACCTGGATATTACCGTAACTAAAGCCGAAGCAAAGAGAGTATTGGAAATTCAGGTTGAAAGAATAAATAACGAGGTAAATTTAACAAAGTAATTAAAAGATATATTTATGATATTAAAGACATATTATTTAATAATATGTTTTTTTGTATTGGGGGGGATTTTATGAAAAATGTATGGATATTTCTTATAGGTCTCGGTTTTATATTTTCGTTTGCTAACGGTAAACCGGAAACTGTTGCAAATGTCCTTTTTTTCGATTTGCAGCAATCAGTTGAATTAATAATTAAATTAATACCGGTCATGGCTTTTTGGACCGGTTTAATGTCGATAGTTGAAAAATCGGGAATATTGAATAAGTTAGCCACAGTGATAAAGCCTGCAATTAAATTTTTGTTTAAAGAAGTAGAGAATAATACAAAGGCTGTAAATGCAATTATTATGACTATAGCTGCCAATATTTTAGGGATAGGCAATTCGGCAACTGCGTTTGGATTAAAGGCAATGAATGAAATGCAGCTTACAAACAAGGATAAATCCACAGCCAATAATGCCATGTGTATGTTTTTAATAATTAATGTATCTTCAATTCAGCTCATTCCTTTAAACGTAATAAAATTAAGAGCAGATGCGGGAGCAGGCTCACCCGGAGACATTTTGGTTCCAACCTTAATTGCTACTACATTTTCTACTGCTGTAGCGATTATTTTTGCAAAATATTATGAAAGGAAAGAAATTAAATGAGTTTATCTGATTTGATACTGCCGGTTGTTATAGGCGGCATTTTGTTTTACGGTATAATTCAAAAGGTCGACATATATGGTGCATTCATAGACGGAGCCATGGAAGGAGCAAAAGCAGCACTTAAAATATTTCCCTATATATTGGCTGTAATTTTTGCTATAAATATGTTTATTCATTCCGGAGCCGAAGCTTTTATAGTAAGAATTTTAACACCTGTAACCAATGTTTTAGGTTTTCCGCCTGAATTGTTATCCTTATCAATAGTTAAACCGTTGTCAGGGGGAGGGTCCCTTGGAGTTTTTCAATCAATACTTGACAATTACGGACCGGATTCTTACATAGGAAGAAGTGCATCTGTGTTAATGGGTTCATCAGAAACTATATTTTACACCACCGCCGTATACTTCGGAGCAGTTGGCATAAAAAATATAAGGCATACAATCAAGGTTGGCTTAATAGCTCACGTAGGATCGATTTTTGCCGCTCTTATGGTGTGCCGGTTTTTTATGTAGTAAATTCATGGTATTATTTCTGTTTGATAGAAGGGTATGCATTCTGCCAAAAAACAAATCCCCCTAATAATAAGAATATATCACCGATACTGATTGTCTTTGGAAAAGGATAAGGAGGCGGCAAAGTAATAATGTCAGAAAATATTTTAAATTTTGTATCTTCGGTAAGAAGGGAATGAATTAAATCCTGTCCTGACATAAGATACATTTTTTTTGCTTCAACGTCTGTCAATATTTCAGAAACGTACACAGGCATTTTAAAGTCATTAAATATGATAGCTGTAAAATTCATCAATATTCCCAAAAACATAAGCTTCATAAACTGTTTTTCAAAGTTAATAATTGAAACAATGAATAATCCAAAGTAGATTGTCCAATGCATTGATAATATTCTAAGCAAATTATTATCGGTATATCGTTTAAATAAAAATTGAGCAGTAATCTCAATTATTGCCATGATTATCAATACTGTATAACCTTTAATTTCCATTTCAAAGTCATTAAATTTAATTTTTTTGTTTTTTATTATTAATAAAATAATTGATAAAACAGAAAATAATATAATTTCCGGAATCATGCTGCACCTATTCTGATAAATTATTGAATGCCTTTCTTAAGGCAATAATTGCATCATCAACTATATCAGGATTAAACTGCGTACCTGCATTTACTTTTACTTCGTTAAGTGCATCTTCTAAGCTCAAGGCATGCCTGTAAGGTCTGTCCGTAGTCATTGCATCAAAAGAATCTGCAATTATAAGTATGGATGTTTCTAACGGTATACTGTTATGACTCAACCCGTCAGGATAGCCTTTACCGTCATTTCTTTCATGGTGATGTTTTATTATATCTGAAAGGTTTGATAAATAGCTCATATCGGATATAATCGTAGCTCCAATCTGAGGATGAGCTTTTATAGTATCAAATTCTTCTTTTTCTAATTTCCCGTTTTTATTCAGTATATTTTTATCTATTCCTATTTTTCCTATGTCATGTAAAAGTGCTGCGCTTTTTATCATATCTACCTTATTTTGAGGCAATCCTAACTGCTTGGCAATTGCTTCCGAATAAATACTTACACGCAAGGAATGACCGCTTGTATACGGGTCGTTTGCTTCTATAGCTCGTACCAACACATTCATAGTTTCAAAATAGTTTTTCCTCATGTCTAAGTACAATTTAAAGGTATATCTTGCAAGCAATAATGGTATGAAGAATAATAAGATTCCGCCTATATCGTAACTATCGTATGAAAATGCAAGAACAATTCCCAATAAGCTTACTAAAATTATATTTATAAATCCTAATAAATAATTTCTCCATACAGCAGTTAATTTTTCTTCTAATATTATAGACATTAACGCTGCCATGAAAAATGAGTTTAATAATAAATATACCATTAATGCAATTGTACCGCCAATAGGATTATAAAACTCAAAACCAAATCTTAAGATTTCATGAAAATTAACATATATAATACCTGCAACGCCTGCATTTATGATGTATTGACTTATATTAAATACTGTTTTATAAATAGGTGTATTAAATAAATGTACTCTTCCTTTGCCATCTACATAGGGGCATCTAAATAGTATACCTAATGAAGTTATAATAGCAGCGGTCAAAGGATCTGTTAATAAAATTGCAGAAAAAGTGATAGCAAAACTAACTGAAACGGCTCCTACTTTTGGTAATGGTATTAAAAAGGTTTCTGATACTGCTGATAAAATTGAAAAAAGTAGAAGTAGTGTATAATCTCTTATGGCAAAATTAGTAATTAAATAATGCATTACTAAAATCGCCAGTAATGCTACAAATAAAATATATGAGTATAGTATTTTATTACTTTTCTTTTTGCTTGACACTTTAACCATATTTTACCTCTTTATTAATGAAGGGCTGACAATCTGTTAGTTATTATAGCCAGCTATAATTTGCACCTGCTGCTAAAACTAATGCTACTAATGAAGCGATTATAGGCATTATTCTTTTCATTGGAAACCTCCTACAGAGTGTCTCTGCTCGGTTCGCTATTAAGAACAGGAAGGTTTCGCTACGCTAATTTTTTTTCTTTTGTTTTATGATTTTTATAGTCAGCCCCATCATTCTTTTATAAATAAACAGATTTTTCTGTTTATAGCATTAAGAGTAGCTTTAATAGTGGAGTCAATTTTGTTGTTGATGATTATTGAAGAACCTATTAGTAGGATTTCTCTGCCCTTATCATAATAAGTAATTGAAGAAAGCAACACATCTTTTCCCGATATTTTGGCAGTTTGAATGTCATCCACAATAAAGCAGTCAAGCTCAGTAGCTTTTTTAATTGCATTTAATGTTGATAAAGCTGCAACCATAAGAGTATTTTTTTCAGATCTTATACCCTCTGCTTCACCCACAAATTCTTTTTCGTCCCATGTAAGTTTAGACATGATTTTAATTCTTTCACCATAAGTTTCATTGGTATAGCCTTCATACAACAGGCGGAAATCAGAATTAATTGATATGTTTTTGTTAACCTGTGCCACACTTATAATTTTATAATCAATGTCTAAATTAAAATGAGAAAGCAGGGCTGTCCTAATATCCCTCACAATTTGTTTTGAATGTCTGCTGCTGTCAGATAGGACATGTATTTCGGTAATATTATTATTTGAATCAGTAATTATTTTACAAGATAGAACAGATTTAATATTGGCTAAGAAATACTCAACTTCTTCAAAATTCATATTAGTCCTCCAAACGTTAAACTACATATAATTTGATTATAATACAATATAATTATTTATTCAACAAAAATTATCAAATAATTGAATTATTAATACATTTTTCAATATTTGTATTAAAAAAGCAGAATTTTCCTTATTAGAAAACCTGCTTTTTATTTCCCTGTCGCTTATATTTATTCTATATATGATATAATATTAACTTCAACAAAATTATTTCCCGTTATTATAATTCATTAAAATATTTAATGAGTCCCGTAAATATTGACCATGCAATTTTTTCCTGATATTCGTCTGAGATTAATTTTTTCTCTTCTTCATTGTTGGACAAAAATCCGCATTCTACTAAAACAACCGGAATATTTGTATCATCCATAATTTTTATGTCTTTTTTAACCTGGGGAACTCTATTGTTGCTTGGATCTAATATGTTTTTTAAAGAGTCCTGCAAAATATCCGCAGCCATTTTGCCTAACTGGCTGTTTTTTTGATAGAATACGTGAGCACCATAATATTGTTTTTGGGGAAATGAATTCAAGTGAATTGAAACTACTAAATCGGCATTAGAGTCATTTATCATATTAACACGATTTGTTAAATCTTCATTTTTCTTTTCTCTTATGGTTTTTGATTTTAAAGAATACAATCCTTCATCCTCGAATCTGGTCATATCTACTTCAAATCCGGATCCTTCTAAAAAACTCATAAGCTTTTCTGAAATTACTAAATTTAAGGGAGCTTCAGTTACTCCTGTATCTCCGCTGGTTCCTTGATCCACACCGCCATGCCCCGGATCAATCAGAATTTTTATTCTGTCAACCTGTTCTGCTCCGGTAGCATCTATGGTTTCGGATGTTATATATAAATTTGTAAATAACGACATTAACAAAGATATAATTAAGGCGATTGAAAATACTATATTGGTTCTTTTAAATATCTTTTCCATATTTCCCCCATAATTGTTTTCTTAATAAAGCTTATGATAGCAGGTTTTGAATATTACAAAAATATACTGAATTGACAAGTAACTGTTAATTAAGATATAATTTTTTTGCGTTTGATTAAATCGAAAGGTGAACATTGCATGCTGACATTAGTTATAGGGTATCTGCTGGATTTAATTTTCGGTGATCCCCACGGATCCCCTCATCCTATCAGATTAATCGGTAAAATAATTTACGGCGTTGAAAGATATTTGAGGGATAAATGCAAGAATAGTGATAATGAAAGAAAAGCAGGTGTTATACTTTGGTTAACAGTAGCGATAATTTCATTTCTGATACCATTTATAATACTTTTCTTTGTATATAAATTTAGTTATATTTTGGGTATTATTGTTGAAAGCGTAATGATCTACTTTATATTGGCTGCAAAGAGCTTAAAGGTTGAAAGTATGAAGGTTTATATTCAATTGAAGAACAATAATATAATTGAGGCAAGAAGGTATTTGTCATACATAGTGGGCAGAGATACCGGAAATCTGGATACTTCCTCAATATCAAGAGCTGCGGTTGAAACAGTTGCGGAAAACACATCGGATGGTGTAATTGCACCCATGCTGTTTATCATACTTGGCGGAGCGCCATTAGGCTTTTTGTATAAAGCAATAAATACCCTCGACTCAATGGTGGGCTACAAAAATGAAAAGTATATTAATATGGGTAGATTTTCAGCGATAGCTGATGATGTGGCTAACTATATTCCATCAAGAATATCGGCATATTTAATGATATTGGCTTCTATGATTTTGAAAATGGATTATAAATCTGCGTACAAAATCTACAAACGAGACAGATATAATCATAATAGCCCTAATTCGGCACAAACGGAAGCAGTTTGTGCGGGAAGCCTGAATATTATGCTTGGTGGTGACAACTTTTATGGCGGAGTGTTGGTACATAAACCCACCATCGGTGATAACATTAGAGAGGTAGAAATAGAAGATATAAAAAGAGCAAATAATTTGATGTATGTAACATCAATATTGTGCTTGATTTTAGGTATTATTATGTTTTTATGAGATTCTTCGGGCAGTAGCTCTCGGAATGACAGTATATGTCATCCGCCGCAGCGATGGATCTCCATAGTTATTTGTATGGAGGTAAGATAGGTGAAAAGTGAAAAGCATGGAGCCGATATTTTTGCAGCGGCAAAAATATCCGGCATCGATGAAAACAGTATAATAGATTTTTCTTCAAACATCAATCCGCTTGGCATACCGTTAAGTGTTGAAAAAGCAATTATAAATTCCATTAAATATTCAAGCAGATATCCGGATATTCATTACAGGAGGTTAATTGAAGGTATATCTGTATATGAAAATGTACCGGTCAGTTACATATTTCCATCTAATGGTGCAGCCGAGGTAATATTCAGAATTGCTCTAAGCTTAAAACCTGCTTACGCTTTATTAACTGCTCCTACGTTCAGTGAATATGAATCCGCATTGAAAACTGTTGATTGCAGCATAAAATATTACTATTTAAATGAGAGCGAAAATTTTAATATAACGAGAAGTATATTTGATGAAATAAATACAGTTGACGTAGTTTTCATATGTAATCCAAATAATCCTACAGGTCAAATTACCGACAATAATTTGCTTGAAAAAATAATAGCACAATGTAAATTATCTGATACAATTGTTGTGATAGATGAATGCTTCATGGACTTCGTTAAAGATAAAGAAAAATTCAGCGTATGTCACTTGCTTAAAAAATATGATAACCTAATAGTTTTAAAGGCATTTACAAAAATATTTGCAGTACCGGGCATACGTATTGGATACTGTATGTCTTCAAATGAAAAAATCATAGATAACTTAAAAAAGGCAGGCCCTCCATGGAATGTTTCTGTTCCTGCACAAGAGGCGGCTTTAGCTGCAGTTAATGAAAAGGACTATTTATCACAATCAATAGAATTTATAAGAAATCAAAGAAAGTATTTAATTGATGAAATTAAAAAGCTGAATATAACGTCTTATGAGTCATATGCAAATTATATTTTATTTAAAATCAACGATGATATTGATTTAAAAGAAGAATTTATTAAAAAAGGAATTTTAATAAGAAGCTGCGCTAATTACAAAAATTTATCCGATAAATATTACAGAATTGCAGTTAAAACAGAAAAAGAGAATAAATTATTTATTGAAATTTTAAAAGGAATTATGATAAACAGATGAAGCAAATATTGGTTATTTTAGATGGCTTAAGTGAAGAAAAGGTGAAGGACCTCGGATTTATGACACCACTCCAATATGCAGTCACACCAACTATCGATGAGTTTATACAGCAAGGAAAATATGAGAAAAAATCATTTTGTGTCCCTGACAGGAAACCCGACAGTTTAGGTTGTATACTTTCCATACTTGGAGTTAAGGAAGAATTTATTCCCCAAAACAGAGCTTATATTGAAGCATTAGCTTCAGATATTAACATAGATGATGATGAGATTGCTTTAAGGTGCAACTTGATTAAAGTTAATAATAATAAATTAGAATCCTTTAACGGAGGAAATTTAAATAATAATGAAATGAAAAATGCGGCTGAAAGAGTGAGCATAAGCGAAAAAATCAGATTTCACCATATAAGCAGTTACAGAAATATTATTGTTGCTAAAAAATGTGATGAAATATTATCTGTTAATAACTATCCTCCCCACGAATACATAGGCGAAAACATGAATGTTCTTTTAGAGGATATAATTAAAATTGATGTTTTGAGGAATTTCATAGAGAACAGCAGATTTTTTACCGGTGATGATGAATATATGTTTTATCCTTGGGGAGCTTCTGAAAAGATAAAACTACCGTCATTTTATGAACTTCATAAAATGACATGCTCATGTATATGCGGGGCTGAAATTGTTAAGGGGATTGCTAAGCTTATGGACATTATAGTACCTGAATTAAAGCATTCTACAGCTGATGTGGATACTGATTTGAATGAAAAAGCAGAAGCAGCGCTCAATGAAATTAAAAATCATGATATTGTAATAGTTCACATAAACGGAACCGATGAAGTATCCCACAGGAAGGATATATTTAGTAAAGTAAAATTCATAGAAAGAATAGACAGAGAATTTTTAAGTGCGATATATGAGAATGCGGAAAAAAACACAGCAATAACCGTTTTATCTGACCATCAGACAAGCTCTGTAACCGGTAGACATGAAGGTGGCTTAGTGGATGTAATAACAGTAATAAAAAATGATGGAGGGAATCATGGCAAAAGTAATAATGGTACAAGGAACAACATCTAATGCAGGTAAAAGCTTAATAACAGCAGCTCTTTGCAGAATATTCAAACAGGACGGATACAAGGTTGCACCCTTTAAGTCACAAAATATGGCTTTAAATTCTTATATAACTAAGGACGGGCTTGAAATGGGAAGGGCTCAGGTTATGCAGGCGGAAGCGGCAGGCATAGAGCCGGATGTAAGGATGAATCCTATACTGCTTAAACCGACAGGTGAAAGGGGTTCGCAAATTGTGTTAAACGGCAAGGTTTTTAAGGATATGACCGCAGGCGAATATTACAGCTACAAAGCATATATGATTCCGCATATTATGAAATCCTATGATTCGTTAGCAGAAGAGTATGATATCATAGTTATAGAAGGTGCAGGAAGCCCTGCTGAAATAAACTTAAGAGAACAGGATATTGTAAATATGGGTATGGCTGAAATGGCAGATGCCCCTGTTGTGATTGTGGGAGATATAGACAGGGGAGGAGTGTTTGCTTCCTTGGCGGGAACCATGCTTTTGTTTAATGAGGAAGAAAAGAAAAGAGTAAAGGGTTTTATTATAAATAAATTCAGAGGGGATGTTGATTTGTTGACTCCCGGCTTGAAAAGCTTAGAGGACATAACTGATGTAAAAGTATTAGGAGTTGTTCCTTATTTAAATGTGGATATAGACGATGAAGACAGCTTATCTGAAAGATTAACAAACAACGCTGATTATAATTTAATAGATATAGCCGTAGTTAAGCTGCCGCGTATATCTAACTTTACGGATTTCAATATTTTTTCTATGATTGAAGGTGTGTCCGTCAGATACGTATCGAGAGTAAAAGATTTAGGTAATCCCGATATTATAATTATACCCGGCACTAAAAATACTATTGAAGATTTAAAGTGGCTCAGGCAGAGCGGTTTAGAAACAAAAATTATAAGATATGCGAAGACAGGCAATCCGGTCTTTGGTATTTGCGGTGGTTATCAGATGCTTGGTGAAATAATAAATGATCCTGAAAATGTTGAGGGCGGCGGGTCAGTTAAGGGCTTAGGGCTTTTAAACACAGCAACTGATTTTTCGACCGAGAAAACTACAGTTCAAACCACAGGTAAATTTAATGATATAAAAGGATTTTACAGTGAACTGTCCGGTATTGAAATAAAGGGTTATGAAATTCACATGGGTCAATCAGTTATAAAAGCGGGTGAAGTGCTTACTGTCATTGATGGTAAAAATGACGGATGTGTTGACAATAATGTTGCCGGAAGCTATGTTCATGGTATTTTTGACAGCTTTTCAGCAGCAAGTACGTTGGTAAATATTTTAGCCAAGCACAAGGGTGTTGAAATAGAAGAATTAAAAAATTTCGATATACAAAAATATAAAGAAAGCCAATATGATATATTGGCTGGCTGTGTTAGAAAAGCTATAGATATAGATGAAATATATAACATTATAGGCTGCTGAAAACGCCCGCCTGCATCGTTGCCGTTCAGTTAGACTGATGATACTTCAGTGTCTTTTCCAGTTTGCCGATGATAATAGTATCAGAACCGGCATTATTTCTAATCTTCCTAATATCATGCAGGCTGATAATACAATTTTACTAAAGTTTGAAAAATCAGCAAAGTTACCCGTAGGTCCTACTAACGAAAGTCCGGGACCTATATTACTAACCATTGCCAATACGGATGAAAAGGTAGTCGTGAAGTCAAAATTATCAAGCGATATTAAAATTACGGCAATTATAATAATCATGATATAAGAAAAGAAGAAAATTAAAATGCTTTTTAATGTATCATCATTTATAGATTTATTGTTTATTTTTATTGTTTGCACAGAATTTGGGTGAATGGTACGCTTAATTTCGTAAAGTATTGATTTAAATAATATCAAAACTCTTATTGATTTCATTCCTCCTGCTGTTGAGCCGGCACATGAACCGAAAAGCATTAAAGTCATTAAAATTGATTTAGAAAACATTGGCCATAAATTAAAATCTGTAGTTGTATAGCCGGTCGTAGACACTAAAGATGAAACTGTAAAAGCAGAATGCCTTATTGCTTCAGAATAATTAAATTGGAATTTTGGTAATACATTCAGAAATATAAGTATAATTCCTAATAAAAAATAAAAGCAATAAAGACGAAATTCTTCATTTTTAAATATATTTTTCCAGTCTCCTCTTAAGATTAAGAAAAAAAGTGTGAAATTTATACCGAACAAAAACATTCCTATGGTTATTATCCAATCTACATACGGATTGTTATAATAACCGATACTTAAAGCCTTGTTTGAAAACCCGCCTGTTCCGGCTGTACCAAATGCGTGTATAAATGAATCAAATACAGGCATTCCGGCTATAATTAAAAGAATTACCAGAATTGCAGTCATAACGGAATAAATTATATATAGTATTTTTGAAGATTCTGAAAGCTTTGGAACTAATTTTCCGGGAGTAGGACCTGAGCTTTCAGCACGCATTAAGAATACTGTACGTCCTCCTATTGAAGGAATAAGCGCTAATGTAAAAACTAATACACCCATACCGCCAATCCAATGAGTGAAGCTTCTCCAAAACAATAAAGCTCTTGGCATGCTTTCTATATTTCGCAATATACTTGCACCTGTTGTCGTAAATCCCGATATTGTTTCAAACAGTGCATCTACATAGGATGGAATTGAACCGCTTATATAAAAAGGCATTGCACCCATTATTGACATAACTAACCAACAAATTGCAACGGTTGCATATCCTTCTCTTTTTCTCATATCATTAACATCACTTTTAATATTTTTTAAAATTAAACCGATTGAGCCGGAAATTATAATTGAAATAAGAAATCCATTTATATCATAGCTTTCATCACAAATTGCAATGATTAATGAGGGAAGCATTAAAATGGATTCCCAAAATAAAACAGTGCCTGTTGTTTTAAGCAAAACATTAAAATTCATTAGTTATCTCCGTTCAAAGTTGCTGTTTTTTATGATGTTATAGTAGTTGTACTTCTAATATTTCGTTGAGATCCGTAATAAATCCTGTCTTAGTTACAACTATTACTTTGTCTCCCTCTTTTATGCAATCATCTCCGTAAGGGATTATAATTTTTTTGTTGCGAACTAATGCCGCGATTAATACATCACTTTTTAAATTTAAATCTTTTAATTTGATATTAATTAAATCAGGTGAGTTTTTAGCCGTAAATTCAGCAACCTCTGCTTCGTTATCCAAAATTTTATAAAGCTTTTCTACAGCTATTCCCTGAGAATTAACCAATGCTCTTACATATCTTAAAATATTGTTTGATGTTGAAAACTTTGGACTTATAATGCTGTCTAATCCAAGTTTTTTGATTATAGGTATATAATTATGACGATTAACCTTCAGAATTACATTTGGAACACCGCACTGATGAGCATATAATGAAGAAATCAGATTCTCTTCATCCATATCTGTTAAAGCTACGGTGGCGTCAGCGGTTTGTATATTTTCATTATCTAAAACTTCCTGATCGGTTCCGTCACCGCAAATTATCAATGCATTATCTAAAATTTCGCTGAGCAATAAGCATCTTTCTTTATTAATTTCAATTATTTTCACATTCATTCCAAGGTCGTCCAATACCCAGGCTAAGTAAATAGCAATTCTGCTGCCGCCGATTATGGTCACATTTTTAGCTTTGTGAGAGCTTCTGCCCAAGTAAGTAAAAAAATTAGATATATCCTTTCTTTCGCCGATTACATATACCAAATCATCCGGTTCAAATGAAAAGTCCCCTTTTGGAATCACTATTTCATCATCTCTTCGTACAGCACAGAACAGAACCCTTGAAGGCAGATGTTTATTGAGAGACGTCAATTTTTTATCCAGTATAATATCTGTATCCAAAACTCTGAATTCTACCATCTCCAACATGTTCTTAGCAAATGTTTCAACATTTGCAGCTGAAGGAAATTGAAGCATTCTTGTTATTTCATCGGCTGCCTCCATTTCAGGATTTATAACCATATCAAGCTCAAGCTCTTGCTTAAGCATTTTATATTCATTTGAATAATCAGTATTTCTGATACGTGCAACTGTGTGCTTAGCACCTAATTTTTTTCCTATAACGCAGCAAATCATATTAAGTTCGTCGCCGTTAGTAACAGCTACAAGCAAATCAGTTTCACTGATACCTGCCTCTTTGAGTATTTCAACGCTTGCTCCGTTGCCCTTAATACACATAATATCTAAGGTTTCATCTGCATGATTTAATACATCAGTATCATCATCAATCAATACTATATCATGCTCTTCTGTTACAAGATGCTGGGCTAATGTATATCCTACTTTTCCACCGCCAACAATTATGATTTTCATATATCCTCCAATTCTTAAACTATAAAATAATCTTAGGAGATATTTCTTATCTAAAACATATTGTATTATATCACATAACACACAAAATGCAAGAAATTTCGGGATTCATCTTGAAGCGTGTCAACAAACTGACATGTCGGTTTGTTGACGTAATGTCAAAAAATGGACAATACAAAAACAAAGCTTATATATGTCATTTGCAATGAACTCTTAAATTATGCGAATTTTAATGAAGAAAATGAAGCTAAATTTGGAATTTCATTAGTTTTTTTATTTTGGCATGCAAATTGCTTAAATAATTTAGAAATCTTTAAATGGGAGTGATATGATGAGAATTGAAGAACATCCTATATTGGAATTTAAAAAAGATAAGAAAATTAATTTTACCTTTAACGGTGAAAAAATTGAAGGATATGAAGGTGAAACCATAGCTGCATCACTTCATGCCGCAGGAGTTAAAGTACTTGGCAAGAGCTTGTTTTTACACAGACCAAGAGGTTTTTACTGTGCCATAGGAAATTGTTCATCGTGCCTGATGACTGTTAACGGTATCGCAAATGTAAAAACATGTGTAACTGATCTTGAAGAAGGAATGATAGTTGAAACTCAAGAAGGCAAGGGAGTGATAGTATGAAACAGGCAGAATTAGTTATTATAGGTGGAGGTCCTGCCGGTTTATGTGCGGCAATCAGTGCAGCTAAAAGCGGTGCCAAGGTCTTAATAATAGAAAGAAATAAATATTTAGGCGGTCAATTAGTAAAGCAGACACATATGTTTTTTGGCTCTGAAAAACAATATGCATCGACACGAGGAATCGATATTCCCGAGATTTTATTGAATGAACTTGATAAGCATAAGGAAAACGTTGAGATATTAACAGATACCACAGTGGTGGGAATGTATGAAGACGGTGTTATAACTGCACTTCATAAGGAAGATGATTTTTTCAAAATTTCAGCTAAAGCGGTAGTTGCAGCAACGGGAGCTTTTGAAAAATCATTGGCTTTTCCAAACAATGATCTTCCGGGAATTTACGGAGCAGGTGCTGTTCAAACCTTGATGAATGTTCACGGGGTTAAACCGGGGAACAAGGTTTTAATGGTTGGTGCAGGAAATATAGGTTTAATAGTAAGCTATCAATTAATGCAGGCAGGTGTTGAGGTAGTTGCAATATTAGATGCCGCTCCTAAAATAGGAGGTTATCTGGTTCATGCCTCAAAAATAAGAAGAATGGGCGTACCGATTTTAACATCACATACGGTAAAAGAAGCCATAGGCAAGGACTTTATTGAAAAAGCGGTAATATGCCAAGTCGATGATAAATTCCAACCCATAGAAGGAACCGAAAAAGAATTCGATGTTGATGTTATGTGTATTTCGGTAGGATTGACTCCGCTTAACGAGCTTCTTGCCATGAGGGGATGTCAAATGAAATATGTTCCTCAGCTGAGCGGATTTGTTCCCGTAAGAAATGAGAATTATGAAACTACAATTGAAAATGTATTTGCGGCAGGAGATACAACAGGTGTTGAGGAAGCAAGTGCAGCTATGGTAGAAGGATACCTGGCAGGTCTTTGTGCAGCTGCAAAAATAGGATATAAGACAGAAGATTTTGATGAAAGAAAAAATGACTTCGTAAAACAATTAGATGCGCTTCGTTCGGGACCTGTAGGCAAGCATATATTAGCAGGCATTGAACAAATAGTAGTATAGCAGGAGGATATGATGTTCGAGAAAACTGGAATACCAAGTAAAGAAATGATAATGGGTAAATTCCCTTCTATAGAAAGAATTAACAAGGGACCGGTTGCGGTTATAGAATGCTATAAGGAAATACCCTGTAACCCATGTGAAACCGCATGTAAATTTGATGCAATAAATATAGGTGAAGATATAAATACCATACCTGCTGTTACTTCAGATAATTGTACCGGCTGTGCAATTTGTTTGACAAAATGTCCGGGACTGGCAATTATGATAGTTGATGGTTCTAAATCTGAAACTACTGTCATAATAAAAATACCATATGAATTTTTGCCGTTGCCGAAGGTTGGAGATACAGTTATGGGACTAGACAGAGAAGGGCGACACATAACCGATGTGAAGATTGTTGGTGTATTAAATCCTAAATCATTTGACAGAACTCCGATTGTTACTGTGGAAGTTGACAGAGATTACTTATATGATTTAAGAAATATTAAAGTGGAGGCAAAGTGATGAATGAAAATACAATAATCTGCAGATGCTCTGATGTTACATTAAAGCAAGTAAGGGATTTAATTAACGACGGTTATGTAACATATGATGAAATAAAAAGAATAACCCGTATTGGAATGGGACCATGTCAGGGAAAAACGTGCGGACAGCTTGTGATGAGAGAAATTGCAAATATGACAGGTCAAAATATAAAGGATATAAAATTTCAAACTACAAGACCTCCGGTTGTGGGAGTAAAATTAGGATTAATAGCACAGGAGGGAAAAAAGCATGAAGAATAAAGCTGAAGTTGTTATTATAGGAGCCGGCATATCAGGTTGCTCAATAGCTTATAATTTGGCTAAAAAGGGTGTAAAGGATATTGTTGTTATAGATAAAAGCTACATTTGCAGCGGTTCGACAGGAAGATGCGGAGCAGGAGTCAGAATGCAGTGGGGAACTGAAATGAACTGCAAAATTGCAAAGAAAAGCATAGAATTCTATGAGCGCGCCAATGAAATTTTAGAATATGAAAGAGATGTAGAATTTAAACAAGAGGGATATTTACTTGTTGCAGATACTGAAAAGGAATTAATTCAATTTAAAAAGAATATAGAACTTCAGAACAGCTTGGACATTCCTTCTAAAATGTTAACCTTGCAGGAAGCCAAGGAAATTGTACCATACCTGAATACGGATGTATTAAAGGGTGCTGCTTTTTGTAAAAAAGACGGATTTTTAAATCCTTTTAAAACTACGGATGCATTCTACAGAGCAGCTAAAAGATTAGGAGTAGAGTTTTATACATTTACTGAAGCCACTGATATTAAGGTTGAAAACAATAAAGTAGTGGGTGTTGAAACAAATAAAGGTTATATTTCAACAAACATCGTAGTAAACGCAACAAACGGATATTCTAAAAAACTATGCGATTTGATTGGATTGGATATACCTGTTTATTCAGAGAGGCATCAGATTCTTGTTACAGAGCCTGTTGAGCCGATGCAGGGTCCAATGGTTATGTCTTTCGCACTTAATTTTTATATTCAGCAATCACCTGAGGGCTCTTTTATAATGGGTAGAGGCGATGAAAACGAACCAAGGGATTTGAGAATTACTTCAAGCTGGCATTTTGCCGAAGAAATGGCTAAAACAATTGAAAAAGTTCTGCCGCCTATCATGCAGCTGAGAATGGTGAGACAGTGGGCAGGACTATATAATATGACTCCTGATAAGCAACCGATTTACGATAAAGCGGAAAATGTTGAAGGCTTTTATCTTGCTGTCGGCTACAGTGGTCATGGATTTATGTTTGGACCGGTAACAGGAGTTGTTATGTCTGAAATGATTTTAGGAGAAAAACCTACGATAGATGTAAGTATGTTAAATTTAAACAGATTTAAAACCGGTAATTTGATTTTGGAACCATCAGTGGTATAAAGATGCCCTAACCTTGTGGCATTTATAAATATTTGATATAATAATCGCAAATTAATGATTAATGATTAAGGGAGGTTTAAAGTGAGAAAAAAGTATTTTGACAGGTTAGTAAAAATTTTGCATGACAAAAATATTGATGCAATGCTTATAGCACCATCAGAGGAAATGGAATTTATAATGGACCATAACACACATTTATGTGAAAGATTCCAGGCATTAATAATTAAAAAGGACGGAACATATTTTTATATTTGTAATTTGCTGACTGTAGATGAAGTACAGGCGGTATTAGGACCGGATATAAAAGTCTACGGTTGGTTTGACGGAGATGTATTTACCGATACGGTTAAGAAAGCCTTTGAAGAAAATGACCTTATTGGAAAAACAATTGCAGTTAACTCAACAGAAAGGGCCTTCATTGTTCTTCAGATAATGGAGACAACAGATGTTAAATTTGTTAACGGGAAACCTCTTCTTGAAGAAATGCGTATGATAAAAGATGAAAATGAGCTTAATGATTTAAGAATGGCAGCTCGTATAACTGATGAATCCTATGAAGAATTATTAAAATTTATAAAACCGGGCATAAAGGAAGCTGACATAGCAAGAAAGATGAACGAAATTTTCAAAGAAAAAGGTGCCGATGAAGGATTTACTATGGTGTGCTCAGGACCCAATTCATCCTATCCTCATTACAACTCGGACCAAAGAGTTATACAGGAAAAAGACATAATAATTTTAGACTGGGGATGCAAGTATAATGGTATGTGCGCGGATATGTCAAGAACTGTGTTCGTAGGAGATATCACTGAGGAGGAAAGACAGGTTTATGAAATAGTACTTAAATCTCAGGAAGAAGGAGAAAAGGCTGCTGTTAAAGGAGCATACATACCTGAAGTAGATAAAGCGGCAAGAGACGTTATAAAAGATGCCGGATATGAAAAGTATTTCTTCACTCGTCTTGGGCACGGTATCGGATATTCAGTTCATGAGGCTCCGGACATAAAGAAAAGCAATCAAAGATATCTTGAAGAAGGAATGGTATTCAGTATTGAACCGGGTATCTACATAGCAGGCAAATTTGGTATGAGAATAGAAAACATTGTTGCAGTAACAGAAAACGGTAACGAAATTTTAAATAAGGCATCTAAGGAAATTAAAATAATTAAAAACGTATAATTTATGATTAATGAATTAAAGGATTTGTGGTTTCTGCAAATCCTTTAATAATTAAAACAGTATAATTAATAAAGCTTGTAAATTTTTCATATATTATTTATAATTAATTTATATATTAATTAGTAAGGAGAAATAGATGGACTTTAAAAATGCTGCTATAAGCTTGCATAAAAACAATGTGGTTGTAGATACTCATTTAGATTTAGCCGGAGAAATATATAACAGATATTTAGCCGGAGAAAAAGAAGTAATTAAGAACAGGTACCTTGAAAATTTCAAAAATGGCGGCTTTAACATCATAGTATCATCTTTATTTATGGATGATATATTTTTGCCGGAAATGGGATTAAGAGTTGCATTAGGACAAATCAGAGCTTTGATGGAAGATATAGAAACATGTGACGGAGAGGTTGTTTTAATTAAATCAAAAAATCAGCTGAATCATTGTATAAGAGAAAATAAAATTGGAATTATATTATCATTTGAAGGTTTAGATCCAATAGGTAATGATATAGGACTTTTAAGAATATTTTACGAATTAGGAGTAAGGGCTGCAGGCTTAGTATGGTCAAGGAGAAACTATGTTGCAGACGGTTGCAGCTTTAATTCTGTGGAAGAGGGACAAAGAGGCGGTCTTTCAAGATTTGGAGTTAAGGCAGTAAAAAGAATGGAAGAATTGAATATGCTTATAGATGTAAGCCATTTAAATGATGAAGGATTTTGGGATATACTTAAATTTACCAATAAACCTTTTATTGCTTCTCATTCCAATGCAAGAGCCTTACATGGAAGAATGCGTAATCTTACGGACGAACAAATAAAAGCAATTGCAGGAAGAAATGGTGTAATAGGAATAAATGCGTATAAAAATATTGCCGGTGTAAGTGATGATGAGGATCCTATTAAGAAGTTGGCTGATCACATAGAGTACATGGTTAAATTAGTTGGAGCTTCTCACGTAGGATACGGCTTTGATTTATGTAACAATTATTATGAAAGCGAAATGAAATTTAAGTTTGAACCTTTCAACAGTGACAGCTTAAGCTCTCATGCTGATGCGGTGTTGTTAACTGAAGAAATTTTAAAAAGAGGTATATCAGAAGATGACGCGAAATTAATTATAGGCGGAAACTTTTTGCGGGTTTTTAATGATGTACTGCAATAATTAAACGAATGGATGTGAAGCAATGAAGTATTTTGTCAAGGAGTGGGTCATACCTGTTATTATAGCTTTGGTTATTGTATTGTTATTAAATAAATTTATTTTTATTTTAGTAACAGTTCCTACAGGTTCAATGGAAACAGCAATAGTGCCCGGAGATAGATTATATGTCAACGAATTATTTGATATAAAGGATGCTAAAAGAGGAGATATATTAGTTTTCAAATCTGATGAATTAGAAGAAAAACGTCTTGTTAAAAGATTGATTGGCTTACCCGGAGAAACTGTGGAAGTAAAAAATGACGGAAGTGTTTATATAAACGGAGAGAAGTTAGATGAGCCATATGCAATTAAAGCTGAAGGCATATCGAAGATATTTAATATTCCTGAAAATCATTATTTATTTTTTGGTGACAACAGACCTCTTTCCTATGATGCCCGTTATTGGAAAAACCCGTATATAGAAGAAAGCAAAATAATCGGAAATGTAATTTTTAGATTTTTCCCATTTAACAGAATAGGGAAAGTAGAGTAGGAGGGTAAATATGGAAAGAGTATTAGAAGGGTTAAAACCGGAAAAAGTATTTTATTATTTTGAAGAAATTTCTAAGATACCAAGATGTTCCGGCTATGAAAAAGAGATTTCGGACTATTTATATAACTTAGCCGTATCTAAGGGATGGGAAGTTATACAGGATGATTATTTAAATATAATTATTAAAAAACCTGCAACAGAAGGCTATGAAAATGCGCCTGTTGTTATGCTGCAGGGGCATATGGACATGGTATGCGAAAAAAACGAAGGGGTTCAGCATGATTTTAGTAAAGACCCTATAAAATTAAGAATAAAAGATGGATGTATTTATGCAGCCGAAACCACCTTAGGTGCGGATAATGGTATTGCTGTTGCTTATGCATTATCCATTTTGGATTCAGATGGCTTATCACACCCGGCACTTGAGGTTTTAATAACTTCAGATGAAGAAAAGGGTATGACAGGTGCTGACAAGGTGGATGGAAGTATTTTTAAAGCTAAGTATCTCTTGAATTTAGACAGCGAGGAAGAAGGAGTATTTACATGCGGCTGTGCAGGCGGATGTGGAATTGAATTTAAAATTCCGGTCAAATATCAGGAAGTAAAGAAGAATTGCTGCAAGCTTAGTGTAAAAGGTTTATCGGGAGGTCATTCAGGTACGGATATTCATAAAGAAAAAGGAAATGCCAATAAATTATTAGGCAGAATCCTTTATGATTTATATGATTATATAGATTTGATAAATATAACAGGCGGTTCAAAAGGCAATGCAATACCAAGAGAAGCTAATGCATATATTGCTGCAAACAATATAGAAAAAGTGAAAAATAAAGTGAATTTATGGAATGAAATTTTAAAAAATGAATATATAACGACTGATTCTGATATTGTAGTTATTCTTGAAAATATGAATGAAGAAGCGGCAGTATTAGACAGAGATGTATTTAAAAAGGTTGTCTCTGCCATAAATCTGATTCCGAACGGACCATTGTCAAGAAGTACGGTTATTAACTTTGTAATAAGCTCTAATAATCTTGGAGTTATTACTCAGGATGATAAATATATAACACTACATAATCAGGCAAGAAGCTCAGTAAAATCTTTGATGACAGAGAACTTGGCTTTTGTAATGGCGCAAATAGGAGAAAGCCTGGGAATAGAATGTTTTATTTCCGGATACTATCCCGGTTGGGAATTTAAAGAAAAATCGGGAATAAGAGACATTTGTGTAAAAAGCTATAAAGAAACATATGGAAAAGAACCGAAAGTAGGGGCAATACACGCAGGACTTGAATGCGGACTTTTAATGGAGAAAATCAGTGGATTAGATGCAATATCCTTAGGACCTGATGCCTTTGATGCTCATTCGCCAAATGAGCATGTAGACATAAAATCCGTAGAAAATGTATATAATTTATTGATAAACATCCTTGAAACAATTAAATAAGTCGTAAAAAAATGTTCGTGTATTATTTACAAAACAGGTTTTTTGAATGCAAAAAAATGTTTGCATTTTTGTGAAAAATGAGAAAATATGTATATAGATACAATTGTTTCAGATGCAAACGTGTTCTGAAATATGGTAAGCTTAATATCTGAATGCGTTTGCAGTGTTAAAAAAAACGATTTCTATTACATGAATATTCATTGAGAGCATAATAATAAAAAATATTGAAATATGAATTTTGTTGTGTTATAATGATTTACACATTAATTGTAAGAGGATATTCAAAATGTGGTAAAGGATTTGTCAAAAAGGGAAATCTTCTTAGTAATTCTGTAATTATATTTGGAGGTATTATAATGAGTTCAAAATTGGCATTATATATTTGTAAAAGGTTAGCCCTTGCAGTTATTACTATATTCTTAATAATAACTATTACATTTTTTACAATGCACAGTATTCCAGGAGGTCCTTTCTTAAGTGAAAAATCGCCGAGTGCCGCCGTTACGGCAGCATTGGAAGCAAAATACGGATTAGACAAGCCGGTAAGCGAACAGTACACAACATATTTAAAAGGCGTTGTTAAGTTTGATTTTGGTCCATCGCTTAAGCAAAGGGGCAGGGATGTAACTACGGTTATTCTAAACGGATTTAAGGTCAGCGCAAAGTTAGGAGGAACCGCAGCGGCGTCGGCTATTGTTCTCGGTTTAGTATTCGGTTCAATTGCAGCGGTTTTCCATAATAAATTATTGGATAGGGTTATCATGTTTATTTCTACGGCAATGGTGGCTATGCCCTCGTTTATTATAGCGACGTTGTTACTTTTGATATTTTGTGTGAATTTAAAAATTTTTCCCGCCAACGGTAATGAGCCGGGGGGCTTGGTATTGCCTATAATAGCCCTCAGTTTATATCCGATGTCATACATCATCCGCTTGACGAGGTCAAGCATGCTTGATGTGCTTGGTCAGGATTATATAAGAACAGCCAGAGCCAAGGGTGTAAAGCCTGTTAAGGTGTTATTCAAGCATGCTCTGCGTAATGCGGTAACGCCTGTTATCACGTATGCAGGTCCTATGATTGCCTATATAGTAACAGGAAGCTTAGTAGTCGAAAAAATATTGGCGGTACCGGGGCTCGGAAAAGAATTCGTTTCAAGCATTATAAACCGTGACTACACAATGATAATGGGTACAACAATATTTTTGGCGACACTTGTAATAGTAATGATGCTTATAACAGACATCCTTTACAAGGTATTTGACCCAAGAATTGATTTGTCGTAGAAATGGAGGTTAATGACATATGAATAATCAAGACACTATGCCAAAAAAGAATTTACTCAGCTTTCAGCTTAATTTAAAGGATTTCGAAAAAGCAACGGATGAGGAAAAGCTGCAGCAGGTCAGAATGAGTGAAAGCACCACATTCTTTAGAGATGGGATGAGGAGATTAAGAAAAAATAAGATTGCAATGGCTTCATTGTCTATAATAATATTAATTGCATTGATAGTTACCTTTGTACCTATGGTTTATCCCTACACATATGAACAACAGTTAGGGGTAACGCAAGGAAAAAGAATAGATAAAACCTATAATAATTTAAAGCCGTTTGAATATGGTGAAACAGAGCTTGAAAGAATTGCAAACGGCGAAAAAGTGTTCCCGCATATTTTCGGAACAGACTCATCAGGAAGAGATTATGCAATCAGAGTTATATACGGCGGAAGAATTTCCTTGTTAGTTGGATTTTTTGCTGCTATAATAGTACTGATGATAGGTATTGTTTACGGCTCCATAGCCGGCTACTTCGGCGGGCGCGTCGACCTTTTTATGATGAGAATCGTAGATATTATTTACTCATTACCGGACATGCTTATGATAATTTTATTCTCTGTAGTACTGAAGCAGACATTAGCTCCTTCTATAGAAGGTACTGCATTGGCTAAGATAGGTACCGATATGATAAGTATTTTCATAGTATTTGCCATATTATACTGGGTAAGCATGGCGAGGCTTGTACGCGGACAGATATTATCAATAAAGCAGCAGGAATATATATTGGCAGCAAAATCAATCGGAGCTAAGCCATCAAGAATAATTAAGAAGCATTTATTGCCCAATACTATGAGTGTAATAATTATATCAACCGCTTTACAGATACCTACGGCTATATTCACAGAAAGCTTTTTAAGCTTCCTTGGTCTTGGTGTATCCATACCGATGCCAAGCTTGGGTTCTTTAGCTTCAGATGCACTTTCAGGTATTTACAGTTATTCTTATAGACTTGTAATACCGGCAATCAGTATATGGTTAATAGTACTTTCTTTTAACCTGTTGGGTGATGGTTTAAGAGATGCCTTTGACCCTAAATTAAAGAAGTAGAGGAGGAATAGAATGAGTTTATTATCAGTAAAGGATTTGCATACTTCATTTTTTACCTCTTCAGGAGAGGTTAAAGCAGTTAATGGAGTGTCATTCGATTTAGAAGAAGGAAAGGTACTGGGAATAGTTGGAGAATCAGGTTCGGGAAAGAGCGTAACAGCATACTCCATACTTCAGATTCTAACTAATCCAGGCAGAATTGTAAGCGGAAGCATAAAACTCAAAGGACAGGAATTAGTCGGTTCAAGCAAAGAAGCTATGCAGAGCGTCAGAGGTAATAAAATAAGTATTATTTTTCAGGATCCTATGACAAGCTTAAACCCTGTTTTCACTATTGGAGATCAGCTGATGGAAGCTATTATGCTTCATACAAAAAGAAATAAAGAACAAGCTAAAGCAAGAGCAATTGAAATGCTTAAGCTTGTGGGTGTAAACGAGCCAGAAAAAAGAATCAGTCAGTATCCCTATGAATTTTCAGGCGGTATGAGACAAAGGGTTATGATTGCCATGGCTTTGGCCTGTGAGCCGGATATATTAATAGCAGACGAGCCTACTACAGCTTTGGATGTTACTATTCAGGCGCAAATACTTGATTTAATGAAAGACTTGCAGAAACAGTTAGGAATGGCTATAATTCTTATTACACATGATTTAGGAGTAGTAGCGGACATGTGTGATGAAATAATAGTAATGTATGCGGGTGGAATTTCTGAAAGAGGTACATCTGATGACATATTCTACAATCCTAAGCATGAATATACAAAGGGACTGCTAAAATCAATTCCTAATGCTCAAAGCAAGGAACGCCTTCATCCGATTGGAGGAAATCCGGTAGACCTGTTAAATATGCCTGACGGATGTCCGTTTACACCGAGATGTGAAAATGCAATGAAAGTATGTCTTTACAAAAATCCCGGCGAAATCGAAATCAGCGAAACTCATTTTTCAAGCTGTTGGATGAATATTAAGGATGGAATTGAGAACCAGACATTAAATATAAAAGAAGTAGAGGAGATGTATGATCATGAATAAAGAAAAAAACAATCTTCTTGAGGTCAAAAATTTAAAGCAATATTTCGATATTCCGACAGGTTTATTAAAGAGCAAACCGCTTAAAGCAGTTGATGATATATCATTCAATATTAAAAGGGGTGAAACCTTAGGTCTTGTTGGCGAATCCGGCTGCGGAAAGACTACCGTAGGAAGATCCATATTACAATTGTATAAGCCTACAGGCGGAGAAATAATATTTAACGGACAAAAGATTGAGAGTCCGAAATCTATAAATTATTTAAGAAGAAATGCACAAATGGTATTTCAGGATCCGTATTCATCACTTAATCCGAGGATGACTATCGGTGACATAGTAGGAGAACCGTTAGATGTATTGAAGCTTTTCAAAACAAAAGCCGAAAGAGAGGATAGAATTAATGAATTAATGAGTATAGTCGGACTCAACAGTGAGCATTCAACTCGTTATGCACATGAGTTTTCAGGCGGACAAAGACAAAGAATCGGTATTGCGAGAGCATTAGCTGTTGAACCCGAATTCATTGTTTGTGACGAGCCCGTTTCAGCTCTTGACGTTTCTATCCAGGCACAGATAATTAATACTTTTGAGGATTTACAAAACAAATTAGATTTAACCTATTTATTCATAGCGCACGACCTGTTGGTTGTAAAGCATATTTCAGACAGAATAGCCGTAATGTATTTGGGAAGAATGATGGAATTGGCACCGGCTGATGAATTATACGATCATCCTCTGCATCCGTATACTATTTCCTTATTGTCTGCAGTTCCTGTTCCTGACCCTGAATATGCAAGGAATCACAGGAGAATTCTTCTTGAAGGAGATGTTCCGAGTCCGCTTAACATGCCTTCCGGATGTCCGTTCAGAACAAGGTGTAAAAAAGCTACTTCCGAGTGTAAGGAAGTTAAGCCGGAATTAAGAGAAATTGCACCTGGTCATCATGTAGCATGTATAAACGTATAAGAAACAGATGACAATTCAATTTACCCGGTATTTCCGTTATTGTCGGAATACCGGAGTGAATTTTACATATTTGATAGACGAGATTCAGTAATTAAAAGCTTAAAGAGATTCAAAGCTTTACTCAATGTGATATTAATTTTTATAATTAATATAAATTTAAAATTTGGAGGGATTTTAATAATGAAAAAAATCGTATCTATTCTGTTGGTGCTATTGATGGTATTTTCTTTAGCAGCATGTGGAAATAACACTACACCACCGGCAGAACCAAATGAACCAAATGAACCAAATGAACCAGGTGAACAACCGGCAGAAATTGCTGAAAGCATGACACTACATGTTGGTGCATATCCGGATACTATTGACCCGGCTCTTAACAGTGCAGTTGATGGTGCGACTTATATAATCCATAACTTTGCAGGATTAGTAGGTTTCAGACAAAAAGCCGATGGAGGATTAGAGCTTTATGCAGATTTAGCTAAAGAATTACCTGCACCTGAAGAAACTGCAGACGGCATGGTTTCATACACTTTTGAATTGAAAGACGGTCTTAAATGGAATGACGGCTCAGACTTAACAGCTCATGATCTCGTATATGCTTGGAACAGAGCGGCTGATCCGGAAACAGCTGCTGACTATGGATATATGTTTGATGTTATCGATGGCTATGCTGACGTTGCTGACGGAGTTGAAGGGGCTAAATTAAATGTAACAGCATCTGAAGACGGCAAATCATTGACAGTTGTATTACCTGTTGATGCACCATATTTCCATGAATTATGCGCCTTCCCGGCCTATATGCCTGTTAAAGAATCTGTAGTTGAAGGTAATGAAGCATGGGCTACAGTAGCTGGAACTTACATAGGAAACGGTCCTTACAAGGTTGTTGAATTCTCACAAAGTGAATTGGTAATGCAGAAGAATGAATTTTATCACAATGCAGATGCTGTAAAAACTAATGAAATCAGATTTGCTTTTAATGATGATGATGGTTCAACATTAGCTAATTATCAGAACGGATCATACTTATTTATTGACCAAGTTCCGAATGATGAAATTAAAGCGTTACAAGCAAATTATCCGGATGAATTCTTTATAGCAGGTCAATTGGGAACTTACTATGTTGCGTTTAACGTAAATGATAAAGCATTTGCAGCTTTTGATGAAGCAGACAAAGCACAAATAAGAAAAGCTCTTTCACTTATGATTGACAGAAATTATATAGTTGAAGAAATTGGTCAGGCAGGACAGCAACCGGCTAATAGTTATGTTCCTATCGGATTAACAGAACCTGACGGAAAAACAGAATTTGTAGCAAAAAACGGCCCTAACGGAGACGGAGCAGGATATTACAGTGTAGATCCTGATGATTATGAAGCAAATACAGAAGAAGCGGTTGCTTTATTGAGAGAGGTTGCTGAATCTTCAGGTAAATTTACGGTTGGTGATGATGGCAAGGTTTCAGGAGGATTCCCAACACTTGCATATTTAACAAATGAAGGAACAGGCCATGAAGCTATAGCTGTTAACCTACAGGCTACATTTGCACAATACGGAATCAATATGACTATTGATAAACAAGAATGGAGCACATTCCTTAACACAAGAAAAGATGGTAACTATTCAGTTGCAAGAAACGGCTGGTTAGGTGACTACAATGATCCTATATCATTCTTGGATATGTGGATTACAAACAGTGGAAACAACGACTCACAACTTGGCAGAGGAGAACATGCGACTTATGCTGGTTACTCTTACAAGGGTGAATCAGGCAAAACATGGGCAGAATCATATGATAAGCTAATCAATGAAGTAAAAACAACTAAAGATCCTGAAGAACGTTTTGCTTTAATGCATGAAGCTGAAAATGTTCTTATGACAACAGGCACTGCTTGCCCGATTTATTACTACACAGATATATTCATGATGAGTCCGGAGCTTGAAGGTGCATTTGCAAGTCCATTAGGATTTAAATATTTCATGTATGCTTATACAGCAAAATAATTAATTTTATACAAGAAAGGGGCATTGCCCCTTTTTGTTATTGTATTGAGGTGTGTTTTATGAAATACAAAATGATTGTTTCGGATTTAGACGGAACACTTCTTGATGATGAAAAACAAATAAATGATAAGAATATATATATATTGAATGAATTACATAAAAAAGGTATCGAAATAGTAATAGCCACAGGCAGAAATTATTATATGGCTAAAAAACTGATTGAACCAATCAATAAATTAAATCCCGTAATATTATCAAATAACGGATCAGTGGTGAGACAGTCTCATAATGATAAGGTTTTAAATTATAATTATCTCGAACCATTATTTTTCGAAAAAATATATAACGAGGGTTTAAAAAGAAATTTAAATCCTTTTATACATGTAGATGAATACGACAACGGCTATGATATAATATATGAAAAAGAAGAATTTGAAACAGAATATTCAGGCTATATTAAAAAAGACTATAACAGAGCCAGACTGATAAAATTTGATCCCGTAAGTACCAATAAGATTTTATCGGTTTGTTACTTTGATGAATATAATAAACTCAGTGATTTTGGTATCGAAATGACTAACCAAAAATATTACAATACAATTTTTAACAGAAATTTAGGAAATTACGCATTATTAGAATTTTTGCATCTTGAGGGCTGCAAATGGTACTCTTTAAGGAAATACGCAGAACAAAGAAATATGCGACCAGAAGATATTATTGCCTTAGGTGATGATAATAATGATATAGAAATGTTAAAAAATGTGGGTATGGGCATTGCCATGGTCAATGGAACCGAAGAAATTAAAAAGGCAGCAAAAAGAATTTCGAAATTTGACAATAACAATTCAGGAGTGTATCACGAGCTGAAGGAATTATTTAAATTGAAATAAAATATAAAAGCTTTGTACATATTTCTATCTGTCATAAATATAATGTATTAATATTATGTTTATCGAGGAGGAAATATGAAAATAATAACTGCAATAGCTTCAATACTTATTATTATCGGTGCATTAAACTGGGGTCTTTATGGAATATCAAAAATTGATATAGTAGAATGTTTATTTGGCGGTTGGAAAAACAAATTTGGAAGAATAGTTTACTTATTGATAGGAATTGCCGGACTTTATTCGTTACTTTATGTAATATTTGCGTAAACGTCAGTATTTGTTTGTTCTTAACATAATTATTGTGTCGTCCTGAACGTGTGAAGAATCTCATTGATTGTACATGAGATTCTTCGCTTATGTTCAGGATGAGCGACTGACATCAAATCGTAGATTTGGGTCATCTGCTCACTTAAATACACTTGTTACTCTGCCCATCATATTGTTTTTTTGTATGCTTTCAGTTAACATTTCTGCTGAGCCCATAGCAATTTGTGCCAATCCAAATCCTATTAATCCATTTTTATATGAATCGGGAATATTTGAATTTCTTAATGCAAATCCTGTTGCTGTTACAACTGTACCTATAACTGTTGGAATCATTCCGTTTCTCATTTATACCTCCGTGTTTTATTAATATTATCTGTTAGTTCACTTACAGCATAAGCTACTAACACCAAATCAAAGATTTGGGTCATCTACTTATATTATCTGTAAAATGTTTTAAATAATATGATTAATTTATTGGTAATAAAAGATAAAATTTCAATAAGGATCTTCGTCTGTTATTGATTATTAGCTGAAAATTGTTTATAATAAGCTAATAATACTATTTTGTAGGAATAATATGGCTGAATTATACAATGAATATTCAAATTATTTAAAAGAAAAATATGGTGAAAAGGTTTATAAACTTCCGATCAATATACCATGCACCTGTCCAAACAGGGATGGTTCAATAGGCTATGGAGGTTGTACTTTTTGCGCTGACGTCGGAACAGGCTTTGAGAGCTTAGACAGCTCATTAAATGTTAAGGAACAAATAAAAATAAATATGGATTATATTAAAAAAAAGTATAAGCCGAAAAAATTCATAGCTTATTTTCAAAATTATACAAATACATATCTTGAATTAGAGGCATTTAAAAACTATATTAGGGAATCCATAGTTGATGATATCGTTGAAATATCAATTTCTACTCGTCCGGATTGTATTTCTGAAGATTATCTTATATTTCTTGATTCTGTTAAGAAAGAATATAATATCAATATCTCAATAGAACTGGGGCTTCAAACAGTAAATTACCATACTCTTATTTCAATAAACAGAGGACACACTCTCTCAGAGTTTATTGATGCAGTGTTAAGAATAAAAAAATATGATTTTGAAATTTGCTCCCATGTTATTTTAAATTTACCGGGAGATAACATAGTCGATACGATTGAAGCTGCTAAAATACTGACAGTATTAAAGGTTGATCAGGTAAAAATTCATTCACTTTACATAATGGAAAATACTGTAATGGGAATATTATATAAAAATAAGGAAATAACTGTAATAACAAAGGATGAATATGTGGAACGGGTTATTACTTTTTTGGAGTACTTACACAAGGATATAGCAGTTCAAAGATTAGTTGGCAGAGCTCCTGAGGAAAATTCTTTATTTGTAAACTGGGGTATAAGCTGGTGGAAAATTAAGGATGAGATAATAGATAAAATGAAAGAAAGCGGGCGTTATCAAGGGTCTAAAGTTAAGACACAAATGGAAATGTAAATAAACTGTAAAAAATAAAAATAAGTAGTGTAAACATTTTTTGTTTGTGGTACAATATAAATGTAATTAACTTTTATAAAATTAAAGCGTAGGAGTGTGATTATTATGGTTCAATTAATTTGTGGACACAATGGCACTGGCAAAACAAGAAAAATGATTGATATGGCAAACAAAGCGATCGATAGTATACAGGGAAAGATGGTTTTCTTAGAAGCGAACAACAGACATATATTTGATTTGGATTATAGAATCAGATATATTAACACAAAGGAATTTGGACTAACAAACGCGGAGCAGTTTCATGGGTTTGTATGTGGCTTAATCGCAACTGATTATGATGTAGAATATGTGTACATAGACGGACTGTATAAGATAGCGCAGGCAGGTTTAGAACGTTTAGATGAAGTAGTTAACAGATTAGAATATTTATCTGAAAAATTCAATGTTAATTTTATTATGAGTGTAAATCATGACTATGAAGATATTCCGGAAGGGTTGAAAAATAAAATAATATTAGAGGCAGTAATGTCATAATTAATATAATGTGGATGGTTTGAAAATCATTCGCATTTTTTATGCCCTACCGCCATTTGTACAAGCGACAGCGCAGAACAAATTTGATTCGTTCCTCTGCGATTGCTTGCCCTTACAGTATAAGCGACTGACACCAAATTAAAAATTTGGGTCATCTGCTTAAAAGTTTAGATCATCTGCTTATTGCTAAATTGTATGTTTTCTGATAAAATTAAGGTGCTTTATAGTATGACAATTTAGAAAGAGTGATTTTATGAATTATTTCAAGCCAAACAAAACTATCTTTGATGATTTTTTTGAACATAGGGATTCTTTGATAATTCAACATATGAATGGCGACATAAACAAGAAGGAATATTTGGAGTTAAACTATAGGTATATGATAGATAAAAGCATTAAGCCCTTCCAGCGCATAGACAGCTTTGAAAAGGGTATGTATAACTATCAGTACTATAATATGATGGCAAAGTACCACAAAATGATTGCTCAGGGAATTAAGGACAAGGGAAAGCATATAAGCTATTACCAAAAATATTTGGGAGAAGCGGATTATTATTACAACGAAAAGGATAAAACCACTTTTCGATTATTAAGGTTTTTACATTTTGAAAATATTGAAGCATATTTTATTAAAATGGAATCATCTGTTCTTGAAGGAAAATTATATGAAATAGTCCTTGGAGATTATGAGTATGCAGTACTGCATTCAAAAAGCATATGGCTTTTAGAGGTTTTAAGGAAAGAAAATGTATTTTCAGATAAAAGAAAAAAATCTGTAATTGATTATTATGTAAATTCTAAATACTAAAAAATCAATGGACAGGTAATGGATTTGCAGTTGACTATCAATTGAATAACAATAGAAATCGAGAGTGAAATGTACTCTCGATTCTTTATCAAATACTTATCTATAGCCAATCAATCGCCGGCCTATTGCCATTCCATTGTTTCTATTATTGAGCATTAGCTATTATTTTTATTATGTTGTCTAAGGATGTTCCTACTTCTATATCGAAAGTACCGCTTCTTAATCTTGTATCTAAGCCAAGTTCAACTGATCTGTCCAAGAAATCTTCCTTGTTTTCAATTAAATTTGAATTTAAGAGAATATCTCCTATTTTAGAAGGAAATGAACCTTCGGGGATATTAATTGTTGCAATTAATCCGCTGTTTTCAACCGGTTTTGTAGGTTCTTGAGAGGGCTCTTCGTCATCCGGTTCACCTTCCGGATCTTCTTCAACTTGTCCCGGGTTTTCTGGGCTTACTGGGTCCTTATCTTCATTGTCGGCTATTATCTCAGGTAAATTATCCTTTATTACCTCTTTTTCTATACCCTTATTCATCAGTATATTAAATCTCCAGCCCAAAATTACAACCATTACCAATATTACCGTCACTATTAATCCGTAGTCTGTAATATTATATAAAAAATCTCTTATAGCGTTTATAATTTTTTTCATTTGGTAACTCCTTGACTTATACTGTTTTAATTTTAATACGCGGACAAATATTTGTCCGCAACATAGGAAAACAGTATATACTAATTCGCTCTAAGGGAACATATTTAATGCGAATTAGTATTATTCCCCTTAAAATATATTAGCACAAAAATGTTTTTTATACAATAAGTACATGCAATAAAAACTTGTTAATTTTATCAAATATTTCAATTCATTATATACATATCGAGTAATTTTGGTATAATAAAGTAATATACATAGTAAATATCGGAGAAATTATGAAAGAAATCAGAATAACAAACAATGAAGAAGGTCAAAGATTAGACAGATTTTTAAAAAAATATTTAAATAAAGCAAATCAGTCGTTTATTTATAAAATGATAAGAAAGAAAAATATAAAGATTAATGACTTAAAGGCAGAGCCGGAAACCATTTTGAAAAAGGATAACTTGGTGCAGCTTTATTTATCTGATGACACAATAAATAAATTCAGAGAAAAGAAAACTTTAAAGCAGACGGACATTCATTTTAAAGTGGTTTATGAGGATGATAATATTCTCGTAGTAAATAAACCTGTCGGGTTAAGCACGCAGCCGGATGTAACGAGCAGCAGAAATTTAATTGACGAAATAAAAATGTATCTGGATGCAAAGGAAGAAAATATAAGCTTTACATTTAAACCGGCAGTCTGCAACAGATTGGACAAAAATACATCGGGACTTGTTATTGCCGCAAAAAATTATGACGCATTAAAACAAACCAACAGAGCAATCAGAGAAAGAAGCATAAGAAAATTTTATGTTGCCAAGGTTCACGGTATAATAAAAGAGGATTTAGAGCTAAGGGATTATTTAATTAAAAATGATGAAAAAAACATGGTAAAAATAGTTAAGAAAACAACAGAAAATTCAAAAAAGGTTGTTACATATGCACATCCGATAAAGACAGAAAATAATTTTACATGGCTTGAAATAGAAATAGAAACAGGCAGAGCCCATCAAATAAGAGCACATCTTTCATCCGTAGGTCATCCTGTTGCAGGAGATAAAAAATATGGCAGAAAGGACAGCGAAAAGCATCAGGTTCTTCATGCATACAAGCTTATATTAGATGGCTATGTAGATAATTTGGCTTATTTAAATAAAATGGAGGTGAAATCAGAAATAAAGGACAGATTCACAATATGAGGAGGAAATTGATGAAAATTGAATTGTTAAATAAAAATGAAATAATAGATGTTGAGAGTAACGAATCACTTTATTCGATATTAAAAAGAGAATACAAGGATGACTATATCAGCTATTTAGGTGCCAAGGTAAATAATAAGGTTCAATCATTGGAATATGATAAATTAAATGAAAATGATAAAGTTCGATTTTTGGATATTAAAGATAGTGACGGACACAGAATTTATGTCAGAACATTATCACTTATTTATATAAAGGCGTGCAAGGACATTTTTAATGATATAGAGGTAGAAATAAAGCATTCTTTAAATAAGGGTTTGTATACAGAGTTAAAGAATAAGCATTTAATTTCTAAAAATCAACTCATTAATATTAAAAATAGAATGAATGAAATTATTGAAGACAGAAGACCTATTAATAGAATTTGCATCAGTATAAATGAAGCGCAGGAAATTTTCCTGAAGCAAGGTATGACAGACAAGGTAGAGCTTTTGAATTACCGCAAGGAAGATTACGTGAAAATATATGAATTAGATGGATATTATGATACCTTTTACGGACATATAGCGCCAAGCACGGAAGTAATAAATAGTTTTGATTTAAGGTTGTTTTATCCGGGAATAATATTAAATTTTCCTACAGCTGAAAGTGATTTCGAGCTGCCTGAACATATTGAGCAAAAGAAGCTTTTTAAGGTATTCAAGGAAGCAGAGGATTGGGGAGAAATAATGAATGTAGGGCATGTGGGTGCCTTAAACAAGAAAATTGAAAACGACATTATTGATGATATGATTCGTATCAACGAAGCGCTCCATGAAAAGAAAATAGCTTATATTGCAGATGCTATAACTTCAGATAAGAACATAAAAATTGTATTAATAGCCGGACCTTCTTCATCAGGTAAAACTACATTTGCCCAAAGGTTGTCTATACAGCTGAGAGTTAACGGTAAAAAAACATATGCTATTTCACTTGATGATTATTTTGTGGATAGGCGCCTGACTCCTAAAGATGAAAATGGAGATTTTGATTTTGAAACAATAGACGCTTTAGATTTAGATTTATTCAATGAACACTTAATAAGCTTAATGTCAGGCGAAACAGTAAATATTCCGGTTTTTAATTTTGTAAAAGGAATTAGGGAATATACAAGAGAGCCGATTACACTGACACAGGATCACATAATAATAATTGAGGGCATACATGGCTTGAATGATGAATTAACCAAGCAAATACCTCAGATGAACAAATTTAAAATATATATAAGTGCATTAACTCAATTAAACATTGATAATCACAATCGTATTTCAACATCAGATTTAAGATTGATAAGACGAATCGTGAGAGACAATACACACAGAGGAAATAATGCGCTTAAAACCATGCAGCTCTGGAGTAATGTGGTTAGGGGAACTGAAAAATATATATTCCCATATCAGGAAAATGCAGATGCAATTTTTAATTCAGCACTTGTTTATGAGCTTTGTGTTTTGAAAAAATATGTAGAACCTGTTCTAATGGAAATAGAAAAAGACAGTGAATTTTATGCTGAAAGACAAAGGCTGCTGAGGTTCTTAAGCTATTTTAGAACTATTGAAAATGAAGACGCTATTGTTAATACGTCTATCGTAAGAGAGTTTATTGGGGGAAGCTGCTTCGAATAACAGCTTCCTAAAAGTCGTTCATACTTATTTTTCCTTTTTTCATGCCTACGCTTAGTACCAAGCCGATACTTACCGTATTGACGAGCATAAATGTACCGCCGTAGCTTATAAAAGGAAGAGGAATTCCCGTAACGGGTAAAAGCCCCATAGTCATACCTATATTTTCGAATATGTGGAAAAATTGCATTGCGGCAATTCCGGTAACTATCAGTGAACCGAATAAATTAGCCGCATTCCTTGCTATTCTTATGAGTCGGTAAAACAATATACCGTATAAGCTTAATAAAAGCAAACCGCCTATAAGCCCCAATTCTTCTCCTATTACCGCAAATATGAAGTCTGTTTCCTTGGTGGGAAGATAATTCAATTGATTTTGAACACCCTCATACAAGCCTCTTCCATAAATCATTCCCGAACCAATAGCAATCTTTGATTGAATAACATGGTATCCTGTATCCTCGGGATCTAATTCAGGATAGAAAAATGTGACGATTCGGTCTACACGATAATCCTCAGTGGGTACATAATCCTGCATAATATTGTACAATACCACTAAACCTATAACTATAAGTATTAAGGCAATTATAAGAACTGCTATTATATACTTTCTGTCAATTCCTGCAACAAAAAGCATTACAGCAATGAAAAATACAAAAACCAATGCTGTTCCTAAGTCCGGTTGCATTAAAATAAGTGCTATAGGGAAAAATGCAAATACTAAGACTTTAATAAGAATTGCAGGATTATTTATATTGTCCTTATGGATGTCAATAAATTTTGATACAGAAATAATGACACCAAATTTAGCTAATTCTGACGGCTGAAAAACTATAGAACCTATGCTCATCCAGCTCCTGACATCACCCCATTCGGGAGCTTTTACAGGATTTATTAATACATAAATTAAAAATGCTATTGTAATGCCGTAAATGGGAAGATAAAATCCTCCATATATATCATAATCAATGAATAACAATATAAACACAGCAACCATACCTAAAGCAAATGCCGTTATTTGAGTTTTTAAAAACGGCTGACTTCCAAAAGTTTTACTTAAAGTAGCGCTGTTAATAACTATAAATCCATAAATACACAAAATTATTGTGGTGAACAGTAAAATAAAATCAAACCTTTTAAGCTTGTTATCTTTCTTAAACATATTGTACATTCCTTTTAAAATCTATTTGTCTATAATACTGATTCGCATTAAATTAGTTCCCTTGAAGCGAATTAGTATATACTGTTTTCCTGTGTTGCAGACAAATATTTGTCCGCATCTAAAATAAGAACAGTATAAATCAGCTAATTATAACATATTTTAAACATTTGCAAAACAAATTTTTGCAAAAGCCAAAGATTTACATAGTATGACACTTATGATATAATTAATACATTATATTAAGGTTGGTAGATATATGATAATATTAGGCATAGATCCGGGGCTTGCAATTTCAGGATATGGAATAATAAATTATTCAGGCAATAAATTTGAGGTTATAGATTATGGTGCTGTTACTACTGAAAGCTCCGAGGAATTTCCAAAACGTCTTAAGAAGATTTATGACAGCTATATGAATATATTCGATGTATACAAGCCTCAGGCCGTGGCAATAGAGGAGCTGTTTTATAACAAAAATTCTAAGACTGCAATCGCAATAGCAGAAGCGAGAGGAGTACACCTGTTAGCTGCAGAAAATAAAAATATACCTCTTTATGAGTATACTCCCCTTCAAATTAAACAGGGTATAGTAGGATACGGCAGGGCAGAAAAAAAGCAAATTCAGGAAATGGTAAAGGTTATATTAAAGTTGGACAAGATACCTAAGCCGGATGATGTGGCTGACGGCTTGGCATTAGCAATATGTCATGCTCATTCATTAAAATTTGCAGACAGCTTTAAAATCATTAAATATTAACGATTAAATTTGGAGGAAAAATGATCAGCTATATCAAAGGCACGGTTGTAAAAAAGGGATTAGATTACATAGTGATAGATAACAATAATATGGGTTATTTCGTTAACACTTCACTTTCAAGCTTAAACAAGCTTTGTGAAGGAGAAAAAGCGACCATTCTTACATATATGCACATAAGAGAAGATATTATAGCTCTTTACGGATTTTTAACATCAGATGAAATTGAATTGTTTAAAAAATTAATATCTGTTAACGGAATCGGTCCAAAGGCAGGACTTTCTGTACTGTCTACATACGAATCAAATATGGTTAAAGAAATCATATTAAAAGAAGATGTAAATCGAATGTCCAAGGTTCCCGGTATAGGCAAAAAAACTGCAAGTAAAGTTATTCTTGAATTAAGAGACAAGATTGGAGTTATAGAAGGAGTAGCCGGTGATATAGAGGGAACAGGGATTTTCCGGACTGAATGTGAATCATCTGATATATTAAGTGCTTTAATCAGCTTAGGATTTAATTCTTATGAAGCTAAAAAGGTATTAGATAAAATAGATGTTGAAGGAAAAAGTGAAAACGAAATTATCAAAGAGGCGTTAAAAAATATAAATAGGCAGGTATGATATGTTTGACAGAGAAAATGAAATTGTAGCCGGTACTGTTAATAACGGCGAAGAGGAATTGGAGCTTAGCTTAAGACCTCAAAGATTATCTCAATATATCGGTCAAAAAAAAGTAAAGGAAGTTCTGAATATATTTATTGAATCAGCAAAGCTTAGAAATCAACCTCTTGACCATGTGCTTTTATCAGGACCTCCGGGACTTGGAAAAACTACTCTTGCCAATATTATTTCTAATGAAATGAATGTAAATATAAGAGTAACCTCAGGACCTGCTATTGAAAGACCCGGTGATTTGGCAGCCATATTGACTAATTTAAATGAAAATGATGTTCTTTTCATTGATGAAATACATAGATTAAACAAAAATGTGGAGGAAGTTTTGTATCCCGCATTGGAGGATTTTGCTCTTGACATTATTATCGGTAAGGGTCCTTCTGCAAGGTCTATAAGGTTAGATTTACCGAAATTTACTTTAATTGGAGCAACAACAAGGTCGGGAATGTTAGCATCGCCTTTGCGGGACAGATTTGGTGTATTGTGCAATTTGGATTTTTACGATGCGAAAGATTTAAAAGAAATAGTTATAAGGTCTGCAGGCATTATTAATATCGAAATTGATGATAAGGGTGCGGAAGAAATTGCAAGGCGTTCAAGAGGAACTCCAAGAATAGCAAACAGATTGCTGAAACGTGTGAGAGATTATGCCATAGTGAAAAGTGACGGTATAATTGATACCGAAACTGCGGATTTGGCTCTCAGGATGCTTGAAATAGACCAAATGGGTCTGGATAAGCTCGACAGAAGGATATTGAATACAATTATTGATTTTTATAAGGGCGGACCTGTCGGACTCGATACATTATCAGCTTCCATAGGTGAAGAAAAGGGAACCATAGAGGATGTTTATGAACCTTATTTGCTGCAAATCGGCTATTTGAACAGAACACCGAGAGGCAGGGTAGTTACTGAATTAGGATATAGGCACGTTAATAAAATCAGACAAAATGACGGACAACTTTCTTTTGATTTAGGGGAGGAATTTTAATGGCAAAATTACGCAATAGAATAATCGTATTTTCAATTTTAATAATATTTTTGTTCACAGCTGTATGCTATGCTGCAACTGGTACAGAATATGTGAAAGTCAGAATAAGATTCCCAAGGGTTTATAATGAACAAGCTTCTTTAAAGGGGTATGAAGATATAACTGTTTATGAAATAAATGAAAATCCAAATGAGATTTTTAATCTTGACAGTAATCATATAAGTGTACATTTGGATTCTAATAAATCCTATCATATTGAATTAGATGATACTTATGACTCGTATGAAGAGGCGTTAAGCTATGCAAAAGAGTTCGAAAATAATTTTGGTGATGATTTTTATCCTTATTTTGATAGTGATGGTTTCAAAATATACGCCGGATTTTATTCAAGCAAAAACGATGCAAAATCTCTTTTAAATAAATTAAGCAACAACGGATATGACGGTGAAGCTGTAAACACGGAATTCAGAAGTATAGTTGTATATAATGAAAAGAATAAGCCGGTTTTAATGTATGATAATAACTCTAATCTGTATTTTACATCCTATTATGATAAAGAGTCCATTGATATGATAATGATTGAAAACAGACCGTACCGGGGATATATGGGCTTTAAAATAATTGAAGATTCAAAGCTTATATCAATTAACTATGTTGATTTGGAAAGCTATTTATACGGTGTTGTACCTAATGAAATATCGGCTTCATGGGGAATGGAAAGCTTGAAAGCACAAGCCGTGGCGGCGAGAACATATGCTATCTATAATAAAAATCCAAGAGCCCTGTACGATATGGATGATAATCAGAATTCTCAGGTGTACAGAGGATACAATTCGGAAAAAGAATCAACGGATAAAGCAGTTGATGAAACAAGGGGTGAAGCAATTTATTATGATGATAAGCTGATTCAGGCATTTTATCATTCAACCAGCGGCGGAAGCACCGAAAGTACTGAAAATGTGTGGTTTGAGAACTTACCCTATGCTGTAGGGGTAGATGATGCATACAGTGACAGATCCGGCTCACCATATAATGAATGGCAGAAAAGCTACAGTAAGGAAGAAATAATCAAAAAGTTAAGAGATGACGGCAATAATGTCAGAGAGCTTTATTCAGTGGAAATAACCAAAGTAACTGAAAACAACAGAGTTGTGGAATGTATATTTTCCACTGATATTGGAGAAATTTCATATAAGAAAGAAAATGCAAGGTTGTTATTAGGACTTATGAGTTCTTGGTTTGATATAATAAACGGCAACGTATATTATTTTACTAACGAATTTACATATTTAAATGAAAATAAGACAGTTCCTTCAAGAGGAGGGGGCATATTAGACAATATTGTGGATGCAGAAGACGAAGAGGAAGCAAATGAAAGCTTTAAAAGCTTAAACTCGGGAGGCATTATAGGTAAGAATGTAATATCAAGTGACGGAACGAGCAAAATAACTAAAGACACACTTTCTGTTATATCCTCAAACGGAATCTCCACTCTTAAAACAGACTCATCCTCATATAATTTTGAAGGCAGAGGATGGGGACATGGAATTGGTATGAGCCAGTATGGTGCTAAGCAAATGGCAGAAGAGGGCTTTAGCTACGAAGAAATATTAAAACACTACTTTACCGGAGTAACTATCAGATGACAGAAATAAATTTTAAAACCAGCGATTTTTATTATGAGTTGCCGGAAGAATTAATAGCGCAAACACCTATAAAGGAAAGAGACCATTCAAGGTTGTTAATTCTTGATAAAAAAACAGGAGAAATTGAGCATAAGCATTTTTATGACATTGTTGATTACTTTAATGAAGGAGATTGCCTCGTAATTAATGATACAAAGGTATTGCCTGCAAGATTGTTCGGTACTAAAAAGGATACGGGAAGCTTAATTGAAATCCTTTTACTTAAAAGAACCGGTGACAAAAGATGGGAAACCTTAGTAAAGCCGGGGAAAAAAGCAAGAACGGGAACAGAAATAACTTTTAAAGAGAATCTGTTATCAGGAAAAATAGTTGAAGTATTAGAGGATGGAAACAGAATAATCGAATTTGATTACAAGGGTATATTTGAAGAAATATTAGATCAGCTTGGTGAAATGCCCTTGCCGCCGTATATACATGAAAAATTGGAGGATAAAAACAGGTATCAAACAATTTATGCTAAAAATCCCGGTTCCGCAGCGGCTCCGACCGCAGGTCTTCATTTCAACGATGAGGTATTAAAAAGCTTAGAAAACAAAGGTGTCGATATAGCAAGGTTAACACTCCATGTAGGTCTCGGAACATTTAGACCGGTAAAGGCCGAATTTATATCTGAGCATAAGATGCACTCGGAATATTATGAATTATCCGAATGCGAGGCAAACAAAATAAACAATGCAAAACAAAATGGTAAGAGAGTGATTTCTGTCGGAACTACAAGCACAAGGACATTGGAAACCATAGGAGACGAAAATGGTTTGGTAAAGCCGGAAAAGGGTTGGACCGATATTTTTATATTCCCCGGCTACAAATACAGAGTGGTGGATGCATTGATAACTAATTTCCATTTGCCTGAATCCACGTTAATCATGCTAATAAGTGCATTGGCCGGTAAAAATAACATTATGAGAGCATATAAAACGGCAGTAGATAATAAATACAGATTCTTCAGCTTTGGTGATGCAATGTTCATAAAATAATTCAAATAAATTAAGTAGGGTGAAAAATGTTTAAATATGAGTTAATAAAAGAATCGAAGAAATGTAAGGCACGTTTAGGCAAAATTTATACTAATCATGGAGCTATAGAAACTCCGATATTTATGCCGGTTGGAACAAAGGCGACGGTGAAATCAATGACCCCGGAGGAATTAAAAGATTTAGAGGCACAAATAATTTTAGGAAACACATATCATCTATATTTAAGACCCGGTCACGACCTTATAAAGGAAGCAGGAGGACTGCATAAATTTATGAACTGGGACGGACCGATTTTAACAGACAGTGGTGGATTTCAGGTTTTCAGCTTGGGACCCTTAAGAAAAATAACTGAAGAAGGTGTTGAGTTCCGTTCTCACATAGATGGCTCCAAACACTTTATAAGTCCTGAAAAATCCATGGAGATACAAAATTATTTAGGTTCTGATATAATGATGGCATTTGATGAATGTGCCCCATATCCCTCCTCTCATGATTATGTAGAAAAATCAATGCAGCGTACAACAAGATGGGCTAAAAGATGCAAGGAATTTCATAAGAATACAGATAATCAGGCACTGTTTGGAATAGTTCAAGGGGGTATGTACAAGGACTTACGAATAGAAAGTGCCAAGCAAATTACTGATATTGATTTTCCCGGTTATGCTATTGGAGGATTAAGTGTCGGTGAACCAAGAGATTTGATGTGTGAGATAATGGATTACACGGTTGATTATTTACCGAAGGATAAGCCAAGATACTTGATGGGTGTGGGAAGTCCCGATTATCTCTTTGAAGCTGTGGAGAGGGGTATAGACATGGCTGACTGTGTCTTACCTACGAGGATGGCGAGACACGGCGCTTTTATGACGAGCAAGGGTCAGCTTGCGATTAAGAATGCAAAGTACAAACGTGATTTTAAGCCAATTGATGAAAACTGCGGCTGTTATACATGCAGAAATTATTCAAGAGCTTATGTGAGACATTTATTTGGCGAAAATGAAATACTTGGAGCAAGGTTAGCTTCAATACATAATTTATTTTTCTTGATTAATTTAATGAAAAGTATTAGAATAAGTATAATGGAAGATAATTTCATGAATTTCAAAAAAGAATTTTATGAGAATTATGGATATTAATTGATTACATAGGAGGAAATATGCTCGAGCAAGGTTCACAATTTAGCGGACTTATAATGATGGTCGCATTGTTTGGATTAATGTATTTCATGATGATAAGACCACAGAAGAAAAAAGACAAACAAATTAAAGAAATGAGAGACAGTTTAACCCTTGGTGATGAAGTTATAACAATAGGCGGAATTCACGGCAAAATTGTTAAAGTTAACGATGAAATAGTAACGTTGGAAATGTCTCATGCAAAACAAAGAGTAGAGTTTTCTAAATGGGCAATCGGATCGGTTGCTAAAAAAGGAAAAGAAAAGGCAGAAATTATAGATGTTGAAGAAGAAACATCAGCAGATGAAGATAAAGACAATTAGAAAATTAAAGGAGCTTTCGCTCCTTGTTTTTTTTATGACCTAACCCCATTTTTCAGAGTCTTTTTTCTGAAAAATGGCTGGTAGGTCAAATGCACAGAATGCCAAATTTATGTGAGTGAAGCGAACAAATAAATTTGATGCATTCCCCTGCTTATGACTTAACCTGCTTATGACCTAACCCATTTGATATATTCGCCTGATTATGCATTTTTTCCAAACAGATTTTTACCGGCAACAATGATCTCATGTGACAATAACGGAATCATAGATATCAGAATTAAATTACCCCATTCTTTTAAGGTTAATCGGCTTGTTTCAAATACTTCTGTAAGAATTGGAATTTCCGTAACCGCTATCTGAAGCGCCAATCCTATTATAAATGCTGCAATCATTGACTTATTGTCAAACATCTTCATTTTAAACAAAGATTTATCGTAGTTTCTCATACCTATGGCATGGAATAACTGTGATACTCCCAATGTAGTAAATGCATATGTCTGAGCATGTTCTATGATGCTGTAATCCGCTCCGTTAACTATAAGGGTTTGACCAAGCATCCATTTTATATTTTCGAGAGTTATTGCCATACCTTCCGCATTTAAGTGCATAACAGGTGACCACAGGAATGCTCCCAATGTTAAGCCGGCTATCATGAAACCATTATATACTGTAAATATCAATCCACCGTGAGCAAACAGGCTTTCATTTGGATCTCTTGGCTTAGCCTTCATTATGTCGTTGTCTTTAGGGTCAACTCCCAAGGCTAATCCCGGCAATGAGTCTGTTATCAAGTTAATCCAAAGAATGTGTATTGATTGAAGCGGAGATGCAAGCCCTGCTGCTATAGCGGAGAACATTGAAATAACTTCTCCAAAGTTGGATGAAAGAAGGAACAAAACTGTTTTTTTAATATTCTGGTAAATTCCTCTTCCCTCAGCAACTGCTTTTTCAATGGTAGCAAAGTTATCGTCTGTAAGCACCATGTCAGCAGCACCCTTAGCAACGTCTGTACCTGTTATACCCATTGCTACTCCTATATCTGCTGATTTTAGAGAAGGAGCGTCGTTTACACCGTCTCCTGTCATAGAAACTATGCTGCCGTTAGATTTAAATGCCTTAACAATCATAACCTTGTGTTCGGGAGAAACTCTTGCGAATACCCGCAAATCTCTTACCTTGTTATTTAATTGCTCTTGCGTTAATTCATTTAAATCACTGCCTGTTATACATTGATTTTCATTTTCGGCAATTCCTAAGTCCTTAGCTATGGCTAAAGCAGTATCCTTATGGTCCCCGGTAATCATTATGGTTGTGATTCCCGCTTGCTTTAATACCTGTACAGAATCTTTCGCCTCCGGTCTTGGAGGGTCAATCATACCTATTAGGCCAACAAATGTAAGATTTTCTTCATTTGCTGTGTCATCATCTTCTTTATATCCTAAAGCTAAAACTCTGAGTGCTCCTCTTGCCATTTCAGAAGCTGCCGTATTTATATCTGTTTTATGCTGTTCCGTAATTTCGGCAACTTCACCGTTTAAGTATATTTTTGTGCATCTTTCAAGGAGTATGTCCATAGCTCCCTTTGTATAACTCATTACTTTATTGTCTTCCTTATGAACTGTCGTCATTAACTTACGAGCCGAGTCAAATGACTGTTCATTAATTCTCGGATTAGTTTGTTCGAGACCTTCTCTCGTAACATTGACCAATTTACCCATATCTAATAAAGCAAGCTCTGTAGGGTCACCGATTCTTTCATTATTAGCCGTTGAAGCATCGTTACAAAGTACGAACCCTTTAGTAAAAATAGTATTTTTATCATATGAAAGCTCTGTAACATCCTTTATTTGATTATCTAAATAAATCTTTGTGACAGTCATTTTGTTTTGTGTAAGAGTACCTGTTTTATCTGAACAGACAACGCTGACCGCACCAAGGGTTTCAACTGCCGGAAGCTTTCGAACTATAGTGTTAACCTTAACCATTCTTTGAACTCCAAGAGCCAAGACAATTGTTACGACTGCGGTTAAGCCCTCCGGTATTGCTGCAACAGCCAAGGCAATTGCGGTAATAAGCATTTCAATTATATCTCTTCCCTGCAATAATGCCATACCGAACATAGCAGCTACTATAACTATTGCTACAATTCCAAGAAGCTTGCCTAAATCATTTAATCGTCTCTGTAGCGGAGTTAATTCTTCTACACTTTCATTAAGCATGGATGCAATTTTACCTATTTCCGTATCCATGCCTGTATATACAACTACACCTTCTCCTCTTCCATACGCTACACTTGTTGAAGAATAGACCATATTTATTCTGTCCCCGATACTCATTTCTCCGGTAGCTATGAAGTTTGCATCTTTATATACGGGAACAGATTCACCTGTAAGTGCAGATTCTTCTATCTTTAAATTTACTGATTGTAATAATCTTAAGTCTGCAGGAATTATACGACCGGCTTCAAGTATAACTATATCGCCTGCTACCAATTCACTTGCGGGTATTTCTACAACTTTACCGTTCCGTCGAACCATAGCCGTGGGGCTGGATAGATTTTTTAAAGCTTCTAAAGCAGCTTCAGCTTTTGACTCCTGGACAACTCCTATTACTGCATTAATCAAAACAACTATTAAAATTATGACAGCATCAGTTACCTCATGCAGAATAGCTGATATAGCTGCTGCCGCAAAAAGTATATAAATCATTGTATCCTTAAGCTGAGCCAAAAACATCTGCAAGATTGTCTTTCTTTGCTTCTCAACTAAAGTATTCGGCCCATTTTCCCCTAACCGTTTTTTCACTTCCTCCTGAGTCAGACCATTGCTGCTTTGAACATTTAAACTCAACAATGTATCTTCAGAGCTTTTTTGATAATACATAATTCTCTCCTTTTTTATAGTTTTAATTGCACTTACAGTATAAGCGGCCGACACCAAATTAAAATTTGGGTCGTCTGCTTAGTATGCCAAATTTTTATAAAAAAAAGACTTTTGTATATCTCTTTTTATAAAAAAATAAAGATACACTAAAAGTCTTGTTACCTAAATTTCACGATCAGATTTTCAGCCAGAATCAATGATCCCGTGTTGTTGACTGAAAATTTAAAACTACTCCCTCTTAGTATTTTTACTTTAGCAAACCTAAATTGAAATGTCAAGAAATTTTATAACTAAATCGGAAGTTTTGTCTTTAAAAGTTCTTTTTTACTTGATTTTGAATAAGATTTAATGAAAACAAAAAATGGAGGATAATTATGAATATAGTTAAATTGCTTAAATATTCACTGTATCTGTTTATAATGATACTTGCGGTATTCTTTGTTATAACAATATATATGTACTTTTTTTCAAAACAGCCGGCGGCAGAAATCAGTTACAGCATATCAGTACCCATTTGTATATTTATTGTTTCATTACTGTATGCTAAAAGTGTACATGAAAGAGGTTTAATAAGAGGAATTGAACTTTGGATTGTTTATTTTGCATTAGTTCTTTTAATGAAGGTAATTTTCAGTTATCCCGGCCAAATCAGTATTGTAAGACAATTGTTATATCTTCCCGTATCTGTCTTGGGGGGAATTTTAGGTGTTAATACTAAGTTGAAAATCCCCAGAAGATAAATATAATTAAAACTATTTGCAAATATTAAAAAAATACTTTTAAATACTATAAATAAGTGCTATAATTTAGGAAGTTCATTAGGAGGGTTATTATGGTACATATTAAAACACTTAACCAAAAAAAGCTTACAGATAATATGAGTGTAAAAGGATGCGGAGAATGCCAGACTTCATGTCAATCTGCATGTAAAACTTCTTGTACGGTAGGAAATCAAAAGTGCGAGAATAAATAAATCTGTAGTGGCTGAGCCACTACTAATTTTTTTGCACCTACAGCATGAGAAATTTTGGAGGAAAAATGATACATTTATTTAAAATGAACGACATGTATTTTGCAATTGATACAAACAGCGGCTTGGTACATGTTGTTGATGAAATAATTTACGATTTATTAAACAATGACAGTTTCAAATGTGATCATAAAGTTAAAGAATTAGAAAAAAAGCATGGAAGAGATATGATCAGTGAAGCAATATCGGAAATAAATTATCTCATAGTTAATAACATGCTTTATACCGAGGAAACAAATGCAGTAAATAAAATCAAACCTGCCATTAAAGCAATGTGCTTAAATATGACTCATGACTGCAACTTAAGATGTGAATATTGCTTCGCTTCACAAGGAAGCTACAAGGGTGAAAGAGAATTTTTAAGCTATGAAACCGGTAAAAAGGCCTTTGATTTTTTAGTTAATAATTCGGGATTCAGAAGAAATTTAGAAGTAGATTTCTTTGGCGGTGAACCATTGATGAATTTCGAAACTATCAAAAAACTTGTGGATTACGGCAGGTCATTAGAGGAAAAACATAATAAGCATTTTAGATTTACCATTACTACAAACGGTGTTCTTTTAGATGATGAAAAAATTGATTATATAAATGAAAATATGGATAATGTTGTTTTAAGCATTGACGGCAGAAAATCTACAAATGACCGTATGCGCAAAACAATCAATGAAAAAGGCAGCTATGAGACAATCGTAAAGAATTTTCAAAATTTTGTTTCTAAAAGAATGGATAAGGATTACTTTGCAAGAGGAACATTTACTGCATACAATTTAGATTTTTCAGAGGATGTTAAACATATTCGTGGTTTAGGGTTCGATAAAATATCCGTTGAGCCGGTTGTAGCAAATCCTGAAGAAAAATATGCTTTGAAGGAAGAGCATTTGGAAATTCTCAAGGAAGAATATGAAAAGCTGGCGGAGCTTTATCTTGAAAGTAATAAAGAAGAAAATAAAAAATTCAACTTCTTTCATTTCAATATTGAGCTTGACGGAGGTCCGTGCATCTATAAAAGATCAATTGGTTGCGGAGCAGGAACAGAATATGTTGCTATAACTCCAAACGGAGATATATATCCATGTCATCAGTTTGTAGGACAAGACGAGTTTGTTATAGGAAATGTTGATGAAGGTATTTTCAATGAAGAAATAACAGATAAATTCAAAAATGTATCTGTCAATGAAAAACCTGTGTGTAAGGATTGCTGGGCTAAGTATTATTGCAGCGGCGGATGTCATGCCAATGCATATAATTTCAACAAGGACTTTAACATACCATACAGTGTGGGATGTGAATTAGAGAAAAAACGTATAGAATGTTCAATATATATTAAGGCTAAATTAGCATAATAGCTCTAAATGCCGTTTGATAATAAAAAAATGTGGTAAATATATACTATTATATAGTATAATGTAAATATCATAATTCAATGAAAATTTATTTAAACAACAAGAGAGGAGTGTAAGTATGCAAATTGGTTTTATAGTAGTATTAATAATAGCAATATTTGTTGCGATCTTTTCTATTCAGAACGGAGATATTGTCAGCTTGGATTTATTTTTAGCAAGAGTCGACATGCCTTTGGCCGTAATAATAATGGTATGTATCATTATTGGAGCTGTTTTAGTGTTGGCATTAGGCACAACAAGACAATTTAAGAAAAGATCCGAATCAAAAGAAATGAAAAATAAACTCAAAACTCTTGAAGGCGACAAGATGCTTGCCGACAAAACCGTTAAGGATTTACAGCAGGAAATACAGGGTATAACAGAAAAAAACAATGAACTTTTATTAAAAATTTCTGAGCTTGAGGAAAACAGTAAAATACAAAAAGAAACAATAGAATCATTAAATAATGAATTAGAATTAAAAAATGATTCTAATACTATAAACGAAAGCGTCGGTACTGAATTAAGCGATGAAAAAAGTGAAGTTGAAAGTGAATGAATATAATCAGAAAGATATTGATGATATAAGTAAAAAATTCAATCTTTCCGACATATCCTCAAGGATACTGTTAAACAGAAATTTAAGAACATTTGATGAGATAGAAGAATTTCTTGATCCGGATTATAAATACTTTGAAAGCGCAGAAAATTATAAAGACCTGCAAAAAGGCGCGGATAGAATTTTAGAAGCCGTCAAAAACAGCGAACATATGGTAGTTTATGGAGATTATGATGTTGATGGAGTTACTTCCATTTGCCAATTCATAATTTTGCTTAAAAAAGCAGGTGCAAGCATAGAATATTATGTTCCTGAAAGAGAAACAGAAGGCTATGGCATAAGCTCCGATTTCATAGAGCTGTTAAAAAATGATTCTATAAAAGCAGATTTAATTATAACAGTTGATTGCGGTATAGCTGAAATAGAGAAGATGCGTGAAATAAGCAGTTTAAATAAGGATGTTATCATTTTAGATCACCATCAATGCAAGGAAGAGTTGCCTGAAGCATATGCTATAATCAATCCAAAACAAAAAGATTGTCCGTCAAAAAATAAGCACCTATGTGCTTCCGGACTATCTTTTAAATTTTTGACTGCTTTAAATAAACATTTAAAGGTACAAAATATAGAAGATGTTTTATTGGAGCTTGCCTGCTTAGGAACAATTGCAGATATTGTTGACTTAATAGGCGACAATAGAATTATTGCTAAAAACGGATTAAAAAAGATTAATAATACAAGGTTAATAGGCTTGAAAAAGCTAATGGAGGTCTCCGGCATAAAGGATAAGGAAATTGATTCCTTTCATATTGGTTTTATTGTGGCACCAAGAATAAATGCTGCCGGCAGAATGGATACAGCTAAAAAGGCCATAAAGCTTTTACTTGTTGAGAATGAAAATGAGGCAGAGTTGCTTGCCTTGGAGCTTGAAAGCTTAAATTTGTTAAGAAAGAAAGCAGAAAGTGTAATTTTTGACGAAGCTGTTAAGAAAATAGAAACGGAATTTTTATACAGGAAAAATATAATTGTTGTATACGGACCTAATTGGCATGAGGGTGTACTTGGCATTGTTGCATCAAAGCTTACCGAAAAGTACGAAAGACCGAGTGTTGTTATTTCCGTAAAGGATAATGTAGGAAAGGGCTCTGCAAGGAGTTTGGAGTATTTAGATATTTTTGAAAGCTTCAGAGCGGCAGATTCATATTTAGTTAAGTATGGCGGGCATAAGCTTGCCGCCGGTTTAACTATACAAGAAGAAAACATAAGTGCTTTCTCTAATGAGCTAAATAACTACATTCAAACTCAATATGAAGAAACAAGTATAAAGGAAATTGCCGTCGATTCTTATGTAAATGTAAAAGATTTAAACATTAATCTTTATGATGAAATATGCAAAATTGAACCATTTGGCTCAGGTAACCCCACACCGCTTCTTGTACTTGTTAAGCCGTCGCTAAAAAGTATTAAGAAAGTTGGAAAGGACGGAAATCATTTAAGCTTTGTATTAACAGATGGAAGTAATGACATACCGGTTATTGGCTTCAGTAAAATTAACTTATTGGAAAAAATTCTTACAAAACCATATGCATATGCTGTTACATTATGTTTAAACGAATTTAACGGCAGAAAGTCAGTCCAGCTGATTTTACAAAATATAGAAGAAGATGAATTCTTTGAATACAATATTGACGAAGAAAAATTAAAGATGATCAATTCAATTATCAATAAAACTAAGTCAAAAATAATTAAAACCGATATATTTATGCTTGTTGAAAAGCTGAACAAATTATATAATACTAAAATAACAGCGGAAGAAATTGTTTGTATGTTGAAAAAAGCAGATAATATACAGTATGCATTGAAGGATGATATGCTGTACATAAAAAAATAGAGCTTAACCGGAGGATTATAATATGGACTTAAAAGAAAAAATCAGAGTAATTGATGGATTCCCTGCAGAAGGAATCAGCTTTAAGGATATTACAACACTTTTGAAGGATGCTGATGCATTAAAAGACTGTATCAATCAAATGGCGGAAAGATTTAAGGATGTCCATGTTGATATGGTAATAGGACCTGAATCAAGAGGATTTATTTTTGCTACACCTCTTGCTTATTTATTAGGTACAGGTTTTGTACCTGTAAGAAAACCGGGTAAGCTTCCTGCTGAAACGATAAGCTATGAATATAAGCTTGAATACGGAACCGATAAATTGGAAATCCATAAGGATGCAATACAGCCGGGTCAAAAGGTATTGATAATAGATGATTTATTAGCTACCGGAGGAACTATGTATGCAGCAGCTAAGCTTGTGGAAAAGCTTGGCGGCGAAGTTGTTGGACTTGGATTTTTAATAGAGCTTAACGATTTAAACGGAAGAGAAAAATTAGAAGGATACAAGGTAGAGTCACTGATACAATATTAAAAATATTCTTATTTTAATATATTTATTGCTTTAATTTACTAAAGAAAAGATATGGTGGAAGAATGCTTGGAAATTTAATCAATCAAATAGAATCATACAATCCAAATGCAGATATAGCGGTTGTGGCCAAGGCATACAATTATGCGGAGATGGCTCACTCAAATGCACAAACAAGATTTTCGGGTGAAAGATATTTTGTTCACCCTTACCATGTTGCGCTCATTTTAGCTGATTTGCACGTTGATGTTCAAACAATAGCAGCGGGACTTCTCCATGATGTAGTTGAGGACACCGGTATAACTGATGATGATATAAAAAGAGAATTTGGCGAAGAAATTGCGAATATGGTTGACGGTGTTACAAAGTTAAGCAAAGTTAAATACAGAAATAAAGAGGAACGTCAGGCTGAATCCTTAAGAAAAATGATAATTGCAATGTCCAAGGACATCAGAGTGGTTATTATAAAGCTTGCTGACCGTCTGCACAACATCAGGACTCTTGAGTACATGCCGAAAGAAAAGCAATATCAAAAAGCAATGGAAACAATTGAAATATATGCTCCAATTGCTAATCGTCTTGGTATGGCTTCAATTAAATGGGAATTAGAGGACTTAAGTTTAAAATATATTGATCCTGACGGATATGAGGATTTAGTAAGAAAGGTACAGGAAAAAAGCGAAAAGCGTAAGGATTATATTGATCATATTATTTCCGTCATGTACGAAAAACTTAATGAAGCTAACATACAGGCAGATATTAAGGGAAGACCGAAAAGCTTGTATTCAATTTATAAGAAAATGTATTTCAAGCATAAAACCTTTGAACAAATATATGATTTAATAGCAGTAAGAATAATTGTAGACAGTATAAAGGATTGCTACGGCTCCTTAGGTACCGTTCATACGTTATGGAAACCGATACCCGGAAGATTTAAGGATTATATTGCAATGCCTAAGCCAAATATGTATCAGTCATTACATACTACGGTTATCGGGCCTCAAGGAGAACCCTTTGAAATACAAATCAGAACCTTAGATATGCACAGAACTGCTGAATACGGTATCGCAGCACATTGGAAATATAAAGAAGGTATCGATGAACAAACTCACTACGAGGAAAAATTAAACTGGCTGAGACAAATGCTTGAGTGGCAGCAGGAAACAAATGACCCTCAAGAATTTATGGAAACATTAAAAATAGATTTATATGCTGATGAGGTATTTGTATTTACTCCAAAAGGAGAAGTAGTAAATATACCTACAGGCTCAACGCCGATAGATTTTGCATATAGAGTTCACAGCGCCGTGGGCAATAAGTGTGTCGGTGCAAAGGTTAACGGACGTATTGTTCCAATCGATACAAAACTTAGAACAGGCGATCAGGTAGAAGTTTTAACATCGCAGCAAAGCAGCGGTCCAAGCAGGGATTGGCTTAAAATTGCTGCATCAAGCCAAGCCAAATCGAAAATCAGAAAGTTCTTTAAAGAAAGAGATAAAGAATTTAATGTTGAAAAAGGTAAAGAGCTTGTTGAAAGAGAAATCAAAAAGCAGGGATTTTTGGTTAATGACCTGTTAAGGGAAGATTGGCTTAAAACAGTTGCCGAAAAATACAGTATGTATACCGCAAATAATCTTTACGCAGCGGTTGGTAACGGAGGTATCACCGAAAATCAAATAGTAAACAGATTAAAGCTTATTTATCTTGAAAAAAATAAAGATAAAATAGAGCTTGATAAAATAGAAAATCTTGAGAAAAATCTTACTAATAAAGCACCTTCAAGAATCGAGAAGCATGCTTCGGGTGTCATTATAAAAGGTATAGATAACGTCAAAATTCGTTTTTCAAAGTGCTGCAGTCCGGTACCCGGCGATGCAATCGTCGGATATATAACAAGAGGAAGAGGAGTTTCAGTACACAGAGCTGACTGTACCAACATACATGATTTAAATGACAGTGATGACCAAAGATTTATAGAGGTTGAATGGGATACGGGCAAGAAGGCAAAATTTGTGAGTGAGCTTCAGATTAAAGCTCTTGACAGACCAAAATTTTTGCAGGACCTTACTAATTTATATTCTGAGGCAAAATTAAATGCCGTATCTTTAAATTTGAGAGTTAATAAAGAGAGAATAGCAATTGTTGATATAGGTTTTGAAATAGAAGAAACTAAACAAATAGAAGATTTAATGAAAAAAATTAGGAAATTAGACGGTGTTTTGGAAGTGTATAGAAATAAGAAATAGCGGTAGGTCATTCGCAACTGATTCCTAATTTATGCGAGCGAAGCAAGCAAATAAATTGGTGAACGAGACTGCGCTATAGATACTGATAGGAGAAAGAAATGAGAGCAGTAGTGCAACGTGTTAAGCGTGCAAATGTAACGGTTGACAATAAGGTAATCGGTGAAATCAGCCATGGCATTTTATTGTTGTTGGGTGTTGAATGCAACGACGATGAAAAGGATTTGGAATATATGTGTGACAAGGTTCCGAATTTAAGAATATTTGAAGATGAAAACGGAAAAATGAATAAAAGCTTATTAGATGTAGATGGAAGTATTTTGGTTATATCACAATTTACTCTTCTTGGAGATGCAAGAAAAGGCAGAAGACCAAGCTATACAGAAGCAGCTCAACCAGAAAAAGCAATACCGATGTATGAAAAATTTATCAGCAGCATGAAGGAAAAAAATATATTTACTCAAGAGGGTGAATTCGGAGCTGATATGCAGGTTGAATTGGTGAATGATGGACCTGTTACAATACTCTTAGACAGTAAAAGAGTTTTTTAGGAGGAATTTATGATATTTGAAGGATTTGCAGTTGGTTCATATTATTCTAATTGTTATATAGTTGGAAGTGAAACGAGCGGGGAAGCGGCAATTATTGATCCCGGTGCTGATTTTAATAAAATTGACAGCTTGATAGAGAAACTTAAATTAAACCCTAAAATGATTATTCTTACGCATTTTCATGGAGATCACATAGGCGCTGTTTTAGATATTGTTAAAAAATATAACACTAAGATTTACATACATAAGGATGATGCGGAATATCTGAAAGACAGCAATATAAATTTTTCCAAACAAATAGTGGGAAAAAGTATTTCAATTAATGCAGATGTATTGCTTAATGACGGAGATGTATTGGAGCTTGGGGAATTAAAATTTGAAATCATTCATACTCCCGGACATACTAAGGGAGGAATTTGTATTAAGGTAGGCAATATAATGATGACCGGGGATACATTGTTTAACAAATCAATCGGCAGGACAGATTTACCCGGTGGTTCATACGAAGAATTAATTAATTCCGTAAAAGAAAAAATATTTAAATATGATGAAGATATCACTATTTATCCCGGTCACAACTCACCTTCAACAATAAAATCCGAAAGACAAGGAAATCCATTTTTTAATTAGAGAAAAATGTTAAAATTTTATTTGACAGGGCATAATTTTGAATATGAATCAAGAAATGCCCTACGAGTTTTTGATTTAAATTTACATTATATTATTAAATATTGCGATATATTAAGCGACATTGATAAAGAAGGTTTAAGCTTGGTGTCAATACTTAAAGAAAAGGATGATACAATTTTGGCTGAGGCATATCTATATAATAATGGAGCTTTATTGTATCATGCAATTTTTAACAGTGAAGAAATACTTTTAGAAAGCAATAATGAAAAAAAGCTAAAGAAAACTCTTGTTGTAAAATCAATTCATAATGTACTGAAAAAATATTATAATGTGGAACCGGATTATGGAATCTTAACAGGAGTAAGAGTAATAAAAATTTTAATTACCGCTAAAAACAATTTAAAAAGTGATGATGAAATAAACCGAATACTTAAAGGCACATATGAAATTAAGGACGACAAAATCAAGCTTCTTTGGAACATATTAGAAATTGAAAGCAAATATATAACTGCAGAACAAAAAAATAATTATAATTTATATGTGGGCATACCTTTTTGCCCGTCTAAATGCAGCTATTGTTCCTTTACTTCATTTGTAAATACTAAAGAAGATAAAGTTAATATATATCTGAAGAGCTTAATTTATGAAATTGAAAAAACTATTGAGCTTGCTTTAAAGAAAGGCATGAATTTAAATACCGTCTACATTGGCGGGGGAACACCTTCGGTACTTAATGAGGCTCAAATTGATTTAATATTTTCTTCAATTAAGAAGTATTATGATTTGACTAAAATTAAGGAAGTTACATTTGAAGCCGGAAGACCGGATACCTTAAGCAGAGAAAAATTAGAGTGCCTAAAACGAAACCATGTTAACAGAATAAGCATCAATCCACAAACGATGAATGAAAAAACCTTAAATTTAATTGGAAGAAGCCACACCATAGATGATATAATTCAAAAATATAAGCTTTCAAGAGAAATAGGGTTTGCAATCAATATGGACGTAATATTAGGGCTGACCGGTGAGGATGAGTCGGATGTTAAAAATACAATAACAGAAATAGTTAAGCTAAAACCTGAAAATATAACCGTGCATTCACTGTCTTACAAGAAGAAATCGGAGCTTACAAGAGAAACTCAGGAAATGTCGAAGGATTATGATTTAATGGCTAAAATGCATGAGGTTGTCAATGAAAAATGCCAATCTTCCGGATACAATCCATACTATATGTACAGACAAAAAAATATTAAAGGTAATTCCGAAAATATTGGCTTTACATTGCCTAAAAAGGAATGTATATACAATATGATTATAATAGAGGAATTAGAAACAATACTTGCCTGCGGCTTAGGCGGTTCAAGCAAAATACTTCAGGATAACGGCAGGCATGAGCCGGTTAGAAACTTTAAAAGCTTAGAGGAGTATAACAGCCGTATACACGAAATAATAAATAAAAAAATAGAATTATTATAGATTAAAGGAGAGAAAATGAAAAAAATTAAAGCTTTTTATTTACAAAATTGCCCGCATTGCAAGCGTGCTTTTAAAATGCTTGAAGAATTGAAATCACAGAATTCAAGTTATTCAGAAATTGAAATCGAATATATTGAAGAATCTGAAAATGTTCAGGCTGCAAGCACTCATGATTATTACTACGTACCTACATTCTATGTTGACGGAGTAAAAATACATGAAGGTGTACCGACATTAGAAAAATTAGAGGAAGTTTTAAAAAAAGCATTATAAGAACCTGGACAGTTACCACAATCAAAAAGGAGACGGTTCTTTTACCGTCCCCTTTTTTTACTTCCCCTTGTTTTTAATTTTACATGTCGTGTGAGGAGTTTTCCTCATTTTTTTTACTAAATTTTTTAAGTCCTAAAATATGATTACCTCTTTTAGAGTCGGATTCAATTTCCCAATGAATAATCAATGTTAATGCTGCTCTCAGAACAACAATGGAAGCAAGGATTATTAATTCATCGATAGTTCTTATTACCAACGTTTTAAGTATTTCGGCACCAAGCTTAAATTCCAAAGCCATTGCCAAAGCTTGAGAAAAATCAATTTTAATTGTTTCGTCTGAAAAATTAAAAAATCTTATTGCATATCTACCAAATGTTTTAAGTGCAGAATAAATTACTATAAAAACACCTATTAATTCCAAAACATGTGCAATATTTGGCACGATAATACTAATTAAATGTTCAAGCATAGCTCCTCCAAAAATCATAAATTACCTCTATTTCATTAAAAAAATTGAAAAAGAGGTTAAGCGTATAAAAAGCTAATTAGTATTATAATCCATTATACTTACTATGTCAAAGGTTCCTTTATGAAAATCAGTAAATCTATGTAATATTCTAAATTCTTAATACATAATGTACATGTTTTCTTATATATATAATATAGGGGTGATGGATATGTTTATATATATAAGAAAAAAAACAATTGGAATTTTGTTAGGCTGCGTAGTTTTAATATTTGCTTGTCTTTTTATTTATGAAGCAATGTTTAATTTTTCTGTTACCGTTTCAACAGAAATTACAAACTGGGGATTAAGCTTCAGAGAAAACGGGAAACCTCCTGTAGGAAATGCTTCAGCAAGGGCTCTTAAAGAATACAATGCTTATTATGTAGGCAAAGACGATTCAAAGGATATATATTTAACTTTTGATGCGGGATTTGAAAACGGATTTACGCCAAATATATTGGATGTTTTAAAAAAGCATGAGATTAAGGCAGCATTTTTTTTAGTAGGTCATTACTTGGAGGAAGAACCTGAGCTCGTAAAACGAATGGTTGAAGAAGGTCACATAGTAGGAAACCATACATACAATCATCCTGATATGTCTAAAATATCAGATGTTGATTCCTTTAAAAAAGAATTAATTTCCTTAGAAGAGCTTTATAAGCAAATAACCGGATTAGATATGCCCAAATATTACAGACCTCCTCAGGGAAAATTCAATGAAGAAAATTTAATAATGGCAAATAACTTAGGTTACAAAACAATATTCTGGAGCTTAGCTTACGTTGATTGGTATAACGATAAGCAGCCTACTAAAGAGCAAGCTTTCAGTAAGCTGATACCGCGTACTCATCCGGGGGCGGTAATACTGCTTCACAGTACTTCAAAAACAAATTCGGAAATATTAGATGAACTCATAACTAAATGGAAGGAAGCCGGCTATACCTTCAAGACCTTAGACGACTTAACAGGAGCATAATAAGTAAAATCCTTTAAAAACTTATTGACAAATAACTTTCATTATGTTAATTTAAACATAAATATGTTGCTTGGGGAAGAGTAATCATAATTGTATTAATCAAAGCAAGACAGGGACGATGAGAGCTGTTATTAACTTGTGATGAAAGACACCTCAAATAAAGCAAAAACAATCGAGAGGGACTATTTATAGTCCAAGTAGGGTGGCAACGCGGGTTAAACTCGTCCCTAAATATGGGGATGAGTTTTTATTTTAATTGTATCTTGGAGGATATTATGGAAACAATGGGAAGCTTAAGAAGAACAAATATGTGTGGAGAATTAAGCAAGAATGATATAGGCAAAGAAGTTGTTCTGATGGGGTGGGTGCAGAAAAGAAGAAGCTTAGGCGGACTTATATTTGCGGATTTAAGAGATATAACAGGCTTAATTCAAATTGTGTTTGACACTGAAGTAAATAAAGAAAGCTTTGAAAAAGCAGAAGGCTTGAGAAGCGAATTTGTTATTGCCGTAAGAGGAAGGGTTTTAGAAAGAGAATCTAAGAACCTTGAATTAGCTACCGGAGAAATAGAAGTATATATCGAAGAGCTTAAAATATTGGATACTGCTGAAACTCCTCCGATTTATATAAAGGATGACGATGACGTTTCTGAACAAATGCGTTTAAAATATAGATTTCTTGATTTAAGAAAACCTCATATGCAAAATAATCTTATGTTAAGAAGCAAGACATCAAAGGTTATAAGAGATTTCTTATATGAAAATAACTTCAATGAAATAGAAACACCTTTTTTAACAAAGCCGACACCTGAAGGAGCAAGAGATTATTTAGTGCCAAGCAGAGTTAATCCCGGCAAATTTTACGCATTGCCGCAATCACCGCAGCTGTTTAAGCAGCTGTTGATGGTTTCAGGTATGAACAGATATTTCCAAATAGTAAGATGCTTCAGAGATGAGGACTTAAGAGCAAACAGACAACCTGAATTTACACAGGTTGATATTGAAATGTCATTTGTTGATGTAGAGGATGTTATTTCTGTAAATGAAAAGCTTATTCAGAAAATATTTAAAGAAGTTAAAAATGTTGATATAGAGCTTCCCATCAAACGTATGTCGTATAAAACGGCAATGGACAAATACGGTTCAGATAAGCCTGACTTGCGTTTTGGATATGAGCTTACTAATATTACTGAAATATTTAAAAATTCTGAATTTAATGCTTTTAAATCAACTTATGATTCAAATGGGTTAATAAAATGTGTTAAAATAGATTCATCAGCCGATGATTTTTCAAAGAAGGGAATTTCCAAGCTTGAAAAGTTTGTAAAAACATATGGTGCTAAGGGTCTGGCATGGATGAAATATGAAAATGGAGTAATTGACTCACCAATAGCTAAATTTTTAAGTGAAGATGAACAAAATAAATTGATTTCAACTCTTGAGTTAAAAGAAAAAGATATCGTGTTTATTTTAGCAGACAAGGAATCGGTTGTTAATACTGCTCTTGGAGCACTAAGAATTGAAATAGCCCACGATAAAAATCTTATAGATGAAAGTAAATATGAATTAGTTTGGATAACTGATTTTCCATTGTTTGAATATGACGATGAGGAAGAAAGATATGTGGCAAAGCATCACCCGTTTACGGCTCCGGTAGATGAAGATATTGATAAATTAGAAACTAATCCGCAAGAGGTAAGAGCCAAAGCTTACGACATAGTAATAAACGGCGATGAAATAGGCGGAGGAAGTATTCGTATAACTAACAGAGAGCTTCAAAACAGAATGTTCAGAGCACTTGGCTTCTCAGACGAGGAAGCAAATGAAAAATTCGGATTCTTGCTTGAAGCATTTAAGTATGGTGTTCCTCCTCACGGTGGAATTGCATACGGCTTAGACCGTTTTATGATGCTGTTGACTGAAAGTGATAACATAAGAGACGTAATAGCATTTCCTAAAACTCAAAGTGCTACATGTTTAATGACGGAAGCACCAACTTATGCTACTGCAAAGCAGTTAAAGGAGCTTAGCATAGAAGTTACCGAGTAGTAAGAAAGGAAGAAGATAATGGATCAAGTTGGAAAGATAGAACAAATAAATGAAAATAAAGCGATTGTATCGGTTAAAAGAGTGTCCGCATGCGGTGATAATTGCAAAAGCTGCGGTTCAACCTGCAATCAAAAAAGTGTAACAATTGAAACAGATATAACAGGAGATTACGAAGTAGGCGATTATGTTGAAATAACAACTGAAAATGAAGTAATGATGAAACATATATTAGTTTTATACGGAGTGCCGCTGCTGATTATGCTGGGCGTAATCGGTATTGTTCAGCTTCTTTCAGATAGTCCTGATAAGGATATGATTTCTGCTGTTTCCGCATTATTGTCTTTAATAGGTTCATATTTTATATTGAAAGCTTATGATAAAAAAGAAATGAAGAAAAATGTTCTCAAGTTTACGATAGGTAAAAAACTATAAAGGATAAACAATGAATATATTTGAAATGCAATATGAAAATTCAATAAAGAAATCAGGGCCTCTCGCGCAGCGCATGAGGCCTAAGACACTTTATGATTTTGTAGGTCAGGAGCATATTGTGGGAGAAGGAAAAATATTAAACAGAGCAATAAAAGCTGACAAGCTTTCCTCTGCCATTTTTTATGGTCCTCCCGGAACAGGCAAGACAACATTAGCAAGAATAATAGCTGAAAATACAAACAATAATTTTACCACTCTAAACGCTGTGACCAGCGGTATAAAGGACATAAAAGAAAAAATAAGCTTTGCTGTTGATGAATTGTCACTTTATAATAAAAGAACAATTCTTTTTATAGATGAAATTCATAGGTTTAATAAAGCCCAACAGGATGCTCTTTTACCTTATGTAGAAAACGGTACTATTATTTTGATTGGTGCTACAACTGAAAATCCTTACTTTGAAGTGAACCAGGCCTTAATTTCTCGTTCATTGGTTTTTGAGTTTAAGAAAATAGACGATAAGCATATTAAAGATGTGATTAAAAAGGCAATAGCCGATAGAGAAAATGGCTATGGAAATAAAAATATAGAAATTGATGAAGATGCAATAGATTTGATAGTCAATAATTCAAACGGTGACGTAAGAAAGGCATTGAGCGCTTTGGAATTAGGTGTTGAAACCACCGATGAAAAGGATGGTATAATAAAAATTGACATAAATGTTGCATCAGAATGCATTCAAAGAAAAAAGATTGAATATGATAAAACAGGCGATAATCATTACGATACAATTTCAGCTTTTATAAAGAGCATGAGAGGTTCTGACCCTGACGCTGCGGTATTTTGGTTGGCTAAAATGATAAAAGGAGGAGAAGATCCGAAATTTATTGCACGAAGAATTATAATATGTGCATCTGAAGATGTTGGTAATGCAGATCCAAGGGCTTTACAGTTAGCCGTTAGCGCATTTCATGCAGTAGAAATTATAGGTTTTCCGGAAGGACGAATCATTTTAGCTCAAGCAGCAATATACGTTGCATGTGCACCGAAAAGCAATGCATCTATTATAGCAATAGATAAGGCATATGATGCGGTAGAAAAAAGCTCTTTGGAGGTTCCTGTTCATTTAAGGGATAAAAGCTATAGCGGAGCAGAAAAGTTAGGAAGAGGATTAAGCTATAAGTATCCTCATGACTATAATAAATTTTATGTAAAACAAAATTATCTTCCTGAATCGCTGAAGAATATCAGTTTTTATGAACCTAAAGAATCCGGGTATGAAAGTAAAATTAAAAAGTTTTTAGAATACCTGCAAAGCTAAAGGAGGTAATGAATATGGATTTTAAATTATATAACACGGATATAAAAGATATAAGTATAGAAGAGAAAATAAATAAAAAATTTGATTTTGATTTATTGGACAAAAATAAAAAATATGATTTGAACGTTGAATTTTATAACAAGGATTTAACGGAAAATTTATTAGACGAGGATATTTCCTATGAAATAAAAAAGGAGCATTACTTGTTTATAAGAACCCTAAGAAACATATTTGAAAAGAATAAAATTAAAATTAATAAGTTTAATTTAATGGGTTCAGTAGAAGATTTAAATGAAAATGAAATATTTATTTCAGTATTAAAAACTAACGGCAGCAAAAAAGAAAACATAATATGGCCATGTAAGGAAATATTTATTTTTGAGGATCATAAAAATCAATTAGATACCTTATTGTACAGCAATATAATTTCGGAAAATGATTATGAATATAATTTAGATAATTTAAAAGAAGAATTCAATATATACGACAATGATGAAGAACATCGTTATTTGAATTAGCGTTATCCTCACTTGTAACCTTATATATTTTTTTTAATAAAATATAGTAAGTAATGCGTAGAGGAGGATACAGTATGGAACTTTATATTATAACTTTTAAGCATGGAAATTATGCCGTGGCGGCATTCAATAAATTACAGGGGTACGGAGTGAGAAATATTTACCTTACACAAACTCCTTTTAGTATTAAGAGCGAGTGTGATCTTTGCATCAAGGCGTATGGAAAGGATGCCTACAATATTGTAATGAAGGAATGCAGGAAAGTACCTGTTGATAATGTATTTATGGAAATTAAGCAGAATGGTAAGACCTTGTACAAAATGTTGTAATAATATTGTAAGATGATTTTACCATTAAGGTGAGCACAAGCGTAACTTGTGCGATTTTTAAAATTTAATGTTGACAAAAATAGTAGGGTATAATATAATTGGTTATACCCTACTAAGATAGTGGGAATTATGATGAGAGGAGACGGTTTATGATTTTATCAACAAAGGGCAGATATGGATTAAAAGCAATATTTGAACTTGCACTGAATTATGGTTCAGGACCGGTTTCTCTTAAAAAAATAGCAGAAAAATATGAAATTTCTGAAAGTTATTTAGAACAACTTTTTGCTAAATTGAAAAAAAGTGGGTATATTGATACGATAAGGGGTCCGCAAGGCGGATATTTTTTAGCCCTGAAACCCGATGAAATAACTGTCGGAATGATACTTAGAACATTAGAGGGAGATATTACAACTTCAGAATGCATCAGCAAGGAAGTCTGTTCCAGAGAATCCACTTGTGCCTCAAGAGTGATTTTTGAAAAAATAGAGAATAGTATTAATAATGTTATTGATAATATTACATTGGCTGATATGTGTCAGGAACGTAAAACAAATTTAATTAATTTAACGGAGGAAAAAGATGAGCAAGAAACTTTATCTTGACAATGCTGCAACCACAAAGGTTAAAAAAGAAGTAATAGATGAAATGCGTAAATTTTTTGATGAACAGTACGGTAATCCGTCATCACAATTATACGAATTAGGAAGAAGATCAAAGGAAGCTATAGAAAATGCAAGGAAAATTGTTGCTGATTTTATCAATGCCGATGAGAAAGAAATATATTTTACAGCCGGTGGCTCAGAATCGGATAACTGGGCATTGAAGGGTGTTGCATTCGCTAATTTCAATAAAGGAAAAAACCATATCATAACTACTAAAATAGAGCATCATGCAATACTTCATACTTGCGAGTACTTGGAAAAATTTGGTATCAGAACTACTTATTTAGATGTAGATAAATACGGTATGATAGATTTAGAGCAGTTAAAGGAAGCAATAACTCCGGAAACTATGCTTATATCAATAATGTTTGCTAACAATGAGGTAGGAACTATTCAGTCAATCGAACAAATCGGCGAAATTGCCAAGGAGCATGGAGTATTGTTCCATGTAGATGCAGTTCAGGCAATGGGAGCCGTTAAAATAGATGTTAAAAAGCAGCATATAGATTTATTGTCAATGTCGGCTCATAAATTAGGCGGACCGAAGGGCATAGGCGGTATGTTTATAAGAAAAGGCGTTAAAATAGATAATTTTGTCCACGGCGGCGGTCAGGAACGAGGAAGAAGAGCAGGAACAGAAGGTGTTCAAAATATTGTCGGCTTTGGCAAGGCAGTTGAATTAGCTAACAGAGATTTTGATGCTCATGTAGAAAAGCTTACATCATTAAGAAATAAATTTATTGAAGGAATTAAAAATAACATACCCGATGTAATCCTTAACGGACATCCTACCATGAGATTGCCTAACAATATTAACTTTTCATATAAATATGTAGAGGGAGAATCAATTCTTTTACTTTTAGATATGGAAGGAATAGCTGCATCAAGCGGTTCAGCATGCACATCCGGCTCACTTGATCCGTCACATGTGCTTTTGGCTACAGGGCTTGACCACGGAACAGCTCACGGCTCTATCCGTTTCACAATAAGTGAAGAAATAACAGAAGAGGATATAGACTTTGTTGTTCAGACAATGAAGGGCATAATAGAAAAGTTAAGAAAAATGTCACCAATTAAAAATGACGAAGATTTATATAAAAAATAAACAAAAACAATTCGGAGGAAGATTATGTATACAGAAGCAGTAATGGACCATTTCAGAAATCCAAGAAATGTCGGTTCAATGGAAAACGCGGATGGTGTAGGTCAGGTAGGAAACCCCAAATGCGGAGATATAATGAAAATATACTTAAAAATAAATGATGATATAATTGAAGATGTTAAGTTTGAAACCTTCGGCTGCGGTTCGGCGATTGCTTCATCAAGCATGGCAACAGAGCTTATAAAGGGCAAAAGCATAAACGAAGCTGTTGAATTAACAAACAAGGCAGTTGTAGAAGCCCTGGGAGGACTTCCACCTGTAAAGGTTCACTGCTCGGTATTGGCAGAACAGGCAGTAAAATCAGCACTTTTCGACTATGCACAAAAAACAGGCAAAGTAATCAAGGGTCTGGAAAATTATGAACCAATAGATGACGACGATATTCATTGCCATTAAACAAAAAGCGGAGAAGAGAGATAATCTTAACTCCGCTTTTATTTTAACCGTTTATTCAAATCTTAAAATTTTGAGAAACCAAAGCCATAAACCTCCTGTACCGTTCTGACCGTTACAAACACCTTAGGATCTATTATTTTAAGCTGCTTTTTCAATATATAGTATTGCTTTCTGTCAAGTATGGTCACTATTATATCCTTTTCTTCATTTGTGTAACCGCCTTCAGCCTTGTACAGAGTTACGCCTCTGTCTAATTTGTCAAAAATGTATTTCTTTATTTCATCAGGCTTGTCGGAAATAATAACAACCTCGTTTTTAACTGAAAAGCCATCAAGAAAATAATTTACCACCACTCCGTTTAAAAACCAGCCGAAGGCTCCCACTATACCAGTCTGTACACCGTAAGTGAAGAAAGCTAAAGCAACTACTATTACATCGGCGGTCATCAAGCCCTTGCCAATATCCATATTGAAATATTTATTTAATATTTTGGCAACAATGTCTGTGCCTCCCGTTGATGCATTTTGATTAAATACTATGGAAAGTCCTATGGCAGATATAACTATTCCGCATATTAAATTTAGTAATATTTCATCTGTTACAGGTGATGATACAGGAAAGAATGTTTCCATCAGATACATAAATAAAGATAAAAATATTACCGAAAAAATTGTTTTTCCGCCAAATTCCTTGCCTAAGAAAATAAATCCTAATATAAACAACATGAAATTTAGAAAAAAGTTTATAAAGGAAATGGGTATGTTTATATAATTGTTTAAAACAATTGAAAGCCCTGATACTCCTCCTGTAGCTAAGTTTTCCGGAACCATGAAATAATACACGCCTAAGGCTACAAAAAATGAGCCAATTGCTATAAAAAAATATTCCTTTAATATTTGTCTGTTTATTTTAATCACCTCTACAATATAGATTACTTTAATCTCCACTCTTCAATTTTCTTATCTGTTACCTTGACTTTGACGCTTTGATACAATGAATTGATTAATCTTTTATCTTCAGTATTAATATCAACCTTGTAGCTAAAGGATTTTATTTCTCTCGGAGCGAGGGTAAAAGTTGTATCTGAATTATAATCAGGCACTATGTCATAATATGGATGTTCCGGATTTGTTTTCATAATTTGCACATTAAAATCAATCGAACCGAAAGGCAGCATATTAATTGCTTTGAATCTGTATTCGATTGTTTTTCTTTCAGGTTCAGTTATATCCGGAGTTGATATACGTACATCTGGATAAAGGATTTTAACAGGTGATATTATTATTGAAATAACAAATATTAAAAGTAATGCCATTAAAATACAATTAAAATACTTATAGAACTTATCCATTTTTACCCCCTTACAAATTCTAACAGAAATAGCAAATCTGTTTTATTTCCCTTTTAAGAATTTATCTATGATTTCATCATCAAGGAACAATCGTTCCTTTTCATTTTCTGTAATATTTTCTAAAGGGTGAAATTCTATGTCGTTAATAAAAAGATTGTCACTAAACCAATTATTTTCAAAATATTCATGATTATAATCAATATATATTTTACAGCTGTATTCAAAGTCCTTAAAGGATAGATTAAATCCGGATTTATTCAGAGTGGTTCTTGTTTGTATTTGTCAACTGAAAATTAGGTCAAAAGGTCATTTAATTTTAGGTCACTTT
>NZ_DAMASY010000015.1:0-25299 GCF_032080165.1 Sedimentibacter sp.
AAAGTGACCTAAAATTAAATGACCTTTTGACCTAATTTTCAGTTGACAAATACATCAGGTAAATCATTTCTGAAATCGCCTTTCTTTATAGCTTTTTCAGTAATTTCATTTAAAGGATTTATATTGTCTTCAATTAATACATTTTTTGCTATATCATAAATTTTATTACCTTTTTCTTTCACAAACATTTTGCTTAAATTATGGTATTTCGGATACATTGATGCAAATTCTGCCCCAATTTTAGCTTGCAGCTTAAATATTTCAAATATATCTCCTCCTATTGATATTGAAGATACTTTTATATTCTTATTTATGAATTCCCACTTAACATTAACAGAAGACTTCAGTAAATAAATGTAAATCTCCTGCTTATCCTTAAAATGATAATAAAATGTACCCTTGCTGATACCTGCACTTTTTATAATGTTATTTAAGGAAGCATCTTCATACTTTCTTGAAGAAAATTCATTTAAGGCAGCTTCCAATAACTCTGTTTTTTTCTCAAAACTTTTTTCCTTCATAATACACTCACGATAAAAATAGATTTTATAGACCATGTGGTCTATATTGATGTTACCTTATTTTTAATAATTTGTCAAGAAGCAATATCAATAAAAAAATCCCTTTGTTACGAACCAAAAGGACTTTTTAACTTAAGCGACTGACTCAATAAATTTTTTTCAAAAATTTTTTAACAAAAAATAATATCCATACCGACGATACGGCAATACATACAACAAAATAAATTAATGAATGCTTTAGTGAAAACTTAGCAATCCACAAGGAAGGCAAAAAGAAAAACAAATACTGGACATTCTCGGCAGTCAAAAATGCCAGCGGAATTCCGATTATTACAATTCCTGATAGCTTCATAACCGCCATACCCTCCACCTTATTGGCAGAAATTGATATTACTATCATTGACATTATAAACCCAAGCAATGATGTTGATATTGATATTCCGATCATCTGAACAAGAGAAGGTTTTGTTAAGGAAAATATCATCATGACAATAATTGTTATAAAAAATGATACAGACAGCGGAAATCCTAATTTTGAAATTAAATATCCGCTTCTTCCAAGAGGTGTGACTGCCATGTACTTTGTTATACCTTCATCAATATCTCCAAGGATTATCATGGCTGATACGTATGAAATCATCATGGGAGTCAGTACTGCCAAAAGCAAATCAAACAAAAGATAATAGGGTTCAAGTATTAGAAACTTTTCCGCCGCCGGTATACCGAATTTAAATAATACTCCGCACATCAAAGGAGCAAGGCAAACAATAAAAAGCATGGCATCCTTAGTAATTTGTATTAAATATTGTTTAAATGAAACGAACAGTTTTCCATAGCTGTTACTATAATTCATAACTTTATCCCTCCAAGACTTTGAAACATTTTAATTACATTAAGGCGTGCCATTTTATACAGAATCAAAAACCATATAATAAATACCGGCAGAAACAAAATGTAATCACTGCTGCCACTGATCATACCTATTATCATGCACCCCGGATGAAGCAGCATAAGTTTATTATTATAACCAAATAAGTACAAAATCGGCGGAATAAAAATTATTATTTCGACCGGAACAGCTGCCGTTACAAACTGATTCAGGCTATTGATATTAACCGCGATGATTATCCCAATCAAGGTGAAAAATGCCGAACCAATAAGAACTCCGGATATTACAATTAATATATTTTCCGTATCTGCCGATAAAGCTATGGAAGCACCTGCAATTACAGATATTATACCCAAAGACACAACCTTTGAAGTTATATACTCATCTACCCTCACAGGTGAAATTGCTATAGTACTGAGCACTCTTTCGCTTTTCTCCAGCAATACTATTGCCCCCATAAAAAACAGCCCCATCGCGGAAGGGTCAGAAAATATTAAAACAGCAGCTGCTTTTTCTCTCCATTCCAAAGGAAGAAAAAGTATTACCGAAATATACATTATGGTAAAAATGGCATAAATAAAATAAAATCCATATTTAAACTGAAACCTGATATCGCCGTATATAAGATTTATCAGCCTCATTGCAGCACACTCCCCGTAACTTCCGCAAATATATCATTCAATGTTGGTTCACTGCTGTGTATTGATAAAATTTTATTTGACATTATAAGTTCCTGAAGCTTTATATCTTCAGATGTTTTGTTAAGCATACATTCTCTGATTTCTTCTTTGTCATCCATGTAAGTATATTTTATTTTTGACGCACCCTTAGACATAATTAAATTGTGCGGGGAATCCAATGCTTTTATATTTCCGTCCACTATGAACGCCACACTGTCACATAATTCCGTTGCATCAACCATGTTATGTGTGGTAAGAATTATAGTCTTTCCTTTTTCTTTTTCCTCAAGAATTATATTTTTCATCATTCTGCTGTTATTCGGATCCAAACCGTTGGTGGGTTCATCCAAAAACAAAATGTCGGGGTTGTGAAGCAGTGCTTTTATGAAGTTCAGCCTTGACTTCATACCCTTTGAATATTCAGAAACTTTTTTGCCTCCATCGTTTTGCAGTCCAACCATTTTTAATAATTCGTCAACATCTCTGATTTTTTTGGAATATAAGGAGCCGAAAAATTTTAAATTTTCTCTGCCGGTCAGTTTTTCATATAATGAAGGAAATTCGAAATCAACACCGATATTTTCGTAAAAATCATCTTTATAGCTTTTGCATTCTGTTTTGTTTACTATTGCATTGCCTTTATAGCTTCTTATTAATCCCGTCAGAATTTTTTGCAGAGTACTTTTACCTGCTCCGGAAGGTCCTAAGAAGCCGAATATTTCTCCTTTTTGAACGCTGAAGCTCATATGTTCTATAAAAGTGCTATCGTTATAGCTGAACGATAAATCTATAACTTCAATCATTTTATACCTCCGTTAACTGAATTGCGATTCCCTTTATCATAAGCTTCAAGGATCCGTCAAATATGTCTTCACCTATTTCCCTTTTATGAAGCATGGACATGAATATTCCGCGCAATGCTCCGCTGAAATATTTAATATCAACATCATTCTTGTGAGGAATTATCCCCAAAACCTTTTCAATTATTAAATCATCCTGAGCAAGGTGTTCCTCCACAGTATCAAGAGGCAGTTTTCTCATCAATAGTTCTAATTCGCCGTTTGTTAAAATGTTTAATAAAAATGTGTTCTCGACTTTTTTATAAAGACTGAATAAAAGTTCAGTCAATGCTTCACTGTCAATGTTGGCATTTAAAGCTTGTAATTCCCTTATAATCTGACTTTGTATTTCATCATGAACATCATTAATCACATCGAACAGCAGCAATTCTTTTGAGCCATAAAACAAATAAAATGTTCCTTTAGGTATATTGACTCTTTTCACAAGCTCATCTACTGTTGTTTTTTTGATGCCATATAAATTTAAGCATTCTTTTGCTTCTTCTTTTAACCTTTTTTTAATATATTCTCTTTCATTTTCAGTAAAAGACTTTGGCAATTGTATATCCTCCTTCTTGGATACCGTTTGACTGTTTTTGTATTTTTAGTCATTATAACATATAATATGATATAAATCAATTAAATATTACTCTTACATAATAATAAGTAATTAACCGTTATTTTTATTATTACACCTACTTCTGATCTTCCTCAAAAACACTTTCCTGCGGTCTAACGTGGGTTTTTCTAAATATAAAAAAGGCATCAATGTGCGGATTATATCTCCGCGTATTGATACCTTTGTAAAAATTCATCTCTATTGTATACTTTTCTTGACCAATTTATATTTTTCAGATTTCCCTTAAATACAATTTTTCCCTTTATATTTAGCAAATCCTGTGGTCTTACAAGATTTCCGGATTTATTAAAATTAACTATGTTGCTTTTATTTAAAATATAATAAACAAATTCAGAGCATAAAAATCTGTGATTATTGCATGATTCTCTGTTAAGTAAACAATTAACAAGTCCAATATAGTTATATTTGTATAAATCCTTGTTTAAAATAAATTCATTTATTAAATTCTCTGCTTTCACGTACTGCTCACGGGACACTTCAATTTCCATTACTAAACCGTATAGGTTATCGTGCCTGCCGTATACTCCTTCATTCAAATTCTCTTTAACGAACCGTCCTACAAAAGGGTTGTAAGTATATTTTCTGCCGAAGCTGTACATCCTGCTCAGATGCCTGTCCAGAGAAATCGAGGCATGAGTATATTCATCATCCTTTATAAAACTGATTAATCTTGATAAAAAGGTGTTTGTTCTTGTAAGAACAATATAAATTTTTCTATTTTCCATAACTTCTCCTCATGATCCTATGTTAATGTCTTATGTTCTAATTATGGACACACCGGCTTAAAAGACAATAAAAGAAATATTAATGAATCATTAGAATTTGATATGAAAATATGTCGTAATCTCAAAAGAGGTAGTCTATAAATAGCTGATTTCAGCCCATGCTATTTATAGACTGCCCTTTTTTAAAATTAAGTGCTTTTTAAAATGGCCCCAACTGAATGACATGGGCAATTAATATAAATACTGCTCCTATTAAATATTGAATCAATGCTAACTTTATAAACCATTTAGCCCATTTCTCCCAAGGTACTTTTGCCAAGGCTAAACCAGCCATAAAATATCCAGAAGTTGGAGTAAGTATATTCGAAATTCCATCGCCAAGTTGATAAGCCAATACAGCAGTCTGTCTGGTTATTCCTGTTAAATCAGCTAACGGTGCCATTATGGGTATAGAAACAGCTGCCTGTCCACTGCCTGATGGAATCAATACATTTAATAAACACTGGAATAAATACATTCCTATAACAGTAAATGATGAAGGTAGTGCAGAAACTAAGTTTGATGCTCCAAACAATATAGTATCCATAATACTGCCTTCAGTAAGTACTACAAGTATAGCTCTGGCAAAACCTACAATCAATGCCCCTCCAGCCATTCCTGCCATTCCTTCTACTAAACGTTCAGCAAATCCGTTGAAACCTAATTTCCCAAATACTGCAACAACAATAGACATTCCTAAAAAAAGAGCAGATATTTCAATTATATACCATTCAAAAACCACCACTCCTATTACAAGCAATATGATAGTAGCTGCTACAGTAAGCAAGACTAATTTATCGTTTTTGTTAAGCTCTCTTATTTCATCTAAATCCAATGTATCATCTCGTCGTTTATCAAAGTCATGCATACTGCTAATTTTAGGATTTTCTTTTACCTTACTTGCATATCTATACACAAATAAAATTGATGCAATTGTCATTGCAATATACATAGCAATTCTAAACCACATTCCTGAAAACAAAGGAAGTCCTGCAATTCCTTGAGCAACACCAACTGTAAAAGGATTCATAAATGCACCTGCGAAACCTGCGCCTGCACCTGCTAAAACCATACCTATTCCAGTCATTGAGTCAAATCCCATAGCAAGTGCTAATGTGACCATAATTGGAATAAAAGGCAAAGTTTCTTCTGCCATACCAAAAATACCCCCAGATAAAGAAAAAACAGCCATAATTACAGGTATTAAAAGTTTTTCTTTACCAGACATAGATTTAGTGATTTTACCAATTCCTGCTTCTATTGCTCCCGTATCTTGAACTACTGCAAAAGAACCACCAACTATGAAAATAAAAAATATTATATCTGCAACTTCTACCATTCCTTTTGGTACAGCCGATAACAAACCAAAAATACTTACAGGTGTTCTTTCTACTGTATGGAATGATGCTGGATCGACAACCATCCTGCCATCAGCTGTTTCAACTCTGTCAAATGCTCCGGCAGGCACAATATAAGTTAATACTGCACATATGACAACTAAAGTTAACAATACAACATAAACATGAGGAAACTTTCTCTCCTTTTTTCCTTTTTGAGAATTAACCATAAAACCTCCTAATTAAATTTATTAATCCACTGCAGCTTTCATTTATTCGCAAAACTCAATTGCAATTAAAGCATAAATTAAAGCTGCAGATAGAATTTGAACTTTTTCAATTTGTTCATCTTTGGAATGTGCTGTTTCTAAATCACCTGGTGCAAATACAATGGTGGGAATACCTGCATAGCTGCTCAAAAGACCTCCGTCAGACCATGCTGTAAAATATGTCAGTTCTGGTTTTTTCCCATATACCTTTTTAGTTTTATCTATAGCATTTTCTATTATCGGATGTTCTAAATCTATTTCCATGGCTTCATGAACATATCCATTCTTCATAATACTTGTATCCATTACCTTGAGGCTGCATTTGAATTCTTTATCTTCTTTTTCTAATTCTCCAATAATATCTTCATATTGTTTTATAACATCATCGTATCCGATTCCCGGAACCCATCTCCTGTCAATTTTAAGAACACAATCCCCTGCAACGGTACTTGGTTGAGTTCCTCCGTTAATCGTTCCATAATTCATGGAAGAGGTACCAATGAGAGGATGAGTTTCTTTTTCAATTTTAGGAATAAGCTCTTCTTCTAACCTTTGAATAAAATTTGATGCCTTCAAAATAGCATTTATTCCGTCTCTTTGCTTACCTCCATGCACCGTCTTGCCGTGAAAGTTGAATTCAAACCATTCTAATCCTCTATGTGCAACACAAATTTCTAAGTTTGAGGGTTCTCCTACGATTGCGGCATCTGCTTTAATTTTTCTTTCAAGAAGGTCTATCGTACCTAAGCTTTTTTCTTCCTCGTCAATTACTCCAGCAAAAATTATATCTCCTTTAAGCTGTATATTCGTCCTTTTTATGCCAATCATGGCATAAATCATACAAGCCAAGGGTCCTTTCATATCTGCTACACCCCTGCCAAATAATTTTCCGTCTTTTTCTTTAACTTCAAAGGGATCTTCCATATCATATGGAGGCACTGTATCGATATGACCTGTAAATAATAAGGTTTTCCCATTGCCCGTACCTTTGATTTTACCAATTACATTGCATCTTCCCTCTGTTACATGGACTAATTCAGATTTTATTCCTTCTCTTTCAAAAATATCATGAATATACTCAGCAACACGAGTCTCTTGATTTTCAATACCGTTATAACTGGGTATTCTCACTAAATCTGATATAGTCTTTACTATTTCTTCTTCACATAGAGCTTCCTTCAGCTTTCCTAAAAATTCAGAATCCATTAACAATTTCTCCTTTTATATAGTTCATTATGTGAACTGTAAGTTCATGTAATGAAGTTAATTGTAACATATAAAATGAAATAAATCAATAGAAAATAAAAAATCCTCGACTCAGAGGATTTTTTATAATTACTATTCATATTAGATTTTTATGGTATATATCTAGATAATTCATCTGCATGTTTAAATAAAATTTCTTTAAGCTCTTCAATTTTTTCCTTGTAATTAGCTTGTTTCAGAAAGGATATGGCTACACACGTGCTTACATTTCCTTTTGAATCGAAAATGGGTATTCCAACTCCCATTGCGTAATCAAAGGCTTCCTCATCACTTACAACAAATCCCTGCTCTCGTATTTTTTTATATTCTGCTAAAATTTCTTCAGGGTCCGTTAGAGTGTTCGTAGATATCTTTTCAAATTTTTGAGAATATAGTAACTCCTTTACCTTATCTTCATCGTAATAAGCCATTAAACATTTACCGTAACAGCCTCTGTTCATAGGATAAAATAAGCCGGGCTTGTAGTTCATCTTCAAAGGCTGAAAAATTTCCATTTCATATAGTGAAATAATTTTTCCCTCATCTCTTATAGCCAAGCCTACAGATTCTTTTGATTCTTGGGATATTATATTTAATATTTCTTCTAATTTGCTTCTGAAATTCAAATTATGAAGGTATACTGACCCCATTCTATAAATATTCGGTCCTATGCGATATGTCTTTGTTAATTCATTTTTAATTACAACGTCAAAGTCTGCAAGCTCCCGCAGAATTCTATGAATAGTAGTCCTGTTAATACCTGTTTTTTGTGCCAAAAGAGTTGGAGTATACTCATAAGGAGCTTCGCTCAACTGCTCAAGAATTAAAAAAGCTTTCTTTAGGCTGGATATACCGTTAATATCGTTATATTTCATTTTATACCTCTACAATTTTCTATTAATATAAAAGATGAACAGAAAATCAGAATTGAGAATCTGACTAATATATAGAGAAATTGTATCAGTAAAGTTTTTACAATGCAAGAATAATAGTAAGCTAAATTTAACGGATTTTTATTTATTTTTTCATTCCTGTGTAGATCCAAACCGCGTCTCTTAAAAATTCGGCGCATCCTGGCTGTTCCTTATCATAGTGAGCCCTGAATCTTTCATCGTCCACATACATTTGTGTTAAATTGGCATGGGCCTCGGCGTTGTAATTTCCCCAACAGAATGTAATCCATTTCTTGTGAAGCTCTGCTGCCTTTTGACCAAGTTCTCCTGCTGGATTACCGTCTTTGTAGGCTTCCTTCAATGTTTCAAGAACCTCGTTTCCAAGCTCCTGCAATTCATTGTACTGCTCCTCAGTCATGTTCATAAACTGCTCATTGGATTTTTTTACAGTTTCCTCACCGTATTTTTCTCTTATTTCTTTTCCGTATTTTTTTTCATTATCTTCTACAAGCTTTTTCTTAAAGCCATCAAATTTTTCTCTATCACTCATTGTTATTCTCCCTTCTTTATTGAAAATTGTCTTCTCCACATTATGGATTAAGGCATTTAGCTGATGTCTTCTTGCAAGGAGTTCGTTATAGTGCTGTTTCAGTGCATTTATTTCGTCAAAATCCGGAGATGCAATAATTTCCTTTATGCTGTCCAGATTAACGCCCAGCTCCCTGTAAAACAAAATTTGCTGCAGTCTGTCAATTTCTTTTTCACCATAAATTCGATATCCTGATGAATTGATTCTTGCCGGCTTTAGAATCCCTATCTCATCATAATACCTCAATGTTCTTGTACTGACTCCTGCCAGTGCGCTGAGTTTTTTTATTGTATATTCCATTGCCTCACTCCTTACATTAACAGTGTACACATTAACGTAACGTAAATGTCAATAGTTTTTTTCATAAATATTTTAAATGCAGTGTCATAATTCATAGGTTGTTGAAAAAATTCGTCCTATTTTAATATTTCTACATATCCTTCAGTCCCATTCAGTCTTATTTTCTGTCCGTCCTTAATTATTCTTGTGGCATTTTCAACTCCAACAACTCCGGGAAGTCCGTATTCCCTTGTTATTACCGCTCCATGCGTTGTAAATCCGCCTACTTCGGTTATTAATCCCTTTATAGTAACAAATAACGGAGTCCAGCTTGGGTCAGTAAATTGTGTCACTAAAATATCACCGTCTTCTACCTTGGCATCATTCATTGACAAAATCACTCTTGCTCTTCCTTCCACAATACCTGATGAAACCGGAATTCCGGATAATGCACCTTCAGGAATATTTACAGAAGATATTTTTACGGATGGTACATATCCGTATGATGTGATTATTCTTGGAGGCGTTAATTTTTCAAAATACGTATATTCATTTTTTCTTTTCTCAATAACATTATAATCAAATTTATTTGCGGTTACAGCTTTTTTGAGCTCATCAAAATACATATAATATATATCCTCTGCTTCTTTGATTACACCCTTTATAACAAGAGTATCAGCTATCCTTTTTAATACACTTTTGTAAATTTTATATCTTCTTACAATATAGTATTTGGGATATTCTCTGCATCCTATAAAATTTCTTAATATACTGATATTCTTCTTCAATTTTTTAGCTTTTTTATTACCGCCCGGTATGCTCTCTAAATGTTTTATTATTTCATTTTCTTTTGTTTTTGCCGTTAATTTTCCTGCTTCAAATTTCTCCTGCTGCTCCTTGCTTTTTAAAACATTGATATTGTTTAATATTAAAGGTATGAGCTGAGCAGGTTTTTCTTCCCAGCGCTCCTTTGTTATGTCTATTTCACCGGGACATCTCATACCATACTTATCAAGAAATAACCTGAATGCTTCAAAAACTTCATCACCAACCTGCAATCCCTTTATATCTTCAAAAAATGTATCGTCACTTGGATTATCTGATATATAATTTATTATATCAGGATATTTTCGCACAACATCTGATAAATCGCACAGCGCAAGTCCCATCTCGGTAGTAACGTTATGTTCAGCCGATTTGGACAGAATATCAACAGCATTTTTTTCACCCATCCACTTCTCAACATTTTTATTTATAGCATCACTTGCCATTATTCCTGCTATGATTGCTCCAAGCATTATCGGATCATAAGCCATAGACAGTAATTTTTCTTTATCTTTCTCAATAAACTCAAGTGCATCAGCTTCTGACAATCCAGCGAGCATATTATCTGTTTCTTTAATTTCTTTTTCAAATCTTTCTAATAAATTTTCTATAATGTAAGGATCATTTTTCCTGCTTACATTAAATGTTTCTAACAAGGATTTAAAGGTAAATATTCCGCCCTTAATATTTCTTTCACCGCGCGGCAGTAATTTCATAAAATTTTTATCTTTTATCAAGTTATTAAGTGCATTCTGTATCAACGGATCCTGTTTGCCGGTTGCCATTACAAGCCTTTTTTTGCCTACATATGATGATAAATCATGAGTTATATCTGCATATATTCTTCCGCCTACTCTATCCATAGTCGATTCTGAAATCATTTCAAAAAATGACATGCCTAACGGTCTGATTATATCAGTCATCATTTGGGTGTGTCCAATTGACATATACACTCTGGGAATTTCTTTACCTTCAAAATCCGGGATTGGAAACAGCGTAGTTATTCCTCTGCTTTGAACTATATAAAATTCATTGTTATATAAGCACCATTCTATATCCTGAGGGCTGTTGAAATAAGCTTCTATCTTTCTGCCGATTCCTGCCAGGTCCAGTATCTGATTATCCGAAAGCACCTGTATGTCTTTTCTTGCATCATCTATATTTAGTTCCTCTGTTTCGCCATCAGCTGCAGGCTTAATTTCTATTTTCTTTGTTCCTATATTTTTTTCGGTGATATCTCCGCAGTTCACCTTATATATATCCGGATTTACAATCCCTGAAACCAATGCCTCTCCAAGACCAAAACCTGCATCAATTGACAGTGTTTTTCTGTCAGAAGTCATAGGATCCGCCGTAAACATTGTTCCGGACGCTTCCGACATAACCATTTTTTGTACAACTACAGAAAGCAGGACTTTTTTATGGTCAAATTTGTTTTTTATTCTGTATGTTACAGCACGGTCAGTAAAAAGCGATGCCCAGCATTTTGTTATATATCTTATAATTTCGTGTTTTTCCTTAATGTTCAAATAAGTGTCCTGCTGACCTGCGAATGAAGCAGTGGGCAAATCCTCGGCAGTTGCGCTCGATCTGACTGCAAAGGACTGTTCTTTGTCATAATTTGATAATTCATTCAATATTTCATTTTCAATATTACTGTCTATTTTAATATTTTGAATAATCTCTCTTATCTGTTTACTTACAGAGGATATTCCCTCTCTGTCTTCCGGCATTAACCCTGATAATTCAGCAAATAATTTTTCAAGCTCAATATTGCCTTCAATAATTTCTTGATATGCTTTTGTTGTAACACAGAAACCATCAGGTATATTTATGTTGTCTATTTTTGTCAATTCTCCAAGATTAACACCTTTACCGCCTACATCCATTAGCATTGACTTATTAATTTCATTAAATTTCAAGACATACTTCTTCATTTTTTACCTCCTAAAGTTTTGAAATCCGAATCGATTTATTTCATAATATATCATACTATTAATAATGTCAATATAGTTTTGAAATAATTATTGAATTATTTCAAAACTCTGATATAATCTATATATAAAGTATGAAGGTGATTGAAATGAACGGTTACGAAAAAAGGACGAAATTAAAAAAAGAAGCAATTATCAATAGTGCTCGTGAATTATTTATAAAACGCGGAGTAACAGATGTATCAATAAGTGAAATAGCTGCCAAAGCAAATGTCTCTCAAGTTTCGATATACAATTATTTTGGTGATAAAATTTCTCTTGCAAAAGAGGTTCTTATTTCTTATATTGATACCTTAGTGAATGAATATAATGCAATTTTAGAAGACAACATTTCTTTTGAAGAAAAATTAGAGATAATAATAACAAAAAAATATGACGCACTTACAAATTTAGGAAAGACATCTTTCAGCTCTTCGGCCTGGAAAGATAAAGCTTTAAAGGATATATATACAGAAGCAGCAAATTTAAAAATAAAATCTATTTTTACAAAATTTATTCAAAATGGAAAAGAAAAAGGATATATAAACAAGGATATGCCGGACGATGCAATTTTGTCATTTATGACAGCTTCATCCTACATTATACAGCAGCCAAATTATATTAGTACCAGTGATGATTATAAGCTTGGAATAATAAAACTGTTTTTATATGGATTAGTTGGTAAGGAAAAATAATAGTTTTTTACTTAATAAATTCACAAGCAAAATGAATAAAATATAAAATGCTGATTTTAATGGATTTTCGAAAAATGAGCTCACATTTTCACCTATGAATGCCAGAGATAGCATCATAACAAATTTAGCCGGCAGCAATGTTATTAAGAAATGTCTTGTATTCATATTAGCCAAAGCTGCAGTTCCGCTTATTAAAAATGAAGGCGAAAATGGAAAGCAATATAAAAAAAACATGAGTGTAATGTTCTTTTGTTTTACTTTTTCCAAAGTATTTTTGTATTTACTTTGGTTGATTTTTTCTTCGAATTTTTTTCCGCCAACCTTACGGATTAATAAAAACAACAGAAATGAACCGATGCAGTTTCCTATCCATGAATAAAGATAACCAAAGAAAAAACCGAATGTGGCAACATTTATTATAACAAAAGCAACTAATGGAAGTATTGGAAAAAATGCTTCAATAACAGCAAATAAAATACCTGCTAATGGTCCTCCCGCTTCAACATATTTAAATACTATTTCTAAAATTTTATCCATTATTAATAATCCCGTTTGAAACAATTTATTTTAATTATGCCCTGATTTATTGTATAATAGGCATGATAATTTGAAAATAATTAATAATATATGATATCCTTCGGACTAAAGTCCTCAGGATGACATAACATACGAAAGGATAAATATGAATTATTTTATAGGTGCACCTATTCCAGATTTATATAAATATAAAATTGAAATGCTGCGTGCCGAGTTCAAATTTCTTACAACTGAACCTCACATTACAATAGTACCGCCGCCGGCACTTCCTGATGAAGATTCATTTATTACGGATTTAATTGAAGTGTGCAAAAATACTGAGGCATTTAAAATAAAGCTTGACAAATTGGGACAGTTTGGCAACAGAGTGCTTTATGTCAATGTATATTCTAAAGAATTAGTCAATTTATATGAAAATATATTTGAAAAGTTAAACCTTGTAAAAGAAAAAAGAGGTTATACACCTCATTTAACAATAGTAAAACAACGACCCAAAAGACCGGTTGATATTGAAGCCGTTAAAAAAAGGGCAGAAATTAAATTAACTTCTTACCCTGAATATACTTTGAAATCTATTGTTGTTTATCATCAACCAAAGGAGAAATTTATTTATGTGCCCTATATGGAAATACCGTTTAATTAAGTCTTTCTTCTATCAGCTTTGCTAATTCGTTAGCATACGTATCTAATTCTGCCTGGTTTTCTCCTTCAATCATAACCCTGACCATCGGCTCTGTTCCTGAAGGTCTGATAAGTACTCTTCCCTTTCCGCTGAAGTGATTATCTATTTCTTGGATTTTATTTTTAATTATTTCATCATCTAAATAGGCATTCTTTTTCTCCGGTGCTACATGAGCATTAACCAAGGTTTGAGGCATTACCTGCATTATGCTTGCAAGCTCAGACAGCTTAGTGTTCTTTTCCTTCATGACGCTTAACAGCTGCAGTGCTGTAAGGAGGCCATCACCTGTTGTATTGTAATCAAGAAATATAATGTGTCCTGATTGTTCTCCTCCTATTGAATGATTGCCTTTAAGCATTTCTTCAAGAACGTATCTGTCTCCCACCTTAGTTTTTATGATATCTATGTTCTGTTCCCTTAGGCATATGTCAAGCCCCATGTTAGTCATAACTGTTCCAATTACAGCATTACTTTTTAATGTTCCCTTGTCTTTCATATGAGCTCCGCAAATTGCAAGAACATGGTCTCCGTCAACTATATTGCCATTTTCATCTGCAGCTATCAATCTGTCTGCGTCACCGTCAAAAGAAAGTCCTACATCTGCTCCTGTTTCCAACACAAGCTTCTGAACCTCTTCAGTCCTTGTTGAGCCGCATTCTACGTTTATATTGATACCGTTTGGCTCATTATGTATTACATATATATTTGCTCCAAGTTCACTAAGTAATTCCGGTGCAGCTTTATAAACAGCTCCGTTACCACAATCAACCGCAATTTTCATCCCTTCTAAATTTACGTTAATTGTCTTTTTCAGAAATTCCTTATACGTATCGGTTGGATTTTCTACCAAAATCTTTCTTCCTATTTCCCCGGAAACGGGACGATAATCTATATCAATATTATTAAATAAGTATTCTTCTATTGAATCTTCTGTTTCATCTGTTAATTTTAAGCCTTGCTCGTTAAAAAATTTTATGCCGTTGTACTCTACTGGATTATGTGATGCGGTAATCATAACTCCGCCATCTGCTTTTAATATTTTTATCATGCATGCTACAGCAGGAGTAGGAAGTATACCTAAATATAAAACATCTACACCTGCAGAGTTTAAACCTGCAGACAATGCTCCTTCCAGCATATCTCCTGAAATACGTGTATCCATACCTACGACCATCTTTGGTCTTTTTTTGCCATTTGTAAGAAAATATCCTCCGATTCGTCCTAACTTATATGCTAATTCCGGTGTTAAATCTTTATTTGCAATTCCTCTGACTCCGTCAGTACCAAATAATTTTCCCATCTTTCCTCCGATAACTAAATAAATTGATAATACTAATTCGCACTAAATTAGTTCCCTTGAAGCCAATTAGTATACACTGTTTTCTTATGTCGCGGACAAATATTTATCCGCATTAAAAAATAAAAACAGTAAATCATCATATTATTTTAGCATATTTATATACAAAAAAAAAGATACCAATTAAAAATTAGCAGAAGAATGATATTACTTAAATTCTTCTGCTACATCATATAAAAAGGATTCATATATTGAAATAGTTTCATATTCGTTATTTTCAATAGCATATTTTAATTCATCACAAATCAATGATATTAAATGATTGAAGTTACTTTTCAACTCATTTTTGTGATAGTTGTCATATGTAAATTCCTTTAATTTTCCACCATGCCACAAATTAAAATATTTAATGATATAATTATATAAATCACTGTTATCTTTTATTAAATTATACAAAGATAAAAATATATAATCAGAATTCTTACAACTAACATTATAAATATCAAGCAGTGTTATTCGATTGTCCTCCTTGAATATTTGTATATTGCCTTCGATTATCCCAACTGCTGCTGCTACAAAAAACATATTGTTAAAACGATTAAATTCAATTATTTCAATATATTTTTCTACATCAAAAACAATTTCAGCAATCCTGCTTTTTATCATTTCTAACCCCCTTATCATTTGCTTATTTATATGATAAATCAAACTTTACATTTTGTCAATAATTATATAAAAATATTACATATTGTAAATTGTTGTTGTTTTTTATCAATTTATGAATTATAATATAACAAATATAATTAAAGGGTTAACATAAATGACCAGTAAAATAAGTGAAAGGATCCGCTATCTGAGATTGAAAAATAATCTTACAGCAAAGGATTTAAGCGTAATATTGGGTACTTCTGAATCGGCAATATCCTTATATGAAAACGGAAAGCGCAAACCGAGCATAGAACTGATTTTGAAGATGGCTGATTATTTTAACGTGTCAACTGATTTCATTTTAGGTGTAGACAAAAACACTATAACAGGCAGCGAAAAAATCATTGATATTGATTTTTCCGAGGTTTTAGAAAATTTAATAGTTTATATGAATAATCAAAATATAATAAGATTTGATGGGCAGCAGCTTGATAAAAATATGAAAATGATTTTTATGAAAAATGTTACTAATATATTGGATAATATGAGATTTTTTATTAATATTTAATATATCGAGCAAAGCAATTATTAAATCGTAAAGTATTTAAATTGAAAGGAATGCTATTATGATAGTTTTATCTTGCAGCGATGTTTCTAAAAGCTATATAGTAGATACTATAATAGAAAATATTTCATTTTCAGTTAATGACAATGAAAAAATCGGATTAATAGGTCTTAATGGAGCCGGCAAGACTACATTATTTAACATATTGACAGGAAGCTTAGAACCTGACTCAGGAGAAATTTACAGAGTAAAAGGTAAAAAGCTTGGTTACTTAAAACAGAATACAAAGATTGACAGCAATATGAATGTTATGGATGAAATGCTGACTATTTTTAATGATGTTATTAAAATAGAAGAAGAGCTTAACATTCTATCCCATAAAATAGGCGACTTCACTGAAAATGATGATCAAGCTGAGCTTGAATCATTAATGCACACTTATGCGAAATTAAGTGAACAATTCGAAGAATCGGACGGCTACGGATTTAAAAGCTTAATTCGAGGAATTCTTAAGGGCTTAGGCTTTTCTGAAAATGAATTCAAAAAACCGATTAACCTTTTAAGCGGCGGACAGAAAAGCAGGGTTATGCTTGCAAAGCTGCTATTGGAAAAAGCAGATATCTTATTACTTGATGAACCGACAAACCATTTAGATATTGATGCAATTTCATGGCTGGAAAAATATATTAAAAGCTTTGGCGGTGCAGCTATAATCATATCTCATGACAGATATTTTCTGGATAATACGGTGGACAGAATCCTATTGTTAGAAAATAAGAAGTTAAGCTCATACAACGGTAATTATACTGAGTTCATGAAAAAAAGAAAACAAGAGCTTGAGCTGAAGATGAAGCAGTATGATGAATATGAAAAAGAAATTGAAAGACAAGAAGAAATGATACGCCGACTTCACGCTTACGGCAGCAAGCGAAATATCAGACAGGCATTCAGCAGACAGAAAGCCCTTGATAAAATAAAAAAGATGAACCGACCCCAAACAGATAATAAAAAGGTTAAATTACGTTTTGTGCCTAAGGTTAAAAGCGGAAGAGATGTGTTGAAGGTTGAAAATTTATCTGTAAGCTACGATGAATATAATGTTTTTAAAAATGTTCATATGAACATTTACAAAGGAGACAGAGCCGGTATAATCGGTCCTAACGGAATAGGAAAATCCACACTTTTAAAGGTTATCGCAAATAAATTACACAAATTCAACGGTTCCATAGATACAGGCCATTATGTTAATATAGGTTATTATGATCAGGAGCAAACAAGCTTAGATGATGAAAATACAGTTATTGATGAAATTTGGGACTGTAATCCTGATTTTAACTATTATGACATACGTACAATGCTGGCTCAATTTTTATTTACCGGAGATGATTTGTATAAAATAATAGGAGAGCTGAGCGGTGGTGAAAAAAGCAGATTATCATTACTGAAGCTGATGACGTCAAATGCTAATTTTTTATTAATGGACGAACCTACAAATCATTTAGATATAGATTCTAAGGAAATGTTGGAGGATGCACTTTTAAATTATGAAGGTACTGTTTTAGTTGTATCACACGACAGATATTTTTTAAATAAAATTGCAAATAATATTTATGATATGTCTTCTGAAGGAGTTTTTCAATATCTGGGTAATTACGATTATTATTTGCAGAAGAAGGCAGAGCTTGATGAATACGATGATGAGATAGTTGAAACTAAGACTAAGACCCAAATAAATGCGGAAAAGAAAAAGGAACGTGAGCAAATAAGAAACAGGCAACAACGAGGAAAAGCAATCAGAAAATTAGAAGAAATGATAGAAATGCATGAAAATAAAATTTTTGAATTGGAACTTGCATTATGTCAACCTTCGACATATGATGACAAAGTTTTAGTTATTAACTTAAATGAAAAATTAAACACACTCAAAAATGAGTTGGAACAATATTATAATGAATGGACAGAAATTTTAGATAAAAAATAAGCAGATGACCCAAATTTATAATTTGGTGTCAGTCGTTTATATTGTAAATGCAAAAAGTTATCCACCCTTTGTTGAAAAGGTGTGAATAACTTTACGCTGAAATATCAGTATCAACAGCTTTATCCACAGCTGTTGATACTTTTTTTAATATTTACTGTTAATTAATCTGCAAGTTCTAAATTTGGAATTGCATTTAGTGACGAATCGGAAAATTCTTTTTTTAAATATTTATAATATGCCGCACATCCTATCATTGCTGCATTGTCAGTGCATAATATTGATGATGGTTTTAAAAATACATAGTTATTCTTTTTGCATTCTTCTTCAAGAGATTCTCTTAAACTGCTGTTTGATGCTACTCCGCCTGCAAGAGCAACGGTTTTACAGTTTTTTAACTTAGCTGCCTTCATAGTTTTCATTACAAGCACATCTACTACTGCTTGCTGAAAACTTGCGGCCACATCCTCAGGAACAATTTCTTCATTTTTCTGTTGTTTATTGTGAATATAGTTTAAAACTGACGATTTTAACCCACTGAAGCTAAAGTCCAAAGTATCTTCATCTATCACTACTCTGGGAAAATTGACTGCTGTTTTGTTTCCTTCCTTGGCCTTCTTCTCTATTAGCGGTCCTCCGGGATATCCAAGTCCTATAGCCCTTGCAATTTTATCAAATGCCTCTCCTGCAGCATCGTCTCTTGTTTTCCCCATGATTTCATATTTGCCGTAATCGCTGACATAAATCAGATGGGTGTGTCCTCCTGATGCCACCAAACAAACAAATGGAGGTTCAAGGTGTTTATTCTCTATAAAATTAGCGCATATATGCCCTTCTATATGATTTACACCTATCAATGGTTTATTCCATGCATAAGAAAGTCCTTTCGCATAGTTAACACCTACTAATAATGCTCCAACCAATCCCGGGCCGTAAGTAACGGCAACGGCATCTATTTGATCGCAGCTTACATTTGCTTTTATAATAGCTTCATTCACAACATCACTTATATTTTCAATATGCTTCCTGGATGCAACTTCAGGAACGACTCCGCCATATTGCCTATGTATTTCTATTTGAGATGATATTATATTGGACAAAACATTTCTTCCGTTTTCAATAACTGAGCATGCTGTTTCATCACATGAAGATTCTATGGCAAGTATTAATACATTATCTTTCATGATTTCCTCCTGTTTACAATTGCTCTGATTATACAGCAAAAATTTGCTTAATGCAAATTTTTGTGCGACGGATAGGCGATAGGTTAGCAATGGATTACATCGAAAAAGGAATATACCTTTCGGGATATTCCTTTTTATCTTTTTCAATTGATTAGTCGAGAGTTATTTTTCCCTTTTTATTTGTTCTCCAAACATGAAGTCCTAATGCCAAGCCGATTACTCCATAAACCATGAAGGTTCTGAAATATTCTCCCAACAGTGCGTTACCGAATACCGATAATCCTATTTCAGGAGACATAATAAACATAGAATTAAATAATAATGTACCTAATATAGCATGTCTGATATTTGCTTTTTGGGTAGAAGCTCCTCCAACCAAGAGACATGCAACCGAGAACATACCTATTTGTGTATGAGCACCATAGGTGTTTAAAGTACCCATGTTCTGCAAGTACATAATTTGACCCCACGCTGCCAATACTGTTGAAATCATAGTTGCTATCAATCTTGTTTTATCAACATTGATACCTGAAACCTGAGCTATATGCTGACTTTGACCAACACTTCTGAAATCCTGACCTAACTTGGTACTAAGAATTTTTTCACTGAATATACAAAGTCCTATAATCAAAAGGCCTGTTACTACGGGAACCTTTCTTACCATCATTAAAGATGATTTTGTTGCAATTGCATGTATGCTTATTGCTATTAATATTAAACATATAGCCATATTGATATAAGTCATAATTTTATTGCTTTTAGTAAAGCTCGGCTTCTTATTATTCTTAACGTATCTGATAACCTGAAGCAATAGTATTGCCGCAGCAACGGCTAATACCGCCCACATAAACGGCATTTGAAGAATGTTGTCAAGTGCATACTTAAGTCCGCCGTCCTTAACAGGTACTAAATCAACAGTCATTCTTATACCAACGCCGTCCGGTTTAATCATCGGATGATTTGCAGGAACCTTAATGATAACTCCCACTACGAAAAGGAATAAGAACTGGTAGAGACCATTCGCAAAAAAACCTACTATTAAGCTGGCTATCATTTCCTGCCCTCTCGTCTTGTTATACAATATACCTGTAAAGTAACCAAACAATGCAGCTATTGGAAAAGCAACCAGAAATGTCAGCATTAATCCCATAACGCCGCCCATATCAAAATATCTTATAATGGCAATTGCAATTTGACCTGCCATTGCACCTACAACTATACCAAAGTTAAGCCCAAGACCTGCAACAACAGGTATAATCAGAGATAATACCAAGAAAGCATTTCTAAAGAATCTGCTTGAAAGCTCGGTTAAAAAGTAGTTTACCGTTACACCATCAGAAACCACAAATCCAAAAATGGTAAAAAGAACAAATATTATGGTAACTATATTGTCCGCTATCCATGATGATTTTTTTACTTGTAATCTTTCTTGAGTTGGTACGTCATTCATTATTTACCGCCTCCTTTTACCTGAGTTAAAGCATAAAGGATTATACCATTCTGAATTACCATTCGAAGTATTTCTGATAAATCCGTACCTTCAAATAATTGGTTAGCAACAGGCAAAGCTGTTGTTAACAGTCCCTGGAATATTAAAACTCCTATTAATACATGTGATACCTTTGCTCTTGACGCAGTGGCACCACCGATTAAGACAGCTGCTACTGCAGGGAAAGCCATCATTAATGGAGCGTTGTACAGCTGTGTATATCCGTATCCTTGGGAATATACAATGATACCTACGGCTCCTAATACTGTAGATAACACATTTGCCTTAATTCTGTTTCTGTTAATATCAATACCTGATGCCTGTGCAAATCTTGGATTAATACCTCCCGCTGATATGGCAATACCTGATTTAGATCTGAAATACAGCCATACTATAACACAGCATAAGAAGAATATTAAAAGCATTCCTGTAGGAATTATTACTCCTTTTTCTCCGCCGATATTAAATTTCCACAAATTGCTTAATACATGAGCTCCATCTACGGCATCAAGCTGTATGGTTTCTCTAAGACCTGTTCCCATGAACCATCCCATCTTTTTGCTTGCAAACGGAATCATTAACCATGCAAGACACATAAAAGCCGAAATGGAAAAACCTGTATAGGTTGCTATTGTCATTTCGGAGCCCTTTACGGCATTTAAAAGCTTTCCGTACAGATATCCTACTATAACTGCAAATATTATTGCCAAAAGAAGTGATACACCTAACCAGCCAAAGCCCATAAAATTAAGTTCTATTGCCCAAACCATTGCGAATAGTCCGCAAACAATACCTACCGGTAATGCAAAGTTTGGACCTGTGCCTGATTGGATGGAAGGAACCATTGCAAGTACCAGAATACCATTCATTCCAGCTCTTTTTATTGTATCGCTTACAAGTGTGGTCATAGAAATACCTAAGACACCTCCGGTAATTAACAATATTACCCAGAAAACACCTATAATTAAAGTAGGTAATCCAATTGCGTTAATTATATCTTTGAAATTAGATTTTTTATTTTCTTTTGCTCCAACCATTACGATTCACTCCCTTCAATATGACGTTGGCTTCCAGACATCATCAAACCAAATTGAGCATCCTCTGCATCAGGTGCAAGAACACCCTCAACCTTACCTTCGCATACGATTACTATTCTGTCACATATACTTCTAAGCTCTGCTAACTCAGAGGAAGTCATAACGATTGTCATTCCGTATTCTTCATTTAATTTCTTCAATAAATCCAATACTAATTTTTTAGCACCTATATCAATCCCTCTTGTTGGCTCTGATACCAAAAGAAGTGTCGGATTTAACGTAAGTGCTCTTGCCACACATACTTTTTGCTGATTACCGCCGCTTAAGCTGCCGGCTTTTTGCAATGGTGACGTACATCTGATATCAAGGTCAGCTATCATTTTTTTACCGTGACTTCTGATTTTACCGGAATCTTTAAATTTTAAAGGTCCCAATTCAATTAAGAAATCATTACGTATTTGCATAGCTGAAAAGGCAATGTTTCCTTCGATTGATTCGTCAAGCAGTAATCCAACACCTTTTCTGTCTTCACTTACAAAAGCAAGACCTGATTGAATAGCTGCTTTCGGATCGTTTAAAGATAAGGTTTTTCCGTTAAATGTTACCTCACCGCTTGAAGGATAAATACCCATAAGCCCGTTAGCAAGTCCAAGCTTACCTTGTCCGGCCAATCCGCCTATACCTACTATTTCACCTTTTTTAACGTCTAAATTTATTCCTTTAACTCTTTCGCCGGGCATTGCAACACGCAGGTTTTTTATACTCAATATAGTTTCATCACTAATATTCTTATCGGATTTTTCGCTTCTGTCTATTGTGATCTTTCTGCCAACCATTAATTGAGCAATTTCAACCGTACTTGTATCTTTTATATCTTTAGTTGCTACATGCTCACCATCTCTTAATATAGTTACTTTGTCAGCTACATCAATTATTTCATCTAATCTATGACTAATAAATATAATTCCGATTCCCTTTTGAGCCAATTTCTTAATAGCATTAAGTAAATTCTTAGCTTCAGCTTCCGCCAAAACTGCAGTCGGCTCATCAAATACCAAAATTTTAATTCCTGTTTTATCTATTTCACGGGCTATTTCAATAAATTGCATGTGACCGACAGGAAGACCTGCAACCGGCAAAAATTCATCGATATCCATATCGAGAACATCAAGTGCCTTTCTTGCATCTTCGTTCATTTTCTTAACATCTAAAGATTCTAATCTTTTACCTAACACTGTACTCACAACGTTTGGCTTTGTAATTTCTCTGTTTAATTTAATATTTTCTGTAATAGTAAAGCCTGGAATAAGCATAAATTCCTGATGAACCATTCCAATTCCAAATTCCATGGCATCATGAGGAGATTTAATATTAACCTCTTTACCCTCAAGTTCTATTTTACCACCAAAGCCACCGGTTGAATGGATAACAGGCATACCGAAAAGGATATTCATCAATGTTGACTTTCCTGCTCCGTTTTCACCGATTAGGGCTAAAATTTCACCTTTGTTCAGCTCGATGTTTATGTCTTTTAATACTCTGTTTCCTGAGTATTCCTTTGAAACATTTTTTAAGCTTAGAAGGTTGCTCATATTTACCTCCTTGAGTAAATTTTTCCATAAAAAGGAATGTAGCGGAAGCTCTAAATCGAAATTCCGAAACATTCCTTAATTTCAATCAATCATTCTTTTTAATTTATAATGTGTTCTTCACCGTAAGTTAAGAAGTCCATCATTATTAATCTGTAAGTAGGGAATTCTGCATCTCCTTCTACATAAGTAGTAGTAGAAACTGCTATACCATTAGCATATTCAGTCATTAATCCTTCTAATACAGCTATGTCAAGCTCATCACCAACTTCGCCGTTTATCCATTTAATTGCATATTCGCCTGATGCTACAGTGTTCATCATAGCTACAGGTACAGGCCATGTTGAGAATCTTCCAAGAACACCTTTTGCATCAAGCTTTTTAGCTGTTTCGCTGATTACTTGTGCCATTGCATCAGCAGTGTATCCAACTGATTCAATACCAAGAGCTGATGGGAATCCATGATATGGTGACGGACAGCATGGTTGTGGATATATAGCTCCTGCATCAACACTTGCTTTGATTAACGGAGTTTGCATTCCACAGTTTGTTGAGAAGAATGCAGTATCTACACCATATTTATCTACCATCTTTGGAACGTCTTCAAGAATGAATTGTTGTGCACCCGGTAAGCCAGCGTCCCCTGTTGGGTCCGGAGCTGTAGCATCAACAAATTCTATACCTATTTCTTCACATTTAGCTTTCATAAGATCTCTTCTTGATGAAAGAAGAACGATTGACATATGTCTCGGGAATGAATAATGTACTAAAGTCTTAGCTCCTAATTTCTGAGCTTGTAAAGGAATATTGTCACCCATTCCTAATTCATCTGCCTGTAATATTAAATTTGCTCTTGCAGCAACGTCAGGCGGATTTTCTTGTGGCTGGCAATAAGCAATAAACAAATCATCACGAGTTTCCAATAATTTATCAACTGCCGCATTTGTTCCAGGAACTGCCTGGTTGATTATTAAAGCTTTAACTTCAGGGTCAGAGCCAACTTTAGTAACAATACTAATCATTTGCTCTTGTTCTGTCATGAAGTTGTCTGGCCACAATACGTGAACAACCTTATCTTCACCATATTTTTCAACCAATTCTTGTGCTGAACGATATTCTTCTTCATTTTGAGAAAGAGTATTTGTTACAATTGCAATCTTACCTTCAAAAGATGCTGAAGGAGCTTCCGGCGCAGGTGCCGGTGTTTCTGAGTCTGGTGTTTCTGGAGCAGGTGCCGGTGCCGGTGCAGGCGCTTCTGCAGGTTGACTACATGCAGCTAAGCTGAACACCATAATAAGCACTAGCAAAATACTTATAACTTTTTTCATCTTGTCCCTCCTAATTAAATAAAAACTTTACCTTTTTTCATTATAATTGAATATATATTAATTGTCAAATAATAAATGTAATTACTTCACTTTCCATATGTTATAAATTTAATTAAAATTGAATGAAAATGAAAACGATTATTTATAATTATTGTCTATTATTATAAATTTGTACACGTTTTCTTCTTAACAAATTTAGTTGTTTTTTGTTAGCAAGCCATTTTTTTCAATCAAATATTAGATTCATAATACTATTTTTTATTAAAATCATTTTTTATATTTATTAATAAAAGTGTATGATATATATTTAACGTCCGGAGGGTTTCCCCTCCATAATTTTTGTGAAACAACAAGGTTCTGGGGCACCCACTCGAAATCTTTGATTTCGTTGCGGGTCAGGTTCTTCAATAAGGGCCTTTGCCCGTCATTCAAGGTTCTGGGGCACCCACTCGAAATCTCTGATTTCGTTAGTGGGTCAGGTTCTTCAATAAGGGCCTTTGCCCGTCATTCAAGGTTCTGGGGCACCC
>NZ_DAMASY010000015.1:25399-56905 GCF_032080165.1 Sedimentibacter sp.
ACTCGAAATCTTTGATTTCGTTAGTGGGTCAGGTTCTTATTTTAATGAATCTAAAAACTTTTTCATTTTCTTTTTTTGTTCCGGACTTAAAAACATTTCAAAATTTTTTAAATCCTGAATTTTTTTCTGATATTCTTCTTCTCCGTATTGTTCTTTTAATTTTTTACTCATATTTTTTGCATCTTTCAAAATTTCATCTTCGGATTTGCCGTTATATTTTTCTTTAAACTCTTTAAATTGCGTATTATTAATAAACTCATTAATATTCTTATCATTTGCCACTTTTTTAAATTCTTTACTCTCAGCTATCTTATTTAAATTATCATCATCAAAACTTTTAAAAAATTTAGCCATTTAAATACCTCCATTCATATTACATAATATGCCAAAGGAATAGATTGATTACTATTTAATTTTAATTTTAGAAGTTATACATGTAACACAACTTATGGCATTGAATAAAATGTTATATTAAGTTTAAGTAAGAAGGTGATATTATTCCTGTTCAAATATTTTTATATTTTTTAGCAGCAAAATATATTTTTGGAAGCGGACAGCTGCAAGGCATGGTTTCTAAGCTGTCAGGAACATCGAAACACTTAGCGGGAAGCCTGATGACAGACCCACAAAAAATAGAAAATATAATCAGCATGGTTCGTACTGTGGCACCACTTACATCAACACAAACCGTTACAAAGGTAAATACATATTTGCCCATGTTTGAAAAAGCGAGTACATTGCTCGGCATGTATTCTTTTTTAAACAGAGCCCAAACCTTCAGACCTATTCAACCGTTAAGTGCTAATTCACCGGTTGAAGCTATAACTGCATTAATGAAAAACGGTAATATCAGTAAAAAGCTTGCTCAGCCATTATTAGCCAACAATATGGATAAAATAATGGGATCAGTGGCAATGAACATGTTTAAAAACGGAAACTTTAATGATATACTTTCGTCAATGGCAAAGTCTGCCGGCAATTCTGAAGATGACAGCGGCGGTTTAGATATTAACAGTTTAATGGAAACATTCATGCCCTTATTAAACAATATAGGAACAAATACAAATGATGATGATAATTGCGAAAGTCTGGAAGTCGACAAAGAACCGAAGTTTAAAAATGAATCAGTACTCCCTGCTAATGAAACAGAGGAAATAAACGAAGATAACAGATTTACATACGATGAAAAACCAACCCCCAAAAATGAATACGATAGATATTACAAAAATAACAGGTATGAAAGCCATGAAAAGGTAGTAAATTACGACGAGAATAAAAACAACTACGCGGAGAAAAGGGAACAAAAGCCTATAAGAATTAAACAAAGAAGAAGAAGGTAAGCAGCCTGCTTATCTTCTTTTAATTTATATAATTTCAACTTGAGCTGCAGCATCAAACAAATATAAATAACAAGCTTTTACCTTTCTGCGGGTTATTTTTTCTACTGCTTCCTTATATGATAAAATCTGAGGTCTATACTCCTCCGTTGCAAATTTCAAATCATCATCACTGTTAATTTCATCAGTTTTATAGTCTATTATAACCACTTCATCATCCTCATAAAAATAACAGTCGATAATTCCCTGAATAAGAATTGTATCATTTTCATTAAGAGCGCTGATTATTTCATTTGCATTCTTTTTAATAACAAAAGGAACCTCTCTTTTTACCAGAACAGAAGCCATCATTCTTACTCCGATATCAGATTTAAAGAAATCCATCAGCTTTTTAATATCAACAACTGCAGCTTCCTTTTCCGTCAAAAGCTTTTTTTGTACCATTTCATTTATTTGCTCACTTATAGTTTCCTTTGATATAATTTTCTTAAGGTCCAAGTGCTGCATTACAAAGTGCACAATAGTACCAATTTCAGCTTTGGTAAAATCAACCTCATCATTAAATTGGGGTATATCTCTTAAAACCGGAATTTTATATTTAACTCTTTCTATCGTCTCATTTTTCAACACCTTTATATCAGTAACCGAAAGCTTTGCAGGTACATTTACAGAATTTATGAATTCATATTTATATTTTAAACGTCTGTCTATTTCATCCTTTAATAAACTGTTATTTTGATTTTTAAATTCATAAATCGACTGAATTCTTTTTGCTTTATTATTATCAGTTTCCTGCTTATTCAGATTTATCTGCCATAAGGAAATTGTGTTAACCTGCCATACATCGGAACCATTATTAAAGCAGGAACATATCCAATCAAGATACGAATCGCTGTTGTATACATTGTATAGAGAAGTACCCTTATTCCACTTTTTTGCTTTATTCTCCACCTTGTCAACAGTTCCTATCATTATCAGCCTGTCAACAGCTCTTGTCATAGCAACATAAAGCACTCTCATTTCTTCCGAAAGATTTTCGATTTTTATAACTCCCTTCAGGCTTGTTCTTGCTATAGTTTCTCTGTATATTCTGTCATCAGGATTTATGTATTTAGGTGCAAGTCCATAATCTCTATGCTTTAATATTGGCTTTGAGGTGTCAGTTTTATTGAATCTTTTACTTAAACCGCACAATATAACCACAGGAAATTCTAATCCTTTGCTTTTATGTACTGACATTAATCTTACCACATTATCATTTTCACCTAATGTTTTTGCACTTCCCGAATCACCTGACGAAGCTTTTAGTTTTTCCACATATCTCAGAAAGTTAAACAATCCGCTCATAGCGGTTTTTTCAAAATCATAAGCTTTGTCTGTCAGCAAACGCAAATTTGCTTGTCTGATCTTACCGTTTGGAAGAAGTCCCACAAAATAATAATAATTTGTTTCCATTAACACTTCCCAGATAAAATCATTTAAATGTGTGTATCTGCTTCTCTTTTTCCAGAGCTCAATCTTTTCGGTAAATAATCTTAATTTTACAGAAAGCTCATCATTGAATTTATTTTTATAATTATATAATGCATCTATAAAAGAACACTTGGGACTGTTAACTCTTATATCTACAAGCTCTTCCGTCGTAAAGGAGCCAATGGTTGACCTCATAACGCTTAGCAGCGGAACATCCTGCCTTATGTTATCTATAATTCTTAACAAATTTAAAATTATCTGGATTTCAATTGTTTCATAGTATCCGATACCGCCGTCAAAATAAAAAGGAATTCCTTCATTATTGAAAACTTCTTCAAATATACCGGCACTGTTAGAAACTGAACGCATTAAAATTACAATATCCTTATATTGCAGCTTCTCAGGAACTGTTTCTGTTATCTCATTATTATCCTTTCTATTTATAGGAAAATTATTGTTTTTTTGTAACAGCTCTCTGATTTTTTGAACCGATAATGCGGCTTCAAGCTCAGCCTGCTTCATTTCTAAAATTTCTTCACTTATATCATCTGCTTCATCTTTATTTTTATCAATAATCGTAAGCTCTGTAAAACAATCTTCACTTTCTTTAAATTCCGCTCCCGGATTAAGATATACATCCTTATTGTAATCAACTTCACCTATTTCTTTGTTCATAATTTTATTAAAAATAAAGTTGATTCCATTAAGTATTTCTTTTCTGCTTCTGAAGTTCCGGGTTAAATCAACCCTTCTGTCCGAGCCGTTATCGTCACTGTTTGGATATCTGTCACATTTTTCGTTAAAAATCGTAGGGTCGGCCAATCTGAAACGATAAATACTTTGCTTAACATCACCGACCATAAATAAATTGTTATTTCTTTTTATTGAATTTAATAATTCCTCTTGAAGACGGTTGCTGTCCTGATATTCGTCGATAAATATATATTTATATTTATTTCTGTATCTTTCTCCCACATCCTTATTCTTAAGTATCTGCAGTGCATAATGCTCCACATCGTTAAAATCGGCAATTGCTTTATCGATTTTTCGCGATTTGAATTCCCTGTCAATATCAAAAATTAGTTGGTATAGGGTGTCTATAGGCTGATACATATAATTAATATCAGAAACAAATTCATCTAAGGTTTTGTTTGGTATTGTCTTTTTCATATTGTTTATAATCTTTTTATACTCTTCCCTTAGCTGCTTCACATCCTCCTGTTTCTCTAAGCTTACACCATCCTTCTGCTTACCTCTCAAGGATTTAAGAGAAGAAAATGAAACCGAGTGTAATTTACATATAAACTCCTGAAAATCTTTACATAAAGCTTCTTTTAATCTTATTACATTATTTAAATCCTCTAAAATGGTTTCCTTATAAACAAGGGGACCATCAGCTTCATCACATAGATTTGAAGCCCCTTGCAGGCTCTCCTCTGCTCCGTTAAGCAAGATATTCATATTTGCTTCGATTGCTTTAAGCCATGAAGAATCTTTAAAATCACTTACAGACAAATTATAATCTTCAGCTTTTTCCTTTAACCATTCAAACGGTTCGGGATTACTTAATATGAATCTGTATATATCCTTAATAATAGCTGCTAATTCACTGTCTCCCCTGTTGCTTGTGAAGCTTTCCACAAGCTTTATGAATCCTTGGGATTTTGATGCATAATAATTCTCTAAAACATCATCTATCGTTTCATTTAACAGTATTTCAACCTCATTAACATCCCCGATTCTGAAATTCGGATCTATACCTATAAGGTGGAAATTTTTTCTCACAACGTCAATGCAAAAAGCATGAATAGTAGAAATGCTGGCTCTGCTTAAAATATTCAGCTGATTATTCAAATGCCCTCTATTTTCGCTGTTTTGGATCCTCTTAATCAGTGCTTTATGAATTTTTTGTTTCATACCGCTTGCTGCTGCATTAGTAAAGGTTACAATTAAAAAGCTGTCGATATTTTCTTTTTCTTCTGTAATCAGTTTAATTATTCTTTCAACTAAGACGGTGGTTTTTCCTGAGCCGGCGGCCGCTGATACCAATATATTCTTATTTCTAAGATCAATAACTTCTCTTTGTTTAGGACTGAATTTCATCAACGTCACCGCCTTCCTGCATTATTTCTCTTAAAACATCTTCTTTTTTAAGCTTATTTATTCTCCTGTAATTATTGCCGTCAACAGAAGGGTCGAATTGACACACAGATGTAAAATCACAATAATTGCACGGAGTTTTTCCCCCGTTAACCTTCCTGTAAGGCATTATGTCTATGTTACCCTTCAGCACTCTTTCAGCTGTTTGTTTTGCCACACTGTCAATTTTATCAAGAAGCATTTTAAATTCCTTGTCAGTCAATGTTTTAGATGATTTGGAAGTACTTCCGTCCTTATTTAACGAAACGGGGATAATATCAGATTTTCTGCTGTTATTAATATCCTTGTCCATATTAAGGATAATATCTTCATCCTCCACTGTATAACCCTTTAAAGAAAGCTTGTTTATAATTTCCGCTTCAATGTTATTTTCAGATACATCATCTGAATCAATCATAGGATCGTCTATTACAAAATAATAAATACCGCCGATTTCCGGTTTTGAGCAAAACAGTTTTTCTCCATTTTTGATTATTGCGGACATGTACACCAAAAGCTGTAATTGAAGACCTTGTAATGCATCTGATAAATCAATATCCTTAAAGGATGATTTATAGTCAATAATATTAATGTAGACATTATCATCTTTTTTTAATATGTCTACGCGGTCAATCCTTCCTTGAAAATATACACTTATATCATCATCTATTTTAATTTCTATCGCGTCAATTTTAAATTCACAATCATCATTCCCAATAATCAGTTCCGTATATCCGGGTCTGAAATTACCTCTTTGCAATTGATTTACAATTGTAGAAGCAGCTCTGTTTACCAATCTCTTTATTTTTTCCTTCATATATTTATTGCGTTCATTGGCATCTAAAGCTAAGTAGTCAGTTTCATTATCAATTAGCACCTTTTCCGTAACGTCAAGAGATAAGCTGTTGATTTTTTCTTTGTCTAAATCCATAATATCTAAATTGTTCAGTGATTTTGTAAATTCCTCAACAGATACATGATAAATATTCCCTAAGTCATAAAATTCTACCTTTTGTACAATTTTTGGTTGTGGCTTTATAACGCTGTCCATGAAAAACTTAAATGGACAGGATGCAAAATTTTCTATTTTAGATACTGATATTGTTATTGGCTCAAAATATATCTTTTTTAAATTTTCATCCTTTATTTTTTCTGCCTTATTTTCATAAGATATCCCTTGATTAATTATTTTTATAATATTATCATCATTTGCTTCATACCAGGAATAAACATCCTTCCAAACCGGCTCAATACTATTACCTTCGATATAATTTCTAATGCTGTTTATTAAATAATCTACAGTACCTTTATTGTTTGAAATTTTTTCATCTTCTGAAATTTCAATTAAATCCGACTCTTCTTTTACCAAAGGAAATAACTGCTTTATTCTGTCTGCATACATTGAGGGATGCATAGATTTTCCGTCTGAAGTACCCAGACAATAGCTTAAAAAAAGCTTATCTGATGCATTTGTAAACAGCTTATACAACAAGTGCTTTTCCTTATAGATGTAATAATTTGAATCGATTAAAAGCTTTAATCCTGATTTTGAAAGCAAATCCCTTTCATCATCAAGCAGCAGACCCTTTTCGCTGTTTTTTGAATCTAATTTACCTTCGTTTGCTCCGATTATAAACAGTACCTTGGCTGGCTTAACTGAAATCTTATGGATATCAGATACAGTAACCTTGTCCAACGAAGGAGGTATGATGCTTACCATTACTTCCCTGAAACCGGATTCCAACATTTTTTTATATTCAATCGGAGTTATCAGTGTATCATGTCCGGCTAAGATAATTTGTTCGAATATATCCATTACATAGTTCCATATTTGGGCATTTTCTCCTGATATCTCATACATCTCAGATTTTTTAAATATATTGACCTGCTTTTCAATTTTCTCCTGTACTTTATATGATTTTAAAAAGTCATACAAAAATAATGTTATATCAAGTGCATTATTATAACCACCGTATTTCTTTTTATAATCCTTTAAATCTTTTGTAAATCTTTCTCTTAATTCTTCGAAATAATCTATCTGACCTGCATTAAAGTTAAAAGGCTTAAACCATTTGCTTCCTTCAATGCCATATTGCAATGCAAAATTTTCAAGTTTGCTTATTTCGTCGTAATCCAAAGAGGTAAAACCGGTTTTTAAAAATTCGAACACGCTGTCATGCTTAAAATTATAGTTAAACATATCAAGTACAGACAGAATAAATTTTGTCAGCGGATTACCCATAATATCCCTTTTTGTATCAAGAAAATAAGGAATTTCATACTGGGTAAAAATCTTTTTAATATTAATTCCATAGCTGTCCATATCGCTTGAAGCAACTGAAATATCCTTCCATCTGTAGCCGTTATCCCGTATTAAAGACACTATTTTTATTGCAATTTTTTCAACTTCGGAATAGGGATTAAGTGATGAAATTATATGAATGTTGAGGGTCGCATCTGAATATTTATCTGTATTCACGGTAAACATGCTTCGTTCTATCGTTTTTATTTCATCAGTGAATCTATTTTCATTAATCGGAATAATATTTATATCACAGTTGAGATCCTTAACCAATGTGCTGTATGTATCATGTACAATCTTAAACACTTCCCAATCTTCACGACTATGAAATAATTTTAAATATGAAGCTTCCATGTTTAAGGAAATGGTTACCGACTTTGCATTTTTAATTAGTTCCTTAATAAGATTATGCCTTTGCATGTCGAAGCTTTCAAAGCCGTCAATCCATATTATTGAATTCTTAATAAAATCTGATTTCTCGACAGCCGATATAAAAAGTTCCATTTTATCTTCTTCGTCATAAAACCTATCATGTGTTCTTTTTTGTATTTCTTTATAAATTACTGCTATATCCTCTATCTTTTTGTTAAGAAGCTGGTTTTTTTCATCCTTAATATTGTATTTAGCTACTTGTTCAAGGAATTCAGCGCTTATGCAATTTTGTTTCAGTTCGCTTATTAAAGCATCAAATTCTCTGAGAAAGCCTTCCTGTTTTACTGCTTTGGTAAATACCTTCAGGTTATCCTTATTCTCTTCGAATATCTGCTTTAAAAGCATGACCTTCCCATAGTTGTTGATTTCCTGAACCTTCAGTCCTCCAACCTCTTCAAGCACTTTATAGCCCAATCGTTTAATGCTTAAAACCTCAGCAGCCATAATTCCCTGATTATCTATTCTGTCAATTATTTCATACTCGGCTTGATAAGTCATCTGCTCGGAGACAATAAGCAATAAATTGGTATTGTTGTTTTTTTCAATATTCTTTTTTATATCATCATAAATATATGTGGATTTACCCGACTTAGCTCGTCCTAAAACAATATTTAACCCCATAAAAAACCTCCGGATGGTGAAAATGTCATCCTAAGCAAAGCTCAGAATGACAATTGTTTTTATTTTATTATTTATTATCCATTGCTTTATATAAATTCCTGTTATCCAACAGCCATATTTTATCTGTAAACTGCCCCGGTTCGATACTCTCCAAGCTATGCTCAAAATCAAACATTCTCGCATCGATTATATCTAAGAAATGGAGAAGCTCGGCTTCCGGCGTCATTGGTTTTTTAGGACTGCCAAATTCCGGTTCATAATGATGGGATAGAACCATATGCTGTAAAATTATGCTTTTTTCTCTGTCGATTCCTATTTTTTCTCCCTCTGTTTCAATTTCCTTAATTCCCTGAATTATATGGCCTAACAGCTTACCTTCCATTGTATAATCAGATACAACTCCATATGTATCTGCCTCCATTTCAACAATCTTGCATATATCATGAAGTATAACTCCTGCGTATACGTAATCCATATTTATGAAATCATACACCTGACCAAGTTTTTCTCCGGATTGCAGCATACGAAGAGTGTGGTATAACAAACCTCCCAGGTATGAATGATGGTTTTTCTTTGCGGCCGGATAATAGAAAAGCTTATCCTTGTATTTATTTATTATATTATCTGCCAATAATCTGATTTCTGCATCCTTGATTTTTTTAATATATGATTTCAAAGCATTCATCATTTCTTCATTTTCAATTGGAGCAGACGGTATTAATTCAGATGTTTTTATATCATCATCCGGCAGCTTTCCCCTGATTTTATTAACCTTTAATTGCTTAGTACCGTTCCATTCTAATACTTCTCCGCGAACTTTTACTATTGAATTGCCGGTTACAACCTCTTCATTTTCCTTGGTATAGTCCCAAACTTTCGCATTTATTGAGCCGGTTTTATCTACTAATTCTATATCAATGTACTGCTTGCCGTTAGTTGTCTTTTTTACCTCAAAGCTTTTAATAAGATAAAATCCCTCTGCCTTTTCTCCCGGTTTCAGCTCCGAAATATTTTTATTTGTTTTAGTCATACTTTTCATTTGCTCTCTTGCTTTATCATTTAACAAGTCACCGATACTTGCTTGACCCATATTTTTGCCTCTCTTTGCTTTTAATATAACTATTATAGCATAATATGCAAAATAAATAAATAAGCAGATGACCCAAATTTTTAAGCAGATGACCTAAATTTTTAATTTAGTGTCAGTCGCTTATACTGTAAGTGCAAAAAGTCATTCTTTGCCAAAGACAAGAATGACTTAGATTCAGGCTGTTGAAAAAGTTCATCCTGATATTAAATTCTCTTCTTCCAATACTTTCTTATCTTAACCAATAGTATTATGAATACAATCGCCGCCGGTACAACGATAGGTGCTGCTGAAACAATGCTTACAATGAAATTTCCGAATCCTTTTACAATTGAATTAACTGTACTTATAAAGCCTTCCTTGGCTCTTTCCCAAACACCCTTTTCACTTCTTAAGGTAAAGTTTACTGCTCTTACTTCTTCCACTTCCAAATTGATTGTGGACATTTCAGCTCTGTCGTTAATGTCAGCTAAGCTTATATTTAAAGCATCAATTTCGGTTCTTATTCTTCTCAGTTCATTTTCTATCTGAAGCATTTCTTCTACCGTCTGAGCCTTTTCAAACAGATCTCTTAAATGCTGTTCCTGAACTTCAAGATTTTTAACCTTGTTGTCCTTTTCATAGTATTCTTTTGTTACATCATTTTCGCTTACATTTTTCCTTCTGACTTCGGTAAAGTCTTCTAAATAATTTATTAATTCGTAGAAGCTTTCCTGAGGTACTCTAAGCTTTAAATTTCCGTACATAAGTTTATTATCATCATAAACCCGATATACTTCCGTATTGTTGTTTTCTATAAAGCCCCCTAAGGAGTTTATCTTATCCTCTAAATCATTTAAAAAACTATCATAATCTTCCGTCTGTGTATAAATGGTTCCTGATTTTATAATTTTCATTTCTTTTGTCGGCACAGACATCGTACTGATTTTGTCTTTTGCATCATAACCGCTTTCTTCTAAAGCCGCCATTTCCTGTCTATTATAATCATATTCAGTATCTCCGTATCCTCTGACACCATCCGCAGTCATTTCAGCAGGGGACTCCGGCATTGTAGGTGAAGGGGCTGCCTTAGGTGCTGAAGGTGCCGCCTGATCGTATGCACTGTTTTCTGATGATTTCATACCTGTTAACTTTAGGTTGTTCATTGCTGCTATTGTAAAAATTAACACTAATGCGGCTGCAAGACTGCCGTATTTCAGCCAGCTATATTTACTTTTTCTTCTTTTAGGTGTATTGTTTTCTATAACCGATTCATCTTTAAAAACAGTCACTTTAGAATTCAAAAGTTTTTCGTGCAGCCTCTTACAATATCCTGCAGGTGGTTCCTCATCAGGCAAATCATTTAATGCTTTTATAATCTTTTTATATTCTTCTAACTCTTTTTTACATTCATCACAATTATTAATATGCTCTTCAATTAAGAGCTTTTCATCCTCATCTGTTTCATTATCAATATATGAGAATAATAAATTTCTTACTTCATCACAATTCATTTCGTCACCACCTAACATTGAATTCTTAATTCATTTTCAAGTATTTCTTTTAAGCTTTTTCTCGCTCTGTTCAATCTCGATTTAACAGTTCCTATATTACAGGTTAAAATTTCTGATATTTCACTGTAAGAAAATCCCTGTATATCCCTTAATATAATAATTGTCTTATAATCATCCTCTAATTTATTAACAGCATCATTTATCAGCTTATTATTAAAATTTCTTTCAACCAACATATCCGGATTGTTCGAGTCATCTGCAATTTCCCTATGCATCTGACCGTTTCCTCCTAAATCTATTGTTTCATCAATAGAAACAACGTTAAGATTTTTCTTTCTTTTAAAATCTATACATGTATTTACCACTATTCTATACATCCATACCTTAAAAGTGGATTGCATGTTGAAATTTTGAATATTTTTGAATACTTTAATCAAAGCTTCCTGAGAAGCATCTTCTGCATCTTCTACATTTCTAAGCACTCTCAGTGCTATATTGTAGGCAACCTTCTTATAATCCTTTATTAGTTCTTCAAAAGCATCTACATCTCCTTGCCGGCTTTGTTCAATCAACCATAGTTCATTGCTTTTCATTGTTTCACCCCGTTCGGTTATTATATATGACGTTAATTTTTTTTATTTGTTCCTAAAATTCTATTATATTTATTTTGAAAAAGAATTATGTTATTCCTGTGTATTATATCATTTACCAAATTTTATAGCAATAAAAAAGCATTTCGTATCAGATAAAATACGAAACGCCGGTTTTTTACATTCACAAAAATATTTACTATTAGAACTTTATTTCTCCTGCTTCCTTTTCACATACATCTATAATCGTTCCATTGATTATTAATTCTTCGCATTTATTTATATCCTCATAAAGCGGCCTGTCTTCCTTTAACACAGGAACATATTCTCTAACCTTCTTATAAACAGGTGCAGTTCCTGTTCCTAATCCCTTGTTTGTTCTTAAATCTATTCCCTGACAAGCACACATAATTTCCATTGCAAGCACTCTTCTTACATTTTCCATGATTTCCTTTGACTTTCTTGCTGCTATAGTACCCATGGAAACATGATCCTCCTGATTGGCAGATGAAGGTATACTGTCAACTGAAGCAGGATGCGCCAATACCTTGTTTTCTGAAACCAATGCTGCTGCAGAATATTGAACAATCATAAAACCGGAATTTAAGCCGCCATGTTCAACTAAAAATGCGGGTAATCCGCTTAAAGCGGGATTTACTAATCTTTCTAATCTTCTTTCCGAAATATTTGCAAGCTCTGCTAAAGCAATACCTAAGAAGTCAAAGCTCAATGCCATTGGCTGACCGTGGAAGTTTCCTCCAGATATTCCTTCTCTTGTTTCAGGGAATATAATCGGATTGTCGGTAACAGAATTAATTTCTATTTCAACTCTTTCTTTAACATAATTTATTGCATCTTTGCTGGCTCCGTGCACCTGCGGTGTACATCTCAGAGAGTAAGCATCCTGTACCCTTATTTCTCCCTGCTTTGTTGTCATCTTACTTCCTGATAAAAGATTAAGAAGTATTTTAGCTGTATCCATTTGACCTTTATGAGGTCTTACCTCATGAACCTTATGGTCTAAAGCATCAACAACACCATTATGTGCCTCAAAGCTTAAAGCAGCAACAATGTCAGAAATTTTAATTAAATTTAATGCATCGTAAACTGTCAGGCATCCTACTGAGGTCATTACCTGCGTTCCGTTAATTAATGCAAGACCTTCCTTAGAAGTTAGTGTAATAACAGGTAATCCTGCTGCTTTCATGGCCTCTGCACCGGACATGGACACACCGTTATATTCAGCTGACCCTAAACCAATCATCGGAAGAACCATATGTGATAACGGAGCTAAATCACCGCTTGCACCTAATGAGCCCTTTTGAGGAACTATAGGATGAACTCTTTTATTAAGCATATTAATCATCGTTTGTATGGTTTCAAGCTTCACACCCGAATACCCTTTTGCCAAGTTGTTAATTCTGAGAAGCATTATTCCTCTGACTACTTCCGTTTCAAAGGGATTACCTGCACCTACCGCGTGAGTAACTATTAAATTTTTCTGTAAAAGCTCTGATTCATCCTTTGAAATTGAAACATCGCTGAATTTACCAAAGCCTGTTGTTATTCCGTAAACAACGTCTCCGTTTTCCACAAAATCATCTACTATTTTTCTTGAGCTGCTCACCTTTTCTTTTGCAGATTCCGACAACTCAACCTCATAATAATTCCTGCAAACTGATACAACCTCTTCTATAGTCAGAGTATTTCCCGTAATTATAACCTTACCCATATTATCCTCCAATTTTTATATAATTTAAGATTTGACCTGTCAACCATTTTTCAGAAACCCTATTCGGGGACATTCCTCTAAAGCTGTCTCCAAAGACTATCTCTCCTTTAGAGGTGTGTCCCCAAACCTTTTATAAGTGTAGTTGGGCATCGCAGGCTCCATCACAAATTTGTTCGCTCCCGCTGGTCGCGCAAATTTGGATTGCGCTGCATTAGGTCTATCACCCATTTGTTCATCGCTGTGGCTTGAACAAATGGTGGTAGCACCATAAAAAAAACAAATTTCAGCATACACAAATATACTAAAATTTGTCTCCTCATACCTAATATCTTTAGCCAAATCTTATTAACTTGATTATAATATAATCAGCTTTCATTGTCAAGAAACGTTAACATTATTATTGTTATTAGCTTGCAATAATCTAAATTTTGTGCTATATTTAAGATAATTGTAAACTATAACCATAAAATATAGAGGTATAATATGGATTCATTAGATATGCAAATTTTACAGAATATTGAAAAAGAAGGACGTATATCACACGAAGAACTTTCAAAGCGTTTAAATTTGTCAAGACCGGCAATACACAACAGAGTAACCAAATTGGAAGAACAAGGTGTAATCTCGGGATACAGGACAAAAATTGACTGGGTTAAGCTCGGATATACTACAAATGCCTTAATTTCGCTGAGGGTAAGAACCACTAATTACGATAAATTGCTTGAACAGTTGAAAACTCTTGAAATAAATAATTTAGTAATAGAAGAATGCCACATAGTTACCGGCACATGGTGTATTATAATGAAAGTAAGATGCAAGACGCCTATTGAGTTAAAAGCTTTGCAAGATCAGCTTCACACAATAGACAGTATAAAAGAGTCATCAACATCATTGATATTATCATCTCTATATGATTAAAAAAAACCAGCGATCGCTGGTTTTTTTAATCATATTTCTCTTATTATTATTTTCTTCCTTCTAAGGCATTATCTACTGCTTCTTTTATGGCGTCGCTTGTAACAGTTGCACCTGATATTGCTTCTACATCAGTAGAATCAGCTTCTTCTATTTTTTCCGGAAGCTGTTCGATTGCATTCGTTCCTACACCCTGAGTTTCTTTTTCTCCCATAACCTCAACGGATACAATGTCATCACCGTTAACTATTACCGTAACCGTAACTTCTCCTCCGTAACCTTGAGCAGTGCCTTCTAATGTCTCAGTATCTCCTTCTAAGTCCCCATTTCCCGGCAAATTATCTATATCTCCTTCTAAATCCCCATCCCCCGGCAAAATATCCGTATCTCCTACTGAATTATTTCCATCATTACCAGGTGCTTCTATTCCCGGAGTATTGTCGTTATCTGCACATGCAACCATGCTAAAAAGCATTAAAAAACTGATTATTAAAGCTAATTTTTTCATATAGCCCTCCATAAAATTTATTTTTAATAGTATAACCAATATTAGTTTTTAATATTATAAAAAGCCCTTTAATCAAATTAATTAAAGGGCTTTTTTTTAATCCAATAAATATTTATTTAACTGTTAAATCAATTTCTACACGATTTTCAAAAGCTTTTTTGATTGCTCCGACTAAATCTCCATGGCTGTCATTTAAGCTCATAGTAGCTGCTGAAGTTACATCTGCAAGCATTGCTTTTTCATCAGCACTTAATGCATCATATTTTGATTTGTCTTCCGGTTTGTCAGAACCATCTTTTAATGGTCTTCCGTTTAAATCAGAACAGTATTTTTCAAACCATTCTTCAACTTCATCAGCTGTTTTTCCTATAAATAATTCTTCGAATTTATCCATTTGAGCTGACCAAATACCTGTACCCATAACATAACCTTCACCACGGTCTCTCTTAGTCACCCAACCTTTAACTTCTGCTAAGAAGCTGTCATCAGTAGCTGTGATAATACCATCAACTTTTTCGTCATGGTTTTCATCATTGTTATATGATTGTCCCGGGAATCCTGTAAAGTGAGGCATTGAAGCTCCATCATAGTTAGGAGTTGCTGCTTCTAATTGATCAACATATAAAGCTACTATCTTACCCTGTCCGTCAAACAAAGCATTAGCAAAAACTTTATTTATGCTATAAACAGAAACGCCTGTATCATCTTGGCCGGGTCCTATACGATGTAATGGCAATACAGCAGTTCCCATAGAGGCAACTTCTTTAACTTCTTCTAAAGGTACCCTATTTTCAAATGATCTTTTAATCGCTGTAATAATATCACCATGAGGGTCTTTTAAGCTCATAGTAGCTCCGGATGTAACATCTGCAAGCATTGCTTTTTCATCAGCACTTAATGCATCATATTTTGATTTGTCTTCCGGCTTGTCAGAACCATCCTTTAAAGGTCTTCCGTTTAAATCAGAACAGTATTTTTCAAACCACTCTTCAACTTCATCTACAGTCATACCAATAAATGTTTCTTCAAATTTGTTCATTTGTGATGCCCAAGAACCGACTCCCATTGCATAAGAAGCACCACGGTCTCTCTTAGATATCCAGCTGTTTACTTCAGCTATGAAGTTTTCTTCTGTATCCTCTGTTTTCCCATCAACCTTTTCATCATGATTTGAATCATTATTGTATCCGCCTTGTCCGGGGAAACCGCTAAAATGAGGCATGCCTTCTCCATCATAGTTTGGAGTTGCAACTTCTAATACATCAACTGTCATTGCAAGAATTCTTCCTTCTTGATCAAATAACGTATGTGCAAATACATCATTGAAGCTGAATACAGGTGTATCCGTATCGTCCCTGCCAGGTCCTAAACGACCTTCGCTTGCAAAACCAAATCCTTGATATACTTCTGCAGCTACGACCGCTTCAGGTTTTTTCTCTTCATTAACTGCTGCTGTCGGAGCAGGATATTTAGCAGGATCTAACGCATTATTTACCGCATAAACAATAGCTTCACTTGTAACTGTTGCACCTGCCACAGCTTCAACCTCAGTCGAATTAGCTTCTACTATTTTAGCAGGAATTTCATCAACAGCTTTTGTACCTATTCCATTTGTTTCAGTATGGCTGTCAACAACAACATTTGTAATCTTGTCCCCTTCTTTTGTAACAGTTACCTTTACTTCACCGGCAAAACCTTTACCTACACCGGTTAATGTTTCAGGTTGTGCAGAAGGCGGTGCCTGAGTGTCTTGCGTACAAGCCACTACACTTAAAATCATTAGCATACATAACGTTATAGACAATATTTTTTTCATTTTACCCTCCAAGTATGTTAATCATTGTATTAAGAATACCGAACATCATAATAATTTTACAAAGCTTGCAGTATTTTGTTAAAAAATATACAAATATTATTATGATAATACAGCTCGTATTCATCATAATATCATCAAAAAATATTAAAGTCAATATAACTTTGTTAAATATAATTAACAATTATTGTCGTTAAACAATAAACTAACATTTATTGTTCATTAAATTATATGTCGTAATGATTACCACAAACAGGACATTCCGGATTTTTACTTAAGCTTATAACATTAAACTCCATTTCCAAACCATCAAACAACAATATTTTATTTTTCAACGTAACTCCAATATTTGCAATAACTTTTACAAGCTCTATCGCTTCAATAAATCCCATCACTCCGGGTATTGAACCTAAGATGCCCGCTTCAGAACATGTCATGCCACTTGTATTCACATTAGGATACAAACATCTGTAACAATGTCCTTCGTCGGGAATAATTGTAGTGTTAGTTCCGTCAAATCTTAATACTCCTGCCTCAACAACAGGTTTTTTCAACAAATAACTCGTATCATTAATTATGTAGCGTGTCTGAATGTTGTCAACAGCGGAAATTATAGCATCATATTCTCTTATTGTATCTTCAGCATTTTCTGAATTTAATTCTGAAACATGAGTAATGACATTAATGTTATGATTAATATTTGAAACAAAGAATTTTGCAGATTCAGCTTTAGGTATTCCTATTCTTGAAACTGAATGTAATATTTGTCTGTTCAAATTGCTTAATTCAACCTTATCTGAATCTAATAAGCCGATTGTTCCAACTCCTGCTATGGCAAGACCAAGAGCCGAAGGAGATCCAAGTCCGCCGGTGCCGACAACTAATACCCTTGAATTGTTAAGCTTTTTAATTATTTCTTTTTTACTCAATGATATATTATTCTCTATATTAAAATTGTAAATTACAGACTCATATTGCGCTTGATTAAAGGTATTAAATTCCATCAACAGCAAATCGAATATCAATAAATTTTTATGGGTTTTCCCAATATTAAGTATGAGCTTAACACATTCAACCGAACATAGTACCCCCGAAAAAGAAGCTGTAAGTAAATTTTTCTCTTTATTAAAATATTGTTTGCTGCCTGTAAATTGAGCATACTCATTTAAATTGTCCACTTCAATGAAGGTTTGAAGAGTTCCCTTCCATTCATTAACCATTGAAACAATAGTCGGAATAAAACCGTTTTTATTAATAATATTATCGATAAAACTTATGCTTCCAAGTATAATTCTAACATCTGCCTTATCTGCCGGAAAATACTCATTTACAATTTCTATTGAAACATCATTATTTAAATCTTTAGCATCACAAAATAAGGATTCATATTCTGAATCATCTTTTAAATAACAAAATATTTTCCCTATTCCTATTGCCGAAAGATATAATACCGTGATCATAATGTCTTTAGTACTTTCACCATATACTAAAACGGTAGATTCAATTAATTTCTTTTGACCCTGCATACTTATTTCCGGCATAATGATATGTCTAAGGTAACGATTTATTTGCTCTTTTGATAAATTCACAATATCACCTCTGTATTATTTTATTTCTAAAGTATATTATTCATATCTTAAAGCGTCAATAGGATCTGCTTTTGCAGCTTTCTTCGCAGGGTAATACCCAAAGAATACTCCTATAATCATAGAAAAAGCTACTGCGATAATTATGGAAAGCGGATTAACAACTATTGGCAATGATATTACGGAACCGCCCAACATTACCAATCCGATTCCTGACATCGTTCCGACTATTCCTCCTATTGCAGAAAGTGTTGCAGATTCTATGAGGAACTGAAACAAAACATCCTTAGTCCTCGCTCCAAGCGCTTTTTTTATACCGATTTCTCTCGTTCTCTCAGTAACTGAAACAAGCATAATATTCATAATTCCTATACCCCCTACCAACAGTGATATTGCCGCAATGCAAGCTACTGCTATAGACATACCGCCAACAATTCCATTAAGAGTTGCCTGATCCTCTTCCACTGTATAAAATCTATAATTATCAATTTCTCTGTTTTTCAATTTTGCAACATAAGATATTATCTCATTTCCTACTGTGCTAACAGAGTAATTATCGGCAATGAATACATCAAGCTGGTAAAATCCGTAATTTTGAGGAAAAGCCATTGTATATGGCACATAACTGTCTTCATACATCTTTTGTCCTTGTAAAAGAGATAAAACGGGCGATTGATCGTTTTTATAAACCCCTATTACCAACAAATCTTCCATATTATTCTCAATTTTTACTCTGATAGTTTTTCCTACAGCATTTTCTCTATTAAATATTTTCAAGGCAGCATTTTGTTCTAAAACTATTACCTTACTCTTTCTATTCACATCGCTTTCATTAATCATTCTTCCGTAAAGCATTTCTATGTGCTGAACCTTATCAAATCCGCTGTCAATGCATTCCATCTGAAGTTTCACTGTATTTTTATTGACCACTACATCGCTTCTCAAGCCTTCCGTAGGACATAAGTAATTAATTTTATCTCCAAATCTGTCTTTTAATAATTCTATATCTTCAATAAAGAAAAAATCCGTTGAACGAAAATCTTCTATATTATAAATATACATATAAGCTCTGTTCTTTCCGATATCTTTATAGATATCATCCATGACACCTTTCATACTGTCACCGATTGATACAATTGCAATAACGGAGCTTATGCCTATGATTATTCCCAACATTGTAAGAAGAGAACGCATTTTATTTGATAAAATTGATTGAAAGGCAATTTTAATATTCTCAAACCAAATTATTTCAAAACACCTTCTTTCTGACTATCTTCTATTATTGCACCATCTCTAAAAACAATTACCCTGTCAGCGTATTTTGCGATTTCAGGTTCATGTGTAACTAAAATTACACTGGTGCCATCAGTATTTAATGATTTAAATATTTCCATAATATCTTCCGACGATTGGGTATCTAAGTTACCTGTAGGCTCATCTGCTAAAATTATCGGGGGATTATTGGCTAAAGCCCTTGCTATTGCAACTCTTTGTTTCTGTCCGCCTGACAATTCATTTGGGAGATGATCGATTCTCTCCTTAAGCCCCACCCTCTCCAAAAGTTCCAAACTTCGTTGTTTTCGTTTATTTGATTTTACCTTAGCATAAATCATAGGTAGTTCAACATTTCTTAAAATATTAGTGCGCGGGATAAGATTAAATGCTTGAAATACAAAGCCGATTTTCTTGTTTCTTATCAATGATAAATCATCCTGTCCCTGTTTGCTTATTTCTATTCCATCCAATATGTATTCGCCGGATGTAGGTCTGTCTAAACATCCTATTATATTCATTAATGTGGATTTGCCGGAGCCGGATTGTCCCATAATCGCTATAAATTCACCATGCTCTATTTCTAAGTTTATATTTTTCAATGCATGAACTTCAACAGAACCATTTTTATAAACTTTATTTAAATTCTTTATTGATATCATTTTACTCATAGAGTTCCCCTATTCTGTCTCTTTTTGAGGAGTTACAGTCATACCATCTGTTAAATTTAAGCTTGGATTAATAACAATATCAATGCCTTCAGTAAGTTCTGTACCATTTATTACAGTTTCTAAATCAGTTTCTAAACCGGTTTCTACGATTACGGATTTTAAAGTATTATCTTCATTTAATACAAGTAGTTTAGACTGATTGTTTTCATCCTGAAGCAATGCTCCTGATGGAACGACAAATACATTTTCGGCTCTGTCAACCTTGATTTTTGCAGAAGCAATAACTCCCGCTATTAAACTGTCGGGTTTTTCGGTAATATCTATAACCACAGGTATTATTCTCTCCATTGTGTTATTGTCCTTTTGCTCAGCAGTTGGTGATATTCTTGCAACAACCCCTTTGGCAATACCGTCTTTTAAAACATCAGAGTATATTTCGACTTCCTGACCTATATGTACTTTTCCTATGTCATATTCGCTTATTGATACCTTCATCTGCAGCTTATTTAAGTTTTCAACTACAAACATAGCTTTTTCATTTTCGGTATCCTTTGCATATCTTCCTATATTTACATTTACCCTTGTTACTGTTCCATCTATAGGACTTTTAATTAGAATTTTTTCTAAATCCTTCTTTTTCTTTTCTAATTCTTGCTTTTGAATTTCTAAACGTTTTAGCTCAGCCGAAGACAGGACAATTTTACCATCAACTGAATTAAAGCCTTCTAAGCTTTTTTTTGCTTCGTTCAAGCTGTTTTCTATTTTATCAAAGCTTTCCTGTGTAATAATTTCATTATCTAATAATTCCTTGTTTACATTGTAGCTGTCTTCAAGCTCTCTTATTTTAAGTAATGCTTTATCATATTCTATCTGCATGGTTTTAAGCTTATCCTGCAATTCTAATTGAGCTAAATCAATTTGGCTCTCTTCTAATATAATCTGTTCTTTTAATTCTTCACTGTCTAACTCAGCTAAAACTTGATCCTTATAAACAACGTCTCCTTCCTTTACTTTTATGTCTATTATTTCATAATTTAACGGAGAAACAACATCCGCTTTTTCAATACCTTCCAATGGCGCTTTTACAGATATTATCTGTTCTATTGTTTTTTTCTCTAAAGATACAGAATTTACAAAGACTTCAGCAGCTCCTTTATTTTTATTTAGAGCAATTATAATAGGAACAGCTAAAATTACAATAAATAAAAATATAAACCTTTTCTTTTTAAAAATTTTTTTCATTTCCATCTCCTAAAAATAAAATTCAAATTAATATTATCATAATAATTCAATAAATGCCATATGTCTGACTTACACTTTATCATCTAAACTTACATTTAAGTAAGGTTAGATTGATGACAAAGTTCATACTGCAAGACGCCGGAAGACGGCAACCGCAGCAGCGTATTCAGAAATACATGAGGACATATTATACCTTATTATAACACCATTTTATATTAACCGTGTATTATAAAAAACTTAAATTTCCATTAAAAAGCATAAAAACAAAGCAAGGATGACGACCTTGCTTTCAACTTCTGTTATGAAGATATCTTTTCTTATATTTAACTGAAGCGTATTCGCTGATTTTATTGATTATTTTATAATTTGTTATACTTCCTAAAATTCCGACAACCGGAATACCCTGTATGAATTTTGAGGTAAGCATTGATTCAGATATTATTCTTGCTGTATATATTATTTCTCTGTCCAAATCATAAATAATGTTTATATGATTATCAATTTTATCTGCTAATTTATCAACCTTTAAATTATATTTTTTCTGAGCTTCACCTGAAGAAAGTGCGCCCTTAATTATATTTAACACATAGACTTTTTCTTCTTCCATTTCATACAAAAATCCATAGCTCAGAGATATTTCATAAATTGTTTTTAATATCATAGCCGTAAACAATGGTATATCAGGCAAGCCTATACCCAAAAATCCTAATCCGGCACCTTCGATGGTTGATATTGAAGTATTTAACAGCTTGCTTTTCTGAGCATGCTTATCTATTTTTTTGATAGTTTTTTTGTCAGGCTTATTTGTTACATGATAATCATTTACATTGTGATTCAGCTGAATTTTGTTTTTATTATATAGTTTCTCTATATATTTAGTTCCCTTTTCAAAAACAATCTTAAAGCTTTTGTAAAAAGCCGTATCAAGAGTATCTTTTAATGACTCCGGAACCTTTGATTCAACTTTATCAACTAAAGGTTCTAATTTTTCTTCGATGATACCTTGCTTTCTATTTAAGATTTTTTGTTCCTTTTTAGCTAATTTATTTAAATGCTTTTTTATTATATCCATTAACAATCTCCGTCATTTTATGATTGTTCGGCAAATTGCACCTTGTAGCCGTTAGGATCTAAAAATATAAAGTATTTTATATGTGGATTTGGTTGTAACGGTCCTGTAATTACTTCATATCCTTTTTCTTTCACCATATTTAAAGCCGCGTCCAAGGATTCAACCTTAAATCCCATTGATACGCCGTTACCCGGATTAAAGTTTTGGAATTTTTCACTGCATATTAATTCTAATTTAGTGTCTCCTTCACCTAAAAAAGAAATTTCCATAGGTCCGGCATTAAATCTATCCGATAGCTTAAGTCCCACTACTTCCTGATAAAACTTTAATGACTCCTCCATATTTTTTACATGAATTGTAGTCCACAAAAACTTCATAATTCTCCTCCTATAATTTAGTATCCTCTTCCAAATTTTCATTTGGAAAATTTGACTCAGACCCTATTGTCTCATTATCAAAAATAAACCAACCTTTAATATAGAATTATTTTTTATATTTTTCACTGACTGAAACCCTCCGATTAATACATATATTTATTTTATCATATATTCAGAGAATTTACAGTAAAACTTTGAAATCAGATTTTATTACTTATTTTCCTGCTTCTAAAAGGATTTTATTTCTTGAGAAAAATACGGTTAAAATGACTAACAATGCTCCTGTTCCTATCATCAGCCATTCAATTCTTACGAAATCAGACACAGGACCGAAAATCAACATTCCAAAAGGCATCATAATACTTGTAATCATACTTAATATGCTGAATACTCTTCCCAAATAATCGCTCTCTACCTTTTCCTGTAAAAGCACTATGGCAGGAGTATTAAGGATAGGCATTACAACCCCGAATATACCCATTACAAAAATATAAGGCCAAAAACTTGGAATTACACCAAACAAAATAGTACAAATACTCATAACATAGCATGATAAAGCCATGGTGTTAATTTTATTTTTGAAACCTCCCCATGATGCCATAAATATTCCGCCTGCCATCATTCCTACAGAAAATACTACCTCAAGTGCAGTTAACCTCCAAACGTCATCCCCGAAGCTTCTTGCAACCTGCAAGGGTGTTAAAAATGCAGGAGGTGCCAATAAAACATAAAAAACTGCTAAATAAGCAAAATATACTTTGAGAAATACATGTTCCTTTAAATATCTTAAGCCGTCATATATATCCTTAATATGACTTGTTTCCTGTTTTTCCAGAGCTCTTGAATGAGGCGGAACCCTTAGAAATAATACCATAATCATAACTGCAATTGCAGCCGTAATCACATCTATAAAAAATATTATCTCTAAGCTTGTTACTGACAATAGTGCACCGCTGACCATAGGAGACAGTAATGTTACCATTGATTGAACACTTCCATTCGTAGCATTGACCTTCGTAAGCTTTTCCTCCGGAACTATTTGAGGAATAAATGCATTAACGGCAGGTGTTTGTACTCCTGATCCAAGCGCTCTGACTGCAGATGCAACAAATAAAAGCCAGATAAAATCATATCCTGAATAAAATAACATAGCTAATATGAAAGTTGTTATTGCAATAAAAGAATCTGCTATAACTATTAAATTCTTTCTATTATAACGGTCTGCCCATACGCCGGCAAAAGGAGACAGTAGAAACATCGGAAGAAAACCACATATTATTGAAATTGTCATCATAAATCCCGATTGTGTCTTTAAAGTAATATGCCACATAATTGCGTATTGTACTAATGAAGTTCCAAACAAAGAGATTGTTTGACTTGCCAAAAACAATACTATATTTTTCTTCCAGTTATTATTCATAAAACCTCCAAGCGATAGGAGCCATACTCCAATTTAATTCTTATTCTTATTCTTATCTAATATAATATATATATTAATTTCATGCAATATTTTTCTGTTGATGTTTCAGCATTTGTAAATCAGCATATAATAAGAAAGAAATAAATTGAAAGGGGCTTATAAATGGTTAAACGTTATAATGATAATAATGTACATAACAAAACGATGACACTTACCGGTCAAGGGCAAGTAACGGCAGTTCCGGATATCGCCGTAATTCGCTTAGGAGTACAGACAACAGGAGAAAACATAACAGACATACAAACAGATAATGCAAGAGTGACACAATCCATAATTCAAGCTTTGCAGCGTATGGGAGTGAACAATATAAAAACATATCAATATGCAATCGATAGATTATATGATTATGAAAACGGAAGACAAATCGACAGGGGATTTTCAGTAAGAAATATACTTGAAATCAGAACGAACAATCTGGATATGGCAGGAAGCATTATTGATACCGCGGTTAACTTAGGTGCAAATGTTGTAGATTTAATATCCTTTGACGTTTCCAACAGAGAGTATTATTATCAGCAGGCATTAAATGCAGCAGTAAGGAATGCAATTCAGAAATCAAAATCAATAGCCATGAATTTAAATATTTCATCTGAACCAATTCCTGTAAACATTGTAGAAAACATTATTATGCCAATACAACCTTTCAGATATGAGCTTGCTGTGACACCTATAATGCCCGGAAGCATGCTTATAGAAGCAAGCGTGACAGTAGATTTCGAATATTAATAAAGCTTAGGGTAATATCCTAAGCTTTAACAATATTCGCAACCAATATTTCGTCTATTTTATCTCTATCCTCAGCGTTTATCCTTAGCTTTTTATCTACGTTTAAATCATAAAGCTTTGGCAGATTAACAGTTAAATCGTAATACGCTTTATTTTCCTTTTCGTGCAGCTCTCCCCAGTCAAAGCCTAAAATACCATCCCATTTATGCAATGTACTGTTTATAAATATCCCGTCTTCATAAATTATATTTTGCTTAAATCCAACGTAAAAATAAAATATTGAAAATGAAATCATAAAAACGGCAAGAAACACATGCTGGGGTATGTCCATTAAGTATTGAACAGTTACTAAAAGCTGCCCTACCATATTATTATTCAGGAAATATTCCCTTAAGCTATTGATATATGCATCATCGAATATTTGAAAAAAGCTGTCAATATATTTACCTTTAAACGGTACATACGATTTCGATATGGCTCCATAAAGAATATAAATCATTAATATAGACAAAATCAAGAACGATACTGCAAACAAAATATTCATGTTAATGTTAACTTTAAAATTTAATCTGATAAGCTCCATACCTTTTCTTCGTTTTTCTTTTAATCTTATACTGTAAATTAAATAAAAAACGAAGACGATTACTATAACCGAAAGACTTAAATAAATAATTGAGTACATTGTTACACCTCCTCAATAAAATGGTTCTGCCTTCCCAACAATTAAAATATTAATTACTTATATTATAATATTTTTTACAAAATTATACAACAGATATTCCGACGAATAATGTCTTCGAAAGCTATTAATTACTTACAGGCAGGTTAATCCTGATTGGCTTATCCAAAAGTATTTTAGGAGTTAATGTCCTTCTTAAAATAACCTTGCCGTCTTCCGGGTATTTTACGGTAATTAATGTTTCCATCTGAGAATTATATGATGAAGTACCTTCGCCGTCTAATCTGTAAGCATTTCCGGCTGCATCCTTATATTCAGAACTAAACATTCCAAAATTGTCATCATCTAATATTTCGGTTGAAAAAACTAAAGTAGCATAGCCAGATTTTTTAATAACCTGTTTTAATATCATTCCTTCGATATTTGGCGTTATCGTTTTATTGTCTATGTCAACAGTTATATACTCTTCGTTCTTATTTAAAAGACGTACACCATTTATTAGCAGCTCCTGCTTTTTAGGTTTATCAAAATAATTAGATTCAATATATACGCTCATCTTGTTATTCTCAATATCGTAGGTCGCACTGAATCCATTGCCGTTCCCTTTTAAAAGCTTATAGTCATCCTGAAGCACTTCTAATTCAAGACCCTTTATTATACCCGAATTATCAACAGGAAAAGAAAAGTTTACTTCCGTTCCCGTAGGATACACCTTCATATTTTTTACAATTATTTTTTGACCGAAAATTGTATGAGTTTCATTAATTTCATAAATTATAGGCTCTGCAAAATCTTCCAGCTCTATATGAAAACTGTATGTTCCTATAGTTTCTATAGTTGAATTTGTTTTATTGTAAGGAGTTTCTGATATATGTGCTTCATATGAACCCAACATATTTTCAATCTTTACTTCTACTTCAATGTCTAATGATTTAGGCAGCTTATCCTCCTCAAAATGATAATCCTGCATGATAAAACCATAGTTGTTTTTTTCATCAGGTGAAAGTCCGCTTGTTGAATATCCATATCCGTCAACTTTTTCTCCTGTTTCACTGTTTTTCATATTCTTCAGGAAAATATTAACCCATTGATTTGATTGCCGCTTGAATTCGTCGGGCATATGAAAAAATAAAATTAATTTCTTCTCGTCAGCTATAACATAAGGTAAAAACAGTCTGTTGCTTCCGTCCCAGGCAACAAGATTTATCTCCTGAACATATTCATTTTCTATTGCCTTACTTAAGCTTTTATCAAGCTTAACATATTCCGCAAGCTTACCTATAACAGGAAGTTCGGCTACAGCATTGGCAAAAGCTATATTAGTATTAATCAATATAATAAATAATATTGATGCAGCAATGGCAGATAAAGAGCTTACAACAGTTCTCTTTTTTCTTTTTTCTTTCATTATGCGACTTTTAAATCTTGCTTCTACTCCGGAAAGCTCCTCCGGATATTTAAATGATTCTTGTATCATATTATCCCATCTATTATTATCCATTATAAGTTACTCCTTCCTACTCTGAAATCTCAACTTTCAAGATTTCTAAAGCCTTTCTTGTACGTGTGGACACGGTACCTTCCGGTATCTCCAAAATTTCCGCAGTTTCTGATATGGTATATCCCCCAAAATATCTCAGTACGACTATCTTTCTTAAATCCTCAGGTAGATTATTTACCGCATATCTCAAATACATTGAATCCTCATCAGAAATGTATGATTTCTCCGGAAGAATCTCCGTATTTAATTCACGTTTACCGTTTCTGATAATTTTAAGACATTCATTAATCAAAATTCTGGTAACCCATGTTTTAAGATACTTATGTTCTCTCAAATCATAGATATGTACATATCCCTGATACACTGCCTCATCAACTGCATCCAATGACTTAATTTCATCACGAAGATAACCATATGCAACTCTATAGAGCATTTCTTTATTTTGTGTTATAAAAGAAATGTAATTTTCTTTGTCAATTTCTTTTTTAAGCATTGCATATTACCTTCCTTTCTATCAATTAGAGTAAGTAACCCGGATTTTTCATTTAATAAAATGAAAAAATTTTTACATAATTTTATATCAAATTACTACATTTAAAAAAGGGCTTTACATAAAACCCTTTATTTTAATATTTTTTATATATTTCTCCACGTGGAGCAATTTATTATTTATAATGAATCAATGCTTTATTGCTTCCCTATTTAATGTAACTACAATCAATTCCGGGCGATTGAAAATTCGAAGCGGAAAAATGCTGTTTCCCAGCCCTCTGCTGACAATCATAGTTGTATGACCTTCTGTAATCATTCCTTCCGAATATTTCGGAAAAAATCCTTGATTAGGTGCAAGCAGACCACCTAAAAAAGGAATTCTTATTTGCCCGCCGTGAGCATGACCGCTGAAAATTAAATCAACATTCATTTTTTTGTATACATCATACAGCTCCGGTCTATGGGAGAGAAGAATATTGAAATCAGTTTCTGTATTCTCATATAATTTATTAATGTTGTTTTCTGCATATATTCTGTTTATGTTTTTAAGATTATCGCCTTCGATATACAACGAAGCAGGATCTGCCAATCCCATAAGCCCAATATTTTCACCATCATGATTTAAAGTTATATAAGCATTATCTAAAATGTGTACACCAAGCTTTACAAGATTTTCCTTTAATTCATCATATGATGCTGACAGCTGTTCATGATTTCCGGATACATAATATACGGGAGCGATTTTTACTATTTGACTTATGAAATCTACAGCTGTATCAACTCTTGTACGACGCCTGTCAATTAAATCCCCTGTGATTACTATTATATCAGGATTAATATCTTTAGTTTTCTTATATAAACTTCCATGAAAATTCTTGTTGTGTAAATCTGAAATATGTAAAATTTTAAAGCCATTAAAATTTGTGAACAGCTTTGAATTTTTATATTCATATTTAGATATGACTACAGAATTGTTTTGCCATATAAAAAAAATTATCATGGCAAATATAAAAATTATAATAAATAAATAGTTGTTTTTCATATATTGTTATTTTTAACTCCCAAATATTTTACATTAATTTTATGTATCAAATTCTATATAATACAATACATTTTCATCAGCATCATACAATGCCAAAGTAAAATTAAAAGAATGCCTGTTAAATAAATCCGTATCATCATAATTATTAATACTTTTACTGTGTCTGTCGATAAAAAGCCAGTAACCATTTTCTATGTGTGGAATTTTAAACTCATCTGCCAAATTATATATATACTCTATATTATCTCTCATTCCACCATACATTATCAAGCTGAGATTTTCGGATAGTGGCAGCGACTTCCAGCTATTCTTAATTTCAAGTATGGCTTTTTCTGTTCCTTTTCCATCAAGCTTAATTTTAGCATATGTACCTCCGTCACCATGAAAGCCGCCGTGAGAATCCTCATACTCTATGGTTGAATCTGCAGGCATTTCTATTCTCAAGGATTTTGAAATTTGTGTGTTAACAGACTCCGATGAATAACACGATACTGACATTATAAAAATCATTAATAATATAATAATTAAGACAGCATATTTAAGATACTTGTTAACATGTTTAAAACTAATTGCTGTTAGGATTAACCCTGCTAAGAAGAGTCCCGCATATAAATATAATTGCACCGGTCCGCTTCCAAAACTATTAAACGGAAAACTTCCATTTATAATCCATATATAACGTTCATAGCTGCCATGGATAAACTGATATAGTATAACCGGACTGATTACAAAAATTACCCCAATACAAAATGTAAAATATGCAATAAGTTTTCTCAAAATTTACCCCCTTAATAAACTCAAAGTCTTATATAAGCATAATACAATAATTATCGTTTGTCAATTATAATTTATCGTTTTACAATAAAGATATAGCTATGGTATATGGTTATGAACTGTTGACGGCATTTATTTATATTATCTTTTGAGAAGAGCCAATTTTATCATGATGCCACTGGCTGCTACCAGTAAGGAATTTATAATTTAAATGCTAAGCATTTTCTTTTGTTTGTTCTAACAATAATTTTTTATAAATAATTATTACTGAAATGAGAATTATTACAGCAGCTATAATCCAAATATTTGGAATAGTAGAATAATTTATAATGAAGCTGTTAACAAAAGAACCTAAAAGCATTCCAATTTGTACTATCAACGAATTTACAGATAAAATAGACGCCCTCGCTGAATTTGGTATTTCACTGTTTAGAATAACATTCTCAGGTATGTTAGCCATTCCGAAAAATAAATATATTAATGAATAAAACAAAATAAATAAAATCATATTTGTCTGTAATGCTGTTATTATTAAAATAATAGCAAGAATAACTCTAAGAACTAAGTAAATTTTTTTTGGATTATACTTGCTAAGTATTTTACATGAAATAATATTTCCCGCCATAGCTGAAGCTAAATACAAAAATGCTATGACACCAAGAAAGACCATTGCACTATCATCTGGCATCAAAGAAATAAAATGTGGCTGCCAATATGTCTCCAAAGAGCTAAAGAAAAAACCCGTTGAAAACACAGAAATAAATATGCATATTATGTTTTTACTTTTGATAACTACATTTGAACTGTTTTTTATTTGCTGTTTTAAAGTAATATGTTCTTTAACACTATTCGCACCTGTTTCCTTTATAAAAACAACTGCAAGCACCACAATTAAAACAGTTAATATTAATCTGACAATTAAGTTTAAATCATAAGTTCCTGTTAATATTAAATGCTTTCTTGATATTTCCGGAAGAGCTCCTCCTGTCAGAGCTCCGGATGATAATCCAATAGCATCCAAGACACTTAAACGTGTTGTAACTACATGCAGCTTATCCTTACCAAATTCATTAATATATGAGTCAATGAACAAAGCCTCAAACGATCCAGAAGAAATAGCTCTGTTTAATCCATAAATTAACATTCCTATGCACAAAATTATAAACCCATCTCCTAAAAGAATAACCACAGAAAATAATAATGACATAATCAGTGATAAACAAAAAGTTTTTTTCCTTCCGATTAAATCAGCCATTATTCCTGTTGGCAATTCTAATATTATTACTGTAAAAGAATATATTCCTATTAATATAGAAATTCTGCTCAGTGTAGACCCTTTATCTATTAACAATAAGCTTAAAACAGGTAAAAGAAGTCCTGTAATATATGAATTAAGTAATACTATAAGAGAATATACTTTTACTCTCATACCTAATCCCTACCTTTATCATCGTTTAAATCAGCTCTGTATGCAATTAAAGCATATTCATATGGATGTGAATTATCGTATGCTTTTGAATGCTTTTTTATAAAATCATCAATAATATCAAACAGTTCATTAGCTTCTTCAGTAGATAGATGCACCACTCCAGCCAATTGGTCAGCAAATTTATTTCCTTTTCTATATTCTTCTGCTAATAACTGTCTCTTTTCATTTATCAGTTCTTTATAACCATTATACGTCTTACTTAATATACTTCTTGCCAATACATCACGCTCTGATGATAAATCATCATTTATATCCTGGCCTATGCTAACAGTTTTTTCAGATAATCTAAGATACTTCGCTGTTATGCCGTTAATAATCTCGTTATGATCAAATTCTACTATTCCTACCTGTTGCAGTTGCTTAATGTGGTGCTGTGCCGAAGAAGGCGAAATATTTAACTTATCTGCTAAATGTTTAGACGTAACAGGCTTACCTTCTCTACTCATTATTTTTATTATTTTTTGTCTTATGGGAGACATAAGTATTTTCAGTTCTTTATCAGTTTTGAGTATAATATAATCATTATTTTCCATCTAAACCTCCATAGTTAATCGTTACATTTATTATAACATAACAATTTATATATCGTCAATATGATTGTTCAAAATAATCATGACCACCGGCTGAGCCGGTGGTTTGCTCTTGCCCTATAAGGGCATGG
>NZ_DAMASY010000016.1:0-46219 GCF_032080165.1 Sedimentibacter sp.
GCTAAAGCTTTTTGCTTCCCCCGGCATAGCCGGGGGTTTATTGTTGATACAATCAAAAAAGACGGTTCTTGAAGAACCGCTCTTAATAATAAATTAGCTTATTTTTCAGTCATAAACCAGTGCGTTGTTCTGTTGGCTATATACACAAGAAACAGCATGGTAGGAACTTCTGTTAACACACCTACCGTTGTTGCTAATGCAGCAGGTGAATCCATGCCGAAAAGCGCTATTGCTACAGCCACTGCAAGCTCATAGTTATTTTTATGTCTATTTCAGGTAATTCTGTTATCAATTTTGAATATTGTGTTTCTTCCATATTTATGTTGTAAATTTTCTTCATTAATCTTACGGCATCTTGATTAATGCTTGGCTTAGTTTCTGTTCCGGCCGAATAACTGTCAAAAACATCACTTGCAAAGTATTTACCCAACGCTTCTGCAAGAATTATGAACACATACAAATGCTACTTTAGTTTTATTGTACATTATCCTATCACTCCTTATTTTATATACTTCTAAATTAGAGTATATGATTATATGCTCATATGTCAATATGTGTTATGTAAAAATTTTGTAAATTTTCATAGAACATACGAGGTATATATTGTTTGAATACTTTTAGGAAATGAATTTTATCCGAAGAATAATTTTATTTAATTTTTTGTTATAGTATAGTATAATTTTTATAAGTACATTTATTAAAAAGCATGTAAAGAAGGTGAAATTATGCTTGATAAGAATGATTGTCTAAGTAAAAAATGCATTATGCTTTCTCATGAAAGAAGCAAAAAGTATGAAATAAATTACAATCAAATATATTCTAATAAAATACTATCCGAACAAGAACTCTTTCTTAAAATGGAAGAAAACAGAGAGCTTATTCTTGCATCTGCACCAATCATGAATGAAATATATAATTTTGTCAAAGGATCAAATTTCTTTTCTATACTGACAGATAATGAAGGTTGTATCCTTAATGTTATAGGTGATGAAGATATACTGTCTGAGGCATTTTCTTTCAAAATGATTCCCGGAGCATATATGGATGAAGAAAATATTGGAACTAATGCTATGGGAACGACACTAAAAGAAAGAACACCGATACAGGTTTCAGGAAAAGAGCATTTTATTAAAGTATATCACAGGTGGACTTGTTCTGCATGTCCCATAAGAGATATGGATGGCAATATAATTGGTACACTTGACTTAACCGGTTACAGTGAATACGTACATTCACATACATTAGGTATGGTGGTTGCCGGTGCAAAAGCAATAGAAAATGAATTAATTGCAAATTATTATAATATTGAATTAGCAAGCGAAAAAAAATATCATGATTGCCTGCAAAATTCAATAATGATGGGGTTAATTATAACAAATTATGAAGGTACAATAATAAAGGCAAATTCCTTTGCATGCGGACTATTTGGTTATGAAGATTATGAAATAAATCAAATGAATATTAAAGATATTGTTAAAGATTGGAACGATATTAAAAAATCAATTACGGAGGGAGATAAAACTTTTCAGAACAATGTCGATGTATACGCCAAAAGAAACATCCTTGAATTAAATATAAGTGCATATCCTGTAAGAGTCAACAATAATGAAACAACACATATATTATTATTTTTAAATGAAGTACAAAAGAAAAGAAAAATGATTGACAAAATAAACAGCGGCTTTGCCATCTACACATTTGATAAAATTGTGGGAGAAGATAAAAATTTCCTTAATGTAATTAATTATGCAAAGAAAATAGCTGACAGCAGGTCTAATATACTTATAACCGGTGAAAGCGGCACAGGGAAGGAACTTTTTGCACAATCTATACACAACAGCTCTAACAGATCTAACGCCCCCTTTATTGCCATAAACTGCGGAGCAATTCCAAGAAACCTTATAGAAGCAGAACTCTTTGGCTATGATGAAGGATCATTTACCGGAGCAAAAGCAAAGGGAAATCCGGGTAAATTTGAAATAGCAGATGGAGGAACAATATTTCTTGATGAAATAGGAGAGATGCCTTACGATTTACAAACAAGGTTATTAAGAGTTATTGAAGAAGGTACAATCAGCAGAATCGGCAGTTCAAAAGTAAATGTAGTTGATGTTCGTATAATTGCCGCTACCAATAAAAATCTTATACAGGAAGTTGAAAACGGAACCTTTAGAAAGGACTTATTTTATAGGTTGAATGTTTTACCTCTTAGACTTCCAAGCCTGAGGGAAAGAAGAAGTGATATAAAGCTTCTTATAGAATATTTCATGAAAAAAATCAGCAGAAAACTAAACAAGGAAAAGGTAGTTATTTCGGATGAAGCAATTGAGAAGCTATCCTCTTATGATTGGCCCGGCAACATAAGAGAACTGGAAAATTATATTGAACTTGTCATAAATACAGAAGAATTACCTGATATTTATAACATGGAAATAAACAATTATAATAGCAATGATATTATTAAAACATCAACAGCAACAGTTAACTTATGCAGCTTGAAAGATTTGGAAAAACAGCACATTATTAATGTAATGAAAACAAACAGTAACAACATAACCCAAGCGGCAATAATCTTAGGTATTGGCAGAAATACACTTTATAGAAAGATAAAAGAGTATGAAATTTTCGTTCCATAAGAGTACATTGCGCCAAAACAGAACAATATAATATTATAACTTTGTTTCAATATGGAACAAGGTTATTTTTTTGAACACCTCTATGTGACTATTATCAAAGGTTTTTCTACCCTATACAAGTTGGAATGCATTTTGCATATATGTAGTCAGACCAAGAAGGAGGTACGCAATGAATAATTATTTTGGATATCAAGGAGTTATACTCAGAGTAAATTTAAGCAATGGTAAGATAAGCAAAGAAGCACTTAATTTCGAAGAAGGAGTTAAGTTTATAGGCGGAAGAGGTTTAGGAACTAAAATCCTATTTGACGAAGTAGATCCTAATGTAGATCCATTAAGTACTGACAATAAGGTTATATTCGCTACAGGTCCATTAAGCGGAACAGCCACACCAACAGGCGGCAGATACATGGTAATTACAAAATCTCCCCTTACAGGCACTATAGCAAGTTCAAATTCAGGAGGATTTTGGGGAGCAGAGCTTAAGTTTGCAGGATATGATGCTGTGATTATTGAAGGCAAATCTGAAAAGCCAGTTTATCTTAATATAGTTGATGATTCTGTTACACTTGAGGATGCATCTAACATTTGGGGGAAATTAGTAGATGAAACAACTACTATATTGGAAAATATCCACGGAGAAAAAGCACGAATTGCAACTATAGGACCCGCCGGTGAAAAGCTTTCAAAACTTGCCAGTGTTATGAACGAAAGAGGCCGCGCTGCAGGAAGGTCAGGAGTCGGAGCTGTTCTTGGTTCTAAAAACTTTAAAGCTATTGTTGTTCGCGGAACAAACAAAGTTAATGTTAAAAACCCGGATAAATTAAAGGAAGTTTTTTCAAACAGCATGACCAAAATCAGGGAAAATGGTGTTACAGGGCAAGGTTTACCGGCTTACGGAACAGCCGTGCTTGTTAACATATTAAACGAACACGGTGCCCTTCCAACAAATAATTTCCAAGAATCACAATTTGATTTAGCGGAAGAAATAAGCGGAGAAACTCTTGCAGAAAAATATTTAAAGAAAAAAGACCCATGCTACAGATGTCCAATTGGCTGCGGAAGATATTGCGAAGCTGATTATGCAAAAGGATCCGGACCTGAATATGAAACAATCTGGGGTTATGGTTCCAACTGCGGAGTATCTGATTTAGGAGCTATAATAAAAGCAAATTACTGGTGCAACGAATACGGCTTAGATACCATATCAACTGCTGCAACCATAGCTGCAGCAATGGAATTATACCAGAGAGGATATATCAAAAAAGAAGATTTGGATGACGGTCCTGAATTAATTTGGGGTAATTCAGATGCTATAATAGAATGGACAAAAAGGATGGGAGCAGGAAAAGGCCTTGGAGCAATAATGTCAGAAGGTTCTTACAGATTATGTGAAAGCTTTGGGGTTCCCGAACTTTCCATGAGTGTTAAAAAACAAGAAATGCCTGCTTATGATCCGAGAGGCATTCAAGGAATAGGATTAAATTATGCCACCTCCAACAGAGGCGGATGCCACGTAAGAGGTTATACGATTTCTCCTGAAATATTAGGACTGCCTCAGCCGTTAGATAGATTTGCTACCGAGGGAAAAGCAGAATGGACAAAAATATTCCAGGACTTTACCGCTGCTATTGACTCAGTTGGACTTTGCTTATTTACATCATTTGCACTTGGTGCGGACGATTATGCAGATTTGTATAATGCTATATGCGGAACAAGTTTAAGCGGTGATGATTTTATAAAATACGGTGAAAGAATATGGAACTTAGAAAGACAGTTTAATTTAAAAGCAGGAATTGATCCGTCTCAAGACACTCTGCCTAAGAGACTTCTTGAAGACCCGGTACCAAGCGGACCTTCAAAAGGTTGGTTAAGCAAGTTAAGCGAAACACTGCCTTTATATTACAAGGCAAGAGGATGGACCGAAGGCGGTTTGCCTACCGATAAAAAACTTGAGTCCTTAGGAATAAAAGAATACAAATAGCAAGGAGCGCAAATGAGGGTTACAATAAAACTTTTTGCAACACTTCGTAGAGGCAGAGACAAAATATTAGAAAAAGAATATCCCGAAGGAACAATAGTCAGAGATATAATTAAAGATTTAAACATTGACGAAAATGATGTTGCAATTCTTTTGAAAAATGGCATAAGTGCAAAAATGGATAACGAGCCTTTAGATGGTGATACTTTATCTATATTTCCGCCAATAGGTGGAGGGTAAAAATTAATAAGGCGGTTGTTTTTTCAACAATCGCCTTTATTTTATCAATTTCATATTGACAATCATCTATACGTTCCATATAATAATCTTATAAAAAAATAAGATTTACAATTTGGAGGAGCAAAAATTTGAATATTTTTCAGTGGTTATACCCGAATCAGCAATAAGCATGGTTTTAGGAAAGGATAAGTGGTATTCAGTTTTAATAGCGACTTTCATCGGAATACCCATGTATGCTGATATATTTGGAACGTTACCAATCGCAGAAGCTTTGATTTCAAAAGGTGTAGGACTTGGAACAGTATTGTCGTTTATGATGGGAGTTACAACATTATCATTGCCTTCAATAATAATGTTAAAATAAGTAGTTAAACCAACATTATTGGCAATATTTGCAGGCTATTGTACAATTGGAATAATAATAATCGGATATGTTTTTAATGCCCTTGGGCATATGTTCATATAAAAAATAATGTGAGGTAGATTAAAATGATAATTAAAATTTTAGGTACAGGATGTAAAAATTGTGAAAATTTAAAGTTGAATGCCGAAGCAGCGTTAAAAGAGTCAGGAATCGATGCAGAGGTAGTAAAAGTTGAAAGTATGAAGGATATTGTTTCATACGGTGTTATGCAAACTCCGGCATTAGTAATCGATGAAAAGGTAGTATCATTCGGAAAAGTTCTAAAGCCGAAGGACATAATAAAATTAATAAATAAAAACTAATATTATTTATCTGAAATTTTGTTGACAGATGTTAGATTAGCAATAAAGCTTTGAAACTCGTTCACTCTCTCCATGTTCAATGAATAGTGTGTCCACTTTCCTTCTTTTCTAAAGTTAACAAGACCACATTCTGACAAAACTCTCATATGGTGAGATAGTGTAGGTTGAGTAATATTAAATTTCTCTAAAATCTTACATGCACATAATTCACCATTGGATAAAGTATTTATTATCAATAATCTGTTAACATCAGATAAAGCTTTTATTAGTTCGTAGTTTCTTTCAAAATCTTTTCTATTCATAATAACACCTCAGTATATATTGACACCTACTATTATATAAACACATCTAACATATTGCAAGAGGTGTTATAGTATTAATATATATTTACAAATATTTCAAACTGAATTTAAAGTATTACAATTTGAAACAAAAAATATGCGCTGAAATTTTAAATTAGTAATTTATCTTGTTTTAATCAGTACTATCAACAAATCTAATAATGGCATAATACTTGCTATATGTTTTATAGTAGATTACAATTATATTAATTTAATATGGTTCAAGTCCTCTAAGTCTAAGGGTTATGCCTATGATTTTTGGACCAATGAGTTTGTATAAGAAATTTGCAGGCTTTCCGTGTTTGAGAAGAACCTTAAGCTTAATTCAGTATGTTATGTCAGACGTGCTTTTTTGGTTCGCTCGTCTGATTTTTTTATTTACAAAAAAATAATTGGAGGATATTTTATGAAACATTACAAATTATTCATAGGCGGAAAATGGGTAGATTCAGATGAAAGGTTTAATGTTATCGATAAATACAGCGGTAATCCTTTTGCTACGATAGCCCAGGCTGCGAAAGATCATGTAGATAATGCTGTTATATCCGCAAGGAATTCATTTAACAACACTTATCTTACACCAACAATGCGATACAATATTTTGATGAATGCAGCTGATATAGTTATTAGGGATAAGGAAATATTAGCAGAGATTCTGTCAAGAGAAGTGGGAAAACCTATAAGTGAAGCCCGGTCAGAAGTATCAGGAGTTATTTTTAATTTTAAAAATATGGCTGAAGAATCCAAGAGAATAACGGGAGAAATGGTTCCGTTAGATGCAACCTCCGGCTTTGAAAATAGAATCGGCTTTACTCTGAGAGTGCCGGTTGGAATAGTTTGTGCTATTACCCCGTTTAATTATCCCCTCAGTTTATCTGTATCGAAAGTTGCTCCTGCAATAGCTGCCGGCAATGCTGTGATTTTAAAACCAACTCAACAAACTCCGGTTAATGCCTGTAAATTAGTTGAAATACTGTTAGAGGCAGGATTACCCCAGGAGCACATACAATTAGTCATGGGGCCGGGTTCTACCGTTGGAGAAATGCTTCTGAATAATGATGATATTAATTTTTATAGTTTTACCGGAAGTGCTGAAATAGGAGAACATATAACAAACACTATAGGAATAAGACGCTCAACCATGGAGCTTGGCAGTAATGCTGCCGTAATAGTACATAAAGATGCTGATATAAAAGCGGCTGCCAAGGAATGTACATTAAAAGGATTTTATAATGCAGGACAAGTATGTGTCTCTATACAACGAATAGTTGTTCATAAGGATGTATTCGAAGAGTTCGTCAGTATATCAAAAAAATATGCGGAATCTTTAGTTTTAGGAAATCCAATGGATGAAAACACAACGATGGGACCGCTGATTAGCAAAAAAGAAGTTAATCGAATTGCTGAATGGATTGATGAAGCACTATCTCAAGGGGCAAAAGCAGTTTGCGGAGGAAAAATTCATAATGAAGTATTCTATCTTCCGACAATCTTAACGGATGTAAAAAAAGACATGAAAGTATATAACAAAGAAGTTTTCGGACCTGTACTTGTAATAAATACATATGACAATTTTGACGAAGCGATAAATTACGTTAATGATTCTATTTACGGCTTGCAAGCAGGAGTTTATACCAAAGACATACATCTTGCAATGAAAGCAGCAAGAAAAATACAATGCGGTGGAGTTATAATTAACGATACTTCATATTTCAAGGCACGTAACATGCCTTATGGCGGACTGAAAAAAAGCGGTTTTGGTAAAGAAGGGGGAAAATATGCGGTTGAAGAAATGACCGATGAAAAAATGATTGTTATGAACGTATAATCTTTTGAGTTATGTAAAAAAAAATTCAAAGTCATTTTAAACGGTTATTTCCTTAAAAATATAACAATATTTATATATGGCAACGTTTTCGGATTCGAAAACAAAAAATTATTCAAAATAAAAGCTTATTAAATTACTTTTAGTTTGTTTCTTGATAATACACATTTATATAGTTGATTAAATCAATAAAATAGTATATTATAGTATGCATAAAATAAATAATTATAACTAAAAGTTATATAATTAACAAAACTATAATATATTTCGAAGGAGCATCAACAATGAATAACAGTGTAATTAATAAGATTAATTTTGTTAATGAACCCATATTAAAATATGATAAAGGCAGCCATGAAAGAATTGAGCTTGAAAAAGAATTGGCAGCTATGAAAACATCATTTGCAGACATTCCTATAATAATAGCAGGAAAAGAAATACGAACAGGAAATAAAGGATCCTGCATTCTCCCTCACAATAAGAATGTAGTCATCGGAGAGTTCCACAAAGCTTCAAAAATGGAAGTTGAGATGGCAGTCGAAGAAGCTTTAAAAGCAAAAAAAGAGTGGGAAAAAATGTCTTGGCAATCAAGGGCTGCAATTTTTTTAAGAGCTGCTGAATTATTATCAGGGCCCTGGAGAGCAAAATTTAATGCTGCAACAATGCTTATTCAAAGCAAGACATATAAGCAGGCAGAAATTGATGCGGCCTGTGAATTAGCTGATTTCTTCAGATATAATGTATCATGCCTGCCTCAAATTTATGCCGAGCAGCCAATTTCTCCGGTCAAGGCATGGAATAAGATAGAATATAGACCTCTTGAAGGGTTTATATATGCCGTTTCACCATTTAACTTTACTGCAATAGCAGGTAATCTGCCATGTGCGCCTGCAATGACAGGTAATGTCGTTGTATGGAAACCGGCTTCAGTTGCTGTTTACACAGCTTATATAATCTATCAATTGCTTAGGGAAGCAGGACTTCCTGACGGAGTAATTAATTTTGTACCCGGCAATGCGGATGAAATCAGCGATGCAGTACTAAAAAATGAGCATTTAAGCGGAATACATTTCACCGGCTCAACAAAAGTTTTTCAAAATATGTGGACTGCAGTAGGTAATAATATATCGAATTACAGAAACTTTCCAAGGTTAGTGGGAGAAACAGGAGGTAAAGATTTTATAGTTGTTCACAATTCTGCCAATATACATTCTGCTTCACGCGGACTTATAGACGGAGCATTTGAATATCAGGGACAAAAATGTTCTGCTGCTTCTCGTGCATATATAGCAAAAAGTATATGGTCAAGCATAAAAGAAATAATAATAGAAAAGGCCGCTGATATAAAAGTAGGTGATGTTGAAGAAATCAACACATTCATGGGTGCTGTAATAGATCAAAAATCATTTAACAATATAAAAGGCTACATTGATTATGCAAAAAATTCTGATGAGGCAGATATTATATTCGGTGGAAACTGCGATGACAGTAAGGGTTATTTTGTGGAACCTACAATAATATTAACCAAAAATCCACATTTTAAAACAATGAAAGAAGAAATCTTTGGTCCTGTATTGACAATTTATGTTTATGATGATGAAAAATTTGAAGAAACACTTGATTTTGTTGACAATACAACAAATTACGGATTAACCGGTGCAATATTTGCAAGAGACAGACATGCAATAGATATAGCCGAAAAAAAATTAGTCAATGCTGCCGGAAACTTTTACATCAACGATAGACCGACCGGTGCGGTTGTTGGACAACAGCCGTTCGGAGGTGCAAGGCAGTCAGGAACTAACGACAAGGCCGGTTCAAAATTAAACCTTATGCGCTGGATAAGCCCAAGAGTTATAAAAGAAACTTTAGGTAATTAAAATAACTTTTTATTAATAGATAACACAGCAGAAACCCTAATATTTTCTGCTGTTTCTCTATCTGAAAAATTGTTGTAAAAGCATTTTATTGTATGGTACAAATTGTAAAAAGGCTTGTGCAAACGTATTTATTATTGTATAATTATTGTGCATACTGACCGCTACTCGCAAGAGGACCGGGGTGTCATAGGAGGATAAATATGAAAACTAAGTACATTCCTGAACCATTTAGAATTAAAATGGTTGAAACAATCAAAATGACAACTCGCGAAGAAAGAGAACAAAAAATCAAGGATGCGCACTACAACGTGTTCAATCTCAGAGGAGAGGATGTATACATCGATCTTTTGACAGATTCAGGAACAAATGCAATGAGCTCAAATCAATGGGCAGGTATTATGATGGGAGATGAGGCTTATGCAGGCGCAAAAAGCTATTATCGTCTTTTAGAAACAGCTAAAGAAATTTTCGAATACAGCTATATCCAGCCGGTTCATCAAGGTAGAGCTGCGGAAAAGGTTTTATTCCCTACATTTCTTCACAAAGGACAATTTGCTGTTTCAAACATGTTTTTTGATACTACCCGTGCTCATGTTGAACTGGCAGGTGCTCGCTGCATAGACTGTGTGGTGGAAGAAGCAAAAGATCCTGAAAAACGTGCAAAATTTAAAGGAAACATGGATGTTGTAAAATTAGAAGAATTAATTCAGGAACATGGTCCTGAAAATATTGGTCTGATTGTTATGACAGTAACCAACAATTCTGCAGGGGGACAACCTGTATCAATGCAAAATATGAAGGATGTTTCTTCTATTTGTAAAAAATACAATATCCCACTGGATATTGACGCGGCAAGATACGCAGAAAATGCATACTTTATAAAACGCGATGAAGAAGGATACGAAAGTAAATCCATAAGAGAAATAGTTCATGAAATGTTCTCTTATGCGGATATGTTCTCAATGTCATCTAAAAAAGACGGAATTGTTAATATGGGCGGTATGATAGGTGTAAAGGATGATAAGAAATTTGCAGATACTATCATGAAAATAAAAGCAAACTGTATAAGCTTCGAAGGATTTACCACTTACGGCGGATTAAACGGACGAGATTTAGAAGCACTTGCAATAGGTTTAAACGAAGCTCTTGAGGAAGATTATCTGAAATACCGAATTGGTCAAATGGAATACTTGGCAGGCCTCTTGGATGAAGCGGGAATTGCTTATCAGGCTCCTGTTGGCGGTCACGGACTATTTATAGATGCAAAGAAAATGCTTCCGCATATACCATATTATGAATTCCCTGCTCAGGTATTAGCTTTAGAGCTATACAAGGAAGCTGGCATAAGATCATGTGATATCGGTTCTTACATGCTTGGAAACGACCCTGATACGGGCGAACAGCTAAAATCAGAATTTGAATTCACACGTCTGGCAATTCCAAGAAGAGTATACACTCAGGCACACTTAGACGTTATTGCTGATGCCCTGATTTCTATTAAGGAAAGATCTCATGAAATTAAACGCGGTTACAAAATACTCTGGGAACCTCCTATATTAAGACATTTCCAAGCACATTTGGAACCAATAGAGTAAACAGCTGAAAAATAAAAATTGAGCTGCAGCAACATGCTGCAGCTTTTTATATAATAATTTAAATCAAATTTCAATTTTAACTTTATATTCATCCATCCAGGTGTTAATCTGGATAAAATAAGCAATTAACTGTGGCCCTGTCATTAATTGTCCATACCAAGGCTTTTTAAATGATTTACCACCGGTATTTACTATTTCATTAACTTTCTTGCCATCTATCAAATGGTGAATTGGAGAGTTCTTATTAGAAAGAATTTCTTTCATCCACTTTTGAACAGCTTCTGTATAATCCATATGATGAGTTTTTGGATACGGGCTTTTTTTCCTTTCAATTATATCATCAGGTAATATTCCTCTAAGAGCTTCCCTCAATACTCCCTTTTCCCTTCCATTATAGAATTTAAATTTATTAGGAATATTATAAGAATACTCTACTATTCGATAATCCGCAAAAGGTACTCTGACCTCAAGGCTGTTGTACATACTCATTCTGTCTTTCCTGTTAAGCAAAGTCATCATAAACCATTTAATATTTAAATAAAATAATTCCCTCATCCTTGCTTCTTCTTTGGATTCGCCTGTCAGCTTTGGAACTTTTTTGATTGTATCACTGTATCTTTGAGCCACATATTCTTTTAGTGGTAATTTAAAGAATTCTTTATTAATTATTTCATTGCGTTCTTTTGATGATTTAGACCACGGGAAAGTATCAGCATCAATGTCTTCAGGACGTGTAAACCAAGGATAACCTCCGAATATCTCATCAGCACATTCGCCTGATAATGCTACAGTTGAATTTTTCCTGATTTCTTTGCAAAATAAAAGTAGAGATGAATCAATGTCTGCCATTCCAGGTAAATCATTTGCCAAAACAGCATCTTTTAATGCTTCAACCAATTTTATATTGTCCAATATGACTGTATGGTGATTGCTTCCTATAGATTCAGACATCCTCTCTGCCCAAACTTGATCTGAATCAGGCTGAAAAAGATTCGTTTGAAAATATTTATCATTGTCTTTATAATCGATTGAAAATGTATCAAGTGTTTCTCTTCCTCTTTTTTTATAATAATTTGAGGCAATTGCGGATATCGCACTGGAGTCTAATCCTCCTGAAAGAAATGTGCACAAATGTACATCAGATACCAATTGTCTTTCTACAGCATCAACAAGTAAATTTCTTGTAGTCTCAATAGTGGATCGGATATTTTCTTCATGCGGTTTTGCTTCCAATTTCCAATATTCATGAATTCTTGGAATATTGTCTTTGTAAATTAAATAATGTGCCGGAGCAATTTCTTTTATGTCTTTGAATACACCATTACCGAGAGTTCTTGCGGGTCCAAGTCCGAATATTTCCATGATGCCCTCTTCGTTTATTACAGGTTCTACTAACGGATTGGCCAACAATGCTTTTATTTGAGAGCCAAATATCAAATTATTATTTTTAATACTGTAAAATAACGGCTTTACTCCAAGAGGATCTCTCGCCAAAAATAATGTTTTTTCATTTTCATCCCAGACTGCAAAAGCATATATACCATTTATATGATGTACACAATCCGGTCCCCATTCAATAAACGAAACTAATAACACTTCTGTATCTGAATAAGAATTAAACTTATGTCCTTTTGATTTAAGTTCATCTCTGACTTCATCTGTATTATAAAGCTCACCATTATATACCATTACATAGTGTCTTTCTCCTACCTTACGTTCCATAGGCTGTTTTCCGCCTTCAGGATCTACAATAGTTAAACGTCTGTGACCAAATAAAACATTTTCGGATTTAAAGTATCCACAATCATCAGGACCTCTTTCCTTAAGTGTTTCTGTCATTTTTTCCATGATATTTATTTCATCCGAAAAACTAATATTTGTATTTACCCATCCTGCAATTCCGCACATCTATTTTCCTCCTATTTTTAATTAAATAAAAATATTTTATGTGAAAAATAATTAATTGTGCTGAATTTTTCCATTTAATGCCCTTACTTAACCAGAGAATATGTATATAATCTCATTACATAAAGTTCACCATCTCCGGCATATGTTTTTGGTGTTTTGTTTCAACAATTTCAAAGAGCTGTGATTTATAACAATTCACAGCTCTTTTGTTCCATGTTCTGACAACAGGCTTATACGGAAATCCCTTAATTTCCGGTATAAACCAAACAGTACTCAACATTTCGACCTGTCGAATACTGTTCTAAAGGTTATAGCAAAGAAATCTCCTTTGTAATTCTCAAGAATTCATCAATATCATTCACATCATGACAGTGAAGCGGAGATACTCTAACTACTCCCTCTATACCGAATGAATTAAGCATTCTTACAGAATATAAACTTGAAGCAACTCTTTCAAATGTTATTACTCCTCTTTTTTCATATTCTGCAACCGCTTCAATACATCCAATATTATCAAATCCTACAGCCATTATAAAATCTCTTGTAGAAAGATCTTCATAATCCAAATATACCTTAACACCATTAATATTTCTGAGTCCTTCTATTATATCAGAGCCATTCAGCATTCTATACATCAATGCTCTTTCATGAAGATTTATTCTGTTCATACCTTCCACATATAACTCTCGTCTGTCATTTGAATCAATAAATTTTGCTCCAATCCAGCAAACATAATTTACTATTTCTGTTATTGACGCAAATTGGGATGGTGCAGGACTTCCTAACTCCCATTCTTCTAACGGCTTTGCAATGAGTTTATTATGAGGCAGCCTTGCGGCTCTTTCAGACATAAATCCAACTCCAAATCCCCTCGTGCCAAAAAACTTATAAGGTGCAAAATTTATTCCATCAACCGGAGTTTTTTCTAAATCTAAAGCACCGTGGGGTGTATGCTGCACAGAATCTACAACAATATAAAGGTCAGGTTTAATTTGTCTGCATTCTCTTATAATTGATTCTACATCTATAACTGCACCTGAAATATTTGAAGCATATATAAAACTTAGCAAACAAGTATCTTTATCTATGAGCTTTGTAATCTCACTTACATCAACTCCTCCAGTTACAGGATTGGTTTTTGCAACTCTTACTTCTTTCCCCATTTTCTCAGCATAGCTAACAACTGAGTCATATGCAGATGGATGTTCCAGAGCAGTGGTTACAACATTATTGCCTGAAACATTTTCTATTATCGCTCTGTTCATTTCAAATATAACCATTGATGCTGTCAAGGATGTAATAATACTACCTGATTTTGCGTTGAATATTGTTTTAATATCCTCACTAGCCTTTTTCTGAACTTCCAATAGCCACTTAGCGGTATAATTAGAGTGTTCCGGACAATCAGGCAACTCATCCACTTCTTTTAATGCATCATTAGCTTTTTTTAGTCTTAGAGAACCACCTGCATTATCGAAAAAGATTCTTCTTTTATTTAATATAGGATCTTCATCCACATGGTGAAATAATTCTTTAATTTCTTTAGAAAGCTGTTCATTAAACAACTCTCCCTGGTTAATTTTGTCATTCATTTTTTGCCTCCAAATAATAATTATAATTTATATTGGTTAACATTTACCTAACTATTACTCCTACTTAATTCTTTATTATATACTTCCATATCCATCTTTCCTAATTGTCTGGATATAATTGTAGTTCCAACTAAGTCACCAACATTATTTAATACAGTATGAGCTGGATCGATAGCAGGCCATATAGCTGCTAATATTGGAATCAGTGATAATGGCATTCCTAATGCTTCCATTAAAACTGTTGACATAACAATACCTGCACCCTTTACACCAGCAGCTCCAACGGATAAGATCATACCTAGAAAAACAAATTGAAATATCCTGCCAAATGTAATATCAAACCCATATAAATTCGAAGCAAATATGCAGCATAATCCTATAAAGAGGGCAAACCCATTCATACCACATGTATTTCCAAGCGGGAGCGTGAAACCATAAATGTTTTCAGGAATTCCTAATTTTTCATCGGCAGTACGAATAGAAACAGGAAGCGTAGCTGCTGAAGATGTCGTAGTTATCGCAACCAGCATTGGTGCAGTAATCTTTTTCATAAATATAAGAGGATTAAGTTTAGCAAATACTTTAATTAATATTGGATAAGTAACAAATAGTACCAGTAATACACTTATGTTATCAATTATAATTAAGCCAATTACTTCTTTCATTGTTGAACCGCTTACTGTAGTCACCATGGTTGCCATTAATGATGCAATACCTATTGGTGAAAACGCCATTACAAACTCTGTAATCTTTAGCATTACATCACTTCCCTGAGCAAAAAAAGAAATTAATACTTTCACTTTTTCACCTAATGAAAGCAAAGCAACTCCTATGAAAATGGCAAAGAAAATAATTTGAAGCATATTAGCAGTCGACATTGCTTGTATAATATTATCCGGTACCCACGAAACAACATTATCAATAAAGTTATAAGATACACTTTCAACAACTGCTTCTGTGTTCAAAAATTCAGTTGTCCCTGTACCCGGTTGGAAAATAAGTCCTGCGATAATTCCAATAGCTGCTGCTATACCCGATGTTATAACAATATATAATACAAATCGCAGTCCAACAGTACGAAGCTGCTTAACATCTCCCATTTTACATACTCCATTGGTAATACTGAAAAATACAAGTGGAACGATGAGCATCTTCAACAATCTGAGAAAGACATCCCCTAAAGGCGACAATGTCTCAGCTGTCTTTGGTGAAATTAGCCCAACTGCCAAGCCTACTATAATTCCGATTAAAATTTGTTTACCCAATGATAACTTTTTTAACTTTTCCATACATATGCTCCTTTTTAATATTATTTTTACTAAAATCATTGCTACAAATTATGATTTCGTTTTCCTAATTATATTATTATTTAAAATATTTGTAAAACTGAAAAGTTTAATATATAATATCTAAAGATTCGATATTATATTTTGGAGGACGCTTATGGACTATACTAATGTTGAAACTTTTCTGGCTATTGCAGAAACCAGAAGCCTATCAAGGGCAGCCGAGTTGCTTTTTTTGTCTCAGTCAACCGTAAGCTATCGATTAAAAGCTTTGGAGCAAGAAATAGGCAGCGAACTTATACAGCGTGAGCAAGGAAAAGGATTTATTACACTAACTACTAAAGGTGAAGAGTTTATTAATATCGCAGAAAGATGGAAATCCCTTCATAAGGATACCGAAGTATGGAAAATACAAAAAGCCTTACATGAACTTAGCATAGGTGGTGTTGATAGTCTAAATACATATATATTCTATGAATTATATAGAAAAATTTTAAAAAGTGACAGACATATGATTATTAGAGTTAGTACACATTGGACAGTCACTATATATAAAATGATTGAAAATTATGAAATTGATACAGGTTTTGTATTATGGGAATTACCATATAAGAACATCACATGCAAACCTTTATTCAGTGAAAACATGGTTTTAATTTCTTCGTCAGGTTCTGATCTGCCTGATATTGTTAATCCAACAGACCTAAAGCCTGATAAGGGAATATTTATGTATCACGGACCGAAGTTTCAATTATGGCATGAAAATATATGGCAAAACCATACAACAAAGTTTTCAACAGTAGATACAGTAGCACTGTTGAGTTTATTTATGGATATACCAGATTTCTGGTCAATTGTACCTTTTTCTGTAGCGAAAAAATTCAACAAAAAAAATATTACAATTTCAAAAATAATTGACCCTCCGCCAAAACGTATTTGCTATCAGATTACCAATAAAAATCCTATACCTAACAAGATAAAATCACTAGAAATTTTTGATGATATTCTGGAAGATTTTATAAAAAACGAAATAAATACTTTAATATAACTAAATTAAGATGTTCACCGCATCTATAGTCGATGGAATTTAACTAATCTTTTTTGTTACTTCTCTTCACAATAAAATACAGTATTCATATTATATAATACATATATTATACCATCGCCTCGGCAATGCAAGCGAGCTTGCGCTGCACTCGACTCAGGTATGATATAATGTTATCAGAAATACAGGAGGATTTTATATGATATCGAATAACAGAGAATGTCTCTCCATAGGGCGGATAGCCCCTGACTTTACCGCAATAACAACCCGGGGAGTAATAACACTGTCACAATATACGGGAAAATGGGTATTGCTGTTCTCACATCCGGGAGATTTCACGCCTGTTTGTACGTCTGAATTTATTGCATTTACGCAGCTTGCTCCTGAATTTGAAAACAGGAATGTACAACTTCTCGGCATAAGCATAGACAGCAACCCGGCACATTTGGCATGGTTGTACAATATACAGCAATTTACCGGAATGGAAGTACCATTTCCTCTGATAGCCGACAGAGATGCCGAGATTTCAAGACTGTACGGCATGGTTAATCCCGACAGAATATATGAAACAAGCGTAAGAGATGTGTTTATTATAGACCCCAACCGCCAAATACGCTCCATACTGACATACCCCGCCACGAACGGAAGAAACATATATGAGCTGCTCAGATTGATTGATGCCCTTCAAACAACCGACAGATACATGGTTTCCACGCCTGCAAACTGGCTGCCCGGACAGCCGGTTATAGTACCGCCCCCATATACATATGATGGTCTTTTAGAAAGAGCCTCAACGCCTCCGAGCCCGGATATGTCATGCTTACAATGGTATTATTGTTTTGAAGACTACAGCGACCTTGTTCCGGTTACACCGGATGCAGTTGCATCCGACGAAGATTCACCTTAATAAAAGTTATTCCGTCAGTATTAATTCTACTTACGAAAATAATTATTTGAATTATCAAAATTAAAAGGACGATTCTATTCGTCGCAACATAAAACGAATAGAACCGTTCCCTATCCCATTTTTTAAAACTACAATAATTTGTAGCTTAAAAACAAAGTTTGACACAGTTATTTAACTAAATCGTTTAATTTTTCACCCTTGATTTCGTCAGAACTCCAGCCGACAACTGCTAATCTTCCTTTTGAATGTTCTAAAACTCTGTTGATCCACTCAATTTCGTTGCTTGCTTTTGCAGATAACAATTTATTGATAGTATTTACTTTATAGAGAGAAGAATTTACAACCCACCAATTTGTACATATGTCTGCACGTTTTAAATCCTCTTCTAATCTCAATGCTTCATAAACAGGGGTTGCTTCCGGTAGAGTAACAATTATTACCTCAGTTTCATCAGTATTTTTTAGTCTTGGTAATAATTTTTTTGCCGATTCTGGTATATCGCCTTGAGAACGTGATATTTCTTTATTGTAACTTTGGGTTGATTCTAACAACAGCAATGTATGACCCGTCGGTGCGGTATCAATAACCACGACTTGGTCTTCAGCTTTTTCAACTATTTCTGCAAATGCTCTGAATACTGCAATTTCTTGCGTGCATGGCGAACGCAAATCTTCCTCTATATAAGCTACATCATCTTCCGACATTGTTTCTTTTGCTTTATCTAAAACCTCATCTTGATATTTTTTAAGTACTTCTTTTTCATCTATGTGACTTATAGTGATACCAATTTGCTCTTCAATAACAAAATCAAGATGAGCTGCGGGATCAGTTGTTGTTAAATGAACTTTCTTTCCTTTTTCAGCTAATCCTAAGGCAATTACTGCAGCTATTGTTGTCTTGCCTACTCCACCTTTTCCCATTGTGAATATTACTTTTTTGTTTTTGCTATAAAGATCATCTGTTATATCTTTTAGTCCTTTTAAAACTCTGTATTTAATTTTTCTTCGTTTATATTAAATTTTTCTTCTGTTAAAAATGCTCTTACATTTTCAATACCTGTAATATTATACGCCCTGAGAGGTATTACATAGGTTGTTATATTCTTAAGTCCCATTGGCATTTCTGACAATGCTCTTTGCTGCTTGATATAATAGCTTTTAGATATTTCGTCATCGTACTCAGTAAACAGTCCATTAATTACTAAGGTATCAAACACATCTTGTAAATTTGATGCCGGATCTGTACTTATTAATAAAACTTTTTTACCCATGTCTGCCAAAGTCACAGCTGTGGCACAAGCGGCGGATGTTTTACCCACACCGCCTTTGCCTGTAAAAAATAAGTATTTTGTAAAATTTATATTTATAGGGTTAAATATTTCCATTTTGCCTCCTAATTTGTTTCAATGCATAACAGCATGAAAATGTTCCACTTGTTAAATTATTTTGCCGGGAACCAGTGTGCTGTTTTGTTTGCAATAAACACTAAAAATAACATTGTTGGAACTTCGGTTAATACGCCTACTGTAGTAGCAAGTGCTGCAGGAGAATCCATTCCAAACAGTGCTATTGCCACTGCTACTGCAAGTTCAAAGAAATTTGATGCTCCGATCATTCCAGCCGGTGCTGCTGTGTCATAAGGCAACTTAAGCCATTTACAAGCAAAATATGCAATAAAGAATATTAATAATGTCTGTATAGTAAGCGGTATTGCTATCAACAAAATATGCAATGGATTATTTAATATAGTTTCTCCCTGGAATGAGAATAATAAAACGAGCATTAATAATAACCCTGCTGTTGTTACGCCATCAAATTTAGGCAGAAATTCTTTTTCAAAGTAGTCCAATCCCTTGTTCTTTATTACATTCATTCGGGTTAATATTCCCGCTGATAGTGGTATAACAACAAAAAGCACTACAGATAGAACCAGCGTATCCCAAGGTACTGAAACATTGCTGACTCCTAACAAAAATTTAACTATTGGAATAAATGCTACTAATATAATTAAGTCATTGGTTGCTACTTGAACCACTGTATATGCAGGATTACCTTTAGTTAATGTGCTCCATACAAAAACCATTGCTGTGCAGGGGGCTGCTCCCAATAGTACTGCACCGGCAAGATATTCTGTTGCAAGTTCAGGTGTAATAAAGTTTTTAAATACTGTAAACAAGAAAAATGATGCAATAGCATACATTGTAAACGGTTTTATAATCCAGTTTGTTATCCATGTTACGTACAATCCTTTTGGATTCTTGCCTACATTTTTAATACTTTGGAAATCAACTTTCATCATCATAGGGTATATCATTACCCAAATTAATATTGCAGTCGGTATTGAAACATTAGCATATTCAAACTTGCCGAAAAATTCTGGAATTGCCGGTATTAACCTTCCTATAAGAACACCGGCCGCCATGCATAGTGCAACCCATAACGTTAAATATTTTTGAAAAAATCCTATTCCGGATGTATTTTCATTGCTCATAGTATCCTCCAATTATTTATTACATAAATCCTGCGGTTTACAGTCTTCAAATTTAGAACAATCATCTGTATAGAAAGGAAGTGTGCTGATTTTTATTTTCAGATAATCGTATAGTTCCTTATTGTCATTTATAAATTCCTCGCTTACTTTATAGTAAGTCCACTGAGCATTTTTATAGCTGTCTAAGATTCCTGCTTTTTTTAGTACATTTAAATGCCTTGATGCATTGGATTGGGTAAGTCCCAAGCAATGTTCAATTTCACAAACACACATTTCACTTTTAAGTACTTGAGATAAAATGCGTAATCTTGATTCGTCAGCTAATGCTTTTAAAATATCAATCATAATTTCCTCCTATCAACAATCTCCGCCGCTATCGCAGCCGCAGCCGCCTGATTTCTTTCTGCTTGCCTTTAGAACATTTGGCCGGGAACCAAAGTCTCTTACAGTTAAATCAAAAAATTTTGCTATTTCTTCATTGGTTGGATATCTTCCTGTTACAACTAATTCACCATCTAATAATATTGCCGGAAGAACATCAACACCTTTCTCATTAATTAATTTGTTTATTTTATTGTTTTTAATAAATTCCTGTGGTGCATTTGATAAATTAAATCTTTCAACTTCTATACCCTTATTATTTAACATATTAATAACAGTTGATATTCTAATTAATTCCGTATCAACACCCACACCACATACTCCTGTTGAGCAGCACATTGCCGGTTCAAATATTTGTATTCTTTTCATACTATCCTCCTCATATTTCTATATTATTTTATGAGCATTTACTCATATTTAACACAAAATTATTAAAATAGACTTCCCGATTTTATTTTTGAAGCAAGTTCTTTTACTTTTTTCTCAATTTCTGCAATAACAACCTCAAACTCTTCATCGCTTTTGCCTGTCGGGTCATCTAATCCCCAATCTTCTTCATACTTGCTGTCTACAAAAGGGCATATAACATTACATCCCATTTTTATAGTTATATCAACTTCAGGAAGCTCTGTTATCAGCTTTGAATATTGAGTCTGTCCCATATCTATATTATAAATCTTTTTTATCAGCCTTACTGCATCCTGATTAATTTGCGGCTTAGTTTCTGTTCCAGCTGAATAACTTTCAAATACATCACTCGCAAAGTGTTTGCCTAACGCTTCTGCTATTTGGCTTCTGCATGAATTATGAACGCATATAAATGCTACTTTTGACTTATTACTCATAGTCTATCTCCTACTAATATTTTTTTAATTTACAAAATCATTGTATATGATTATATGCTCATGTGTCAATATGTACTTTGTAAATATTATGTAAAATGCGATTGTATAACGCCTGATTGCGCAAACAAGCAATAACGCCGGGATTCATCATGTATTATAGATTATACATAGACGAACGCAAATATAATTTCAAAATTATATTGACAGTTATCTATATATTGCATATAATAATCCTAAATACATAGATGGATATCTATATAAGTAGGAGGCAAATTATTTTGACAAAATATTATGCGAAAGTGGTTTGGTAAACGGCAGGAAAGACGGTATATGGACTAAGTATTCAATCGACATAGATAATTTTGAAAATCTTCAAAATTTTATTGACAGTATAGCACAAAATATGAAATCAGAATAGTAATTTAATGCTTTGAAGGAGAATAAAAATGAATATTTTTCAGTGGCTAAATAACCAGTTGCTTAAAATGGAGTGGCTTTCCGATTTAATTAAGCTTTTAGTGGAAAATGTATTTGGATTAAGTATCCAAGAGCGAGTAGGCGGAAGTATTCACTTTTTTATATATGATGTTATAAAAATATTTATACTTTTATCAGTTCTGATTTTTATAATCTCTTATATACAAAGTTACTTCCCTCCTGAAAGAACTAAAAAAATATTAGGTAGATTTAATGGAATTACGGGGAATATATTAGGTGCATTACTGGGAACCGTTACACCTTTCTGTTCATGTTCGTCAATTCCGTTATTTATTGGTTTCACAAGTGCGGGATTGCCATTAGGTATAACTTTCTCATTCTTGATATCATCTCCGCTTGTTGATTTGGCTTCAGTGTTGTTGCTTGCAAGCATATTCAATTGGAAAATTGCATTTGGTTATGTTGTTGTAGGACTTATACTTGCGGTAGTTAGCGGAACAGCAATTAGTAAATTAAAGCTTGAAGAGTACGTTGAACCATTTGTTTATGGCAACAAATCCATTGACATTAAACAGGAAAGCATGACAAGAAAAGATAGAATTAACTACTCTATAGAACAGGTTTTATCAATTATTAAAAAGGTTTGGTTGTATATATTGATAGGTGTTGGTATTGGGGCTGTAATACACAATTGGATACCGGAAACTGCTATTGCTGCAATATTAGGAAAAGATAAATGGTATTCCGTTTTGATAGCAACCATAGTAGGTGTTCCTATGTATGCCGATATATTTGGTACATTGCCTATTGCAGAAGCATTAGTCGCCAAAGGCGTCGGAATTGGAACTGCTCTTTCATTCATGATGGGAGTAACGGCATTATCCTTGCCTTCAATTATTATGTTAAAGCAGGTTGTTAAACCAAGACTCTTGGGGATTTTTGTCGGATTAGTTGCTGTAGGTATTGTCATTATAGGATATGCATTTAATGCTTTTGGGTATTTGTTCATATAATTTATAAAAATATATTAAAAGGAGCTCAACTATGATAATTAAAATTTTAGGTTCGGGATGTAAAAATTGTGTTGCATTAAAAGAAAATACTGAAGCAGCATTAAAGGAAACAGGTATTAAAGCCGAAGTAGTAAAGGTGCAAGATATGAAAGATATTGTATCATATGGTGTGATGCAAACACCTGCATTGGTAATTGATGAAAAAGTTATGTCATTCGGAAAGGTGTTGAAATCAAGCGACATAATAAAGATTCTCGAGAAAGTAAAATAGTAATTTCATAATCTTTATATAAAAAAAGGAGATGTTACGTGATGAAAAATAATAATTCATGTTGTTGCGGTTCAAATTGTTGCAGCACTTCCACTAACAATGATTTCAACAAAAAAAATATTGTAATCGATTTTTTGTATCTTGATGTTACAGTATGTAATCGATGCCAGGGAACAGATAATAGTTTAGATGAAGCAATTTCAGAAATTTCAAAAGTTCTTGAAGCAACAGGTGTACATGTAACGGTAAATAAAATAAATGTAGTTGACCCGGAACTTGCGAGAAAGTATAAATTTAAAACTTCACCAACCATTCGTATTAATGGAAATGATATTCAAACGAATTTTAGAGAAAGCTTATGTGAATCATGTGGAGATTTATGCGGTGACGACATAGACTGCCGGGTTTGGGTTTATGAAGGAGAAGAATACACGCAACCTCCAAAAGCCATGATAATCGAAGCTATTTTAAAAGAGGTTTATGGTGGTGGCAGTACAAAGCAGGAAGAACATGATTACATTATGCCTGAAAATCTTATGAAGTTTTATAATGCAAAGAAAATCAAGGATAGCAAATAGTTTCTTTAAAAATCAATATATGCATAAAAAAATTCTTGAACAAGTAACATAAAATAATCTGCTCCCCTGAAATTAGGTGCAGATTATTTTTTTAAGTCAGACTTTATTTTAAAACTGCATAATTGTAGCTTTAAAATAAAGTCTGACAAAACACATTTATGCTACCCTTCACAACAAATTGGAATTTGTATGACCAAACTATGATAAAGGTAAGGAATTTTGAAAGCTGAACGAACTATATTTTACTATAAATCAATTCTGCAAATTGTCCGTATTTTTTTACTTCTTTCAAGCAAAATCGCTTCAACACTTCTTTTTGTGAAAATAATGGTATTCCCATCCCCAATAACACAGGGGCAATCTGTATTATCATATTATCAACCATATCATTATCTAACAGAGGGGCTAATATTGTGTTTCCTCCAACAATCCAAATATTTTTATCCCTCTCTATTTGTTTCACAAATTCAACAACATCACAATTCATAGGAATAAATTCTCTGACTGATAAGCTTTCAGCATGTGTAAAAACATAATTTTTGGTAGTCGGATAAAGACTGCCGATATTCTCTATGTTTTCAATTTCATTAAATGTTCTTTTGCCCATTATAGTAATATCCATGCTTTTATAGAAACTTTCATAACCAGTTTCTTCTATTGAACCAGTTTGATAAAGCCAGTCCAGATTATGGTTTTTGTCAGCAAGATAACCATCCATGGTAATGCAGCCGTAAAAAAATACACTCATTTTTTAAACCCTCCTTTGATAAATTCTCATTTATTGATATAATCCACTCTTTGTCGTTCAAGCACAAAGTTCCAAGCCAGAAAGGATCATAAAAAACTCTTCCTGACTGGAGTGGCTATGATATTTGGTGCTATATGCTTTAGGCGGAACATAATCAATGTTCACATAAATTTTTTGGCTTCCTGCAGCACCTAACGATTTTGTAACTAAGCAATGGAATCATTCCATATAAATGCTTCCGGTAATTGTTTTTCATTCAATATTTCCATCTGTTTTGTTCTTCCTTTGTAAAATACAAGAGAATTATCACATTTTTATTATTCAAAAAGGTTTAAGTAAATTATAACATTTTTCCTATTTATTTCAATTCTTTCCGACACATTTTTATTAAATAAAAAACACCTCTTGTTATTACACCCAAGAGGTGTTAATTAAGTGAATCTTTAAAGACAGCATAACCTGATTTTTAACTATTAAGTAATTGCAATACATAAAAATCGTATAAATACACAATACTATATATAAATTTATAATAATATTAAATTAGGAGAACACAACATGGAAAGAAGTAAAAATAATCAAAATAATCTAGAGGATAAAAATATTCATTTAAATAAATCTCTGAAAAGAAATTCTAATAATAAAAGTATTTATTCAAATGAATGCCCGGTTAAAGACGCTGATGGAAATTGTCTTGTGCCAGGTGTTTTCAGCGATTCTGATGAAATAGGTGGAGGTTAATTTAAAATACCCTATAAGGCAATAAATTCAAAGAAAGATTGTTTTTTAAACAACCTTCTTATATTTTCTTTGCCTTTCCCTGATCCCAACCCCTCCTCAATACGCTCTTCTTAATTGTTACACCCAAATTTGATATATTATCTGTAATTATACTTTCACAGTCTTGTTAAATTTTTGTGCCACTGCACATATAGTTTTTGATTTATCAGAGAGTTTTTTCCCACAAACATCATCATAAAGTGTTATTTTTTCAAAACCAGCTGACTTTATCTCATCCGAAAGAGACTTCACAGTAAATAATTGATTCCATATATTATAACAATCACAATTATCTTCCGATATAATTACATACTGTTCAAGATAATTTTTCGTTTCAATATAATGATAATTTCGTTGTATACACACATGCGGTTTCGAGCACCAAAAACCAGAATCTGCATAATATAAATCCTGTTTTTCTGGTACATCAGAAAGTTGATTCCTTGTAAACCCATCTAATATTAAAATACCATCTTGTTTTAATGCATTCATAATTTTGTCTAAAATAAAGTTTCTTTTATTTGGAGATAACACTCCGAAATCACAGTAAATTAATGTTATCAAATCAAATTCATTATGATATTCAATATCCAAATAGTTTTTATATATGTAATCTATATTTTTCGCATTTAAATTAGCATTTGTAATTGCATATTCTATTGATCTTTTTGAAAAATCAATTCCTGTTACCTGAAATCCTATTTCTGAAAATAATTCAGCATAAATTCCAGAACCACATCCCAAGTCTAATAATTTTTTTCCTGATGTTTTTTTTAACATAGAGCTAATCCATTCAACAGAACTTTTTATAAAATCCAATTGCCTAGAAGCAGCTTCTATATTTGGATTCAAGTGTGCATCTAACATATATTTAGAAATATTTTCATCATCCCAAAATGGAGCTGTACTCGGCTCATATAATTTGGGCTTATCTTTTAAATAATTTAAAATATTCTCATACATAGTTATTCCCCTCTAAAAATGTAACGTGACCTTAAATCATTATCTTGAATAATATTTATAGATAAACTTTTATTTATTTTTAGTTCTTTTATATGGAAGTCCGTATTTATATCATCCTTTACCATATAATAAGTACTTGGGAAATGAATTTCATCACAACATCTATCTGACTTGTGATCATAATCTCTTGACCATTTAAAAAATGTTTCGCATCTTTGTGTTCAATTGCTCTAACACATACCTTTTCACCTTTTCAAAATTTGAAGCTCATAAAAACTCCTTCATAAATATAATGTTCATTTTTCAAACTATATCATCATAAACATACCTGCACCGTCATAATCGCAAGGTCGCTTTTCAAAACCAAACTTTTCATAAAATTCTTCTTTCCCCTTAGAACTTATCAACTCTATACTAACCTTATATCCGTTTGATAATTTATTTTTAATTGTAGCAATAATTGTATTCATTAATAATTTTCCATTTCCCTTATTTTGTTTTTCAGGTAAAATGACAAAATCTTTAATATAAAAACTCATGGCTTTATCGCCTAAAATTCGCGCCATCCCAATTAATTCACTACCTTCATATAAGCTAAATGTGCATATTGAATTATCTAAAGCAATCGCTACCTGATCCACTTCTGGAGGATCCCAACCAACGCTGTGAAATAGAATTATAAATTCCTCAGGTTTTAATCGATTCAATTCTACTCTCAAAGCAATTTCCTCCTTTTAAAACAGATAATTTCCTATATAAATTTGAATTTGTATGACTAATTATTTTGTAATTCAGTAAACTTTTCAACTCTCATACAAAGCGAATATTTTCCTATTGCTTACTATGTTCGGCGGGGATAAAACTCTTGACTTTGGCAAGGGCGTTTACCAGTTCATTACCTCGTACCATGTTGGAAAGACTATAAAGTCCCATCAAGATAGCGGAAAGGTCGGCAGTCGAAAAAACCTTTCTATCAATCTTGTATTTCTGCATGATTTCAAAGCCGCCGCCCACTCCCGATGTTGAGCGAACAGGAATACCCGCCATGTTGATAGTGTCTATGTCGCGGTAGATTGTGCGGGGTGAAATTTCAAACATATCTGCTAACTCCTGTGCGCCTATACGCTCTTTATCAAGGAGTATCGTAATAATGCTAACAAGCCTGTCAACTTTCATCTGATAGCCACCTTTCAAAATTTCTTTTTATCATTATAGATTGTTGCCATAATGTTGTCAACAATTACATGGTACAATAAAAAAGTAAACAAATCAATCTACCTATCAGGAGGAGACACTATGCAGAAAAAAGCCTTAGTAATAATTGATATTCAAAATGACATAACAAAGAATTACAAGGATATTATTGACAATATCAATAAAGCTATTGATTGGGCAGTCAATAATAATATTCATGTTATTTATATAAGGCATGAAAATTTATCAGCCGGCACGAGGACTCTTAAACCCAATACACATGGATCTGAATTAGCTTCAGACTTGAGAATAGTATCAAAAAGTGTTTTTACAAAATACAAAGGAAACGCATTAACCAGTGAAGAATTCACAGACTTTATTAGTAAAAATGAAATATGTGATTTCTACATAGCAGGAGCAGATGCCGTTGCTTGTGTTAAATCAACCTGTTACAACTTACGCAAAGCAAATTATGGCGTTAAACGGTCTGATGTTTGGTATCAATACAGGCATGATATGTATGTTTACGTTGGATGAAATCATTGAAATTGCAATAAAATTATATTGTTTGTTGGTGCTTTTTACATAAGACAGTTTTCAAGGGAGATCGTCAAGCCGCTTGCAGGGACGAGAATCTAAATACATTGAAAATTCACTGGCGTATTATTTATATTGGACATACAACCGAGCACCCCCCGAATGAATACTCTAATAAAATTTCATATCTAATATTAGATTTCTGTGTCTATATCATAATCATTCTTATAACACAAAAATAGCACCTATTGGTTATGATACCCATAGGTGCTATTTTGTCTTATATATTTATCTGGTATTAATTATTTTAATTTTCGCTCTTTGCTTTGTAGTCGGCTACAACTTTTTCGGCCATGTTGAAAGGCATTTCGTCGTATCTCAGAAATTCCATTTCGAAGCTTCCCCTTGCCTGAGTCATTGATTTTAAATCAATTGCATAGGTGTACATTTCAGCCATCGGAGCTTCTGCCAGTACCTTCTGAGTGCCGTCCTCCTGCTGCTCCATACCTAGGATTTTTCCTCTTCTCTTGTTCATGTCACCCATTATATCTCCCATGTATTCGTCGGGAATATATATTTCAACCTTTGCAACAGGCTCCAATATAACTGGTTTGGCTTCCTGCATACCTTTTTTGAAGGCGATGGATGCCGCCATCTTGAAGGATGTTTCGTTGGAGTCAACGTCGTGATATGAGCCGTCATACAGCGTAGCCTTTATGTTAACAACCTTGCAGCCTGCCAGCACTCCCTTATCCAGGCATTCTTTCAGTCCCTTTTCAACGGCAGGTATATAGTTTCTCGGAACTGCTCCGCCGACAACCTCATCTACAAACTCAAAGTCAGCATCTGAAGGCTCAAAACGAATACGGACATCACCGTATTGACCTGCTCCTCCTGATTGTTTTTTATGCTTACCCTGTACGTCTGACTTGCCTCTGATGGTTTCTCTGTAAGCAACCTTTGGATTGGTCAGATCAACTTCAACCTTGAAGTTATTTTTCAATTTATTTGCAAGAACGGCAAGCTGAATATTTCCATGACCGCCTACAACCAGCTCTTTTGTCTCCACATTTCTTTCTATTATAAAAGTAGGATCCTCTTCGTTCAATCTGTGGAGTCCAACTCCCACCTTTTCGTCACTGTCCTTTGTTTTGGCGCTTACAGCCATAAAGTAGGAAGGTTTCGGGAAATCTATTCCCTTGTATATAATCGGGCTTGCTTTTACCGAAATAGTGTCTCCTGTTTTAAAGTTCATTAATTTAGCGGTGGCTCCTATATCTCCCGCCACAATCTCCGCAGCCTCTATCTGATCCTTTCCTCTCAGGTAGAATATGTTTCCGATTCTTTCAGTCTCTCTGTTAGCGTCATTGTAAACTTCCGTATCCTTTTTCATAACTCCGGACATTACCTTAAACAGAGTAATCTTGCCGACAAACGGGTCCACAATCGTTTTGAAAACGAAAGCAGACAAAGGCTGAGTGGAAGTTACCTTTCTTGGTGTTGTTTTTCCGTCCACCATTCCCGTTACCTCACCCGTATCTGACGAGTTAGGAAGGTATTCGTTAATCATGTGCATCATGCACTTGATTCCCATGGCTTTTGTGGCACACATCACTATAACAGGAACTACCTCTCCTGCCAATACAGCATTTTTCAGACCGGTGCTTACTTCCTCATATGTAAATTCTTCTCCGTTGAAGAATTTATCCAGCAGCAATTCGTCTGTTTCCGCAACGGATTCCATCAGAACGCCTCTCAATTCTTCAACCTTGTCAGTCAGCTCTTCCGGCACTTCTATCTTAACATTATCTATTTCCTCTATTAAACGTCCCTGACGGTCAACTATATCCACGTATCCTTTGAAGTTTTCTCCTTCTCCGATAGGCAGCGCGAAAGGAACGACCTTTTTTCCGAATCTTTCTCTTAATTCTTCAAGCAATACATCAAACTTAACGTTTTCTTTATCCATCTTGTTAAGTACGATAATTCTTGGCAGGTTTCTTTGCTCTAAATATCGCCAAACCTTTTCTGTTCCGACTTCAATTCCCGAGCTTGCGTCTACAACCACAACAGCTCCGCTTGCAACTCTCAGTGCTCCGTAAACCTCGCCTACAAAATCAAAATAACCAGGAGTATCAAGAAAATTTATTTTAGTGTTTTCATACTCTACAGGTATAATTGATGTACCGATTGAAACTTGTCTATCTTTTTCTTCTTTATCGAAGTCTGATACTGTATTTCCATCTTCAACTTTTCCCATACGGTTTGTAACTTTTGTAACATATAAAAGTGCTTCTGTTAATGTTGTTTTACCGCAATTGCTATGACCTACTAATGCAACGTTTCTAATTTTGTCAATGTTATACGTTTTCATTTACTTTATTCCTCCTACTAAATTCAGCTAATTAATAATATTTTACATGAATTATACTTATAAATCAATATAATTTTAATTATGTGACTTTTTTGTCTAATTTATGCAAACAATAGGAAGTATACATTAAATTTATAATTTATGACAGACTCGACATTAAATTTACACTATTTGCATTTTTTGCTTCAAAGTGATATAACTAAATTAAGACATCCCCTTAGCTTCATAGCAGGAGGGTTACAATGAAAGGGAAATAGCATGAATGACATTGTATTAAATTACATAATTCAAGCAATATTGGGCGGAGCTTCCGGTTACATTACAAACGACTATGCTATTAATATGCTTTTTAAGGAGTATACTCCATTAAAAATAGGCGGAGTTATAAAGAAAACCCGTGGAGAATTTATAGAAAACCTAAGCTCAATGGTGGAAAACGACATAATAAACAAGGATAAGCTTCAGGAAATATTGAGTGATGAAAATTTTAAAATCAAATTTGAAAATCTGACAGCTGATTTTTATAATAACTGTATTGATGAAACCGCAGGTGATGATACTTGGGATAAAATAATAACTGATGATACCGATAAATTTATCCGTAATTTAATAATAGAATACTCTCCCAAGGTATTTGAATTATTGATTAAAGATTTCGATATAAAAGAGTTCTTAAATGATAATCAGCTTAACTCCATCAGCAGCTTTTTTCATGATGCAATCCTTGAAATATTTGAAAACAATAGAGATATTACAAAAAATGTGTTGTTGTCTATATATAACAACAACTTAAATTTAACCCTTGATAATATAATAGATAAAAAATCGCCACAACAGATAGTTTCAAATATGGTTAATGCATTAAAAGATAATATTATAAAATGTGATAATTTTGAGTTACAAAAAGCACTTAATATAACAGGTGTTGAAAAAGCTGTTGAAGAATCTGTCAATATATTGCTCAACAAACAAGTACATGAAGTGATAAATATAAGCAGTGAAATCATCGTTAAGGTTGATGATAAAGTTTTATCGTATATAAATTCTGATAAAGGATACCGATTTATATTTAATTTATGTACTTCGCTATTTACCCACGGCAAATCAATCAATAAAACAATATCTGAGCTGTTAGACAATAATTTTGAAGAAAATCTTAAACATTATTTAATAGAAACCATACCCGGTATAACCGAAAAAATCGTTAATTGGATTAAAGAAAATAACCATACAATTGATAAATTATTAGAGGATTCCATTGATGAGGTTATAAATGAATCAGACGGACTAAAAGCTAAGCTGCTTTCAACCATTAAAAATACTTATTTAAGCAATTTGAGTAAAAAGTATTCAATAGTTGACAAAATAGTTGCTTATGTGGAAAGCAATACTGAGCCGGAAAAGTTAAGTATTTTTCTGAGTGCTAAAATACTTGATATGATGAATAACTTAACTATCAGAGAATTTATTGAAGAGGCAGAAATTAACGGTTTAACTCCTCATAAATGCACAGAACTTATTATTGCCTATTTAAATAATAACTTCACCAAAATTTTAAAACAATCGGTTGAATTTATCAAAGATATTAAAATAAACAATCTTTTTCCTGCTTCGTCGCCAAATGATGAATCGGTTGATAAGGCAATAATTAAATTTAAGGAAATTTGTTCGTCACAAAATGTACAGGATTTTTTTACAGAAAAATTGTCTTTGTATACAGATAATATTTTATCTGCAAAATTGGAGAATTTATTATCGGAAGAAAAAATTAATAATCTGTCTTTAAATTTTAATAATTTTATTGTTCAAGAGCTAAACAATAAGTATATTATTAAAAAATGGATTTGTGCCCAAATTGATAATATTACTGAAAATTTGGATATAAGCCTGAACAATGAAACAATTTCTTTTTTGAATGAAGAGCTGTATAAAGAATATGAAGCTTATTCTAAAGATTTGAGAAATACTAAACTGTCTCCGGCAATAGACAAGTTAAAGAGTATTGACAATATTGCTAATAACAGTTCTGATTATTTGCGTTCATACGCAATAAAAAACACTGATACTATTTTAAAGGGATCAATTAAGTTAATTGTAACAGATAATTTGAATAAACTAAATGATGACGAGCTTGTTGATTTAGCTAATGATTTTATTGGAAGAGAATTAAAACCAATTATGTTTTTCGGAGGTGCTTTAGGTGTTATAGCCGGACTTATTTTAGCTGCTTTTCAGAACAAAGCCCTGAACCCTCAGGAAATCAGCTTTGCTAACATGATTTTATATGCATTTGTAGGCTTTATAACCAATGTCATAGCTATCAATATGATTTTTAAACCATACAAGGAAAATAAGCTTATATCTAAAATTCCGTTTTTCAGAAATTTTTCATTAGGATACATTGTTAAAAATCAAAAAATATTTGCGGAGAAAACTTCTTATTTTATTGATAATAACCTATTAAGCAAAAAAAGCATCAGTAATCTATTTGAAAAACATGAAGAAAAAATTAAGAGCAGCTTCATAAAAACTGCTGCAGACAACGATTATAAAATATTGAAAGATTTGCTTTCTAACAGTAAGATTAATATTGTCAATAAAGTATTTTTATTTTCTAAAAATAAAATAAAAAATGACTTAAATCGATTATGCAGCTTTTTATATATTAAAATCAGCAAAATAAAAATATTTTCTGTAATTGACAATGTATTTAAAAATTATTGTCATAGTTTTATAAATTCTGAAAATATAAGCAAAGGTATTTATAGTTTCTTAAATTCTAAACGTAATATTAGAGGAAATTTCATCAACAATTTTGTATCCAAATTTATAGATAATTTTAGTGAGTACAATTTAAAAGATAATCTTTACAAATTTGAAGAAGAATATAAACAGCTTAACAGTAAAAAAATAAATGAAATATTAGACAGAAATCAGTTAAAGAATATCGAAGAATTTACAGCAAAAAAAATCAATTCAATTTTATTATCACAAAACATCAGAAATAAAATGTTTCAAAATGCTTCTCTATTGTTAAATAAATCTATTGACAAGGACAATACTATCGGAGAAATCTTTGACGGAAAGCTTAAAAATTATATTGATTCACACCTTCCTGATTTAACAGAAAGTATAATCAATATGTTAAATAAGAGTATACAAAGCAATAAGCCAAAAGTAACCTTAATGGTTCAATCAGAAATCAAAAATCAGCTTGGCTTTATTGAAAAAGGAATGTATACATTAATGGGTGGAGATGAAATAATAGATGAGCTGTTAAGTAAAATAATTACTGTAAAGGTTCCTGCATATTTAGAGCTTAAAAAGAATGAACTAAATAATATTATTTCAATTACAACGGATGAAAAGCTATATAAAGCGAAAGCCGAAATATTATTTTCAATTGTAAATAAGCTTAAAATTAAGGAATTAATTGACAACTACGTATCTGAGAAATCAGAAAAAATCGAAAATATTATAAAAACCAAGACGAGTAGTTTAGTTAACAATTCAGATAATATAGAGATCGGAAATATATTGAATGTGTTTTATTTGAATAATATACAAACTGCCTATAATGTATACGGAGCTGAATTAGATACTTTCACAACTTTAATCTCTGAAAATATTAAAGAAAACAAAAATGATATAATCAATTCTTTAACAGAATTTAATAAGATTTCACACAATGACATTTTTAAAGAAATAAAATATGAAGATGTTGAAAGTTCAGTAAATAACTTAATTAATCAATTGAACAAAAATAGTAATATAGAAAAAATTATAGATGAGTTTATTAATTTCTTTGTAAGTAACAATGAAGATGCAACTATTGAGCAAATTTTAAATGAAGATGAATTTATAGCTTCGTTAAGAAATTATATCAGCAGGTTAATTGAAAGCAGTGAAAATGAGAAAGTATTAAAGGATATATTCATTAAAACAATAGATACTGCTGTTTCTCATAACCTTAATTTTATAAGTAACGATTCAAAAGATTACTTATTTAATATTTTTATTGACAGTACAATTAACAGCTTAAAACGAAACTTAGACAAAATATTAAAATCTGTTGAATTCGATAAAATCGCCAAAGAAGAAATTGAAAAAATGAAACCGCAAAAAATACATAAAATGTTTAATTCATTTGGTGAAAAGTATTTCAGAAGGTTAATGATTTACGGCTTTGGAGGATTTATTTTTGGTATAAATGTATACATAGGAATGTCATTGACCGCACTAAAGGTTTCATCTCAATTAATGAATAAAAATTAAAGCTGCTTCTATCTGCACAGAAACAGCTTTTTGTTGCACTTACAGGATAAACGACCGACACCAAATCAAAGATTTGGGTCGTCTGCTTATATTTAAAATTGCTTATGCAATATAATATTCTTATCTGAATAATCCCATTATACTTTGAATTAATATATAACCTATTGCAATTGGTGCCAAATATTTGATTGAAACTGCCCAAATTTTAGCCATGCCAAATTTTACCTTTCTATTGTTAGTAGCTTCTTCAATAGCTTTATCTAACCCCCATACCCAGCCTATAAATATGCAAAGTACGAAAGCACTCAATGGAAGCAATAAGTTTTCTGCAATGTAACCAACTGAATCAAAGAAATTCATGCCGTTTATGAAAGTAATAGCTCCAAAGGCACCGTTAGCTAATGAAGAAGGAATACCTATTAAGAAAGCTAATGCTCCTAATCCTATTGTAGCATTTTTTCTTTTCCATTTAAATTCATCCACTGCATATGTTACTGCTGCTTCTAATAAAGAAATAGAAGATGACACTGCTGCGAAAAGTACGAATATGAAGAACAATACTCCAAAGAATGAACCCATAGGCATTTTAGCAAAAACACCGGGCAGTGTTATAAATAATAAACCAGGTCCGGCTGACGGATTGTATCCAAGAGCAAATACAGCCGGCAATACTGCAAATGCAGATAATAATGCAGCAGCAGAATCTAATAACGGAATTTGAACTGCTGATTTAGCTAAATTTTCATCCTTACCTAAATAACTACCATAAGTTATAATAACTCCCATACCTAAGCTCAATGAGAAGAATACTTGAACAAGAGCAGCAACAACTACGTCTATGCCAAATTTAGACCAGTCCGGTTTTAACATGTATTCAAGCCCTGCCATAGCACCGGGAAGTGTAACGGCTCTGATAACTACTGCTATTAAGATAACAAACAATGCCGGCATCAATATTTTACTTGCCTTTTCAATACCTCCTTGAATTCCTCCCATAACTATACCAAGAGTAATTACTATAAATATAGCGTGGTAAATAAGCGGCTCAAAAGGTTGACCTATGAAAGTCGTAAATATACCGCCAAGTGCATCCATATCTGATGTATTAAAATTACCTGAAAGACCTGATACAATGTATTTAATAATCCAACCACCGATTACGCTGTAATAAGTTAGTATTAAATAAGATGCTAATATTCCGAAAAATCCTGCAAATGCCCAATTTTTCTTTATTGCTCTGTAAGCTCCTACCGGACCTTGTTGAGAATGTCTGCCTAAAACAAGTTCTGCAAGCATAATTGTAAATCCTACTAAAACAAGTAAAACAATATAGGTAACAATAAATACGGCACCACCGTATTCACCGGTTAAGTACGGAAATTTCCAAACATTACCTAATCCGACTGCAGACCCTGCTGCTGCCAATATAAATCCTATTCTTGACCCCCAGGATCCTCTTTCATTTTTCAATTCTGACATTTTAACCTCCATAAATAAAATAATTTAGTGAATTACAAAATAATTCACTTCATCGATGTAAAAGTCAGTTGCGTAAAAACGTTTTTTTATTAACAATAAAAAAATGCAGATAAACTGACATATGAGCATATATATAGCAAAATTCATTCCAACTTTTATTATTTTAAAAACATTGACATTTATTAATGATTTTATGGTTTTACTGTCGATTATGCAACTAATTGCGTGCAACAAGTTTCATTTTAGCACGTTTTTGCAAAAATTAATGCAAAAAAAGAAGCCTTATTGGCTTCTCAGATTGATGACAAAGTCATCAAGATGATAGGATGTTGAAAAAGTTCATCCTGCAAGGCGCCGGAAGACGGGCAACCGCAGCGTATTCAGACATACGTGAGGATTGACCGGGTGAACGGCAACGAAGCAGGGGGACTTTTTCAGCAATCTGAGAAGCCCTGTGGGCTTCTTCAGATCTATTTATTTAAACGTCCCTATATTTGAATAATCAAACATCAGCTTACTCATATTGTAAGCAGCAAGCATCTGGTATCTTCCGATTTCAACCTCTGCTAACTTTGTATCAGCATCTAATACATCTAAGGATGTTGACATACCGTTATCATAAAGCAGTTTGTTTATTCTTGCAGCTTCTTTAGCTAATTCCACTGTTTTATCCATATTAACTAAAGCTCTTTCTGCTTTTACAAGATTTAAATATGTCTTTCTTACATCAAGCTCAACATCCTTGTATGCCTGTGGTACATTAAGTTCAGCATCCTTTAGTTTTTCCTTTGCTGATTTATGTTGCCATAAATTAGATGTGTAATACGCAGTAATAGCATGAGTTTCTATTTTTTGCAATTCAAAATTATTTTCAGCCGTTAAAATTTCTATCCTACCCTGCTTTGCGTTTTCAATTTTCTCATCTAAATTTATTTCATTTGCAGGAACATATGACAAATCGGTATCTGTCAGCACAAACTTAGTATCAAAGGGCAATTCTAACGCATTCAGTAAATCTAATTTAGCAATGTTTAAGTCATCCAATGCTGAATCCAAATCTGTTTTCGCCTGTTGTATTGCCATTTCTGCATTTAACACTTCAGCTTTTGTTGCCGAGCCGTTATTGAATTTCAAATTAACAACTCTTAACTGCTCATTTGCCTTGTTAAGTTTAGCTTGATTAATTTCAATTGCTTTTTCGGCAACAAGCACGTTGTAATACAGTGATTTTGTTCCTATTTCAATGCCTACAAGTATATTTTCTCTGCTTTTATTTAATTCTTTTGTTCTTAATTCAGCATTTTTGGAGAAATAATTATTTTTAGATAGTATTAAATTCACATATTCACTTCCACTTAACTCCATAGTTCCCATAGGCATCTCATTCAGCTGTTCATATAATTCTTTTGCACTGCTACCTTGCCTTCTTAAATCTTGCAATTCCTTAATTTTATCATCTATCTTCCACATTTCTCTGCTGTTTTCAGTTGCTATTCTGACAGCTTCATTAATCGATAATTCTAAAATTTTGTTTTCGGCTGAAACATTACCGATTTGTGCCGTATCCTCTGCCGTAACAACATTCATCAATGTGCTCAGCATTAAAATCATAACCAAAAATAATGATATTTTTCTTTTCATACGTTCTCCTTTTAAGTTTATATTTCTTTTTTTACGCTAAATCCATTATATAACAAGTTAAATATAATGTCATCATCAGTTAGCACATAATTTTTTTTTTGCATCTTAAGCTTGAAGTATTCACCCATGGTTCCCACTATCGAACAGGCAATTATATCGGAGGGTATTTCTTTTTTTACAACCCCCTCCTCCTTGCCTTGATCAATTATATTTATAATAATTTTATTCATATCAAAAACATGTTCAAACAAAGTTTTCACAAATTTCTCTGAAATAATATTTTTATAAGACATTATATAGTCAACCGGGTTTTTTTCAAAATCTTCCTCGAAAGCATTTTCTTTTCCTTGAAATAATGATATTAACTTATCTTTAAACGAAACATCCAATTCGCTTATTTCTTGTACATGGTCGTGAATAGACTTAACATATTCTACGCAAGCTTCATCAAAAATTTCTTGTTTACTGCTGAAATACTCGTATAATGTTCCTTTTCCAACACCTGCTCTTAAAGCAATATCTTCCATCTTAGTTTTATGGAATCCGTTTTCTTTAAACAAAAATCTTGCTGAATCCAAAATTTCATTTCGCTTAATATTTTTTTCATCCATTATATTTTCTCCGGCGTAACTTTATTGTGTTTTGTAAATTTTCTTTTAAAGAAATTAGCAATATCATCAAATATAGTATACATAACAGGAACTACAACCAATGTTAAAACAGTCGAAAGCGCTAATCCGCCTATTACAACGACTCCCATTGACTGAGTCAGTTCAGCACCCTCTCCTATACCTAATGCCATAGGCACCAATCCTAATATAGTGGTCAAAGCAGTCATCATAATAGGTCTTATCCTTATAGGTCCCGCCTTCATAATTGCAGATGTTCTGTCTTCCCCTTTATTCCTTCTGTTGTTAATATAGTCAACCAATACAATTGCATTATTAACAACTATACCGACCAATATTATTAATCCGATTATGCCTATTACATTTAAATGCAGTCCTGTTATAAACAAGCCGATAAATCCTCCTGATAATGCAAGAGGCACAGAAAACATTATTGACAACGGCTGCAGGAGTGATTCAAATTGAGCAGCTATTATCATATAAACCAATACTATAGCAACCAACAGAACCATTGCCAAATCAGTAAAGGTTTCTACGATTTGTTCTGTTTCGCCGCCAAATGTATAACTGTAGCCATAAGGCATATCATATTCTTTTAGAAGCTTTTCTATCTCTGTAGAAACCGTCTGAACATCCCTTCCTGCCACGCCGCCTGTCACCGTAAGAACTCTTGTTTGATTTTCTCTCATTATGCTGACAGGTCCTTCTTCAACTTTTATATCAGCAATTTCCGATAATGGAATATTACTGCCTATAGGTGTCGGTATCGGCAGCATTTCCAACAATGACATACTTTGTCCGTACATATTGTCACCTTTAAGTACAACATCTAATTCATTGCCGTCAACCTTAAATTTAGTCACATTGGAACCGGATAAAGTATTTTTTACTGCAGTACCTACCTGTACCGTTGAAAGACCGTATTGAGATGCAATACCCCTGTCTAAAACAATCTGTACCTGAGGAATGCCGTCTTCATAGCTTGTAGAAACCTCCCTTGTACCTTCAACCTTTCCTATTAGACCTTTAAAATCATTTCCGATACTTTTAAGTGTTTCTATATCATCACCTTTAATGCTTATACTTATGGCTCCTCCACTCATACCCATCATCATCATTGATGATTCGGATACACTTATTTCCGCACCGGGTATATCCTTAACAATTTTTCTTATTTCATCACTTATCTCTTTAACACTTCTGTCTCTTTCATTCAGATCGCTTAAAATTACACTCATAGAACCGGTACTACTGCCACCGCCTATGCTCATAACTCCTCCGCTTCCGGCTGAGGTAAATACAGAGGTAACCTCAGGGATTTCCTGAATTGTTTCGTGAACCTCTTTTAATACATTATCTACTTCTTTGATTTCAGAACCCGCAGGTAAACTTACACTTACATTAATCATACCTTCATCAGTTGCAGGGAAAAACTCCGCACCTACTGAAGCCACCATCAATATGCTGGCAACAAAAATTGCTATACTTATGGCTATAGTAATAAATCTGTGATTCAAACCGAAGCTTAATATCTTTTTATAGAATACTACCAAAACTCCATGCTTCTTTTCCTGAAGCTCTTCGGACTCTAAATTTCTTACAGAAACGAGCTTTGAAGATAACATCGGTACTAATGTCAATGCAATAAGCAATGAGCTGAAAAGCGCAATGACTATTGATAGAGCAAAATCCTTAAAAATTGTTGCAGCTAATCCTCCTGTAAACACTATGGGTATAAAGACGGCAACAGTTGTTAATGAAGATGCTGTAACTGCCATGGAAACTTCATTCGCTCCGTCTATTGATGCATTAATTCTATCAACGCCTAAACTTCTGTTTCTATAAATATTTTCGAGAACTACAATCGAGTTGTCCACCAGCATACCTATTCCAAGTGCCAGACCACCTATTGTCATCATATTTAATGTTATATCAGCAAAGTACAAAATAACAAATGTAGTTATTATTGATATAGGTATTGAAAGTGCTATTACCAACGTAGTCTTAAAGCTTCTCAAGAAAATTAAAAGTATGATAATAGCTAATAACCCACCCTGTAAGGCAGTCTTCGTTAAATTATTTATAGCAAAATTTATGAATTCTGCTTGGTCGAAAACATTAACAATGTTTATATCGGGGTATTCTTTTTTAATTTTTTCTATTTCCTTATTAACAAGCTTTGAAACATTTACCGTATTACCGTCAGACTGTTTCATAACAGATACTTGAACAACCTCTTTGCCGTCCAATTTAGTTATGGAGGATTGTTCCTTGTTAACTATATTTACATCTGCTATGTCCATTAATCGCACAGTTCCACCTTTGGTTAAAGGTATGCTCAGATTTTTAATTTCGTCTAATGATTTAAATTCTCCTACAGTTCTTACTGTCAGCTCGTTGTTTCCTTTACTTACAGTACCACCCGGAAGATTTATATTTGCTGCCTGAAGCATTTGAGTTATATATGATTCGCTCAGATTATAGCCCTTAAGGACTTCTTCCTTCAGCATTATTTCAACTTCCTGAGTCAAACCGCCTGATACATTAGCCGAAGCTGTTCCTTCTATACGTTCAAGACGAGGTGAAATAACGTCTTCTGCAATTTTTTGGGTTGTATGTATATCTCCTTTACTCGAAACAGCCATTTGAATTATCGGCATTGCATTTGGATCAAGCTTGGCAACTATAGGGGAGGAGGTCCCCTCAGGCAAAAATCCCTCAATCATATCTATATTTTCCCGTAATTGAAGCATTACATCATCCATATCAGTACCAAATGCAAATTGCATAAGCACTATGGAGCTGCCTTCATTTGAATACGACAATATACCTTCTATGTTTTCAACCGTTGCCACCGTTTGTTCAAGAGGCTTTGTAACCATATTCTCAATTTCTTCAGGTCCCGCACCTGAATAAGACGTCTGAACCATTACATATGGCAGTTCCATCTGAGGAAGCAAATCAATTTGCAGCTTACTTAATGACACTCCACCTAATACAATAACGATTAAAATCATCATTGTAATTGTAACGGGTTTTTTAACCGAGAATTTTGCAAACATGCTTATTCACCCCTTACAACCTTTATTTTGCTGCCATCTGTTATGTAATCTTGACCTTTCACAACTACTATATCACCTTCTGTTAATCCGGATTTGATTTCTATATATGTCCCCGTATCAAGCCCAGTAGTTACTTCTTTTTCTGCTGCCACATCACCGTTAACCACAAATACATATTTTATGTCGTCTTTTTCTTTAACTGCTTCTGTTTTAACAGCAAGAGTACTTTCTATTCTATCCGTATTTAAATAAACCTTAGAAAACATACCCGGTTTAATTAAACCGTCATTCTCTAAAATTATACTCACATTGTATAAATTAGTCATCAAATCAGCAGATGTACTAACACTGTTTATAACCGCTTCCTTCTTATATTCAGCTGCACTTATTTCAACAGTTACAGTATCACCCTTATTTATTTTGTTAACCAAATTTCCGGGTATACCAAATTCTATGGTTATGCTGTCTGAATCAACAATAGTTATAGGTGGATTACTTGATGTTGCATATTCACCCTCTACAATATTAACGCTTGAAATTACACCCGATATAGGTGCTTTTACCTGTGCGTTATCCAACATGGATGCAGCATTTTCATAAGCGACTCTTGCCTGTTCCACACTCATTTTGGCTGCTTCTAAAGCTTCATCCGAAGCAGCAAGCTTTGCCTGTTCATACTGAGTTTCAGGAATTGCTCCCTCTTCATATAACTTTTTAACTTTCTCAAAGTTATCCTTTGCACTTTGGATTTGAGATTCATTTACATCATAACCGGCTTTTGCTGCTTCATATGCAGCATATGCCTGTTTAACCTGCTTATTTATATCATCCTTATCCATAACGAACAATACATCATCTTTTTGTACCTTATCTCCAACCTTCACATTTATCTTTTCAACTTTTCCTGCCGTTAAGGGAATTACAAACACATCCTTGTCTGCAAAAACCTTAGCCGTCATTATGTTTTCAATAAATAATTCCATTGGTTTTAAAGTTTCCGCTTCTACTGCAGTATAAGCTTCTTCTTCGGTTACAGCTGCATTTTGGCTGCAGCCGGTTAATACAATTGCAATAACTAATAATAATGTCAAAAATTTCTTCAAAGTTTCCTCCTCTTTTTTTCGACCGACCGGTCAGTATTAAAAAAATTCTATCACTGAAAATTTTCATTGTCAATATAAAACATGTAAAATCTATTCTTATTCTAAAAAGTTATATTAATAAATATAAGACATTATTATTAAAAGTTTATTAATTATTTATTAACGGTTAATTAATTGTAATTTACTCCATTAATGAAGCTCTTTCATAAATTTTATCTTTATCCTCTTTAGGCAATAATTTTTCTGTTGTATAGGCAATTATACAAATTCCTATAATGTTGAGGGCAAATCTTAAAACAGTAAATTTAATTCCCATTGACGAAGCTTCAAACAACAAGAGAGGTATTTTCGTTGTGGACCATGCCCCGATCATTATTAATGCATAAGTAAGTTTGCTTCCTTTTTTAAGCAGCACAATCGCTACAGGAAATGCAGCATATAGTGGTCCTGCTGCCGCAGACCCCAACAAAAATGCAATAAGCACTCCTATAAATCCTGATTTTTCACCCATATACTTCATCATAGTTTCTTTTTTTACCCAAACATCCAATAAGCCTAAAAGTATAAATATCGGAGGTAATATAAACAGCATTTCCAAGGCGCTACTCATTGTAATATCAACTGATCTCATTCCTGTTTCAGGATATAAAACAACAACTATGGCATTTGCAGTTGCAAGTAAAATAAATATTTTATATCTTTTAATTACATATATAAATTTTTTCATTATAAAAATACCCCCATTACAAAAGCTACAATCAAAGAGAAAATAAATGCTTCGGCATTTCTGATTAATGCTGCTTTTTTTCCGAAAAATTTCATTTCTAAAGGAATTGTAACAACTCCTACCATCATTAATGTTGAGATGAATGCTGCAATCTGTATATATCCGGCCCCGCTTTTTAACAAAGCCGCTGCTAATGGAAATGCTATGAAACCCGGTATAAGCGTTATTGCTCCCACCATGGAGGCAAGAATTACTCCCATCCATCCTGATTCTTTTCCTATAATATTGGATATTTGTTCCGGAGTCATTATTGCCAATATTATTCCAATCAAGATCAATATGGAAAGGAATTGAGGCAAAATATTTTCAAATGACTTCCACGCCTTTTTTAGCGCCATCTTTGTATTATTCTTATCTTTCACAAAAGATACAGTCAAAGCGATTGATGTTACTAAATAAAATACTATTGTTGATGACATAAAACCCTCCTTTTATTCTATTTTCTTTTTAAATTTAATTCTACATTAAGTGTTGTAAAAAAGTCACTTTAAAAATATAATATAAAACAATAATTAAAACTGTTACCATGGTAACTAAATTTTAAAAAAACATTTATATAATGAAAAGGGAGACTTTAATGGAGAATTTTATAAACCTGCTTAAAAATATAGATATGTTTAAATGTTTTACTACCGATAATTTAGAAAATATTTTTAGAAACAACTACAGTACAAAATATTATGCAAAAAATTCTATAATTTATATACAAAATGAAAAATGTAAAAGTTTAGATATAATTTTAGAAGGAACAATCACCATACAAAAAATAGATTCTGATGGCAATGTACTATCTATTAGTGATTTCTCAAATGGAGATGTTATCGGAGAAAATTTACTTTTTTCTATAGATAATAAATATCCAAATACTGTATTAGCAAAAAGCAATGTTAAAATATTGCATATTGATAAAAAGCTTATACTTCAATTATGTCAAACCAATGAATGTTTTTTAATCAATTTTTTACGATCTTTGTCCGGAAAAGCATTGCTTTTGTCAAATAAAATTGCTTCCTTAACAATGAAAACATTACGGCAATGTATAGTAGAATTTTTATTATATGAGTATAACGTGCAAAAAACAAATAAAATCAAACTGAACATGACAAAAAAAGAATTAGCTGACAAAATTGGTGTTCAGAGAACATCACTTTCCAGGGAATTAAATAAAATGCGTAAAGACAATCTTATTGATTTCAATAATAAATATATAATCATAAAGGATGTAGAATTATTGAATGAGCTGCATATAGATAGTTAGATGATTTACAAATTGTCGAATTTGTAAGAATTATTGTCAATACTGCTATATTGTCTATTGTGTTAATACGATAAAAATATATAATTTAGATTAAGAATACTTGTAGTATTTTAAATTCTTTATTCCCCCAAACTCCTATGAAATTGTTTAAGGGGATGTAATAGCGAGCATATTTAAAAGCTTAGCTTAGAACATATGCTCGCTATTGTAATTTAAAGGACTTACATTTGATTGTGAGGAGATTTATGTGGAAAGTGCAATTTCTGAAAATATACAGAATATAGATGAAAAGCTTGATAATTTTGTGATTTTAGAAATTAACAGCAATGATAATTCATATAAACAAATTTCCATTGAAGATTTCTTAGAAAAGTTAAATATTATTGAATTAAAATCACGAAAAAACAAGAATATAATTAATTATGGACCATTAACAATAAATACTGACAGTTCTGAAGTATGTAGAGATGAAATAAAAATCGACTTGTCTCCAAGAGAATATAAAATGTTTCATCTTTTTATTGATAATAAAGGAAAGACTTTAACAAACGAACAGATTATTAATTGTGTGTGGGGTATTGCCTATGCTAATGCAGGAATGTTAAGAGTAGCTATTAAAAGATTGCGAAATAAAATAGACCCGGACAATAAATATTTAAAGACTATAAGAGGCAAAGGATATATGTTGAAAGACATTTAATAATCTTACATTTGTAAGGAGGATAAACGTGGCACATTCAATAATGACAGAAATGACTAAATTAATACTCTCGAAATCTTTAAAAAAATTATTAAGTAAAAAACCATTAAACAAAATAACTGTAAAGGATATTGTTAGTGACTGCAAATTAACAAGACAAACTTTTTATTATCACTTTCAGGATATTTTTGAATTGCTTGATTGGACTTATAAAAATGAATTAGGTCATATTTTGCATACTGCAAACAATAGTAGTTGGGACATTGTCATTAAAGGTATATTGAACTATATTAAAGAGAATAAATCAATGTTCGCATATACTATTCAATCCGTTGGACGTGAGCATTTTGAACAAGCTGTTTATCCGAATTTATATGAATTCAGCAAAAACAAAATTTATAAGGCTTCTTTGGAATTGGAAATTCCCACAGATAAAATACACTTTTTAGCAAATTTGCAAACTATCACATTATTATCTGTTATAATTCAATGGGCAAATAACGGTATGAAAGAAAATATTGATGAAATCGTCCAAATGTTAGACATGACTTTAAATTCAGCAATGTCTAATATTCTTCAAGAATACGAATCTGAATCCTCTAATTGTTAAACCCCCTAATATTAATATTAGAGGGTTTTATGTTACTATGTTTCAGAGTAAGCGTCAAACCTGCCGGTACATTTACAGCAAAATAATAAGATGAGATAATA
>NZ_DAMASY010000017.1:0-42501 GCF_032080165.1 Sedimentibacter sp.
ACCGAATGCAACAAAATTGTAGAAATGTTGTCTATGAGCATATTGTGGGACAGCAGTATAAATTAAATGTATTTATTTTATAAGAACGGTTGTGAAGTTATCAACGAATAAATTTAATATTCATAAGCGTTAAAACAATCACAAAATAGAATCACAGGAGGGAAAAATGAAAAATTTTAAGATTCGTAAAAAGCTGTTTGTAACATTCGGAATTGTGCTGCTTTTGTTTGCGGGGGCAATGGCAAGTGCAATTTTTGGAATGAGGACATTGTCATCTAATTTTAAAACCTTTTATGAAGGTCCATATTCCACATCCAATGCGGCCATGAGTATGAGGCGTATTCTTCAAGGGCTTGAAAAGGAAGTATTATTAACAATAACCGAGAATTCTTCGGATGGTGATAAAAAAATGAATAATTTGCTGGAAGAATTGAATAACGAAATAACAATTCTGGAAGATAAGCTTATTACCGAAGAAAGTAAAGAGGTATTGGAGCAAATAAAGCTGATTGTGAAAGAGGCAGCGGGCTACAGGCAGGAGATCATGGAACTGGCAAAGGACGGAAAATTGGATAATGCACACAGTATTTATAGGAATAAATATTATCCCATTGCCGAGGAGCTTGGTGTAAAGGCTGATCAGATTGGCAGGATTGCCGATGAATTGGGAATGAATGTTTATAATAGCGGGAAGAAGGCGGAGAACTCTGCCTATATTATACTGATTATTTTCTTTGCAGTCGCTCTTGCGGTTATTGTCGTGCTTGTTATTTATATTGTCAGAAGTATTACAAATCCTGTTTATGAGATAGAGAGGGCTACTAAGCAGCTTGCTGAAGGCGACTTAAGCGCGGTTGTTACATATGAGTCCAAAGATGAACTTGGCTCTCTGGCGGATAGTGTTCGTAAACTTATTATTAATCTCAGGGGGTATATTTCAAATATTTCAGAGATCTTAAAAATGATGGCAGACGGGGATCTGACGGCTACAGTTGATATGGAGTATAAAAAGGATTTTGCTCCGATTAAAGATTCTCTGGAGAATATTCTTGAGTCCATGAATATTACGCTTCTTCAGATAAATCAATCATCCCAGCAGGTAGCGGCGGGGTCTCATCAGGTTGCAGCAGCTTCGCAGGCTCTTTCGCAGGGAGCTACCGAGCAGGCAGGTTCCATAGAGGAGCTGGTTGCGGCAATTACGGAAATTACCGGACAGGTTAACAATAATGCGGTAAGCGCGCAGAAGGCAAATGAAATGGTTGTTGAAACCGCTGCTGAAATTGAAAACGGAAACCGACAGATGACGCAGCTTGTAGAAGCTATGAACAATATAACCAGAGCATCTAACCAGATACGAAATATAATCAAGACTATTGATGACATAGCATTTCAAACCAATATACTTTCCCTAAATGCCGCGGTTGAAGCAGCAAGAGCGGGAAATGCAGGTAAGGGTTTTGCGGTTGTTGCAGACGAGGTGCGAAACCTTGCGGCAAAAAGTGCGACTGCGGCCAAGGATACAACGCAGCTGATTGAAAATGCACTCACGGCAATTGAAAGCGGTACGGCAATGGTAACTCAGACAGAACAGTCATTAGAGGCAATTGAAAAAAAAGCGGAGCTTGTAGCTAAATTTGTCAACAACATTGCTGATGCCTCCAATTTACAGGCGGCGGAGCTGAGTCAGACGAACTCGGGAATAGAGCAAATATCATCTGTGGTACAGGATAATTCTGCTACTGCCGAGGAAAGCGCGGCTTCCAGTGAGGAGCTTTCCGGACTTGCCGAATCCTTGCGCAAGCTTATTGAGCAGTTTAAACTCAGGGACGAATTTGCAGAGCATATAGCCGACCGTGTAAATGCTATTATTTAAAGTTTTGGAGATTATGCATGGGAAAAAAGAGTTTTGTCTTATATGTCATAAAGTATGAATCTACTAAAAAATTAAAATTTATTGATGAATTGCAAAATCTTTTTGATGTAAAGTTTTTTTCATTCGATAACGGTATTAAGAACAGAAAAACAAGGAATTTGATTAGGCGATTTTTAAGATCGCATATATTCAAAACAAAAAATATTTACGAAAAGCATAATTTATCTCATGACATGTCGGTTAAGCATGAAGCTTGCATTATTATAAACTCAATGCTGATGTATTATATGACAGGACGAAGTTCAAGACATCCCATGCGTACAAAACTTATGTTAAAATTATTGGCAGATGAGGCAATTAAAAGGAATTTGCACACAGACGTTCTTTCGCCCGAAAACAATATCATAATCTCAAATGCTGCCTTGTTTCATGATTTGGGGAAATTGGGCATTTCCCCTTCCATTCTCACTAAATCCGGCAAATTAACACCGGAGGAATATGAAATAATTAAAACACATACCACAATAGGAAGAGATATGATGCTTTCCTGTAAAAATATCATTGCGCACGGCGAAAAGCAAGTTAAGTTTTTTTCAGAGATTATTTATTCTCATCACGAGCATTGGGACGGCTCAGGATATCCTCAGGGTCTCAGAGGCGAAGAGATTCCCGTATCCGCACGTCTTATGGCAATTGCCGACGTATATGATGCCATGACAAGCAAACGTATATACAAAGAAGCATATAGCCATGAAGAAGCTGTGAAAACGATTCTTAGGGGCTCCGGAACTCATTTCGATCCGCAGGCGGTTGAGCTTTTTCTAAACTTACAAGATAAATTTCATGACATAGCTTCGTATTATCGTGACAAATAAATTGTGAAACAATTATTTTTGCCACAATTACTATTCATAAAGCTTCGAGTCAGAAATTTCGGTTTGAAAATAGTGTCCGCATAATATATAATGATGTAAATAATATTGTTAAGGAGACCAATTATGAATAAAACAAATATAGAAGCTAAATTAAAAGGGAATATGGCATTTGAAATGGAAATTAACGGACATAAGGTTGTAACCGATGCGACCGTAGAAAACGGAGGCAACGGATATGGACCAAGTCCTAAAGCTTTGCTGCTGGCAGGTCTTATTGGGTGCTCCGGAATAGATATAATGCTTATAACAGGTAAAATGAGGTTAGATATTGATGATGTCAATGTAGAGGTTGAAGCTGAAATAAGAGATGAGGACCCTAAAATTTACAACTATATAAAATTGGTATATAAATTTAAAGGTAAGGATCTTCCCTATGATAAGCTTGAAAGAGCAGTAAAGCTTTCTATGGATAAATACTGCGGTGTTGCTGCAATGCTTAATAAAACTGTACCCATCACTTATGAAATACAGGTAATGGAAATATGATTCTTTAAAAGAGGAGTTAAAAAATGACCAACAGAATACAGGGTACGACCACATTGGTGGGTTTACTTGGATATCCGGTGAAACACAGCATGTCTCCTCATATGCATAATACAGCATTCAAGCTTCTTGGTCTTGATCATGTGTACATGGCTTTTGAGGTGCAGGACGGTCATATAAAAGATGGCTTGGATGCACTCAGGGTTCTAAATGCAGAAGGGTGCAACGTGACAATGCCCCATAAAAAAAAGGTTATGGAATATCTTGATGAGATTTCGGAGGATGCTAAAATAATCGGCTCAGTAAATACGGTGAAAAATAATAACGGAAAGCTTATCGGATACAATACTGACGGTATAGGATTTATTAAGGCACTTGAAGAAAATGATGTTGAATATACAGGTAAAAAAATAATAATTGCCGGAGCGGGAGGCGCAGCAAGAGCAGTTGCAACGCAATTAGCATACGAAGGTGCCAGAGAGCTTGTTCTTTTTAACAGGACCTTGAGTGCTGCCGAAGAAATTGTCGAGAACATAGATAAAAATATTCCTGACTGCAAAGGAAGAGCATTGGAACTGAAAGAGGAAGAACTGAGAAAAGAATTACAGGATGCTTCCATACTGGTAAACTGCACATCACTTGGTATGAAAGAAACAATTGATATGGCTGTAGTTTCATCATCTGATGCATTCCACAAGGATTTGTTTGTGGCAGATATAGTTTATGACCCGCCAAAGACTAAACTTTTGAAAATGGCGGAAGAAGCCGGCTGCAGATTCATGAACGGACTTATGATGATTATATGGCAGGGAGCAAGTGCATTTAAAATATGGACTGGAAAGGATATGCCTGTAGCTCTTATAAAAAAGGAAATACTTAGAAGTTAAATATTACCGCTGTTTGTTAAAGGAAGGGGGACACACCTCTTTATGAGAGTGATAGTCTTTGCGGGATAGAAGGAATGTCCCCGTTAGGAGGAGGAAAAATGAACTGGACTGAAATAACAATTTATACAACAACAAACGGGATAGAAATAATAAATGGCTCATTAATAAAATTAGGTATTAATGACGCTGTTATTGAAGATGCGAGCGTGTTTGAAGATTTTTTATACAATGATACGTTAAACTGGGATTACTATGATGAAGAGCTTGCAAATATGAAAAGCTGCGAAAGCTGTATTAAGGTTTATTTAGCCGACAATAATCAAGGTAGACAGTTGGTTACAGAAGTAAAAAAAATTATAGAAAGTATGAGGAAACAATATAAGGATATAGATTTAGGAAGGTTAGAAATTGAAACTCAAATCTTAAATGATGAGGATTGGGCTAATAACTGGAAGCAATATTTTAAACCGTTTGCCGTGTCTGATAAAATAATTATTAAGCCGACATGGGAAGAGTTAAAAGAGTCTGTTGACGATAAAATAATTTTGGAAATAGATCCGGGCATGAGCTTCGGCACGGGACAGCATCACACCACACGCCTATGTATTGAGCAAATAATAAAATACATGGAAAAAGATATGGAGGTATTGGATATGGGCTGCGGAAGCGGCATATTATCAATTGCATCAGTACTTTTAGGAGCTAAGAGAGCATTAGGTATAGATATCGATGAAAATGCGGTTAAAACTGCAAAAGAAAATGCAGCTCTTAATAATATTTTGGACGATAGATTTACTGTGTATTGCGGCGATGTGACAGAAGATGAAAACTTGCAGAGAAAAATCGGATTTAACAAATATGATATGATTGCAGTAAATATTATTGCTCAGATAATAATGGGAATGAGTTCAACCTTCCCTAAATTTTTAAAAAAGGGCGGTTTAGTTATTGCATCCGGTGTTATTAAAAAATATGTAGAAGATGTTGTTAAGGACTTTGAAGGACTTGGTCTTGAGATTTTAGAAATTAATGACAGCGAAGAATGGCTATCTATAACTGCTAAGTACAACGGATAGCAATCGGGAGGTAAATGTGTTCAGATATTTTTGTATTGAGGACTATATTATTGGTGATAAGGTTATAATCTCCGGTGGAGATTTAAAACATTTAAAAACAATTTTGAGAGCAAAAATCGGTGACGAAGTTTCAATAGTTACAGAGAGTAATGAATTTATTGCAGAAATTACGGAAATACATAATGATGAAATAATTTGTTTATTAGTTGATAAATTAGACAGAAACAATGAAGCCGCTATTAATATAACACTTTGCCAGGGTATCCCGAAGCAAGCTAAAATGGAAACTATAATTCAGCAAAATGTTGAATTAGGGGTAAAATCCTTTATTCCCCTAATAACTGAAAGAACTGTCGTAAAATTAAATGAGAAGGACAGAGAACAGAAGAAATTGGATCGATGGAGAAAAATTGCAAAGGAATCTTCAAAGCAAAGCAAAAGAAATATTGTACCCGCTGTTGAAGATATAATGACAGTAAAAGAACTTATCGAAAAGATTAAAAAAGAAGAGCCGGTTGTCTTGGTTCCTTATGAATTAGAAAATGTCTCAACATTGAAGGATGTTTTATCCTCTGCCAAACAAAATTATTATATAATAATAGGTCCTGAAGGCGGGTTTGATATAAAAGAAATAGAAATGTTTAGGAGCATCGGAGCTCATATTGTAACTTTAGGTAAAAGGATTTTGAGAACTGAAACTGCAGGAGTTGTAACCTCATCTGTAGTATTGTATGCATGTGACGAGATGATGTAAGTTGTGAAAATGCCCGTCTGCTTTGTCTTCGTTGAATATTAAGAAATATTGACAATTATTTTGCTATTTTAAGAAAAATATTTAGAGACAAAATAAAAAAAATAAGGTATAATAGATAAAGGTTTTCATAAAAAAAGAAGGAGGAACTATTATCTATGAAAAAGATGCAACTTACAACAAAGATTTTCATAGGATTGGCATTAGGTATTGTTTTAGGAATTATTCTTCAGCCGAATCCGGAAATCGCGGATAATTACATTAAACCATTTGGAACATTATTTTTGAATCTTATTAAATTGGTAATCGTGCCATTGGTATTTTCTTCATTAGTAGTTGGTGCATGCAGTATGGACGATGTTAGAAAGCTTGGAAGAATCGGTGGGAAGACGGTGGGTTTTTACATGGTTACAACAGCATTTGCCGTTACTATCGGTCTTGTTTTAGCTAATGTTACAAATGTAGGCGGCGGTTATACTATTCCAGTTGATGCAACATATGAAATAGCAGCAGCTCCAAATGTAATTGAAACATTGTTAAACATTATACCTGCTAATCCTTTAAAAGCACTTGTTGACGGTAATATGCTTCAGGTTATTGCCTTTGCATTGATAATTGGAGCAGGTATTATCGGAATTGGCGAAAAGGGCAAGAATTTACAAAGCTTTTTTGATTCATTTGCAGAAGTAATGTATAAAATAATTGCTGTAATAATGGAATTTGCTCCTATAGGAGTATTTGCATTAATTACACCTGTAGTTGCTGTTAATGGACCATCCGTTCTTTTACCGCTGTTAAAATTAATAATAGTAGTATATGTAGGTTGTGCTTTACATGCAATACTGACTTATTCTTTAACCGTTTGGGGAATTGCAAAAGTATCACCGTTACAATTCTTTAAGGGAATAGCTCCAGCGATGGTATTTTCTTATACAACTGCCAGCAGTTCGGCAACATTACCTATCAGCATGAAAAGATGTGAAGAAAATTTAGGTGTTTCAAAATCAATTTGCAGCTTTACGCTTCCGTTAGGTGCAACCATCAATATGGATGGAACAGCTATTTATCAAGGTATTTGTGCATTCTTTATCGCTCAGATATATGGACTTGAATTATCTATCGGTGCACAGATTACTATTATATTGACAGCAACATTGGCTTCAATCGGTACTGCCGGAGTTCCGGGAGCAGGTATGATAATGCTTGGTATGGTTCTGCATTCAGTTGGATTACCAATCGAAGGTATTGCAATTATTGCAGGTGTTGACAGAATTCTTGATATGATGAGAACAATGATTAACGTTACAGGTGATGCTGCGTGCTCGGTAGTTGTTGCTGCAACAGAAGGTGAAATAGACAGATCTGTATTCGAAAAAACAGCTAAAGCAAAATAAATTGAATAATTAAATAAGAAATGATATAATCGGAGCTGAAATTCAGCTCCTTTTTATGTTCAATGGTAGAGATTATGCATGCCGGATGACAATAAAAGAAAATAATTAAGAGGTATTATGAAAAGATTAGGTATATACGTACACGTCCCATTTTGCAAGAAAAAATGCAATTATTGCGATTTTTATTCGGTAAAATGGGATTATGAAGCAGAAAACAAGTACATAGAAGCAATATTAAATGAAATTAAAGGCTATAAAGAAAAATTAAGCATTTTTACAGCAGATACAATATTTTTCGGCGGAGGCACGCCTACAATTATAAAACCTTCTAACTTAAAAAGAATTATTGAATCGATAAATGATTTGATTGTAATAGACAAAAATGCGGAAATAACAGTGGAAGCAAATCCCAATACATTATCTCACGAAAACTTAATAGCGTATAAGAAAATAGGTATTAACAGATTAAGTATAGGAATTCAATCATTAAATGATGAAATACTTAAAAAAATTGGTAGAATACATAACGGTGATGAAGCACTGAGTTCGATAGACAGGGCTAAAAAGAACGGGTTTGAAAACATAAATGCAGATGTTATGTTCAATATTCCGGGCCAAAATGTTAAGGACATAGAAAATACTATTGACAGAATCATAGAAAAAGATATAAAACATATATCCTTTTATTCGCTAAAATTAGAAAAAGAAACGCCTCTTTACATAATGGAGCAGAGCAATAAAATAACTATGCCCGAAGAAGATGAAGAAAGAAAAATGTATTATGCAGGCAGAAGTGCAATGGAGAAGCGTAATTTAATGCAATATGAAATTTCAAATTTTGCATTAAAGGGGTACGAATGCAAGCATAATTTTAAATATTGGAATCAGGAAGAATATATCGGATTAGGACCTTCAGCCCATTCATTTTTAAACAATATCAGGTTCAGCAATCTTTCGGATTTGAATTTATATTGTGAAAATTTAAAATCAAATAAGTTTGAAAGAATTACACATGAAGAATTAAGCGAGGATGATTTGATGTTTGAATACATCATGCTTAGATTAAGATTGACCGAAGGAATAAATATCAATGAATTCAATAATAAATTTTCGACTGATTTCAAGGGAATGTATAAGATGCAGATTAATTATTTACACAAAAACAATTTGATTGACTTAAGTGAAAACAATATTAAACTGACCCAAAAAGGTATGGATATATCAAATTATGTAATAGAAGAATTTATGATTTAACCCTATTTTTCATCGAGCCCCTTCGCTGCACGCAGGGTGACATTTTTTTATAATTTCTATTGACAAAACAACAGTTAAGTAGTATCTTATATTTATGGATTTAGCACTCAATCAATGTGAGTGCTAACAAAGGAGTGAATGAAATGTCTTTGGATAAAAGAAAAATTAAAATACTTAAAGCAATTATCGCAAGCTATATTGATAATGCTGAAGCAGTTGGCTCAAGGACAATTTCAAAAAAATATGAGCTTGGAGTAAGTCCTGCAACCATCAGGAATGAAATGTCTGATTTGGAGGAAATGGGTTTTTTAATCCAACCCCATGCTTCAGCAGGAAGAATACCTACTGATAAAGCATACAGATATTATGTGGATGATTTATGGAAAAAGGTTCAATCATCCAACAATGCAAACTTACATCAGCTGAGAGATATAATAGAAGAGAAAGCTAATGAAATGGATTTTGTTTTTAAGAATTCGGTACGTATACTTTCTCAGTTCACAAAATATACTTCATTTATTGTTGCACCTCAGCTTAAGCAAGCAATAATAAAAAGAATTCAATTGGTACCTGTAACAGATAGGAAAGTGCTGCTTGTATTAATTCTAAACTCAGATATAGTAAAGCAAGTTATGATTAATTTAAACAGTCCGATACCTCCGGAACAGATGGATAAAATATCTTCGACTCTTACAGAAAAGATGTGTGGACATAAATTAGGTGATATTGATTCCGTTAAAAATAATATAATTCAAGAGCTTTATTATATAAGAGAGAGCAGCGGAGATTCACTTTTTGAATTACTTCCGTACCTAATGGAGCAAATAGGCAAATTAGAAGATTTCAACATATATGCCGATGGTATAACGAATATATTAAATTTGCCGGAATACAATGACGTAGTTAAAGCGAGAGAATTTATTTCATTTATTGAAGATAAAAACAGTTTAGCAAAATTGTTTCAGATAACCGGAGAAAATGCTTTAGACATAAGTATAGGTCATGAAAATCAATATAACGAATTAAGAGATTGCAGTTTAATAACAGCAACATATAAAATTAATGGCAAGCTCATAGGTAAAATAGGGGTTATCGGTCCTACAAGAATGGATTACAACAAGGTAATTTCAACGGTTAAATCCATGTCAGAAGCAATGAATGAAATAATAAGTCAAAACTTTAATGATGATAAAGAGGAGTAGTGATATGGCTAAGACAAAAAAGCATGATGAAGAAATTTTCAAAGAAGATAATGAAAATATATATGAAGAAACAATTGCTGATAATCAAGAAACTGAAGAAATAAAAGACTCAGAAGAAACTAAAAATGAAGAAATAGAACAGCTAAACAACAAATTAGTAAGATTACAAGCAGATTTTTTAAACTATAAGGCAAGAACAGAGAAAGAGAAAATATCAACTTACAGCAATACAGTTTCTGATTTTATATTAGATTTACTGCCAGTAGCAGATAATCTTGAAAGAGCATTGTCTGCCGAGAACTCAGAAGGAAGTTCATTCAAAGAAGGCGTTCAGATGGTGTATGATCAGTTTATGAGCATTCTTAACAAAAAAGGTTTAAAGGAAATAGAAGCACTGCATAAACCTTTTGATCATAATGTACATTACGGTGTCGGCTTTGAAGACAATGATAAATATGATGATGGAATCATAATTGATGTGCTGCAAAAAGGTTATACTGTAAAAGATAAATGCATAAGACCATCAATGGTCAGAATATGTAGACGATAGATTAGCGATAGATAAGCAATAGATTAGCAATGGGAAAAACATTGTTCGTCAATCGCAAATCAATTGCCTGTCTTGGCGATTCAAATAAAAAATACAAATAATGAAAACCTATTTAAGTTAATTAGTATTCAATTTAAATTTATTTATGGAGGAATAAAATGAGTAAAGTTATAGGAATTGACTTAGGAACAACAAACTCTTGTGTTGCTGTTATGGAAGGCGGAGAAGCCGTTGTTATAGCAAATGTAGAAGGAAAAAGAACTACACCTTCAATAGTTGCATTCACAAAAGAGGGAGAAAGATTAGTCGGTGAAACTGCAAAAAGACAGGCAGTTACAAACCCAGATAAAACTATTTCATCTATTAAAAGAGAAATGGGTACAAATCATAAAGTTAATATTGACGGCAAATCATATACACCACAGGAGATTTCAGCATTCATACTTCAAAAATTAAAAGCAGATGCAGAAAGCTATCTTGGTGAAACAGTTACAGAAGCTGTTATCACAGTACCTGCTTATTTCTCAGACAGCCAAAGACAGGCAACTAAGGATGCAGGTAAAATAGCCGGACTTGAAGTAAAAAGAATAATAAATGAACCGACTGCCGCGGCTTTAGCATATGGAGTTGACAAGGAAGATCATATGCAGACAATCATGGTATATGACCTTGGTGGAGGTACATTTGACGTTTCAATACTTGAAATAGGTGATGGCGTTTTCGAAGTTAAAGCAACATCAGGAAACAATAAGCTTGGCGGAGACGACTTTGACCAGGTTATTATAGATTACTTAGCAGATCAGTTCCAAAAGGAAAATGGCATAGATTTAAGAAAAGATAAAATGGCACTTCAAAGATTAAAAGAAGCAGCAGAAACAGCTAAGAAGGAATTGTCAAGCGCTATGACTTCAAACATAAATTTGCCGTTTATCACAGCAACTCAGGAAGGTCCGAAACATATGAACGTGGACTTAACAAGAGCTAAATTCAATGAATTAACATCATTCTTGGTAGAAAAAACAGTAGAGCCGGTTAAAAAGGCAATGGCAGATGCTAAATTAACAGCAAATGATATAGATAAAGTATTGCTTGTAGGTGGGTCAACAAGAATTCCTGCTGTTCAGGATGCAGTAAAAAGATTGACAGGAAAAGATCCTCATAAGGGTATTAACCCTGATGAATGCGTTGCATTGGGAGCGGCCATACAAGGCGGAGTATTAACAGGTGAATTCGGAAATGATATATTGCTGGTTGATGTTACACCATTATCATTAGGAATTGAAACATTAGGCGGAGTATTCACTAAATTAATAGACAGAAATACAAGAATACCAACTAAAAAGAGTCAGGTATTCTCAACCGCCGCAGACAATCAGCCTGCAGTTGACATCCATGTATTGCAGGGTGAAAGACAAATGGCAGCTGACAATATCACATTAGGCAGATTCCAATTGACAGGTATCGTTCCGGCTCCGAGAGGAATCCCTCAAATAGAAGTGACATTTGATATTGATGCTAACGGTATAGTTAATGTAAGCGCTAAGGATTTAGGTACAGGAAAAGAACAAAAAATTACAATTACCGCTTCAACTAAGATGCCAGATTCTGAAATAGAAAAGAAAGTTAAAGAAGCTGAACAATATGCTGAAGAAGATAAAAAGAAAAAAGAAGGAATCGAAATCAAAAATAATGCAGATACATTAGTATACCAGACAGAAAAAACCTTAAAGGATTTAGAAGGAAAAATTTCTGCAGAAGAAAAAGCTGCAGCTCAGACAGCAGCAGACGAGCTTAAAAAAGCAATTGAAAGTAACGATACAAACCAAATGAAGGATAAAACCGAAAAGCTAACAAAGGTATTTAATGACCTTGCTCAAAAGCTTTATGCTCAAACAGGTGCACAAGGCGAACCTGAAGGTGATCCAAACTTTAGCCAAAACGAAGCACCTAACGATGATAATGTAGTAGATGCAGATTTTGAAGAAATAAACGATGACGATAATAAATAAATCGATGAACGAGACTGCGTATCTAATATTAAAGTACCAAGCTAAATCCCCAAAAAGGGTTTAGCTTGGTTAATGTATGTGACAAGGTGGTGAAAGAGTGGCAAAAAGAGATTATTACGAAATACTGGGAATCAGCAAGGATGCAGATGAGAAAGAAATAAAGTCAGCATTTAGAAAATTAGCTAAGCAATATCATCCCGACTTAAATCCTGGCAATAAAGAAGCAGAAGCAAAATTTAAAGAAGTAAACGAAGCATATGAAATTTTAAGTGACCTGGATAAAAAAGCAAAATATGATCAATTCGGACACGCTGCATTTGATCAGAACTCAGGGTTTGGCGGAGGAGCAGGATTTAATGATTTTGGAGATATATTCGGAGATATATTCGGAGATTTCTTTGGAGGAGGCTTTAGCGGAGCAAGAACTCAAAGAACAGGGCCAAAGGCGGGCTCCGATCTTAAAATAAAGCTTGATATAACCTTTGAAGAAGCAGCGTTTGGAACAAAGAAAGAAATTAAAATTAATCGTATAGAAAAATGTCACGTTTGTGACGGTTCAGGAGCAAAGACAGGCACAAGCAAAAAAACATGCCCTACATGTAACGGCTCAGGTAACATAAGAACAGTGCAACGAACACCGTTTGGACAGTTTGCAAGCACAAAGACATGTACAACATGCGGTGGTATAGGTGAAGTGGTGGAAGAACCATGTACAACATGCAGCGGAACCGGTAAGGAAAAGAAATCGAGGAAGCTATCCATCAATATACCTGCAGGCGTTGACACCGGTTCTGTAATACCTTTAAGAGGCGAAGGAAACCACGGAGAACGAGGAGGTCCTTCAGGGGACTTATATGTTTATTTAAATGTTAAGCCACACGAAATATTTGAAAGAGACGGAAACGACGTTTGGTGTGAAATTCCTGTTTCATTTACAAAAGCAGCATTAGGCGGTTCGATTCAGGTTCCTACAATCGAGGGTAAAGTTAAGTATGAGGTACCGGAAGGAACGCAGACAGGAACTGTATTCAGATTGAAAAATAAAGGAATTAAAAATTTAAGAGGAGCGGGTAAAGGAGACCAATATGTAAGAGTTAAAATAGAGGTTCCTAAAAAGCTTACAGATAAACAAAAATCATTATTACATGAATTTGCATCCGAAATGGGTGAAAACACAGATAAGGAAGATAAAAAAGGATTTTTCGGTAAAATGAAGGATGCTTTTAAGGATTAAGAAGCCCTAACCCTATTTTTTAGAGTGTTTTTTCTGAAAAATAGCGGTAGGTCTTTCGCAACGAGTTCCCAATTTATGCGAGAGAAGCGAGCGAATAAATTGGTGAACGAGACTGGAATTTGTCATCCTACTGAATTCGCGTATTTTTCAACAAAAACTAACAATCTTAAAAAAGAATTAATAAAAACTTACAAATTTCTTAAAAAAACTATTGCATTATTTTTAAAAGTGGAGTACAATGTAATCAATAACTACGATAATAGCAAACTTGTCGAAAGGCAAGGACGCAAAGCCATGGGTCTAAAGTTTTTACTATGATTGCCAGGTTGCCGAAAAGTAATTGATATGTCTATTTGATATGTCTACTTAACTGCATGCCTGGGGTGTGCAGTTTTTTATTGATAAAAATTGTCAATAGTGGCTAAAAAGGAATTCAAATATCTTGCATTATTAAAAATGCAGGGTACAATATATACTACTACGATAATAGCAAACTTACCGAAAGGTAAGGACGCAAAGCCATGGGTCTAAAGTTTTTACTATGATTGCCAGGTTGCCGATGAGTGATTGATATGTCTATTTTGATATGTCTACTTAACTGCATGCCTGGGGTGTGCAGTTTTTTATTGATAAAAATTGTCAATAGTGGCTAAAAAGGAATTCAAATATCTTGCATTATTAAAAATGCAGGGTACAATATATACTACTACGATAATAGCAAACTTACCGAAAGGTAAGGACGCAAAGCCATGGGTCTAAAGTTTTTACTATGATTGCCAGGTTGCCGATGAGTGATTGATATGTCTGTTTTGATATGTCTATTTTGATATATCTATTGATGTGTCTGCTTAACTGCATGCCTAGGCGTGCAGTTTTTTTATTATTGTAAAGGAGGGATTGATTTTATGTCAGATCCAAATACTTTATCAGGCAATAATGCAGATTTAAGTGAATTTAAAAAACTTCAGAAAAGATTGAATCATGAGGGTATACGTCAACAGTTCAGAACAAAAGTTGTTGGCGGCTTAAATGAAGAAGACGTTACAAATTACATATTAACTTTGGAAGAAAAATTAAAAAAATTAGAATTAGATAACAAAAAAGCAACAGATGAAATTTTTTCTTTAAGGTCAAAGATTAACATAGAATTAGATTCAAAGGACAGTTTACTTACAAATTTTGATGAGTTGAAATTTGATTTGAATACATACAAGAGCGAATGCATTCGAAAAGAAACCGCTATTGTCTCACTTAGAGAGAAGTATAATTTAGAGAGTTCTTTGATGAAAAGTGAAATTCATCAAATGACAGAATCTAAGAAAGAATTAGAAAAAGCATTAAATGAATCTCTTCTTAAAATTGATGAAATAAATAAAAAGCTATCTGATTTTGAACTTACATACGAAGAGCTTAATAAGAAAAACAGTCAATTAACAGAAGAAAGAAATGAATTAGCAAGTCAACTAAGTATTTCACGGGATGAAATTGATAATATAAATGAAAATGCAACAAAATTTAAAAATGAAAATCAACAATTAATAAAAAGAGTTGCTGTATTGGAAACTGACAACGACTCATTAACAGTAAGAATATCTGAAATGTCAGAAGATAGTAAGTTGGTTTCGGCTCTAAATGAAGAAAAAATAAAAATGGAAGAAGAGATAAAAGCATACGAGGAGCTGTTGAATCAATCTATCTTCAAATATGATCAATTAAAAGAAAATGCAGACAGATATGAATATGAAAATATTAATCTAAAAGAAAGAATAGTAGAAATTGAAGAGGCAGTTTCGGCTAAGGACCATAAAATAAGTGAAGCAGACAGAATTTCTATGGATTTAAGACATCAACTTGAAATAGAAAAATCCCGCAATGAAAAAATAGATATGGACTTAGCAATATTTAAGCAAAAGATTAGCAGCTTACAGGATACAGTAAATTCAAATTTAGCTGAGCTTGATGAACAAAAAAAGAAAGCGCAAAACGCAGAAATAGAGTTGAATTTAGAAAAGTCGAAATTAGTAAGCTATAAAATCAACGGTTTTAGAGATGAATTCGGAGGCATGTGCGAGAAAATTGCAAACTTGGAGTTTGAAACAAAGCAGTATTTAGAATCCAGCACAATGCTTCAGCAACAGTTGACTATTCAGAAAAACAGAGCTGACAAGGCAGAGTATGATTTGGGAACATTCATGGACATGCTTTCTGAAATTAAGGAAAAATTCTATAACGAACACATTAATCTTGACGAAGAGTTTGCTCAGTTATTCGCAAAAAGAATAAGTTTACCGGATAAAGAGAAATTGATAGTGAGCTTTGACTAAACACAAAGAAAAAATATGAAAGACGGAGTTATCATTGAATATAACAAACGATAAAATATGTTTAGTCCAAAATGCTGAGCATAAGATAGAAAAATTAAATAAAACAGTAAAGCTCACCGTTTTATATACTTTGGCAGGTATTCCATTAGTATTTGTTCCACTTGGGGGAGAAACAGATCACTTTTATTTGCCTAAAGTAATAGCAATGATAACTCTGATTATTAGCTTTTTAGTGACGCAGCTTAAAAATCAAATAAAACTTAGCAGTTTAATTTAAAATGGTTTAGTTGATAAAACCCTGTTCATATATTTTGTTCTTATAGTTTTATCAGTGATTTTCTTAGGATTTATAGCTTCATATAAAATTAATTAATCAGTAATCTATGAAATTAAATTAGTAGAGGTATATATGAAATTATTTTTATCAATAATCATTGGAATAGCAGGATTAATTATTGGTTATAAAATTCCTGAATTTTTTCAAAGAATTATGCAATACAAGAAGGGAAAGCATTATACGGGAATAGGTAAAGAAAGCTTTAATATAGTGATGCTTTTATGCCTACTTACCGGACTGATCTGGGGGTATTCATTTTATCAAATGCATAACATGTTGTATGCTGCTATGTTAGCTGTTCTTATGACATTAGGATTAATAATTGCATACATAGATGTGAAAATTAGAATTATACCAAATGAATTAGTATTAGTAATTTTAATACTTGGTATAGCTTTTCAAATAACATATTTTGGATTTAAAGCTTTAATGGGGGCAGCAATCAGTATGATTGTGATGATGGTGGTTTTTACAGCTGTTGCCGGCTTTGTGGGATTTGGCAAAGTGGGAGCAGGAGATGTGAAGCTTGCAGGGGTTATGGGAATCAGCTTAGGCTATCCGTTAATTATAACGGCAATAGGAATTATGGCGGTTGTATTGACAGTATTCATATTATCGGGTATGGCACTTAAGAAAATATATTTATCAACAATGCTTCCATTTGCACCGTTTATGATAACGGGTTACATCTCTGCATTATTAACTTTAGTATAGTTCTAAGGGGGAACATATGAAAAAGAAAATTGATTGGTTCAGAAATGAAGAAGATGGTCAGGGTATGGTTGAATACGGCTTAATAATTGCTTTAGTTGCTATGGCAATTATAGGTTCATTATCTTTACTTGGTGTTGCAGCCAATGAAGTACTATATGAAAAAACTATAAGCGAAATAACTTTTTAGAGCAACAATCAGTGTTTTTTTACATAAACACAATGTTTCTTAATTTGTAATACTGTGAATATAACTTCACATTATTAATAAATAAAAAAAAAAAAATGGGGGTTACAAAATGAAAAAATTAATGAATTGGTTAAAAAATGAAGAAAGTGGACAAGGTATGGTTGAGTATGGCTTGATCATAGCTTTAGTGGCAGTTGTTCTTATTGGAGCGTTAGTTGCACTTCAAGGCGGATTAGATAACATATTTACTCAAGCTTCAGATGTACTTAATGATCCAAGTTCAGCAGTATCAAACTAATAACTATTCTTCAAAAACACCGGCCCGTCCTTTTGGTCGGGTTCGGTGTTTTTACCTAAAAGGGGAGGGAGAAAACTGAAACTTAAACGTTTTTTTAAAAAAGAAAAAGGACAGGCAATGGTTGAGTTTGCATTGGTGCTCCCTATACTTTTGTTGTTTATCGGGGGGGTAATTGATTTTGGATGGATTTTTCATAATCAGCTGGCAGCAAACAATGCAAGCAGAGAAGCAGCAAGGTATATTGCAATACATTATTATTTTGACAGTATGAATACAACAACAGCGACTACTAAAGCATCAGAAATAATTAACGATTATGTTAAACTTGTAGATTTAGCTGTTGATAACATAATCCCGGAGGACGATGATGTCAATGACGGTAAAAAGGTAAAGGTTAAATTATCCGGCAAAGTTATTATTCTAACGCCTATTCTTAGAGCTATATTAGATAATGATGGCGACGGTAAATTTCCTATACAAGCGGAAACAACAATGAGGGTGGAAAAATAGTATTAATGAGGTGGTGATATTTTGAAAAATAAAAAATACTTTACAAAACTAAAAAATGAAGAAAACGGTAATGTTATTGTTATAGTAGCATTGTTGATGGTAATTATAATGGGTTTTTCAGCTTTTGCTATAGATTTGGGAGTGAAATACAACGAAACATCAATTATGCAAAAAGGGTTGGATAGCATAGCTTTAGCAGCTGTCAGAGAATTACCTGCTGACAATACATCTTCACCTAAGTGGAACAACGCCGTAAATGCGGCAATAAAGTATGCAGAGTTAAATGATATTGAAGATATAACAGAAAGCAGCTTAACACCTGTATATGAGGATGGTAAAATAATCGGATTAACTGTTGACGGCAGCAATGAATTTCCATATTATTTTGCAAGGATTTTCGGTATAAATAAGGGTACAGTTAACAAGAAAGCAACTGCAAAATTATTAAAGGTCAGCGGAGTAACAGGTTTATTACCACTTGCGTTACCCAAGACTGTTATGGATAAAATTATAGATGAAGGTTTAATGGGACAAAATTTAACATTGAAGCTTGGACCTCAAAAACTTGATGGTATTGATGAAGATGATATGAGAGATGATTTCGAAGAGGAATTTGATTTAGCCGGAAATGAGGGCTGGAGGGGAGCAATTAATTTTGTAAGTATTACTAATTTCAACAATGCACTGCCTGGAGGAGATTACAAAAGTGCCATGGAAAGCGGTGGCTTTAACAGTATAGTAAATATAGGAGATCCTGTTACAACAAATTCCGGTACAATGCCCGTTTTAGTAGAAGGTAAAATAGTGATTGGACAAAATGCAACAATACCTGTTATTCAGGAGGATGTTCATGGAGTGTTGAGAATAGTGGGATTTGTAACATTTAAAATAACTAACCTTGAAGGAAATAATCAAAATCAACAGAAAATCAGTATAGTAACATCATCATATGTTAGTAATTATATAACAGCAGGTGATACGGAAACCGGAGTAATTATGAATGATTACGGTGTAAGAGCAGCTAAATTGGTTGACTATTAAATAAAGGCATACGGGAGTGGACATATGAAAAAAGTAAAAATTTTGGCATTTGTGACGGCAGTTATTGCTGCTGTCCTTTTATATAATTTTCTTAACTCATTGGATGAAAAAACAAGTGTTGAGGTTGTAAAGACCGGGGTGTTGACAGCATCCATAAATATTCCTCCTAATACGACCATAACAGCAGAAATGGTTGAGATATCGGAGATACCGGCGGAAGCAGCTCACAAGGAAGCAGTTTTAAATGAAGCTGCTGCCGTCGGAAAATTTTCCAAGTATGAAATTACAGCAGGAGAGCAGGTTTTGTCAACTAAATTAATATCACCTGAAGGGGGCGGGGGAGACGGAACTCTTGCTTATGAAATAAAGCCCGGCATGCGTGCTGTTTCCATAGGAGTAGGGAATTTGTCAGGATTAGTCGGTATGATAAAACCTAAAAATACTGTTGATATTATAGCTCAATTTCAAAGACCGGAAAAACAACCGGATGGCGAAGAAAAAGTTATAGATTACACAACCATGCTTGCTGAAAATATTATTGTTTTAGCAGTGGATGATGTATTATCACAGGAAGGAAAAATAATAAATCCCGAAACAGGATTGGCTTATACATCGGTTACGCTGCAGGTAACAACAGCTCAGGCTATGGAACTTAGTATGGCGGAATATAAAGGACAACTCAGGTTAATATTAAGGTCTCCTTTAGACGACGGTATAGTTGCACCTAAAACTATAAAATTTGACGATATCATAATTAATTAATGGACAAGGGGGCAAAAATGAGAATTAAGGTTTTATTAATCAGCAAAATGGAAAGAAATATAGGTGCTCTTAGGTCGATGATAGATGATGCAGATATTGCTGTAATCGGGGAATCCATAGGTGGTTCAGTTGCCTTGGATAAAATAGAAAACACATCTCCTGATATTATAATAATGACTTTGGGAGCAGGCGATACGGATGTACTTAGCTTAGCTGAGCGTATAACTCTTCACAGACCTCGTTCCTTTATAATTTTAGTTGCTGAGAATTTAGATATTGAAACTATGCAAGCTGCTGTTGCAGCAGGATGTCATAATATTACCGAATTTCCTTCTTCACCTAAGGAATTCGGCGAATATATCAAGACGATTTATAATAATGAATCATTGCGTATTAAATCTTTAAGTGATAAAGACACATTGGTATGGGCTTCAACTGTTATAACTATTTTTGGTGCAAAAGGCGGTCTCGGGAAAAGTACTATAGCAGCAAACTTAGCTGTAAAATTAGCTGAAAAGCGTAAAAAAGTTGCTTTGATAGATTTAGATTTGCAATTTGGTGATTTACATATTTTCCTTGATATTGAGCCCAAAGATACTATAACTGAATTGGTACAGGATGTTATGACTCCAAACATAGACTCCGTGAGAAGTTATATGGCTGTACATTCAAGCGGTGTCCATTTGCTGTGTGCTCCTAAAAGCCCTGAGTATGCAGAATTGGTTTCTGCAGAGAAAGTACAAAGCTTGCTAAGCTTGCTTCGTTCTTATTATGATTATGTAATTGTTGATACTTCTCCTTCTTTTAACGATGTAACAATGACAGCCATAGAAGCATCTTCGATTATATTTTTTGTTACAGGGCTTGATATATCAATTTTAAGAAATTCAAAGCTCAGTATTGCCATATTAGAATCGTTGCAACAAACAGATAAGGTCAGATTAATAGTGAACAAAGCAGTTGATATAAATTCAATCACAATTAACGATGTTCAAAGAATTATAGGTTACCCCATATGGGCTAAGATACCGAGTGATTATAAGGTGGCTGTTAATGCATTAAACAGAGGAGTACCTTTTGTGACAGGGGCACCTAACAGTAAGCTTAGCGAATCTGTAAGCTTATTGTCTGATGTATTGATAAAAGGTTCTTCCAATTACAGTATCATGGGCAAAAATAATAAGAGATTAGGAAAGAAATTCAGCATTTTTAATAAAAAACAATAAGGGTGGTAGGACATGAGTTTATTAGATCGTCTTGAAAAGCAAAAAACATCTGTCGCTGAAGAAAATGCAACAGATGTAACTGCCGCAAACAAGAATGTTTACATTGATGAATATGCGGATTTAAAGGAACGTGTCCATCGGGATTTTATCGAAAAAGTAAATCAGCAAGATTTAAGCTTGTTAGATATTAAGGGTGATAAGGAAGAGGAACTGTTAAAAATAATGGAATCATTGATTGAGGTAAAAGCACCTCATGTTTCCAGAACAGAGCGTTCAAGGTTGTTAAAGGAAATATACAATGATGTAATGGGATTAGGTCCTCTTGAAGTATTGTTGAATGACAATGAAGTAACAGAAATAATGGTAAACGGACCTCATCGTGTATATGTGGAGAGAAAAGGCAAGTTGGTGCTATCTGATGTTGTGTTTAAGGATAACACTCATGTTATGAATATCATAAACCGAATTGTATCACAGGTTGGGAGAAGGGTTGATGAATCAAGTCCTATGGTTGATGCCCGCCTAATTGATGGATCGCGTTTTAATGCAGTTATACCACCATTGTCATTGGTAGGTCCAAGTATGACCATACGTAAATTTTCTAAAAAACCATTTACCGCCAATGATCTTATAAAATTTGGTTCAATATCGCCTAAAATGGTTTCTTTTTTGGAGGCATGCGTAAAGGGCAGAATGAATATAATTGTAGCCGGCGGTACCGGCAGCGGAAAAACTACTTTATTGAATGTTTTATCAAGCTGCATACCTAACAATGAGCGTATAGTTACTATAGAAGATGCCGCAGAGCTTCAGTTAATGCAGGATCATGTTGTCACACTTGAAAGCAGACCACCAAACTTAGAAGGTAAAGGTCAAATTTCCATAAGGGATTTGGTTAAAAACTCACTGCGTATGCGTCCCGACAGAATAATCGTAGGTGAGGTTCGTTCGGGAGAAACCTTGGATATGCTTCAAGCAATGAATACCGGTCACGATGGATCTTTAACTACTGCACATGCCAACTCTCCAAGAGAATTAATGTCACGTTTGGAAACAATGGTTTTAATGTCAGGTATGGATTTACCTGTAAGGGCAATAAGAGAACAAATTCAATCAGGTTTGGATATAGTCGTACATCAATCAAGGTTGAAGGATGGTTCCAGAAAAGTTGTGAATATAACTGAAGTTGTTGGTATGGAAGGAGATACAATCACGCTCCAGGACATATTTACATACAGAGTAGAAGGTGTTGATTCATCAGGTAAAATGAAAGGCAGTTTCACAGCAACCGGGATTCGTCCGAACTTTGTTGAAAAACTTGCATCCAGCGGTATCCTCGTAAGAGATGATTGGTTTGCAAATTGAGGTAAAAAATATGGATATTATATTAATTACGATAATTTTGGCAATATTAGTATATTTTATATTTATTCTTTTGTTTTCAAAAATGGGCAATAAACATGTAAGGTACAGAATATCTAAATATTTTAAGGAAAATAATGTAGATGATGTACAAGAACAGTTCATAAAAGAAAAATCAGAGGAACAAAATAAAAGAAAAAAGGATAGATTTAAGCTTGCAAGCAAAGAATTTTCTTACCACATCATATCCTCGGGCATAAAGCTAAAGCCCAATGAATTCATTTATTTGTGGTTTGGATTAACATTAATTCCTTCAGCTATTGTGCTGTTTTTAGGAGGCAGTATTGTTACTGCCGTTGCACTTTCTATTATAGGTATTGCAATTCCACCATTTTTGCTTAATAATGCACGCAAAAAACGTGAGGAATTGTTTAATAAACAGCTTGGTGATGCAACAATAATTATGGGAAACAGCATAAAGGGAGGTTTTACTTTTATACAATCCATAGAAAATATTGCTGCTGAAATGCAGCCGCCTATATCCACAGAATTTTCTAAAGTGTTAAGAGAGATACATTATGGTGTGAAGCAGCAGGATGCGCTTAACCATATGGTTGAAAGAACTAAAAATAAAGATTTGGAGTTGTTGGTATCAGCCGTTTTGATTTCTGCTCAGGTTGGCAGCAATTTATCTGAAATTTTGGAAACAATATCGTCTACTATAAGAGACCGAATAAGAATTAAAAATGAAATAAAAACATTGACGGCTCAAGGAAGAATATCAGGATTAATAATCGGTTTATTGCCTATAGTTTTGATTTTAGTAATTATGGTAATGACTCCAAGCTATTTTGAGGGTTTTTTTGATTCATTTCTTGGGAAAATTTTGGTTGGTATTTCTATTGCATTAGAAATAATCGGTTTTGCTTTTATAAACAAAATTGTTAATATAAAAATGTGAGGTAAATATGACTCTTTATATATCTTTAGCTTTTGCATTATTTGTTTTTAGTACTATTATCATTACGCTTTATAGTCGCGGAATAAATTATGATAGAATAAATGGTCGTTTGTCAAAATTAACAAACAGTGAGAGAGAGATTGTGTTGGATGATGATTTAAATAAATCACTGTCTGAGAGATTTATCAATCCCATGACTGAATCTATGGTTAAATCACTTGGCAAGTTTATCCCCGAAAAGGGATCAGATAATAAAAAATCAGAAGCTTTAAGAAAACAGCTTCGTCAAGCAGGCATATCATTAATGCCAAGTGAATATACAGCTATAAGGATTATAATAATAATCGGGAATTCAGCCTTGTTTTTTATAATTGCTTTGATTTTAAACATTAATATCTTTAGTATTGTAATTGCACCATTATTTGGTGCTTATGTTGCATTTACCGTAATGCGTTTCAGCTTAATGAGCCGTATATCAAGCAGAAAAGAAAAAATGGAACGCCAGCTTCCCGATGTTTTGGACATGCTTAGTGTCAATGTGGAGGCAGGTTTAGGTTTTGAACAGGCAATATTACATATTATACAACACTTTCAGGGACCATTAGTGGATGAATTAAATATTACTTATAGAGAAATGTCCATGGGAAGAAGCAGAAGGGATGCACTTAAGTTTCTTGGAGACAGGTGTGATGTTGAAGATTTAAAATCCTTTACAGGCTCTATTAATCAAGCAAGTAAATTAGGTATATCAGTAAAAAATATTTTACATTCACAAGCGGCTGCAATCAGGGAAAGCAGAAGAAGCAAAATTGAAGAAAAAGCACATAAAATGTCTATCAAAATTCTTATTCCAATGGTTTTATTTATTTTCCCGGTTATATTTATAGTGCTCATGGGACCGGCGGTTGTTTCCATAGTTGAAACATTTGGTGGAATGTAATGAAGGTGCTTTGTAATGATAAAATAATTGCTGAAAATGTTTTAAAAGCAGATACTTTTGGGACTCGTTTCATTGGCTTAATGAATAGAAAGACACTAAATATGAATGAGGGGCTATTATTGACGGATTGTTCTTCTATACATTGTTTTTTTATGAAATTTACTATTGATGCAGTATATTTGTCTACTGATATGAAGGTGTTATATAAGGAAACGATTAAGCCATGGAAGATTGGTAAAATAGTAAAAGGGTGCACTCATATATTAGAGCTTGCTGAAGGGGTAGCGAATAAAGTTTCGATGGGGGATAATATTGTATTAGTTGAATAAATAAATGCATTAAAAGAGAAGATTTTTGATTTAGGAGGATTGCTATGGTAGAAAACGACAATATTAATGTAGTTGAAATGTTGCGTGTTAAAACAGAAGAACAGGATTTAGACAGCGTTTTAAAAAGTATCTTTGGAGGTTATACAAAAAATTCAGTCCAAGAGTACTTATTATTAATAAAAAAACAGCAGCAGCAATCACAAGAAACATTTTCAAAAAATCTTCAAACATTATTTCAGGAAAAGGAAAGTTTAAGGAAAAATAACGAAATATTATTAGCCCGGTTAAATAGATTATCTGCGGAGTATGACAATATGTCCAAATCATTAAAAGATATTAAGCTTGATGATTCTGAATATTCGGCTGAAAATGCTATTACATTTAAGAATAAAAATTTATACTTAGAAGAACAAGTTAAAGTAACAGAGGGGGAAAATTATTCTCTAAAAAAGAAAATTGAAAGATTGAATAATGATATAAGTGAATTAACATTAAAATTAGAGCAATCAATAAAAGAAACCGAAGCTCAAAAGGAAATGTTAAAAGCCGAGAGGATTGAATCTAAAAAACAACGGGATACGGTTGCTGATTTATCTCGTTTGTTAGAGGAAGAAAAAAACGAGGTTAAGTTTTTAAAAGCAAATATGACTGACGGTAAGTTAGCTGAATTAAATACAAAGGTTGGTGAATTAAGTGTTCAGCTTTCCTGTCAGACGGAGATTATTATAAAGTTAAATGCTGATATTGAATTAAAGGATAAAAATATAGATGCTTTAAATGATGAAGTGGCTTTATTGAAAGAAAAGCAATCTGCATTGATGAAATCATTACAGGATAATATTACACAAAATGATAAGCTTTTGGTGTCAAATGAAGCGTTAAGATATCAACTTCAAGAAGAATTTAAAAAATCAATTGATTTAATAAATGAAAAAGCAAATTTAGCCATAGATAGGTTAGTTGCGCAGAAAAATTTAAGTGACGCTGAGACAAAACTATCATCTTTAGAAATGCAGTTATTAAAAATGAAAAAAATTGATGAAGTAAAAGATAGTTTCAGCAGGATTGGAATTAGTGTTTCGAATAATGAAGTCATTGAACAAAACAATGAAAACAATGAGGATTCATTCAATGTTGAGGAAACAATAGCTATAAATTTCGATTAAAATTGACAACCTCTGAATTCAATGTTAAAATTAGCTTGTCACAAAGGCAAGTGGCAAGAGGAAAGCAAAAAATTTGGAGGTAAAAATGAAATCAATAATCAGATTGAGAATGAGCGCTCATGAGGCTCACTACGGCGGAGATTTGGTTGACGGAGCAAGAATGCTGGGACTATTCGGTGATGTAGCTACAGAACTGTTAATCAGAAACGACGGAGATGAAGGATTGTTTGTAGCTTATGATAATGTGGAGTTCCTTGCACCTGTATATGCAGGAGATTACATCGAAGCAGAAGGAGAAATAGTTTCTCAAGGCAACTCTTCAAGAAAAATGAAATTCGAAGCAAGAAAGGTAATAGTTCCGAGAAAAGATATAAACGATTCGGCTTGTGATTTCTTAGAAGAACCAATAGTAGTATGCAGAGCAAGCGGAACATGTGTTGTTACAAAAGATAAACAAAGAAAGATGCCCTAATCCCATTTTTCTGACCGAAGGGAAAGAAAAATGGATGATAGGTCATTCGCAACGAATTCCCAATTTATGCGACGTAAGGAGCAAATAAATAGGTGAATGAGACTGCAAAAATAAATAGAATACAATATTAAAAAGCTCGTTCAGCAAAGTGCAGGCGGGTTTTTTTATTGTAAGATAAATTGACAAAATAACATATTTTTCATATAATTAATAGGATGTGTAATAATTTACAATTATAGATAATTTTAACATAAAAGGGATAAGTTATGAATAGTTTTAGCAAAACAGCTCGTCTTGGAGATATTCTTCTGCAAAAAAAAGAAATAACACAGGAGCAGCTTAGTGAGTGTCTGAGGTTACAAAAAGGAAGCGGTAAAAAGATCGGAGAGATTCTTATAGAAAATGGATGCGTAACCGAGGAAATAGTTTTAAACACATTGTCAGTTCAATTAGGGATAGAAATAGTCAATTTAGATAATTTTCATATAAACGCAGAAGCAACAAAACTGATATCAGAAAAATTAGCTAAAAGAGTTAGTGCCATACCTTTAAAAACAGTAAACGATAAAATCTATGTTGCAATGAGTGAACCGTTAAACATATTTGATATTGAAGATATCGAAATAGAATCAGGCAAAAAAGCGGAAATTTTGTTAGCCGCAAAAGCACAAATTAATTATGCCATAGAAAAATATATGGGGAGAAGAAGTGCAGAAAAAGCGGTAGAAGATTTTAACAAAGAAAATTTAGCAAATGAAGATTTTGATGCAATAAACGAAGAAACAGACATAAACGTAAGCAACTCGCCGGTTGTTCGTCTTATTAATTCACTTATAAGACAGGCCCTAAAAATGGGAGCCAGCGACATACATATAGAGCCCCTTGAAAACAGAATAAGGGTAAGAGTTAGAATAGACGGGGAATTACAGGAAATATTAACACCATCAAAGCACACTCAATCCGCTTTAGTAACGAGAGTTAAAATAATTGCAGGAATGAATATTGCCGAAAAAAGATTACCTCAAGACGGTAGAATTGAAATGAAAATAGATGATACGGTAGTTGACCTGCGTATATCTGTTCTGCCGACTGTTTACGGTGAAAAAATAGTAATGCGTTTATTGAACAGATGTAATTTTTTAAAAACTAAAAAAGAGTTAGGTTTTACTCCCGAAAATATGGAAATGTTTGAAGCTATATTAGGAGTACCAAACGGAGTAATATTAGTAACCGGACCTACAGGAAGCGGAAAAACAACGACTCTTTATGCAAGCTTAAACGAGCTTAATAAAATGAATAAAAACATTATTACGGTTGAGGATCCTGTTGAATATAAAATTGAAGGTATAAATCAGGTTCAGGTTAACAGTAAAGCAGGATTATTATTTTCAACTGGATTAAGATCAATATTAAGACAGGACCCGGACATAATAATGGTAGGGGAAATCAGAGACGAAGAAACGGCAGAGATAGCTGTCAGAGCAGCTATAACAGGCCATTTGGTTATTTCTACCTTGCATACAAACGATGCTCCGTCAACTATTATGAGATTGCAGGATATGGGTATTAAACCATTCTTAATTGCAGCTTCAGTCAGAGGAATCGTAGCCCAAAGATTGGTAAAAAGAGTGTGTCCTAATTGCAAGGAAGAATATAAGGCAAGTGAAACAGAAAAAAACCTGCTGAATATAGAATTTGACGTAACGTTACAAAGAGGAACCGGTTGCCCTAAATGCTTCAATACAGGATATAGCGGAAGAATTGCGATTCATGAAATATTAAAGGTCGATAAGACAGTAAGAGAAGCAATACAAAGCAGCAAAAGTATAGATGAAATCACCAAAGCTGCAGAAAAGGGCGGAATGATGACATTGAGGGAAAATTGCAGAGAATTAGTATTATCGGGAATTACAACGATAGAAGAATATTCACAGGTAGTTTATAAATTGGATTGATGTGAGAGATAACATGGATATAAATGATACGCTTTCCAAAACAATTGATTATAAAAATGGAAGGTAACTATGGCAGTATACAAATGCAGTGTAGTAGATCAATCAGGTAAAAAACAAAAGATATGCCGTGATGCAGAATCAGAAGCAGAGATAGCTAATTACTTAAAACAAAACAACTACATAATAATAGATATAAATAAGTCAGACGATTATACAAACTTAAGAGGATTTAATTCCCACAGAATTAAATCAAAGGATTTGGCGGTATTTTGCAAGCAGATTTATGCCATGTTAAAAGCAGGTGTGACCATAGTTAATTCACTTGATATTCTGAGGCAGCAGACAGAAAACAAAAGATTAGCAAAAATAATAGGATTTATATACGAAGATTTGCAAAAGGGCAATACTTTCTCAGAGGCATTATCACATCATAAGAACGTATTTCCGCCAATTCTTATAAGCATGGTGGAAGCAGGGGAATTAAGCGGTAACTTAGACGTTATTATGAACAGGCTGGCAATACATTTTGAAAAGGAATACAAGATAGAAAATAAGGTTAAGGGAGCAATGACATATCCGGTTATACTTATTTTTGTAAGTATTGCAGTAGTAATGTTTTTATTAACTACAATTATGCCTACCTTCGTAGAAATGTATTCAAGCTCCGGTATAGATCTTCCAAAGGTTACACAGGTTATGATTTCCATAAATAACGGTCTTAAAAATTATTGGTATATTATTGTTTTTTTTATTTTGGTTTTAGTTCTTTTAATTTCTGCAATCAATAAAAATGAAAATATAAAAATTAAGGGAGATTATTTTAAACTTCGGATACCTGTGGTAAAAAATTTAGTTTTAAAGGTAGCAACATCTCGTTTTACCCGTACTCTTTCAACACTTATGGGGAGTGGTGTTCCATTGCTGCAGGCGCTTGAAACCGTATCGGGAGTAACCGGTAACACATATATAAAAAGCAAAATTTTAGAAGCTAAAGAGGATGTAAGAAGAGGACATGCTTTGTCACAGCCCCTGAAACGTCAGGGAGTGTTTCCGCCTATGGTTCACTCAATGATTAAAATAGGCGAGGACTCCGGCTCTATTGAGGAAATTTTGGACAAGACAGCAGATTTTTACGATGAAGAAGTGGATACGACGGTAACAAAGCTTACTGCCATGCTTGAGCCGATGATGATTGTATTTATGGCAATAATAATCGGATTTATAGTAATTTCGATGGTAACTCCAATGTTTGATATGGTACGAGCGGTACAGTGATACAATGGGAGAACGATAGGAGAAATAGGAGGTCTTGATTAGTGAAAAAATTAAAAAGCAAAAAAGGATTCACATTAATTGAATTGGTAGTGGTATTGGCAGTATTGGGCATTATTATGGCTATTGCAGTGCCGAGATTTATGGAAGTACAAGAAAATGCTAAAGAAAAAGCGGACGAAGCTACAATTGAGATGCTTGCAAAGGCAGCAGAACTGTATTATGTTCAAAATAATACTACAAATTCTATAACTGTTGAAGATTTAGTTCCGAGCTATCTTGACAAAATAGAATTTAAAACTGATGAATATGGAGAATCAGACGGATCTGATTTAGCCATTTCTTACAGTAATGGTGTGATTATAATTAAAAATGGTACTGAAACAGTGTATCCGTAAAGCTTAGACATGGGTGAGAAATTATTATCTTTAATAATAATCTGCTGGCTTATTAGCATAAGCATCATAGACATAAAACACAAAATTATCCCTGACAGTTTAAACGTAACCGGATTATTTATAGGAATTACTTATATAATCATAAACAAACAATTATTAGACAGCTTAATAGGTGCAGCGATAGGATTTGGTTTATTTCTTTTGATTGCCTTGATTACAAATGCCATGGGCGGAGGCGATATAAAACTTATGTTAGTGCTTGGGCTCATATTCGGTATAAAAGGAATATTATTTATAACCTTATTCTCCTTTCTAATAGGAGCTGTTATATCAGTAATTTTGTTAAGCTTGAGAATTAAAAGCAGAAAAGATGAAATACCCTTTGCTCCGTTTATATCTTTATCTGTTTTGATATATATATTTTTTGGTAATGAAATAATAAATTGGTATTTCACATTATTGATGCCATTCTGAATTTAGTTAAGATGCCTAACCTCATTTTTTAAAATAGGCACCTTGACATATTATGACAATTTTTATATAATTTTAATACCAAAATTTGTAAATGACCCCTTGGAATAATAAGCTATAGAAAAGGGATGGTTATGGGTCGGTTATTATCTATAGAAATTGATAAATATAATATAAAAATTGCAGAAGTGTCAAAAAAAGGTGAAATGCTGTCAATCTTAAAATCTTTAGTCATTAAGGCACCCTTTGATATTACTGAAGGCAAGCTTGATACGGAAGATATTGATAGTATGGCAGCCATTATAAAAAAAGAGCTCGACTTAAATAATATTAAAGCGAAAAGAGCTGTATTTGTAATTAATTCAAACAGCATTATTGCACGAAGGATAAAGCTGCCGTTGCTTAAGAAAAGCTCTGAAACCTTGTCGATGGTAAAAAACGAATTAGAACAGCTTATATCGGTTGATTTACGGCAGTATAAAATTATGTATAAGGTTACTAAACAGCATGCTGAAAATAATAATACATTTTATACTGTTTATTGCTTGCCTATTTCAATATATAACCGGCTTGTTGAATTATCTGAAAAATTAAAATTAAAGTTTATATGCTTGGATGTATCATTTAATTGTCTCAATAAAATTTTTTCACATAATATAAAAATTAATAATAAAGCACTTAATTCAGAACATATTTATGCCTTTATAAATATAGATCTGAATTGGTGCTCTTTTTGTGTTTTAAATAAGGGTGTAAATGACTTTTCCAGAATTTTTATTTTTGACAAAGTCAGAAATTCGGAATTTGCTGCGGAAGATGAAGGATATTACGGTACGGATAAAGCTTCCGATGCATTGAGTGTGTTGCTTGAAGAAATAAGCAAGTACATAAGATATTATTATTCTATAGACAATACCGATTGGATTAATAAAATTTATATTTATGGTATTAGCTCGCAAATTCAAGGCATAAGCAGATACTTTTCTGAGAACTTAAATATAGAAGCAGAAAAGATATATACAATTTCTAATTTGCGTCTTGACAGCAATCTTTCATTTGATTGTTCTTTAAATAATTACTTCAACTCAATACTGTCGTTATTTAATAATAAGAATGACATTTGCTATTGTAAGGAAAGCTTATATAAATACAAGGAATATACAACCGCAATTATTTTAATTGCTTTTATTTTGGCAGTTAGTTGTTATGTAATGTCTCGCTCTAATCTATTATTAACTGATAAAACAGAAAATTTAAACATGTATATTTATGATACTAATAATGTAGAATTAAACTTTCAAATTGAGAAAATCAAGAATGAAAATTTAATTTTAGAGAATCTTTTAGAGGAAATAGAAATAATGGAGAGTATGGTTAATAACAGTGATGTTTCCTCATATATACTTAAAGAAATTTATAATGTAATTCCCTTAAATACTAAAGTAACATCCATATCCATTGACAGAAACAGCACTCAATTGACATGTATATCCGGTTCAATGGAAGAGGTCTCTATATTCGTAAAAAGCTTAAGAAAAATTGAGTATATAAATAAAATTCATGTTCCCAACGTAGAAGTAAATCAAAATGATTCTTTGAGCTATTCATATTCAATTGTTTGTTGGTTGAAGGATGTGAATGATAAATGATTAAGAGCAAAAGGATAAAACTTATAAATATCATGATTACTATTTTAATTATTGTTCTGCTCTTAAGCACTTTAGACACTGTTACGTGGCATAAACTTAACCCAATAACAGAAGAGTATAGCAGTACTATAGATATATATGAAAATATGTCGAATAACATAAAAATGAAGGATGCTATACTGAGCAAAAATAAAGAATTAAAAAACGAAATAAGCAATTTGAACTTTGATGCTGATGTATTGCAGGAAGATATTATGTCATTGTTGTATATTCACAGCAAGAAAAATAATCTTGAAATCAATAAAATTATTTTTTCTGAAGCATCTTCTGTAATTGATGAAAATAATGATGTGAGCATCATCGATACAAACATCACTTTCATACAGGCAAATGTAAATTTCAAATGCAGCTTTGCCAACATGCTGAAATTCATAGAGGACATAAAAGGTGGTAATAAGTATGTGTCAATAACTAATCTGTATTTATTGTCATGGAATGAAGAGGTTCTTGACGGTACTATAGATTTATGTTTTTATTCGATTCCTGAATGATAGGGTGATTATGTTGAAAAATAATGGCTTTACATTGATTGAAGTAATATTGACATTAACTATATTGACTTTAGTTATAATGCCCTTAATGTCTATGTTGGTATTTGCAGCAAAAATTAATAATGAAAGTGACAGAGAATACAAATCATTTTTAGCTGCGCAAAGCTGCATGGAAGAAATAAAGGCGCTAAACGGTATTGATGCCGAAAATTATATTTATAACAATGATACAGGTGCATATGAAAGAACAGTGACTCAAACTGATGATGAATTCGGAGCTGAAATAAGAATAGTACCTGAAAGTGCTTTTTATTATTTGATAGATATAAGTATTTTAGATAACGGTGAGGTTATTAATACCTTGAGGGGGAGTATGATTGTTAAATAAAGATGAAGGTTCTATCTTGATATTGATGGTCATCGTTATTGCAATTATCAGCTCAATCAGTGTATTAACTTTAAATATTGCCATTTCACAATATCAAATAAAAAAAACCAACAGCAATATAAAAAGGGCTTTTTATTTGTCTGAAGACGGTATAAACAGCGCTGCATTAAGAACTTATAGTTTAATTTGTTATGCTTGTGAGGATTCTGCAGATAAAGCTGATGAATATCTGAAATTATATCCTGATGATATTGACGGAGCTGAAGCTTTGTTTAAAAACAATTATAAATTGTATGTAATAAACAGAGCGGTAAGCATAATAAACAGTAACGAAAATCCTTCGTTAGAGGTTGTAAATTATAACAATTTGTTTTTTGTTAATGAAAAGTTGACGTTACGTGTAAAATCAACATATATATCAGATACCGGCATTGAAAAAAGCTTAAGTGCCAATTTGGTTATTTTAGTTCCTTGTTATGCAGATATAAGAACAGACATACTTGACTTTTCAAAAATTTTTTATTTAAGCAGCTTTGATGTATGAATAATAGGTGAGTTATGAAGTGTAAAAATGGATATACTTTAGTTGAATTATTAATAACCTTAGCAATAGTTGCATTTGTTTCCGTACTAATTATGACTTTTTTTACTGCCAACCTGAATAATATTGCAAAAATAAAAAATAATTCCGAGCTGCAGTTCCATGCTCAATATATCTTAAACTTTTTTTCTGAAAAGATTATGGAGTCCGAAAAGGTTGAATTGATTTTAGTTTTAGCTGGTCCTTATTTAAACAGTGTAATCAATTCAAAAAATGAGCAAAGTATATCAAAGATATCTCTCAGATACAGTGAACAAGCTAATCAATGCTACATATTTGAGGTGAGAGGTATAAAGATATTCTACGGTAAAGGAAAATCAAATGATTCGGCATCCTCGGAATTGGGTACTTATGTAAAAGAGATAAAAATAAAACCATATCCGGATGGAAAAACATTTGCTGAGGCAGTGGGGTTGAGAATTACCGTTGTATTGGTTAAGGGCTCTGAAGAGTATGATGCATCCCAGCTTATTTACATGAGATTAAGCTAAAAATATGTTGTGTAAATTCAAGAAAACATTGACAAATATTCAATTAATTTATAAAATGGGATGTGTAATTATATCCTAAAGGAGTGCCATGAATAAAAAAGGTTATACTCTTATTGAAATAATTACAGTATTTTCTTTAATCGGAATATTAATCGGTTTAAGTATTCCTAAAATTACAAATGATTTTGGCTATTTAGACAATTCTTCGGAAGAGCTTTTGAGAGATGTGAGATATATTCAAACAGAAGCAATGAAAAATCCTTTAAATAGCTACAAATTAATCGTCAATTCTATTGAACGCAGTTACTACATAGTAAATTCACAAAATAATGAAGTATTAAAATCAGTTAAATTAAAGGATAGATATACAATTAGTTATACTGGTACAGGAGATTTGTATTTTAATTCAGGCGGAGTTCCTATACATCCGGGAACTTTTAAGATAACTGATGCAAGGTTGAATAAATCTAAAGAAATTACTGTTGTTGTGGCAACGGGACGAACAATTATACTGGAATAAGCAGCAATCTGCTGGTTATAATATACATAAGGAGGAGACAACAATGATTACAGCAAGTGATTTTAAAAAGGGTATAACTATATCTTGGAATAATGGATTATGGCAAATAGTAGATTTTCAACACGTTAAACCGGGTAAAGGTGCGGCTTTTGTTAGAAGCAAATTAAAAAACATTGTAACAGGAGCTATAAGAGAAGAAACTTTTAACCCTACTGAAAAATTCCCGCTGGCAAGAATAGAAACAAAGGATATGCAATATTTATATAATGATGGAGAACTGTATTATTTTATGGATCCGGAATCATTTGAACAAATTCCTTTAAATTATGAACAGGTAGCTGATGCGATTATTTATATTAAAGAAAATGAATTTGCCCAAATGAGATTTTATGAAGGTAAACCATTTGAAGTAACAGCACCAAATTTTGTTGAATTGGAAATAATTGAAACTGAACCCGGTTTTAAGGGAGATACTGCGACAGGTGCAAATAAACCTGCCATAGTTGAAACAGGTGCTAAGATTAACGTGCCGCTCTTCGTTGAGTTAGGTGATAAAATTAAGATTGACACCAGAACAGGTGAATATCTATCAAGAGTTTAGGAGGTATAACATGGATTTTTTGTATGAAAAAATATCATATTTAAGAGGTTTAGCTGACGGATTAGACGTTAAACCTGATTCAAAAGAAGGTAAACTGTTTAACGCTTTAATGGAAGTTATCGAAGAAATAGCTGATGGTATGAATGACATAGTAGAAGAACAAGATGAAGTTAATGAGTACTTAGATTTATTAGATGAAGACCTATCAACAGTTGAAGAAGAAATATTCGGTGACTTGGAAATCGACGAAGATGATGATTACGACTTCGATTTCGATGATGAATATGATGACGATTACGACGATGAATTTGAAGAACATGAATGTAATTGTGCAGAACACGAAGACCTATAGTATTTAAAGGCAAAGCACCTCTGAGAGGTGCGCAGGCCGCTGAAAAAAGTCCCCCTGCTTCGTTGCCGTTCAGCCGGTCAATCCTCACGTATGTTTGAATACGCTGCGGTTGCCCGTCTTCCGGCGCCTTGCAGGATGAACTTTTTCAACAGCCTACCATCTTGATGACTTTGTCATCAATCTGAGCACCTCTGAGAGGTGCTTTTGTTTCGTTTATGGCCATATATCCTTCGGGTTAACTCCGTAAACTTGTACTATTTCAAACAAATCACTGTTGGCAATATCCTTAGGTGTTACCAACCATGAGCCGTCAGAATCTATATTAAAGTCATGCTGCATAAACGGATACCAAACCAAGTGTGAGCATTGAGTACTGCTTATATTTTCAGGCTCTGGATTCTTTTTACTTGTCAATCCCACTGTTAATCCATAAGGGATATCATTTAAGTTTTCCTTTGCAAATTTCGCTATTTCATCAAGGTCCTCATCTGAAGCGTCCTTTATTTTAAGCATCATAAACGAAGGATAAACTCTCCATTTATTTATATTTTGCAGCATTGTATTGCTTCCTAAAATCACTGCTTCCAATGTTTCCATATTTTCTGCATCTGTTACTATTGCTGCGTGTCCATGTCTCCATCCAAGCGAGTGGGTTGCCTTGGTTATAAGAACGTAGCCATTTTTATAAGTTGCCAGATCAAAACCGTATATTGGTTTATTTTCCTCATTTACCAATGATTCCTGACTGGTTATAATACCTATTGACTCACAAAGTATATTGTTGCTTCTAAAGAAATTCTCTTGAAAATTAAGCATTGTATTTTTGCCGGAAATTTTATCACTTAAAATTTCATCAACAGCCGTCTTTCCTAATCCGGTTTGGTAAAACAGTTCCTTATAATCATCTTCTGATAATTCAGTTTTTTCTAATATAGGAATTATATCTGTTTTTTCATAATCAGGACGGTAGTAGCCCATTGGTTCAATTATCATTTCCATTATTGATATAACAATAAAAATCATTATGAGTATCAATGAAATAAATATCAATTTTTTATGTTTAATTTTTTTTGTTTTGATTGTCATTTTACACCCCTGTTTATCACCATATGTCATCTTAAACGTAGTGAAAGATGCCCTAACCTCTAAATTATATACCATACTCCTTAAAAAATAAATTAAAAGTCACACAAATACAAAAAAATATAAAATTAAGAAAAGTTCAAGCTATTAAATTAATAATTAATATGATAAAATATATATTATTATAAAGATATGGAGGAAGACTATGAACAAATATAAAAGAGCAAATACATTTAAAAGAATTGTATGTTTAGTGTTAGCCGGTGGAATGATATTAACAGCTTTTATGAGCATGCTTACATTCTTTATGTAAAGGAGAACAAATGAAAGAAATAGTTGATAAAATAAACAAATTAGAATTATCTTACCCTTTAGAAGAAAGACCCAAATATCATATAAATTGTGCTGAAACATTGTTAATGGCTGCAAACGAAGAATACGAATTAGGGCTTGATGACAGATTTATCAAAGCAGTATGTCCGTTTGGAGGCGGTCTCCAATCCGAAAAAACCTGCGGAGCTCTATTAGGAACTTTATCGGCAATCGGAGTTATATTTACAGAAGACAGACCAAGCGATAATGAAAAAATGAAAGAAATGACTAAAAAATATGTAGAAGAGTTTGAAAAAGAGTTTGGGGCATTGGACTGTGCAACAATTAAAAAGCACCATAGAAGTGAAACAGAAGGATGTGCTCCTGTTAAAATAAGAGCCGCAGGAGTATTTGAAAGAATAACGGAAGAAAAATAAGCATGGAATATTTTGATTTATTAAAGAGCTTTAATGGTATAGAATTAAATAATCAACAAATAAAAGCCGCTTCCTTTGACAAAGGAAATGCTTTGGTGCTTTCCACTGCCGGCTCAGGCAAGACTACCGTTACTACAGTCAGAGTTGGCCGTCTTTTGTATGAAAATAAGTGCGGAAGTAAAATTCTGACCATAACATTTTCAAAAATGGCCGCAAAAGATATGTATAACAGATTTTATACATTCTTTGGAGATTTATATAAAAATAAAACAGATTTTTTAACTATACATGCCTTTTCTTATAAAATTGTCAGAGATTTTTTTAGAAGAAAGGGCGTTAATTTTGAGTTGCTTACAAATAATTATCAGATATTAAGCGAAATACTTAAATCCTATTACTCTAATTCATATTTCAATTATATAAGTGATGAAGAAGTTGAAAATCTTTCATCAGCAATAAGCTTCGTCAATAACATGATGATTAATCCTGCAGAATATAAGGATTACGGAATCGAAATAAGGGACTTTGATAAAATTTATGAAGCATATAAATTGTACAAGTCACAAAATCAGTTAATAGATTTTGATGATATGCTTTTGTACGCTTACAAAATTCTTTCTAATTCAAATAATCAAAGAGAAAATATAAAAAGGTTATATGAATATGTTCAAATAGATGAAATGCAGGATACCTCCAAAATACAGCATGAAATTATAAAGCTTATAACAGATAACAATTTATTTATGGTCGGTGATGATGACCAGGCAATATATTCTTTCAGGGGCAGTTATCCGGATTTTATGCTTGATTTTAAAAACGTATATAAGAACGGAGAGATCTTTTATTTAGATAATAATTACAGATCGGACAAAAATATCGTAGAAGGCGCTAAAAGGTTTATAGAGAAAAATAAAAATAGATACAAAAAGGAAATTAATACAAACAATAAAAAAGAAAACGAAATAAATATTATTAAAGTTAACAGCAGAGCCGAGCAAGCTAAATATATTACGGAAGAATTGAATAAAATTAAAGATCAAACTGTAGGTATACTGTTCAGATACAATATTTCAGCTATGATATTAGCCAATAATTTATATGAAAACAGTATTAACTTTTATATAAAAGAAGACAAATCAAAATTTTTCAGCAGTCCTGTATTATATGACATATTAGCGTTTTTAAATCTTGCATTGAATCCAAGAGATAGAAATGCATTTTCAAGAATTTATTATAAAAGCTATACTTATTTTACTAAAGGTATGTGCAAAATTGTTACGGACAGCCCGCGAGAGGATTTAACGGTATTTGACATATTGGATAATTACAAATATTTTGATTACTATGTATACGATAAAATCCGTCAATTTAAGATGGACATAAATTATATCAATAAGCTAAAACCTAACGATGCTATCAGGTTTATTAAGCTTGAATTGGAATATATAAACTATTTGGAAAGAATGCAGGATGAAGGGAGAAATAATTTATCCAATTCGTTGCACATATTAGAAATATTAGAAGAAATAGGTTCATATTGCAGCAATATAAAAGAATTTACAGAAAAAATAGAGAATCTTCAGAATGTCATAAAAAATGCTTCGGAGAATACTACGGCAAATATAACACTTACAACAATTCACAGTGCTAAAGGATTAGAATACGATTATGTATTCATTACTGATAATATTGATGGTGAATTTCCTTCTGACAGAAAAAATATGAATAATGATGTCTATGAAAAATTATTAGAAGAAGAACGGCGAATATTTTATGTTGGAATGACAAGAGCAAAGAAAATACTAAACATTATAGTTCCGGAAAAACCTTCGTTATTTATAAATGAACTGATAGGGTAATAAAAATAATTTATAAAAATTACAAAATCACAAAATAGTCAATGAAAGAATAATGACTAAGTGTTAATATATATAAGTATGAAATTTTACAATGTATAATTTTTAATAATTATTAAATTTATTCATCATACATAATTTTGTTGAAAAATGTTTTACAAACATATATAATAGTATAAATTGTAAAGCGGAGCATTACTTGGGGGTAAATATGAAGCTCTATATCAACACACTTGGCGAGTTCGATATTAAATCAAACGACAGTTCTATTCTTATGCAATCAAGCCGTACATATAAACTCTACAAACTTTTTGAGTATTTTTTGACATTCAGAAATAAAAAACTGTTGCCTGAAAATATTATCGATAATCTATTGTCCGAAAGCGAATCAGACGATCCAAAAAACATACTGCGTACTCAAATATTCAGATTAAGAAAAATTATTAAATCATTTATACAAGATGAGGACGAATCAAAATCTATAATTTTAAATTTTAAAAACGGTTACTATTGTCTTGAAATAGGAGAAAATGTCACCATAGATACGGATGAGTTTGAAGACCTTATTAAAAGGGCAGATATAGAAAGAGAATACAATACGGAAACTGCTGTTGAAATATATGAAAAAGCATTGAAATTATATAAGGGATTATACCTTTCTGATAATGCATATGAAGTTTGGTTAGTGCCTACAAGGAATTATTACCAACGACTTTATCTGAAAACCTTGTACAAGTTGATTGAAATTTTAAAAGAATATAAAGAATACGAGAAAATAATGGCATCGTGCGAAGAAGCTCTGCTGATTGAGCCATATGAAGAAAGTATTCATATTTATTTAATGGAATCAATGCTTAAATTGGGACAAACTAAAGCAGCATTACATCATTACGAGTACGCTTTGAATTTATTGCAAAAAGAAATGGATGTGCAACCATCTGTCTATTTTACCGAAATGCAGTATAAAATTCAAAACAACACATCGACTAAAACAAAGGCAAATTCAGATACAGGTTCCAAGTTAGATGATGGCAATATGTTCGGAGCACTACACTGCAGTGCAGATGCTTTTAAATTTTTATTTAATTTGCAAAAAAGAAAATCGCAGAGAAATCAAGAAAATGATTATCTATGTACGATAAATATCATAGATAAAAACAATGTAAACACATCGGAACAAAGCAAACAATCAAGAAGCTGGAAAGAACTGTTAGAGAATTCATTAAGAAAAGGTGATGTCTTTACATTCTGGAGCCGCAATCAAATATTAGTGCTTCTTCATAACGTAAGAGAGCCCGGAATTAGCGTCATGGAAAAAAGAATAAAAAACAATATGATGAAATATGAAAGAATTAATAAAATTCAAATAAATATGATTTTCCAACCAATCAGTGACAGTGTGGACGGTCCATAACCGCCACACTTTTCGCATTTTTGTGAATGAGACTGGGGATCCCCCCTCCTTTGAAATCAAAAAGTAATCGCAATAAAATCAAAATCACACCTCAGATAAACTCCAATGTAATTTATACTAACTATAATAAGAATAATAAATCTAATTTCTGACTATGACAAAAGAAAGGAGTGAGGAGTTGGACTATCCAATATTTGACTTTTGTTTAAAATTCAAAATTATTTACAATAAGAAAGGTAACTTTATTGATTATTTACTGATGCATGTAAGTGACACATTCTTTAAAGCTACCAATATTGATCCGAAGTTGATATCAGGAAAGAAATTTTCGGATATAGTGGTTGATAATGCTGACATGCTTAACTTTAAGGAAATTTATCTTAATATGATACCAAGTACTAAGCAAAGATATGATATGTATTTTAAAAATTTGGACAGATGGTATCGTATCAATATTTATACCGACAAAGGTGAATATGAGGATTTTTTGGTCATATACTATGTAGATGTGACTGATATAAAGAATAACAATCAACAAATTTTATCTGAAATCGATGAAAATAACAAAATAATTTATCTTAAAGATAGAGAAAAGATATACTACGGAGACAGATTAACAGGGCTGTATAATAAAAATTTCTTTGAAGAAGAGCTTTTGAGATTAGATACAAAAAGGCAGCTTCCTATCAGCTTAATAATGGGAGACATTAACGGACTTAAGCTTATAAATGATGCTTTTGGTCATGGGATGGGTGATAATGCATTAAAAAAGGCAGCCGAGATAATGACACAATCTTTTAGAGACGAAGACATAATAAGCAGGGTCGGCGGAGATGAATTTATAGTTCTGTTACCTAAAACCTCTGAAGAAACAGCAAAAGTAATAGCCGATAGAATTAAATCAAAATGTGAAAGCAGTCCTTTGGATTTTATAAAAATAAGTATCAGCTTCGGTGTTGCAACTAAGACAGAAGAAAGCGAAGATATACAAAAAATATTTAAAAAAGCAGAAGACAGAATGTATTTTAAGAAGCTAAAGGAAAGTAAGGAAGCTAAACTATCAATGATAAAATTTCTTAAAAGCAGGTTAGAAAAAATAACTTATGAAACAAGGTCGCATTATGATAGATTAAAAGCCCTTACTATGTTAATGGCGAATGCACTTAAATTATCTGACAGTGAAAAAGAAGAACTAAGATTGCTGTGCGAATTCCATGACATCGGGAAAATAGGTGTTTCTAAAAATATACTTCAAAAAGAAGGAACCCTTAACAACGAAGAATGGGAAAATGTAAAAAGGCACAGTGAAATCGGCTATTATATAGCAAGAGAATTCAGAGACGCAAAACCGATAGACGAACTTATATTGATTCATCACGAGCGCTGGGACGGCAAAGGCTATCCGGGATTGTTTAAAGAGAGTGAAATCCCTATTGTTGCAAGAGTTTTTGCTATTGCGGATGCATATGATGTAATGGTTAATGACAGACCTTATAAGTCATTAATGTCTAAATACGAAGCATTAAATGAAATAAGGGCTCAGGCAGGCAAGCAATTTGACCCGTATATATCCAAATTATTTATAGGATTAATGGAAAACATGGAACAAATTGTATAATATATAAAATTTTTCAACATAATATTATTATACTAAAATATGTTTATAAACTGCTTTATGTGGTATATACATTTTACAGAATATTGATAATATTTAACGAAGGGCAAACCTATTGAAAGATAGGGACGCAAAGCTATGAAGTCTAAGACATTTACTGTTATGACGGTTCAGCTGCAAAATAATTTTATTTTGCAGCTTTTTTGTATCAACAATAAACCCCCGGCTATGCCGGGGGAAGCAAAAAGCTTTAGCTAC
>NZ_DAMASY010000018.1:0-37874 GCF_032080165.1 Sedimentibacter sp.
TATTGACCTAGTTTTCGATGAGCCAGCTGACCTATTTTTAGATTAGCATAAACAGAGAATTCTAAGGATTTAATATTATTACTCAAACAAGGTGGATGAACTAATCCACATGTCTTTAAAAGATTACATAGAAAATAATCAAAAAAAAGAAAATAATATAATGGAATTAATATAATTATAATAAGAAGTCATGAAATGTTATTGCATTTTATTTTTTATAGGATTAACTTAAAGAAATATCAATTATAAAATAATGTATGTAACTGAAAAGCAGTATTCAATAATTGAATACTGCTTTTTATATAACCCCTTTTATTATACCAGCTTATAGAATATCTGATTGCTAATTTATATCGAAGTATTTATACCTTTTATATTGCGCAACTAGAAACTTGATTTTTGCCTAATCTTTTTGCCGTTAGAAGGGCATTGTCACTTGCTTTAATTATCTCATCAGCATGCTTACCATCATCAGGATAACTAGCTACTCCTAATGAAATTGTTATTGAAGGATAAGGATTATTATTTAATTCATTGATATTAAGCCTTACTTTTTCAGCAATTTCTAATGCTTTTCTTCTGTTGCAATCTTTTAACAAAATAACAATTTCTTCACCACCGTACCTATAGGCTTTATCACTTACTCTTATAGAATTGCTTATTTCACGACTAACTTTTTGTAAAACTATATCACCTACTTGATGTCCAAACTTATTATTAAATTTTCTAAAATTATCAATATCTATAAATATTATAGAATAACTTTCATCTAATGGTAATTCTATAATATCGTTGTCAAATGCTCTTCTATTTAAAAGTCCTGTTAACTTGTCAATATTAAGATTTTTCTTTAATAACTTATTAGAATTTTTTAATATGTGATACTTTTTATATAAGCCAATTGACATAAAATAATTTATTAAGCCAAAAATAACACCTTGACCTAAGCAATGAACAAGCTCACTTCCAATTAAAGGCATAATTATAAAATGATATAATAACCCGTAGCCAGCACCCAGTAAAAGCATACAGATTAACAAGCTGGATTTAAAAGCTAATTTCATATCAATACCTTCTTTAAGTATAAAATTTTTTTACGTATGTTTTATACTATCATTTATATAATTAAAATACAATAAAATTTTCCTTTTATAATATCTGTTGGTAATTTAAAAGCTTTAATTTTTTACCGATTACAAAGTAATATCAAATTGCAAAACTAATCATATATTAAACTATAGAAAGCAGGTGAAATTATGTTTAAATTAAACAACAACTACCCCATACAGCAAAATCCTGTACCATTTTATACGAATATTTCCTCAACAGTTAATACTACAAGAGTAAATTATGATGACATGTACTACTACAATGTTGCTGTATCAAATATTATATACCCCAGCCAAAATATTGACTGGCGACCACATGCTGTAATTCTGGTACCGTCTGATATGTGGCAATATGGAACCTGTGCCTCAAGTATTGTACACTTCCCTGTTAATGGACCTGTGTTGTTCACAGAAAGAAATTTTATGCCTCCTATTATCATAAATGAAATATTGAGGTTGAATCCTTCAGGTGAAGAGGTTCCTGCTAAAGTTTTGATAGCTGGGCCAATATCAAATGGAGTAGAAGATTATATAAGAACATTCGGATTGACAACTTACAGGATTACAAGTTTCGAAGATGTGTTTAATGCATGCATTGATATTGCAGACTTTAGGCTTAATACGATACCGCCTACATCAGAAGAAGGAAATAATGACGTAATAGTAATATCAGGAGAAAATTATGCAGAAGGCATCATTTCAGCCTTTTATGCAGCACATAAAGGCACTCCAATCATTATAGTTAGACGAAATGACATACCTCAACCAATTCAAAATTTCATTTCAAGAAACCGAAACAAAAATTATTATATAGTAGGTTCTTCTACCTATACAATTAGCGAAATTGTCGAATCACAAATCAAGAATATGATACAAGGCAGTGTGTATAGAATAAACGGCTATGATCCTTATACAATTTCAGTAAACTTTGCTAAATATGAAAGTCCTGTTGACAGTTTTGGATGGAAGCACAACAAGAAAAATGGTTGGGCATTTTCTTACAGTGAACTAAGCAAATGGTACCATATCATCTCAAGTGTGCTTTTTGCCCATTTAGGTAAGCATACGCCACTGTTACTGGTAAATAGCGATAATCTTCCTGATGTTGTTAGAAACTATGTAATAAGCGTTAATCCTGACAAAGAAATGCCTGACATGCCACCATATATGCATGCCTATATTTTAGGTAGCTTTTATGATATATCCCATGATACTCAAGTTGAAATCGAAAAAGTAACGGATATACAATCTAAAATGGAGCATTAAAGATATGGTACTTATCGCATTTTATATTCTGCAACTTTAAAATAATATAAGCTTGGTATCATAAACAACCTGATATTAAAATTCACATATCAGGTTGCTTTTAAGTTTCTAAGAAAATTATATCTCTCAACTTATAAAAATAACTATTTCATCATCTTTAGAAGTTCAATAATTTCATCTCTATTATCTGCAAACCCTACAACAACCTTTGTTCCAATTATAATTGTTGGAACAACCATAAGCTGATATTTAAATCGCAGTTCATTTTTATTCTGCTTATCAGCTATATCTTTATAAGTAACATCTATTTGATTATCCGCAAAAAACCTTTTTGCCTCAATGCAATCTGGTCATGTTTCCGAGGTATACATTATAATACTTCTACCTTTGTTTTTAATTATATTATCAAAAAATTTCATCGGTTTACCCTCCTCGCCCTTAATTATCATCATAAAATAAAATATAATATCTAATATTATACTACCCAATAGCCAGTTAATTAATCAACACTATAATGAGTAAAATAAAAAAGAGCTTTAAATAATATTCATTCATACTATTAAAGCTCTCTAACTTATTATAATTCTTCTATTCCTACTACTTCATAACCTGCTTCGTCAACTGCCTCTTTAAACTTTGCATCTTCTATAGGATGTGCCAATTCAACTACAGCATTCTTATTATCTAAATCTACATTTACAGTTTTTACCCCGCAAATTTCTCCTAATGCTTCTGTTACATGATTTACGCAATGTTGACAGCTCATTCCTTCAATTAATATTTTCTTTTTCATATTTTCCTCCATATAATTTTATTTTATATATTAAATAATTAGTTATAATTATCTAACTGGCTTAAATCTTTTTAATCTTAATGCATTAGCTAAAACTGACACTGAGCTTAAACTCATAGCTGCTGCTGCAAACATCGGATTTAACAAAGGACCTCCGAATAAGTATAAAGCACCCATAGCAACTGGTATACCTAATGTGTTATAAGCAAATGCCCAGAATAAGTTTTCTTTAATATTTTTTATTGTACTTTTGCTTAATTGTATAGCTGTTGGCACATCCATTAAATCACTTCTCATTAGAACTATATCAGCTGATTCCATTGCTACATCTGTACCAGAACCTATTGCTATTCCGATATCAGCTTGAGCCAATGCAGGAGCGTCATTTATACCGTCTCCAACCATTGCTACCTTTTTACCTTCAGATTGAAGTTTTTTAACTTCGTTGGCTTTATCCTGTGGTAATACTTCTGCTAATGTTCTATCTATTCCTACTTGCTTTGCTATAGCTTCCGCAGTTCTTCTGTTGTCACCTGTTATCATAGCTACCTCTATACCCATCTGGTGTAGCTTTTCAATTGCTCTTTTACTGTTTTCCTTAACTGTATCTGCTACTGCTATTATACCTGCAATTTTGTTGTCAATAGCTACATACATAGGTGTTTTGCCTTCTTCTGCAAGCTTGTTAGATGTTGATTCCAAATTTTCCAATGAAATATTACGTTCAACCATAAGCTTTCTGTTACCAGCCAATATATTTTTCCCTTCAATCGTAACTTCAATTCCATGACCAGGTATTGCATTGAATGAATCTAACTTCTTAAACTCTAATCCTTTGTCTTCTGCACCTTTTACGATAGCTTCTCCAAGAGGATGTTCTGAACCCTTTTCAGCTGATGCTGTTAATTGAAGCAAGTCATTTTCTTTTATGCCATTTGATGTTATTATATCAGTTACCTTTGGTTTTCCTTCAGTTATTGTTCCTGTTTTATCAAATACGATTGTTTTAATTTTATGGGTTGTTTCAAGTGCAACACCACTTTTTATCAATACTCCGTTTTCAGCACCTTTACCTGTTCCAACCATTATAGCTGTTGGTGTAGCCAATCCTAAAGCACATGGACATGCGATTACAAGAACTGATATAAATATTGTTAAAGCAAATACTGTTGACTGTCCACCAAAAAAGTACCAAGCTAATGCTGAAACTATTGATAAAACTATTACTACTGGTACGAAATATCCTGAAATAATGTCAGCTAATTTAGCAATAGGTGCTTTTGAACCCTGCGCATCTTCAACTAACTTTATTATTTGAGCTAATGCAGTATCCTTGCCAACCTTTGTTGCCTTGTATTTTATAGAGCCATTTTTGTTTATACTTGCTCCAATAATATTATCACCGATATTTTTTTCTACAGGTATACTTTCTCCTGTAAGCATTGATTCATCAACTGAAGTTATTCCTTCAGTAACTACACCATCTACAGGCATTTTTTCACCTGGTTTAACAACTATAATATCTCCAACTTCAACCTCATCAATAGAAATTTCAACTTCCTTGCCATCTCTAATTATTATTGCTGTCTTTGGTGCAAGGCCCATTAATTTCTTTATAGCTTCAGATGTTTTACCTTTTGTAACTGATTCTAAATATTTTCCTAATGTAATAAGCGTTAATATTACACCGCCTGCTTCAAAGTATAATTCATTTGCATAGTCACCATTACCGCCGTAAATTTGTACAATAGCATAAATTCCATATACATAAGCTGCTGCTGTACCTATTGCAATCAGAGAATCCATGTTAGGGCTCCCTTTAAACAATGCTTTAAAACCTACAGTAAAGTATTTATATCCAACAATCATAGTTGGTGTAGTCAAAAATAATTGTACAATTGCAAAATTCCATGGATTCATCATTGGATCTATAATTTCAGGCAATTTTAATCCAATCTTTTCTCCAAACATATGCCCCATAGCCATGTATAAAAGTGGTGCCGTGAAAATTGCTGATATTACAAATCTTCTCCATAAAGATTTTATTTCTTTTTCTTTTCTTTCCTTGTCTGCGTCTACTGATGTATCTTCTTCAATAGCTTTATATCCTGCTTTTTCAACTGCCTTTTTTATTTCTGAAACCTTTACTAAGGTCGGTTCATAACTTATTGTTAACTTTTCTGTAGCAAAGTTTACATTTGATTCTGTAACACCATTTAACTTTCTGGTAGCTTTTTCTACATTTTTAGCACATGAAGCACAGGTCATTCCTTCAATTTTCATTGTTTTTGACACTGCTTCAGATAAAGCTTTATATCCTGCTTTTTCTACAGCAGCTTGTATATCTTTTACAGTAACCTTTGAATCGTCAAAGGTTACATTTAACTTTTCAGTTGCAAAGTTTACACTTGCATCTGTAACACCCTGTACTTTCTTAGTAGCTTTTTCAACTGTCTTAGCGCAGGACGCACAGGTCATTCCTTGAATTTTAAGACTCTTCTCCAATCATTACACCTCATTTCTTATTTGTATTACTAGTAGTAGCTTGTGTTTTTGGTTTTGGTTTATTTAAATCACAGCAATCCATTCTACCTGTACCAAAAGTTTTTTCATTCTCTTTAGCCAATCTGTCTAGCCAGTTTTTAATAAATTTAAACATTTATACCACTCCTTTTTATTTTTGTATAATTTTTTCTAATATATTAATTATTTCATCAACTTTTTCATCACTTTTATCTTTTATAATGGCTTCTTTTACACAATGATGAATATGTTGTTTTAAAATCAATACATTTGATTTTTTTAATAGTGATTGTGCTGCTATTATTTGATTAGATATATCAACACAATATCTGTCATCTTCCAACATCTTAATTATGCCTTCAATTTGTCCTTTAGCTGTCTTTAAAGATGCTACAGCATTTTCCTTCTCTTTATTCAATAGAATCTCCTCCTCATATATTAATTATTTGCCTATTTGTGTGATATATACAGATTTTGATAAACTCTATACCCCCGGGGGGTGTTTTCTTATGTGTATAATAACAAAAGGTTATGGAGAAATTGTGAAGATTTAAAAAATATTTTTTCGTTTTCCTAAATAAAAATTGCTCCCATATTATTGGATTTACTCTAAAAAATTCAACACTCCTCTAATTATGGGAAATGAAATCGAATTAATTGCATATAATTCTCCGTGTATTTTAAAAATGAAAACCGTCAGACTGCGCAAAACATAATTCGCAGTCTGATGTCCCATTGTCACATTCCATCAGTTAATAAATTCAATTGATTCAATTGATTCAATATGTCTTTTAACTCTTCTAATCTTTCTCCGTACTCAGCCCAGTTTCCATTCTTTTGAGCTTCTGTTGCTTCATTGAAAATCAAAGTTGCTTGTTCTATTAAAACATTAATATTTGTATTGTCATATTCTTCATTAATAGGTTTTTCTGGTTCTGGTTCAGTATAAATACCAAAAATTCTTTCAATAGCCTGGTCTAACGTAGGCTCCATTACAATTCTATCGCCATAGGAAACAACCACCATTTTCATTTCAGGGAAGTTGCTTTCTGTATCTGACTTAAGATAAATAGGCTCTATATAAAGCAATGAATCTTCTATTGGTACTACTAGTGTGTTACCCCTTAAAACAGTTGATCCAACCTGGCTCCACAATGTAAGTTGTGATGAAATTACAGTATCCTGGTCAATTTTTGTTTCAATCATGTTAGGTCCTGGTATTGTCTTGGTTTTTGGAAATTTATACAATACAAGCTCACCATAATTTTCTCTATCGTTTCTTGCAGCCAACATGGCAATCATATTATCCTTGTTTTGTGGAGTATATTGTGTGGTTAAAAGGAACTCAACATTGTCTTCCTCTGGTAGCTTGAACATTACATAGCTTGAACCAACAGGATCTTCTCCTCTATCCATATATTTTTCATTAGCAATATCCCAATAGTCTTCTCTACCAAAGAATACTGTTGGATTCTCTATATGATATAATCTATACATATCAGACTGCACATCAAAATAAACTTGTGAATATCTCACATGATTTTTTAATCCTTCAGGCATTTCACTTAAAGGCTTAAATAAATCAGTAAATATTTTGTCATATGATTTAATTATTGGGTCAGTTTCATCAGCTATATAAAAATCAATTGAACCATCATAGGTATCTACAACAACCTTCACTGAATTTCTAATATAGTTTACATTCCAACCTTGAATAAACTTATCTGTAGGCTGAGAATACGGAAATCTATCACTGGCAGTAAATCCTTCTATTATCCAATAAAGTTTCCCGTCATCTTGATTGACTACTATGTAAGCATCAGGGTCGAAATACATAAATGGAGCTATTTCATAAACTCTATCTATTATATTTCTATTAATTAATATTCTACTGTTTGAATTTACGTTATTTGAAATCAACAGCCTGTAGCTTCCTTCTCTCAAGCTGAATAATAGTTTATTTACAAATGATAAATTTATTCCTGCCCTGCCTTCATACAGTGTCTCAACATTATCAGAGCCTGAAGGGTAATCAAATTCCTTTTCGTCTGTATTAACAATTATGTATTCATCAGTTTTTTCACCAAAATAAATTTCTGGTCTTGTTATTTTAAAGTCTGTATTTGTTGTTGGGGGTATATTGCTTACAAGCATTTCAGGCTGTCCTTGTGATGTAACTTCATTAACCTGTGACACTGTTACTCCATAACCATGAGTATATTTTAAATACTGGTTAACCCATGTTCTTGCCTGCTCATTTAAACGATTTTGATCTAGTTCTCTTGCTGATAAGAAAATCTGCTTGTAATCCCCATCAATTATGTATCTATCAACGTCAACATCATTAAACACATAATATGGTCTAATACCCTGTAATTGATTATAAACCTGAATTAAAGGCTCCTGGTCATTAATTCTAATGTTATCAATAACCTCTTGATTATTATTTATATCTTCAATAGTTAAATTATTATTTGCTGGAAACTCTACATCAATTACATCATTTAAGGAATAGGCTGCTTGTGTGCTTTTGATGCTGTATTCCATGTATTTTGTTTCCTTTGAAAGCTGGTCAGGTTCTACAATGAAATTTTCAACTATACCAGCAAGTCCTGTTCCTGCTATAGAAATAATTATTAATGTAGCCGGAACTGTCAAAGCAAATTTTAAATTTCTCTTTCTTGAACCCATAAAAAATGTAACTGCAGCTATCAAGCATCCGATTGCAAGAATTCTGTATAAATTAAGTGTTATATTAAAATCAGTAAATCCTGCTCCAAACACTCTTCCTAATTGAGAATACAATAAATCATAGCTCATTAACACAAATCTGACAGCTAAAAATGCAAATACAAGTATTCCTATAAAGGACAATTCATTAATGATTTTAGTTGCAAATTTCTTGTTTAACACTGTACTTAAATCAAATTGTTGATTATTGAATTTCATTTCTTCAAATTGTTCATGCACATTTTTAATGCTGTCTTTAATTGCAAGATATGCATTAAACAGTACTGTTACAACAATTAAGAGGAACAATATGTTTATAATAAAATCAACTGCAGTATTAATTAAAGGTAGCTTGAAAATATAAAAGCTCACATCATTGTTAAATACAGGGTCAGTGAAACCAAAGCTTTCACCATTAATAAATTGCAATATTTGAAACCACATGCTTGATACAATATTTGCAGTAACTAAAAAACTTATTGCTACAGAAAATAATTTTATCCACATGTTGACCTTTTTGTTAATGGCCATATCCACAACTTCAGATTCTAAATCATACTTCTTTTTTAATCTTTTTATAAATATGTATAATAAAAAAACCAAAAATACAAAAACAGGCACTCCTATAGTAAATTGAGCTTTTATTTTAGTTAAAAATGTTTCTGTATATCCTACTTCTTTAAACCATAAGTAATCTGTTGAAAATTTAATTGCTCCACCAAAAGTATTAATTAATAAAAATAATATTATAATTAATCCTATGGTGAAAAACCTTCCTCTATTTCTCATAAAACCTCCTTCTAAAAATATCATCTGTATTTCCTTATATCATTTAAATATGGAGAAGTTATGAATTTTTTAAATAAACCTTAAATAATAACTTCTTATTCTCCACATAAACTACATAATTTTATGTTATTTATAAGTTTTAAATACTATTTGTAATTTCAAATTATAAACGGAGGTTGCTATGTCTGAAGATTATGAATTAACTAAAAGCAAAGAAGGCGGTAGTAAAACTCGAAAGCAAAAGAAGATGAGAAAGAAATATAAAATTATGCGTATTATACTGCTATTAATGTTAGTTGCAATAGTTATTGCGGGTGCATCAGTATTAAAAACTGTAATTACAATAGTTAAAAGCGCACCTGAAATAGATCCTACGAAAGTGCTTAATACGCTTTCAGAAAGTTCGGTAATAATTGATGAAAATGGAAATATTATTGAGCAGATTCATGACCCTAATGAAAACAGGGAAATAGTAAAATTAAGTGATATTCCGGAATATTTGCAAAATGCATTTATCTCTATAGAAGATCAGCGTTTTGAAGATCATTTTGGTATAGATATAAGACGTATAATAGGTTCATTGTTTCACAATTTTAAAGTTGGTGACCCTACAGCTCAAGGTGCAAGTACAATAACTCAACAGCTAGTCAAAAATTTATACCTAACAAATGAAAAGTCATGGGAACGCAAAATAAAGGAAATATATTTGGCAATACAGGTTGAAAGAAAGCTTTCAAAAGATCAAATACTTGAAAACTATCTTAACACCATTCCTTTAGGTCAAAGCTCCTATGGTGTTCAAACTGCAGCCTACACTTACTTCTCAAAAGACGTAAGCGAGCTTACATTAGCAGAAAGCGCACTATTAGCAGGGGCTGCTAAAAGTACTGTCCACTATGCACCTTTTAACAGATATAAATTGGATGACATAACTTATATTCCTGAAGAGGATATCATAGGTTATGTCTATATCGGTTCAGTGCAATACGCATGTGTTTATAATCAAAATGCAATTAATAGACAACAAGTTATATTAAACAAAATGCTTGAATTAGATTATATAACACAAGAAGAATATGACATTGCCGTTCAAGAGGATATGCGTGCAGCATTAAATCCTGGCCAAACCAAGGTTGAAGGGATTTCTTCTACGCCAATAGATTATGTAAAAGAAAAAGTTATTGAGGATTTAATTGAAACACAAGGATTGTCCTATGAAGAAGCTGAAAATTATATATACAAGGGTGGTTTGACAATTACTACTACAATTGATATTAACATGCAAAAATCACTTGAAGATTCATATGCAAACTTCTCAGCTTTGTTCTTGGGTGCAGAACCATCAGGTGACAAACCAATTGCTCAGGACTGGAGATACTTCAAATGGTCAAATGGTGAAGGCACAGGAGCCTTGGATTCAGCACTTAACATTCTGAATGAAAACGGTCAACTCATTTATTACGCAAAAGACAATATTATGAATGCAGAAAACAGCGTATATTTAACTGCTGATGAGTACTACTTTGATGATAATGGAAATTTGGTAATAAGTTCAAAGAAATTTGATATATACAGTTCTTCTGTGGATATAGTAGATGCATACACTGTTGATGAAAAATTAAATTTTGTTTCTCATCAAATAGGAACCCTAAACATTGGCAACAATTATGAAATTCTTGAACAAAAAGGTTTAAAGGGAACTTTCAGAATACCTAAGAGCTATGTTGAAAAAAATGCTGAAATGTTCCAAGTTGGGAGTGATAATTACTTAAGAATTCCTGCGGGATATTTCTACTTCCAGGAAAAAGGAGTCGTCCAGCCTCAGTCAGCAACAGTTATAATGGATTATAAAACAGGTAAAATAAAAGCTATGATTGGCGGAAGAAATATTGAAGGAAGCAAATTATTCAACCGTGCAGCTGATGCAACAAGACAGCCTGGTTCTACGATAAAGCCCTTATCCGTCTATTTGCCTGCTCTTGATTTAGGATATTCAGCTGTTTATCCAATAGATGACCTTCCAAGATACAAGGAGGGCAGCAATGACAGATGGCCTAAGAACTGGTATGAATACAGAGATATTAAATATTGGGGATTGCAGACTCTTCGTAAATCCGTGGAGCAATCTATTAACACTAATGCTGTTACAATGCTTGAAACAATAGGAAAAGATGCTGCTATGAATTCACTGGCAAAATTAGGATTAATAGATTTAAACAATCCTGAAAATGATACATTTATTTCTCCATCAGAAAATCCTTCATACAATGATGTTAATCTGGCTTCTCTTGCATTAGGAGGTTTAACTAAAGGATTTACACCTCTAGATATGACAGCTGCATATGGAGCAATAGCAAATGACGGTGTTTACATTGAACCAATAGCTTATACAATGGTAGCAAACAGCAAGGGCGAAACAATATTGGAAAAAGTTCCTGAAACCCACGTTGTTGTAAGTCCTGAGGTTGCATCTTTAATGAAGGATATTTTAAGAACTACAGTTAATCCTGGTCTTTCATACAAAGCTAAGCTTCCTGCTGAAATGGGAATTGAAGTTGCTGGTAAGACGGGGACAACTCAATCAAACGGAGACTTCTGGTTTGTAGGATTTTCTCCATACTATGTAGGAGGTATATGGGTTGGAAATGACAATGTACAAATGAAGCTTTCAGGAGACAGTGGTGCCAATGCAAGATTATGGAGTGCTATAATGACCCCTATACATCAAGGTCTGCCTCCTGCAAAAATTGAACGCAATCCAAATTTGATTCCTGTTCAGGTTTGCAGTATTTCAGGTCAATTACCATCTGAATTATGTGAATTAGATGAAAGAAGTAATCATATAATTACAGAATATTTTGTACCAGGCACACAACCAACCGAGAAATGTGATATTCATGTAAAAGCAGAAGTATGTACAGATCATAATTTGCTTAAATCACAGTATTGTCCTGAAAATTTAGTAGAAACTAAAGTTTTCTTTACTAGAAATCCATTGTATGATCCTGATGCTGGTACAGATAATTATGAAGCTAAAAAACTTTACCGCCAAATACTTGAAGATTCAATAACCTTTTCGTTAGATGAATTAAAACAAGTATATTTAAGCCAAGCTACCTGGGATGAAAACAACAAATTAACTCATGTTTTAGGAGTTTCTGTTGAAAATTTGAGTTCTTCTAACTCAATTGTAGAAGATTATCCATATCAAATACCTACTAAAACTTGTACGTATCATACAAAATGGCACTATGAGCAATGGATTATCCAGAAAAATTCTACTAAAGACAATAAAAATGATAATAACTTGAAAGACACTATTTCAGATATTGTTGATGGGTTGATAGATAATGGCAATACGGACAATTCAAGTAGCAAACCAACAGATTCAAACTTGGAATATATTATAAAAAATTGATATATTTATTTTTAAATTATAAATGACAAAAAGCATCTGTCATATGAACAGATGCTTTTTTATTACCACAGTTGATTTATACTACAGATGAAACATTCTGAGACGATTCAGGATTTTCTACAAAACTTCTTCTGCATGATTCACTGCAAAAATAATAAGTTTTTCCATTTAAATTTTGTTTTATTGCTGTTTCAGGATTAACATACATACCACATACTGGGTCAATAACCATTTCAACTTGATTGCTATCTATCCTGCCGTTACCAGATTGTCCTGCATTCCCATGACCTTCATTATTATGTCCACCATGAGAATGTCCACCACAACACCCTCCCCCTTTAAACATCATATATCCCATTGCACCTATTGCAAGAAAATATAAACCGTTCTGCAATACAAATTCCATAATCTTTTCCTCCTGATATTATTTTCTAGTATTATGATAAAGAATACTTATGAAGTTTTTGTGGAGAATAAAGTTTTTTATTAATATAATTTATCATCATTATACAAATGTACTCTTTCACCTGAATTCCCTACATCACTAAATACTAAAGAAAAAAATTCAGTTTCAGAATTTATGATTTTATTGCCATTAAACTCATTCTTAATTGTTAAAACACCGTTTATGTGATGAATATCATTGTTTTTTAATTCCCATTCAAATCCGTCATTTATAATAATTCCTTTATCTGTACGAAACTCTATATACTTACTAATCTCTTGATATGATGATAAATCTATTGAATGCGTTCCAAGTGATACATTAAATACCAAATTATCAATGTCCCCATTTCTAGGGCTTAAATAATCCACTATAATATCTATATTTCCCTCATTGCTAAAAGTAATATACTTTGAGAATATACTGTTTTGTGTTTCAACATATATTTTTTCTTCTTGTTCATTGGAAATTTCATTAGAGCTTTCATCAATATTGCCTTTTATATCTGAAACTTGCTCCTGCTCATTAGTTTTTGGTTGTTCATTTTCCTTAATAGAAGGATTAATGACCTTAAGAATTACATACAATATCAATAATCCAACTGCGCATATAATAATTAATTTAATACTTTTTTTCATAGCAACACCTTATCCTAATTTTATCTTTCATATTTTTTATGTTTATACATTAACATATAATTATGAAGTAACTATGGAATTTTTAAATTTATATAAGATCAATATTTAAATTTAAAATCTAAACAATTTAGCTTCTAAAAAAGAACTAGCCAATTTATACTAGTTCTTATTATTTATTAGTATTTTCAACCTTGTACATAATAAAAAACGAATACTGATACTGCAATTAACACAATTAAATATAATATTGAAGCGTTTAATTTAATTTCTTTATTAACCAAATCATTATTATATTTAGATCTATTTTTTGAAAGTATTTTGTAAACTACAATTCCTATGATTACTAAAATCAAACTCAATAAATGAGAAATTGAAAATGGACCCCATATTATTGGATTTATTCTAAAGAATTCAACAATTCCTCTAATTATAGGATATGAAATCAAATAAATTGCAAATAATTCTCCGTCAAATTTTTTATGATAACTTCTTCTCCATAGAAATATAAATAATATATAATCCAAAATAAATTCATAGACTTGTGCAGGATGTAATATCTGTCCACCATAATTAATACCCCATGGCATTATATTATTCATAGTTTTTCCGAAAACATCACAGCCTACTCTTCCAATTCCTTGGGCCAACGGCAATGCTGTAACAATAATATCCGCTAGTTTTAAAAATGACTGTTTCTTTTTGACAGTATAAATATATCCAGTAGCTATAGCTGTAAAAATCCCTCCATGAATTGATAATCCCCCTTCATAGATTTTAAAAATCTCGACAGGATTATTAAAATAAATTGATGGATTATAGAATAATATATAGAATAATCTTGCTCCAAGTACCCCTGATATGATTGTAATTAAAATTAAATCTGTTATTGTTTCTGAACTAATATCCCTTTTTTTTGCTTCATTTATAGCAAAAATTGTTCCTGCAGCAATACCTGCTGCTACAGCCACTCCAAAAAAATATATATGAAATGGACCAATACTAAATAACTCTTTCATTATAAACATCTCTCCTTTTATCACACTGCTAATTCTACTAAAGATTTAAAAATAAAAACAAAAATTATATTCATCTAATTATTAATAATTAGGTTAAGTGGTAAGCATTATTTTACATAATCCAGAGGATTTTGTGGCACACCGTTAATTCTGTATTCAAAATGAACATGATTTCCTGTTGAATAACCTGTAGAACCTACTAAAGCAATAGTTTCTCCTTTTGAAACTGCTTGTCCTTTACTAACCAGTAATTTAGAAGCATGAGAATAAAGAGTTGAAATTCCTCCTCCGTGATCTATAATTACATAATTGCCGTAAGACCAATGGTACCCGGAAAAAATAACAATTCCATCATTAGAAGATACAATAGGCTGTCCATATGGACCTGGTATATCAATTCCACGATGATTTGACCATGCTCCAGTTATCGGATCAGCTCTTCCACCAAAGTAAGATGATATTCTGCTGTACCCCGGTAAAGGCCAAGACATTCCACCTCCAGAAAATTCACCTGCTCCCTGTAAAGATAAAATGTCTCTTTCAATTTGACTTGATTGGGCTTCTTCGGCAGCCATTAATAATTCAAGGGACTTAATATCCTGCTCAAGGCTTGAAATATAATCGTCTTTAGCTTTAGAGGCTGTCTCAACACTTTCTTTCTTATCACTTAATTCTTTTATTACATCCGCTAATTCAAGCTTCTCATTTTCAAGGCTTAATTTAACTTCTTCAACCTTTTTCTTTTGTTCTTCTATACTTTTTAGCAATTCTACGTCGCTTTCAACAATAAGTTGTACCATATCAACACGTGTCATTGCATCGGTTAAATTTTCTGCATTAAGTATTAACTCAATGTAACCAGAAGTACCACTTTTGTACATAGCTCTTAGTCTTTCTCCAAGCAATTTGTTATTTTCTTCTATTTCTTTATTTAATTTGATAATTTCTTCTTCCTTTAAATTAATTTTCATATTTAATTCTTGTTTTTGAAGTTCGTAATTTTGTAATTCTAAATTAAGTGCATTAATCTCCAGCTGTAAACTGTCTATATCTGCTTGCATACTATTTTTTTCATTTTTCAAAGCATTCGCTTCATTCCTATATTCTAATATTTGGCTTTGTATACTTGCTTGTTTGTTTTGCAAATCATTAATGCTTCCTCCGGCATTTAATGGTGTAAAACTTTCAATGGCAAATATTATGCTCAAGCTTAAAATTATAGATTTCTTAAACATACGTATTCTCCCTGTCAAATAAATTATGTATTCTACAAATAATGACAAAGATATCAAAATATTATGGAGTTTCTATGGAGAAAATTATTTTTTATCTCCACAACAACTTCATAATTTAAATTTATACTGTACCCATAGAAATTAAAAAAAGGAGAGATAGATATGTTTAAAAAAGTATTAGGTTTAACTGCTGCTGTAGTAGTTGTCTTAGGGTTAGCTTCTGTTTCACTTGCAAAAATAGGTGTAGAAAAAATAATAAGCAATCCAGTATATGCACAAACATCTGTTACAACAAATAATAGTTCATATAGTAAATATGATATGATTGAAACAATGAGAAATAATGGCTTCAGTGATATAGCAGATGATTTGGAAAACGGTGATTACAAGGCGATGGATGATTTTATGAATACTTTAACTGAAGAGGATTATCAAAAAATGATTGATTTAATGAGAGAAACAAATCCTGGAATGGCAGATATGATGGAAGGCATTGGAAGAGAACAAATGATAGAAATGCATAATGCCATGGGTGGAGCCGGTGGCTGCCATGGAAATAATAGAAATAATGGTAATGATGAATTTGAAGAAACAAAGACAGTTTTATAAACAGTAGAATTAAAAAAAATATATATTTAAACAGTATTCAAAATTTATTTGGATACTGTTTTTTTGTTTATAATTATATTTTATTAATTAATAAAGATATCTTTACTTTTTCATCTTATTTATCCCTTAATTTACCATCAATAATATCATTATCAAATGGAGTTTTATATTCTGACTGATTTTTAAACTCAGTTACTGCCTTTTTGACTCTATTTAATGAAGCTATTGTTCCCGGTCCGCCGATACATCCACCAAAACACGCCATACCCTCAAGTAAATATCCGTTCTTTTTCCCTGCCTTTGCCAACCTCATAAGTTTTACACACTCATGCAAAGTAGATGCACCTTCAACATTTATCTCTCTAAAAGGGTCAATTTTTTGAGCGGTATTTTTTACTGCTTCAGCTACTCCACCTGCTATGGCATAGCCACGACCGAGTGTAGAAGCATCCTGTATTTCTTTTGATACCTCTATTTCTGATAATTCTATTCCCTTAGCAACAAACATACCCATAAGTTCCTCAAAGGTTATTACAAAATGTACATAATCTTTAACATCTTCTCGTAATGCTTCTAACTTCTTAGAAATACAAGGACCTATAAATGTAATTTTTGCTTCAGGATCCTTATTCTTAATATACTTAGCGGTCTCTACCATTGGAGAAGAAGAATCTGATATATATTGGTATTGATCCGGAAACAACTTCTTAACCATTATTGTCCAAGAATTGCAGCAACTTGTTCCCATATAAGGATTTTCGCTAGGTACTCTTTCAAGAAATTCTTTTGCTTCCCGTAGAGTTGTAATATCTGCTCCAAGGCTAACCTCTACTACATCTTTAAATCCTAGTTGCTTAATACCCTCGAATATTTGAATTGGAGACGCTAATGGTCCAAACTGAGCCAAAAATGACGGAGCAATAATTGCATACATATGATTATTTTTCTTCAACGCTTTTACAAGCTGGTATATTTGGGACTTATCTGAAATAGCTCCATATGGACACTGAATAATACAATTCCCACAAGATACACATCTAGCTGCATTAATTTGAGCTCTACCTAAATAATCACTATCAATTGCATTAACACCACATGCTTCAGCACAAGGTCTCTCATACTTTACAATTGCGCTATATGGACAGGTTTCCTTACACCTACCACATTTAATGCACTTATCCTGATCAATAATTGCTCTTTCCTTACCAATAGAAACTGCATTTGTTGGACATACATTAGTGCAAGGATGGGCTAGGCACTTTCTACAATTGTCCGTAACATAAAAAGACTTAGTCGGGCATGCCTCACACGCAAAGGTAATGACATTTACTAAGGGCTCAATAAATTGAGTTTCATCAACATTTGCTTCAGAAATTCCATCAGTAACACGATGATACTCCGTTGGTTTTCTTACATCTAACCCCAATGTCAACCTTAGTCGTTCATCTACTATTGCTCTTTCTCTAAATATACTATCTCTATATATAGCTACCTCTCCAGGTAAAATATCAAATGATAATTTTTCCAATTCGCTTAAATCAGTTTCATCATATGCCATTTTGGCAATTTTTGTAAATACTTGTCTCCTAATGTTAATTAGATTAACATAGCTTTCTTTCATAAAAATTAGTCCTCCAAGTTTCTTTCTGTCACTTTCTCATTTTATTAACAATCTTCTCCATGACAGTCTGACCTGTTGCATGAAACATAGTCTCGTCATCTATAACTACTACAGGTGCTGCCTGTTCTATCTCATCTTTGCAAAATCCTAAACACTTAATTACTTCTACTTCCAATTCTTCATCGCTATAGTTGTCTGCATCATTATTGATAATATCCTTTAAGTCATCAATCTGATCTAAAATTCCCATTGAACCCAGCAATGTACAGCATGAACCTACACAGACTTTTATCTTCATGATATTCCTCCAAATACTATTATTTGTTAGCTCTTATTTAAATATTATATAGTATCATGATGCATTTTTCCATAAAAAAATCAATAAAACCTAATATCACTCGTATTATTGATTTTTTTATTTCACTTATTTTTTATTATATGAATTCTTTAAATATCATTTTCATTAATAGGTTTAAAATCAAATTTAATCAATTTTTAACAGCCTTGCATTTATAGCTACAATGATTGTACTTAAAGACATTAATACTGCTCCCAAGGCAGGACTTATAACTATTCCCTGATTATACAATATACCTGCTGCTAAAGGTAGCGCGACCACATTATAAGCAGTCGCCCATACCAAGTTTTGAATCATTTTTGAATATGTAGCTTTAGATAATTTTAAAATATTTACTACATCCAGTGGATTACTTTTAACAAGAATAATATCTGCAGTTTCAATTGCTACATCCGTACCAGCACCAATTGCTATTCCTAAATCTGCTTTGGCCAATGCTGGTGCATCGTTAACTCCGTCACCGGTCATGGCTACCATTTTTCCTTCGTTATGCAGCTCATCTACTTTATTTGATTTATCCTGAGGTAAAACTTCTGCAATTACTTTGTCTAAATTAAGCTTCTTTCCAACATAAGAAGCCGCTTTTTGATTATCTCCCGTAAGCATTATAGATTCAATATTCATAACTTTTAAAGTATCAATAGCTTCTTTGGAAGTTTCTCTTATAATATCTGATAAGGCAATATAACCGATAAGTTTTTTATTTTCTATTACAAATACTACTGTCTTTCCTTCTCCGGCAAGTTTTTCATATTGACTTTCATCAAATGATACACCTTCTCTTCTCATATAACCAGGGCTTGCTATCATAATATTTCTGTTGTCAACCGTTGCTTTTAATCCTTGTCCTGTAATATTTTGATAATCCTTGACTTCTTTTATTTCAAGGTTTAATTTTTTACCTTCTCTTACAATTCCTTTAGCAATTGGATGTTCTGAATTTGACTCAAGGGAATATGCTATTGATAATAATTCATTCTTAGGTATTCCTATTTCAAAAACATCAGTAACACCAAATTCGCCTTCTGTCAAAGTACCCGTCTTGTCAAAAACTACAGCATCTAATTTTCTTGCATTTTCAAAAGCTGCTCTGTCCCTAATTAACAATCCTCTTTTAGCTCCAATGCTTGTAGACATTGAAGTAACAAGCGGTGTAGCTAAGCCAAGTGCATGCGGGCAAGAAATAATCACTACCGTTACTGCTCTTTCAATCGCAAAGCTTAAATCTCCACTAATTATCATCCATGCAACAAAAGTTATAGTTCCTGCTGTAACAGCTATATAGAACAACCACTTAGCAGCAATATCAGCTAAGGTTTGAGTCTTTGACTTTGAAGCCTGTGCCTCACGAACAAGTTTAATAACTTGTGACAGGAAGGTTTGATCTCCAACTCTACTAACTTTAAATTTTAATAATCCTTCACCATTAATAGAACCGCCGATTATCTCATCTCCTGCCCTTTTTTCTACTGGTACCGATTCTCCAGTAATCATTGATTCATTAACATCAGAATTTCCGTCATAAACTATCCCATCTATTGGAATTTTCTCACCAGGCTTAACTAATACTGTATTCCCTTCTTTTAATTGTTTCACAACAACATCAACAATATCACCGTTGTCTTTAATAAGATGTGCTGTCTCTGGCATTAATTTTACTAATTCCTCCAAAGCCTTTGAAGCACCCATTACTGACTTCATTTCAATCCAATGTCCTAAAAGCATAATTACTATCAAAGTAGCTAATTCCCAAAAGAAATCATTGCCCTTTAATATAAATACCGTCAATGAACTGTAAACATATGCAACTATTATTGCAAGTGCTATTAAGGTCATCATTGCAGGTGATTTTTGTTTTAATTCATCTTTAGCACCTTCAAAAAACGGCTTACCTCCATAAAAAAATAGTATAGTTGAAAGAGCAAACAATACATAAGGATCACCGTTGAATCTCCAATTTACCCCCATAAACATTTGTATCATAGGTGAAAGAATCAAGATAGGAACGGTTAATACTAAAGATATAAAGAACCTTTTTTTAAAGTCCTGAACCATCATAGCATGATGGTCATGATGGTTTTCATGGTTTTCTTGGTTTTCATTGTTTTCATGATTACTTTCATGATGACTTTTATGATGTTCATGGCTTCCATGGTTCAAATGTTCACGTTCATTATGTTCATGATTCATATGGTTCTGTTCCATATTTCTATCTTGCGTATGTTTCATATTACTATGGACTAAAACCTCATTATTGCTTTTATCATTGTTATTATGATTATGCATACAATCCCTCCTAACTTTTCTAAACTAGTAAAATTTAATTTATTTTAATATTACCCATTAATTAATTTTATAATCAAACTATTCTAAATCAGTAAGTTTGTATGTTAATAAAAGGCTCTTGATAAAAACATTATCAAGAGCCGTATAAATAAAAATGGTACTAATACTATTTAAACCATTGCACCATCCATTTTTCTACATTCATCTGCACACATACGGCAAATGTCTGCACATTTTTTACAATGGTCATCTTTAAACATCGTACATTCTTTCGCTGTTTTCTGCACCTTACTTTTCTAATAAACTACACAATTAAAATTCACTTAATTAAATCATTTAATTTTTCACCTTTAATTTCGTCAGAACTCCAACCGATAACAGCAAATTTTCCTTTTGAGTGTTCCCCAACCTTATTTATCCACTCTATTTCGTTACTTGCTCTTTCAGATAGCAATTTATTTGTAGTCTTTGATTTATAAAGGGAAGAATTTATAACCCACCAATTTGTACATATGCCTGCACGCTTTAAATCCTCTTCTAACCTCAATGCTTCGTAAACAGGAGTTGCTTCTGGTAAAGCAACAATTATTACCTCAGTTTCACTAGAGTTTTTAAGCCTTGGTAATAATTTTTTTGCTGATTCCGGAATGTAACCTTGAGAACGTGTTATTTCTTGATTGTAAATTTGGGTTGATTCTAATAAAAGCAATGTGTGACCTGTTGGTGCAGTATCTATTACTACAACTTCGTCTTCAGCTTTTTCAACTATATCTGCAAATGCCCTAAATACTGCAATTTCTTGCGTACAAGGCGAACGCAAATCTTCCTCTACATACGCAATATCATTTTCCGACAATGTCTCGTTCGCTTTATATAAAACCTCATCTTGATATTTTTTAAGCACTTCTTTTTCATCTATGTGACTCATAGTGATACCGCTTTGTTCTTTGATAACAAAATCAAGGTGCGCAGCAGGATCAGTTGTCGTTAAATGAACCTTCTTTCCTTTCTTAGCCAATCCTAATGCAATTGCTGCAGCTGTTGTAGTCTTACCTACTCCACCTTTTCCCATAGTGAAAATAACTTTTTTGTTTCTATTATATAATTCATCTATTATATCTCTTAATCCTTTTAAAGACTCAGCATTTATTTTTTCTTCGTTTAATTTAAATTTATCTTCTTCTAAAAATGATCTTACATATTCCACACCACTAATATTATAAGCCCTAAGCGGTATAACATAGGTTGTTATATTTTTAAATTCCTCTGGCATTTCTGACAATGCTTTTTGCTGCTTATTATAAAAACTTTCTGATATTTCATCATCATACTCAGTAAATAACCCATTAATCACCAATGATTGATTTTTTACACCTATTTCAGATAGCTCCATTGAAGCTCTTTTAGCTTCTGCTATGGGTCCAACTTCAGGTCTAGTAACTAATATTAGAGTTGTTAAGTTTCCATCCGATAAAGTTTCAACTGCTTTTTTATAAACATCCTTTTTTTCTTCAAGTCCTGAAAGCTGTCCTAAACATGATGCCCCATGAGTGCTCTCACTTATGAAGTTACTCCATGCAGATGGTAGCTGCAGCATCCTTAAAGTATGACCTGTAGGAGCAGTATCAAATATTATATAATCATATTCCTGCTTTGTTTTTTCATCTGTAATGAAATTTGAAAATTCATTAAATGCTGCTATTTCCATAGTACAAGAACCTGATAACTGTTCTTCCATATTTTTTAAAACTGATTCAGGCATCAATCCTCGATATGGTGCTATTACACTTTCACGATATTCTGCAGCTGCTTGCACTGGATCAAGATTAGCAACTGTAAGATTTGGAACTTCATTAATTTGTACACCTTTGTTATTTAATTCTGTTTTAAACAAATCTTGTAAATTAGATGCTGGATCAGTGCTTATTAATAATACCATTTTACCCATATCCGCTAAAGTTACAGCAGTTGCACAAGCGGTAGAAGTTTTTCCAACACCGCCTTTGCCGGTGTAAAATAAATATTTAGTCAGTTTTATATTTTTAAGATTGAAAATTTCCATATAATTTCTCCTAACAACAATCTCCCCCATCACAACCGTAATCGCCCGATTTTTTTCTGCTTGCTCTTAAAACCTTTGGCTGAAAACCAAATTCTTTTACAGATAAATCAAAAAAATTTGCCATTTCATCATTGGTTGGATATCTTCCTATTATAACTAATTCTCCATCTAATAGCGCTGCAGGAAGCACATCAATGCCTTTTTCATTAATTAATTTATTTATTACAGTATTTTTAATAAATTCTTGTGGTGCATTTGATAAATTAAATCTTTCTACTTCCATTCCTTTTTTATTTAATGTATTAAGAACAGTTGATATTCTAATCAGTTCTGGATCAACATTCACTCCACACACACCTGTAGAACAGCACATTGCTGGTTCAAATATCTGCATTTTTTTCATAATATTCTCCTTAGATTCTTATATATTATTTTATGAACATTTACTACTTAGGACTTTTAAGTCCATTTTAAATTTCATGAATAATTTTATACCCTTCAAATAATTCTAAACCATTTTTCTTTTATAATGTCTATTTAATTTGTAAATATAGATAATTATATATTATCTTCTAAATTAATGAGTTGTTATCACTTTTAAAGGATTTAAAAAATATAAAATTATATAGATAGCTGCACCAATAAAGACTGTAACACTAAAACCAAACATCATTGAAAGAGCTACTGCTAATGTAGACCCAAATACAGAAAAAATTCCGTTTATCGCAATCATAAGAGGAACTAAACTTTCTTGTTTATCTAGACTGTTCACTTTTTTAATCCCTGTAGGATATCCCATTCCCATGAAAAATCCCATAGGGAATAAATATATAAATATAATTAATAGTTTATAGGTTAAACTCAAATTATTTGTTAGGAGTAAAACATCACTTAGTTTTACTTGAATTAATAAAATCGAAACACCTGATAAAAGAATGAAATAAGGTAATTTCTTTGTTAACTTTTCAATTATTTTACTACCGCTTGCCAAACTGCCAATGCCGCTGCTGATTAATAAACTAAATAATATAAAACTAAAAGCAATAGATGAGCTTCCAAAGTACAATACTGTCTTTTGTATCAGCGGAATCTCTACTAACATATACGCTATGCCCAATGCTCCAAAATATATTGAAGCTTTTTTAGTTTCTAACTCTGTTATATATTTCTTTTTAATGTATAATGCAAATGCTAATATTATTACTAATATTAAAATCATTTCTAAAGGAATTAACTTAGTATAGTTGTAAAAAAATGGTTTATCATCCGTAATAGGATTTGCATTATGTCCAAAACCGCTTAATAGCTGTTCAAAATTAATCTTTCCTTCCCTTAATGACTTATACGGTTCAATTTCATAACCAGGCATTTGAATTATATCCCTGTTTTGAGATTCTGCCACTGTTATAATAGAATTTAATTCTGCAGAGCTGAAAGGTGTATTTTTAAAAATTACAACTGGCATTGATATACTGCCGTGGGCACTGTTTTGTCCTATCCTTGCACCATTAATTATAGTAATATAATTATTTACATCTTCTTCTTTGATGCCTTTGTCTAGTAATACTTTAATGCCGGTATTAACAATCTTGGTTAAATCTAATGTATTGTGAGCTACGAATGTCAATTTACCGTTTTCAGTTAAATGATCAAAATACTGATTTACTGCTTCCTCTGTATATATATAGTACTCTGCCAGCGAATACATTGTATTTTCAATAGAATTTGTCATCACCTTTGAAAGATATATATTATCGTATTTTTCGTTGATGTTTTCAATAAAATATCTTCCATCCTGGATATATAAGTTAACTCCTGGATAATTATATATATCCCCATTAAATTCTTTGAATTTATTGACCGCTTCTATAGTTGATGGATTTATTTCTACTGCATCAATTTTTTTATTACCTCCAAGTAGCGAATAAAGTACGTCATTTCCTCCACCTGAACCAATAACAAGGGATTTATCATTTTTTCCAAATGCAAATGGAATATAATTTACATCATATTTCAAATGTTCAACTGATTTTAAATCTCCGTTAAATTTAATTATAGGTGCTGCTGCACCCCCATCTGTGGCAATTAACAATTCATCTCTTCCTTCAACCTTAATAACATCTGTTCTAGATAAGGCATCCCAATTAGAAAAGATAATTTCAGTGTTTCCAGCAGTTTCTTTATAGCTTCCTACTAGTTTCTCAGGATTTGTGTAGTAAGCATAAAATTTATTTTCAATGTCTTCTATAAGACTGTTATTAATAAATAGTACACTCATTAAAATCAAAAAAACTGAAGATATTATTAATGGTTTCTTTTTTTTACAATATAAGCTGATACTTACTGCAGATATTGTCGCTATTATGCAAACAATAATAACACTTAGAACAAAGCCAAATGAATTCATAATTTTTATAACAAGTAAGCTTCCCAACCCTGCTCCAAGCAAATCCAATAAATATAATTTATTACTTTGGCTAGCCATTTCCTTAAATACAATTGAAGTTATAATACCGCCTGTTATGAATGGTAAAATTGAAGCTGGTAAATAAACAATGACAGTCGGATTATAAGGCAGAAAATACATAATTGATATAACAGTGATAAATATTATAGGCAATAAAATTGAAGCCTCTGCTAACAACTTTATAGAATTATCTTTGTTTATATACTTGTATGTTAAAATAGCTCCAATGCCACTACCAAGAATAGCCATGGATACTATAATAAAAACTAGACCTGGTGATAATAGTGTTGAAAATAACCTTGTAAGTAGCGTCTCATATATAAAAAGAGCCATAGTTGTCAAAAATACAGATAAGTATAAATAGATTGTCTTCTTTGATTTAAAATCAATATGAATAATGTTACTCATATTAAACCTCCGTTAAATTATTATAAAAAGAACTAGATCACTAGTTCTAAGTTTTAATAAATATATCATTCAATTATGGAGAAGTTATGATACATCCTATATTTATTTATTCAATTATGAACAATCCTAACCTTGCCCTGTAGATGTAACTCTTGCCGTTTGAGCTTTAAAGTTATTTCAAAACTTATGTAATAACTATTTTAATAAAAAATACTTCATAACTGTACTATGCAATTATGAAATTATATTGAATTATTATTAAAATTAATATTTATTCCATTTTGAAGAGTCACTTCCCACCATATGCACAATATCATATAGGTTTAATGAAATAAATATTATAAGAGAATCATATTGGAAAATATAATTATTGTAAATATATATATTCTCTAGTCCAAGGCAAGTTATTATTAACACCTTTAGTAAACAAAAATTGATGGATATCTATATTACCGCTGTTAAAAGATGCAGCACATCCGTTCAGATATAAGCGCCACATTCTAATAAATTTATCATCATACTTCTTCTTTACTTCAGGCAATGCATTTTCAAAGTTCCTCGACCAGTGCTCCAATGTTCTTCCATAATGTCTTCTTAGACTTTCAACATCTAACAAATAAAATTCTTCATCTGACATATATGTAATTAGCTCTTTAATTGTAGGTATATATCCACCGGGAAATATATATTTATTTATCCAAGAATTCACACCATCACCATTAATACCAGTTATACAATGAAGTAAAGATATTCCATCTTCATCTAACAAATTTTTAACTTTTGTAAAGTATTCGGGTAATAATTCCTTGCCAACATGCTCAATCATACCTACACTTACAATCCTGTCAAATTTTTTGTTTTTTAACTCTCTATAATCCAGCAACTCAACTTCTACAAGCTTCTCTAACCCCTCCGCTTTAATTCTTTCTTTAACTTTGTTAAACTGTTCAGAGCTTAATGTTATTCCCATTGCTTTAACATTATATTCTTTAGCTGCTGTTAAAATTAATTCTCCCCAGCCACAGCCTATATCTAATAGTGTTTGACCTTTATTTAAATTTAGCTTCCTTAAAATATGACTTCTTTTATTTTTTTGAGCATCATTTAATGAATCCCATGGAAACTTAAAATATCCGCAAGAATAAGTCATGGTATCATCTAACCATAATTTATAGAATTCATTTCCAATATCATAATGATGATGGACATTATCTTTACTATTTTTTATATTATTTCTTATATGTTTATTAGAATCGTTATGTAAAATGGATTTTTTATTTTGATATAAATACTCTATAATATTTTGTAAATCACCATCTATATCCATCTCATTTGTCATATAAGCCTCGCCTAATGCCAAAGATGGATCATTTAATAATTTTGTTTTTGATAAAGGGCAGTTAAAAATCAACTTAAACTTACTGTCACCTTCTCCATATTTTTCTTCCTCACCATCCCAAAATCTTATTTCAAATGGAATGTGGAAAATATTTTTCAAAAAAGACTTATAAAATATTTTATCCGTATTTATAATTAATTTACTTTTTTCTTTTAATTCAATCATATTGCTCTCCTATTAACATTTTATCACTGAAATTCTTCCTAATTTTAGTGATAAATATAAAAACAGCTCCTGATATTATTAACCAGGAGCATGCAAGACTGTTCTATCTCATAGACATAGCACTAGCCATTTTTCTACATTCTTCTGCACACATACGGCAAATGTCTGCACATTTTTTGCAATGTTCATCTTTGAACATATCACATTCTTCTGCACATTTATCACAGACTTTAGCGCATATTTGACAGTGTTCATGAGAAAAATGACCGTTCATTGACATTGTCGCAACTGACATTTGACACATCATAGCGCATTCAACCAGCATACTTACACAATTTTTTCTTGCATTAAGATCAGGTTCATTTAAACAAGCATTAAAACATTCATAACATGCTTGTGAACATTTTGTACAAGCATCTATACATGCTTGCATATTGTTATTCTTATTTGTTACAATACCCATAGATATTTCTCCTTTTATTTTTTAATAATTTACATATTTATTATTTGAATATCTACAGATTTTATACATTATTTTATTATATTTTTAATTTGCAAAATTTAAACTAATACACTCCGATGCAAATAAAATATAAAAACCTCATCATGTAGTAAATCTTTCATACACAATCTCAATTATAATTAGTCATTAAATAACGTAAGCGTCAAATACGCCTATCCTAAATAACACTTCACCGAATACAAATTAAATATTCCCAAACACATATATTTTAATCCATTATTAACAAAAACTTTAATTTTTGCATATTATATAGAAAACAAAATAATTAAAGGAGAGTTTTATTTATGTATAATAAAAATTTTCAAAATATATACTTTAATGATAATTTGAAATATTATTGGTCAAATAATATATTAATGACACAAAAACTGTTACAACAACCTAATATAATCCCGAATAAAGAAGCAGTTCCAGAATACGGTTATTTGTCAATTTATGTTGTATCTAAAAATGGGACCGTTCCGGTAAAAGGAGCTTTAGTCACAATATACCATCTTCATGAAGATGGAAGAGAACATGTACATTTTCATTTAGTAACCGATGAAAACGGAAGAGTTCCAGATATGAAATTACCTGTAAGGTTTAGCGAAATGAACTCAATTACTAATTTTTTATATCATTATTCAACTTATAGTGTAAGAGTGACAGCAAATAACTATTTTACAGAAAATATTATAGACTTCCAAATATTCCCTGGTATAGAAACTGACTTAAGCATTGAAATGCAGCCTGTAACAGCGAGTAGAGTAGATAAAGTTCCTGAGGAGACTATTGTAATTCCTCCAAGACCCATGGAATAAGAAACAGCTATTAGATATACAGGAAGCAATCAATGTGTTTTACTAATTGTAAAATTATTAACCATAAATTTACTTCCTTTAATGTTTATTATATACACACTCCTTGTATAATGAAAATATAGTAATTCCATTAAATTATTTTCTTTTCTTGATTATTTTCTATATAATCTTTTATAGACGCTGTGGATTAGTTATTTCTCATATAATATGAAACTTATTTTAGTAAGTGAAAAATGTCGATAATATAATATCATATATCTAATACATGTTTCTCAAAATTCTTATTCGTTCTTCTATTGGGGGGTGTGTTGAAAATAGTGGCAATATCCAATGTTTAGGATTAAATATATAAAGACCGAGCATCTCATCTCCGCCTAAATTATCAACCTGTTCTTTAGAATATTCAGGTGAATGACTTTGTATTTTTTCTAATGCATTAGCTATACCTTCAGAATATCCGCAAAGCCTAACTGCGTTTGCATCAGCAATATATTCCCTTTTTCTTGATATTGCAAGATTTATAATCTGTGCTACAAACCTTATAATATAAGATAAAAACATTCCTGCCAAAGCTATCAACGCTAAAGTTTCTGCTGAATTTTCATTATCTCTTGAGTCACTTGATCTTGAACTATTTCTTCCACCATAAACTATATTATATCTGGATATTCTATACAATATAGTTCCTAATACTATTGCTGCACTCATAAGGTAAACTGACACTGTTGAAACGAGTATATCTCTTTGAATTATGTGTGACATTTCATGAGCCAGAACACCTTCCATTTCTGGTTCATCAAGTATTTCAATTAGACCTGTTGTCACTCCTATATAAGCATTTTTGAGGGATAATCCACCTGCGAATGCATTTGGTATATTCGCTGGTATAATATATAACTTAGGAGTATCCTTTATACCAGCTGCAATAGACAAACCTTCAACTAAATTAGCTATTCGGCTTTCATTAGGGTTTGACATATTCGCTTCCTTCCAATTTGTACGGGAACCTACCATTTTTGTACCTGTAAAAATTTGAACAGGCATTAGAATACATACTATAAAAACACCTATACCAATTCCAAAAGCCATATTATCTGCATAGTATCCTATGGTGTATGACATAACAAGTATAATTATTATATAAAAGGCAATTAAAAGGACTGTTTTTATTTGATTTTTTCTAACCTGCTCATATATAATAACAGGCCTTTTTATTTCTGACATAATATCTCCTTCTACTCTTTTAATTCTTTTACTTCTACTATTTCTTATATATTTTATAATTCACTGATTCTTAAGTTATCTGAATATTCCCTTTCTACATCACTTATTTCATATGTTTTTTCTGAAGTGAAACCTAACATATTTGCTAAAATTGAAGTAGGAAATGATTGAATTGCTGTATTAAAGATTGTAACAGTTGTATTATACCTTGTTCTTGCGTATGCAATTTTATCTTCTACATTCTTCACATCCTCCATTAAATGTAAAAAAGACTGATTTGATTTTAATTCCGGATAACTTTCTGAAATAGCCATAATTGAAGGAATCATTTTTGAAACCTTGTCATTGGCTGTCATTGCCTCATCCTTAGATGATGACACCATTTTAACTCTCATAGAAACTATCTTTTCCAATGTCTCACTTTCGTACTTTGTTTGCATTTTTATTGTATCTACTAAATTTGTAAGAATATTTGTTTTTCTTTTTAATTGAACATCAATTGTTGACCATGCTTCTTTGATATAGTTTTTCTTTTTTATAAGGCCGTTGTACATTGCAATTAGCCAAATAACTAATATTGTAATTATTATTATAATATATTTCATTTTTTCCTCCCAACTAGAAATTTATAAAGGAGGGTTAAATTCCCTCCTAAAAACATTTTTTAATTAATTCATTATAAATTCTTCAACAGCATCTTTGTTATTTAATATAAATGCTGCTAATTTATTAGTTATAGTAGTTTTGTAATGGTTTAATTTTGGATGAATATATTTAGCGGTATAAAATTCACCGTTTATATCAACATAAAAATTAGCTTCATTTTTCATTTTTGTTTTATGATATTTAAGCATAACATTTACGCCTTCTACGTCTCCATTTTTTATATGACTTTTTATGGGAAGAGCTTTGAGAAGCATCCTTATAAATTCATATGCTCTGTCTCTTTCTTCATCTGTTATATATTCTTCAACATAGATATTATTCATGATTATCCTTCAACTTCTTTTTTCAGTTTTTCTAAATCAGAATTAACCTCTTCACCAAATATCTCTTTTTTTAGTGAAGCTAAATCATCATTTGATGATTTATTATCATATTTTGAATAATCCGTATCTTTATCTTTTTTTTCTAATTCCCTAAGAGAATCAATTTTATACTTTCGAGAATTTACTTTTTCCTCCATTTTATCCAATTGTTCAAATACATTATTTTTAGAAGTTTTAGTTAAAACTTTATTTACATTATTATTCGCTTCATTAATTCTGTCTTGCGCAATAATATTTTCTTTTCTTATCTTTGCTTCTTCAATTCTGTCATTTATTTCATCAAGGCTGTCTCTCAATGTTTCAACTTGTTCTTTTTGCTCACTATAAGAAGATGTAAGTCTTTCCGCTTGAGCTTTAAAGTTATTTCTTTCATCTAATGCATTTTTAGCATCTTCTTCATTACCTGATTTCAAAGCATTAACAGCTCTGTTATGCCATAACGTTGCCTTGTTGTTTGCTTCTTCCAGCAATGCTTCTAACCTTTTTTCTTCTGCCATGCAACTTGCAACTGCATCAGTTGTTTCCTTTCTTACTTCCTCTAAGTCCCTTATAGCTTGTTCTACTATTATTTTGGGATCTTCTAAGGAATCCAAAGCATTATTTGCATAACCCTTTAATATATTGCTGATTCTATTAAAAATACTCATTTTATACACTTCCTTTTGATAGATTTTATATTACTTAGCTATATATCTCTATAGTTTCTTTTATTTTACTAAACAATTTTGAAGAAGTTGTGGAATAATTATTTTTATTACCTAAAAAAATAAAAAACACTTCATAACTGCACTATGCAATTATGAAGCTCAAAAAATTATAAATTTATGCCAAGAAAGTTAATCACAATTGCCATTCCAACAAGAACCGGTTGGTGAATCAAATATATTGCTAGTGAATTTTTACTTATTATAGATAAATATTCATTTTTATAATGGAATTTGAAAATACTCTGACCTTTATAATAGTATATTTTGTAAGCAAGAATGCCTAATATAAATACAGAAAGATATGGACTTATAGGGTAGTAATCAAGTGTAACAAATCCTCTGTACATAACACCAAAAGGAAGAAGAAGACTTGTATTGACTAGAGTGCTTTTTATTAATATCGCTGTAAGCGCTATAAAAACTGCACTTATAAAAAGAAGTATATTATTCATCTTTTTTAGCAATGGGAAAAGAACCATACTAGTTCCCAATAAATGCAAAATACCGAACCGTATATATTGTTCCCTGAAAAAAATGTACGTAACTAAAGTTATCAACATTGCAAATATAAGTATCTTTATACCTCTTTTTACAGTATTCTTACTAAAACCGCTGCTTATACCTGCAAGAAATATAAACATCAACGCAGAAGTTTTACCTTCCCAATACCAAAATCCACTTAGATAATCTATATCTAAACCTACAAACTCATTTAAATCATATACTATATGAAAGATAACCATAAGGATTATTGCAATGGCTCTTAAAAAATCTATTTCCCAAATTCGTCTATTTCCCACTTTACCGCCTCCATTTTAGTAAAGATAGTTGTATTTAAAATCGCTTAGTTTTACATTCCTATAGGTAGACTGTAAGGAATGAATTTATATAATATTTCAACCATTAACATGAATTTGTTAAACAGTAGCAATATACCAAAAATAAGAAGAATTACTCCTGTCACAAATGATATAACTGTATGATATTTCTGAATTCTTTTCAATATACCCACTGACTTTCCGAAGGCTATTCCTACCAAAAGATATGGTACCCCAAGCCCTATTGAAAACATGAACATTACTGCCATACCAGTATAGGATGAACCCATGTTTCCTGCAAAAATCAACATTGAATATAACAAAGGTCCAATACAGTGAGAACAAGCAACTGCAAAGAATATTCCAACTAAAAATGTGGTAAGGTATCTGTTAGAAGCTTTCTCTTTAAATCTGTCAAACAGATTATCCAGGGCCTTTATATTGAAGGATACAGTTTTAAAAAGACCAAAAAGTTTTAATGAAAGAAATATCACAAAAATACCGCCAAGAATATTAAAAACACCAATGTTATCTTTTATAAAACTTGCCACCTTTCCTGATGCAGCTCCAGCAAGTGTAAAAACAATAGTAAATGCTAAAATAAATAAAAGCGTATTTATTATTATCTTTAACCTGATAGCTTTACTTTTACTTGTCTCTTTAAGTTCCTCCACTGACATACCTGTGATTAAGCTGAAATACATTGTAATCATTGGTATTATACAGGGTGATAGAAAAGAAACTAATCCTGCAGTAAATGCTAATATATAAATGGATGTAAACATTTAATTTCCCCCTTAGCTCTATTTAAGCTTTTCTCCTTCGTATATATGCTCTCTCACTTGTATCCGGAATATTCTTAAATATCAGTTTAAATGATTTTGTATCCTCTCCGACAATTAGCTTTCCATCAATGTAATTTTTTATTTTCAATATACCACTGGTATGGTGGTCTTCTGCATTTTGCAGATCCCACTCAAAGCCTTCACTTATAACAATTCCAGTATCCGTTATTAGTTGCACATATTTACTTATATCCTTGTACTTTGATAAGCTAACAGAATGAGTTCCTAGTGAAATTTCAAATGTTAGCACATCACTAGATCCTATCACGGGATTTAAATAATTCACTATAATATCAATATTCCCATTTTGGCTGAAAGTCATATATTTTACTGTATTATCAGAATTATTTGACTGGGACTGCTCAACAGGTTCTTCCTTATTTTGCTGTTCAGATATATTTTCTTCAGGTATTTTTTCATTGGATCCTTTTTCTCTTTGCCGCCTGAAAGAAATGGTATAAAGCCCACGATTAAAGTCAATGCAAATACTGCTACAACAATAATTAACCTTGTAAATCCATTCATTTTCCTATAGCTCATAATTTTACCTACCTTTATGACTTAATCGTATTGGAATAAATGCAGGAACCTGCTTTCGATATTCTTCATATTTTTCACCAAATAGCTCTACCATCTTCTTTTCTTCTTTTTTAGCAAGTTTAGTATACATAATGAGTAGAATTGGTGCCATTATCAAAGTAATAATCGTTGGCCATTGTATTAGGAATCCTACGATCATTAGTACGAACCCACTATACTGAGGATGACGTATATATTTATAAATTCCACTGGTCACCAACTCACCGTTCCCGGCATGTATTCCTTTCCAGCCAATAGCAATAACAATTAAGCCACTGAAAATGAAAACATTGCTAAGCGGATGCAATATAGAATACACTACAATTGAACCCCCTGATAGAGCAACCCACAAATGACCATTTAAATGAGTAAACGGATCAAAAACCGGATATTTACTCCCCAAAATAGATGTCAAAAAATATATTGTCAGTGGAAATCCAAACATTTCGCTGAACAATGCTACCATGAACGCTGTAAAAGCACCTAATGTTCGCCAATCTCTTTTGGTCGTAGGTTTGAAAGCGGTATAGGTAAAAATACCAAATACAAGAATATTTAAGATAACAGAACCCCACAATCCATATGCGTATTTATCTAAAAAATGCATTATATTTCTCTCCTTCCTTTACAACTGCATAATATTCTTAAGTTGTATATAAATATTAATATTTTATTATCATAATACAAAACAAATTTGAAGAACTTGTGGAGAAGTTAATATAACAACTTTGCTATGGTTTGAAATACTGTTAAAGAAAAGTTATATGCTGGGTTATAAGAAACTAAACATAACATATTACCAAATATATTTCGAATATTACAAAATAATTTGGATAGCATATTTAATATATTTAGATATAGAAGGGATTTATGTTTATGCCTGTAAAAGAACACATAAAAAATGAAGAAAGTCTTGATAGTACAATAGCACTAGCCACAGAAGGTTATTTATTTATAAAAAACAAGATTGATCAGAATCAAACTGATGCTTTTGAGACTCGTTTATTTGGGAAAAAAGTTATCTGCATGAGTGGTGAAGAAGCTGCAAAAATGTTTTATAATGCGGAATTATTTCAAAGAAACGGTGCTATGCCAAAGCGTATTCAACGTACATTGGTTGGAGAAGAAGCAATACAAACCTTGGATGGAGAAGAACATATCCGAAGAAAACAACAATTCATGTCGTTACTGAAACCAGTAAATATAAAATACTTAGTAAATATTTTTAATAATAATTTAGATAATTATATAAATAGATGGGAGAATTCTGAACGTGTAGTACTTTTTGAAGAAATGAATGAAATATTATGTAAAACTGCATGCCAGTGGTCTGGAGTTCCTTTATCTGAATCTGAAATTAAGGAAAGGGCAGATAACTTCAGTGAAATGGTCGATGCTTTTGGTGCAGTTGGTCCAAGGCATTGGAAAGGTAGAATAGCCAGAAATAAAGCTGAAAATTGGATAAATAGTATTATTAAAGATGTAAGATCTAATAAGCTTCATGTTGAAGAGAATACAGCACTTTATTCTTTTGCATATTATAAGGACATTAATGGTAAACAATTGAGCGACAATTTGGCAGCAATTGAACTTATTAATGTTCTAAGGCCTATTATAGCAATTTCCACTTATATTACATTTACAGCTTTAGCATTATATGATAATCCTAAATACTTGGAAAAGCTCTTAGTAGGTGATAGCAATTATTATAAAATGTTTATAAAAGAAGTAAAGCGTTATTATCCATTTGGTCCTTTCTTAGGTGCAAAAGTAAGAAAGGATTTTAAGTGGAATAATATAGAATTCGAAAAAGGTATGCTTGTAATACTTGATATTTACGGTACAAATCACGATTCAAAACTCTGGGCGAAACCATTTGATTTTTGGCCAGAACGTTTTGATAAAAAAAAAGATGAATTATTTAATTTTATCCCCCATGGTGGAGGCGATGCTTCAAATGGACATCGCTGTCCTGGTGAAGGTGTAACTACTGAAATTATGAAAGCTAGTCTAGATTTACTTGTCAATAAAATTGAGTACGAAGTTCCTAAACAAGATGTAAGTTTTAGTTTGACAAAAATGCCTACATTACCTGAAAGTGGTTTTATAATGAATAAAATTAAACGTAAATTTTAATTTTGCTTTTATAAAAATTTTTAAGATTAAGATTGTTGAATAATCTCTGTAAAATCACTTTCTACGATAATTTCTAGAGCATATGCAAGTAAAGCCAAAGCATTATTTGCTTAGATTTATCGCATGTAAAGGGGCTGTTGCAATATGAATGAAGCCCCTTTTTTGAATATTAAATCCTTCCTTCGAACATAATCGCAAGATTACCATAGACCCTATTGGCCAATTTTACTTGACAATCAACACCATAGACATTACTTTTTTATATTTTTAAGCAATCATGTTAAGTTAAATTTGGTGTTTTTCAGGAACTATAATAAATTCACTTCGAGGTTGTCTTGTTGTTATTGGAGACATATTTACACGAAAAAGAGTTGTTATATCAGGAAAAATTTCAATATTAATAACAGTAATAGGATAATATCCAAAGGCATTAACAGTCATATGATATTGAAGGTGTTCAAAATCTGATTCATTACTAATATCCGGTCCATGTAATACAGGTAACTCTATAATCGGAATTTTACCATTTTCATATGTAGTATGAGTTACAATTAAAACTTCTTCACCTGCAGTTACATTAATACCCCTTATACTAAATCTATATATACTTACTTCTGCACCACCTATTGGAATGCCGCTTTCATCTTCCAGGACAATAACTTCTAAAAATCCAGTCACAACAGCTTCATTATTTGTTTCTAACTTTTTAATTATATTATTTTTAACTCTGTAAGGTTTAGTTGCATCAATCATTTCAATTTATTAAACATCCTTTCCTTAAGTTCTAATTTAATATATGTAAATAAAAAGTTTTGTTTACAATGTTGTAATTTAAAAATGCCCCTCCTTAAATAAACATATTAGTTCAACTGTTTATCTTAAGAGGAGCATATCAAACGAACTATAAGTTCATTTTTATTATACAACTTGAATCTTAGCGATTGTTATTATCAGTCAGCAAATACTTGTGTCCAATAAGGTGTTCCGCTGGAATTTGTAACATAACCCACACCTATTCTGGAAAAGCCAGGTGACATAATATTTGCTCTGTGTCCTTCAGAATTCATCCATGCAGTAACTACAGATTCAGGTGTTCTTTGTCCTGATGCTAAATTCTCACCCCATGCTGACCATCTGATACCAAATTTAGTCAACATATCACCGGCACTTCCGTAAGTCGGTGACTGGTGGGCAAAGTAGTTATTGTCTGCCATATCTTTTGCTTTAGTTCTTGCAACATTAGAAATTTCAGAATCTAATGTCAGTGCTTGCAATCCTGCCTTTTGTCTCTCAATATTTACTAGTTCAACTACTTTTTTCTCATAGCTTAAATTTGATGAAGAAACTGTAACAGTATTTGAACTGTTATTTTGTTCTTTAACCGGTGAATTTTGTTGAGTAGCAGGTTTTGTAGCTACCGGCTGTTTCTCAACCTGTTTTACATCTGCTTGCTGTGCCTCAGCAGGCTTTTTCATTGGAGTCTTTTTAACAACTGGTTTTTCAATTTCAGTAACTACTTTTTCTGTTTTTGCAGTTTTTAATAATGTGTTCCAGTCGATTGAATTTAAATCAACTGTTTTACCGTTTACTTTCACACTCTTTATTTTAAGTTTTCCGCTAATTATTTCACTTATATAGTTTTTTAAATTATTATAATTAGAATATTTAGCTTCTAATTTAGTTCCTTCTGCAGCAAAAACTGATGTAGATGAAAATGCTAATACTGCCGCTAATGTTAGTGCTATTACTTTATTTTTCATAATTTTACTCCTTTTCTTAATTAAGCTTAAATTTAATTAACTATTGTTTATGCTAATCTAAAAATAGGTCAGCTGGCTCATCGAAAACTAGGTCAA
>NZ_DAMASY010000019.1:0-33388 GCF_032080165.1 Sedimentibacter sp.
CTAATACTTTCCTGTGTATTAAAACCCATTCGCCTTTTTTTATCATTTCTACACTTCCTTATTTTATTTAATTTTACCTTTTTAAGAATAATTGCTACAGCTGAGAAATATTATCTCCATCTGTAGCAATTCTAAAATTATTGATATTTATTACTTACTACACGATTGTCTTTTCCTTTTCATTCCATACTTCTGTGTTTTTTATGCCAAGATTTTCAGGGTCAAATTGTGCATCACCTTTGAGTCTATATTGTTCTTCAAAATCCTTAAATACTTTAAATGCTACATTACTTAATAAAATTAATGCTATAAAGTTTAACCAGGACATAACGCCCATTCCAACATCTGCTAAGGCCCAAGCAAGCAACGATGGCTTAGAGCAGAAGATTAATATTGCTGCTAAAGTTGCTATTCTCAGAATGCCCAATAAGTAATTCTTGTTAACTTCTCAAGTTTTTTTAGCAATGATATTAGGTGCAATATTTGGACTTGTTATCGGAAAACCTATGACTGAGGTTGGATTTATCGGTGACATATGGTTAAATATGATTAAAATGATAGTGGTCCCTATGATTATTGTAACTATAGTTACCGGTATTGTATCACAAAAGGATATTAAATCCTTGGGACGCATTAGTTTTAGAATAATGACTTATTATATTGCAACTACATTGATTGCTTCTGTTATAGGTATAATTGTTGCGACAATAGTCAAGCCGGGTAATATTGCCAACTTTACCGGTTTAGCTTCAAAGGAAGTTGTGGCTGGTACTGACATAACCATAGCAGATTTTTTCACAAGTATGTTTTCATCTAATATGTTTAAGTCATTTTCAGATGGCAATATATTACAAACACTTATAATTTCTGTATTGATAGGTATTGCTATATTAAGAATGAAAACAGAAAGTCTAAAAACAACAATAATAAATGGATTTAATTCATTAAGCGAAATGGTTTTTTCTCTGATCAGTATGATAATGATAGTCTCTCCTATAGGTGTATTTTTCCTTATGGCAGATTCCTTTGCTACATATGGAGCTGGTATATTTACCAGTATGGCAACATTGGCAGGAACTTACTATTTAGCTTGTATTGTACATACAGTATTGATTTACGGTGGTTTCTTGTGGTTTAAAACCGGTATAAACCCGATTAGATTTATTAAAGATAGTGCCGAGTTATGGATTTATACTATATCTACTTGCAGCAGTGTTGCCTCTATTCCGGTAAATATAAAAGTTGCAAAAGAAAAATTTGGTGTTCCTGAAAGTATTTCAGGATTTACAGTTCCTTTAGGTTCTCAGATGAACTATGATGGAAGTGTTTTGCTGTATGGAGTCGTAATAGTATTCATAAGTCAGGTAGTTGGTGTTCCTTTAAGTATAGGTACAATGCTTAAGGTAATTTTATTATCTGCTATCTTTTCAACCGGCGGCGGCGGAATACCCGGAAGCGGTATTGTTAAACTGTTAGTTATGGTTGAAGCATTTGGGCTTCCAACGGAGATAATTGGAATCATCGCAGCTTTCTATAGATTGTTTGATATGGGTACTACAACGAACAACTGTTTAGGAGACCTGGCAGGAACAATCCTTGTTTCAAAATTAGAAGAAAAATCATCTGCAAAAGCTGTAAACTAATAAGATTCAGCAGGATAATTTATGTAATAATTACCCCCCATAATCACTTTTAAAAAACAGCTGATAAGAGTAAATCTTAATCAGCTGTTTTTTTACATCAGGTTTTCGGTAAAGTTCAGAATTATAGGGTTCATTTTTCTTTAATATGTTGTATAATGTTGTATAATGCTGTTAAGAGCATTCTTGCAGAAGGCATAAAACTGCCGGCAACAAAATCATGTTTAAATAGAAATAAGCAGCAGGGAGAAAAGTTATGGAACTTATGAAAAATTTATTTAACAATAAAGGTTATATTGATGGAATTACTATTATAGACTTGAAGGGTGAAATTTTGTTTACTGCAAAATTTAACAACAAACTGAATTCTGAAGCTGATGAAAATTATGAAGTCATAGGTAAAAATTTTCTTGAAGTCTATGAAAATCTTGATGAAAATACAAGCAGTACTTATCAGTCTATGATTCACGGAGTACCTTTCTATGTTGAAAATCAAATTCTTAAATCAGCTGACAGAGTTCCTATTAAAATTACTTCTCTATCCATACCTATAAAATCAAGCAGCAAAATTGTAGGTGCTATTGATTTATCTGTGAGCGAGTATGATAACGATGTTAAAGATAAAATTGAAATAGATACCGATTTATACGAAAGAAATTTTAAATCAAAAATAGCAGAAGCAGCATCCGGAGGCAAAAGTGTAAATAAATTAGATTTAAGAGAAAGTCGTGCAAGTTTTGTAACTGAGAATATAATTACCGATAACAACCGCATGAAGGAATTGAAAAAGTATATTAATGTTGCGGCTGATTGCAATCTGCCAACCTTAATAAGCGGAGAAACAGGTACCGGCAAAGAAATGTTCGCTCATGCAATACATAATGAGAGCCCACGGAAAAACAAGCCGTTTATAGCCCAAAACTGTGCGGCTATACCTGAAAACTTATTGGAAAGCATATTGTTTGGTACATCGAAGGGTGCCTTTACCGGAGCGGTAGATAACATAGGATTATTGGAGCTGGCTGAAGGTGGAACTATATTTTTAGACGAGGTCAATTCAATGCCTTCTCACTTGCAGTCAAAACTATTAAGAGTTTTACAGGACAGCACCTTTAGGAGCATTGGCTCAAAAGAGGAAAAAGTAGTTGATGTCAAAGTGATTGCCGCAATTAACGAGGATCCGGTGATGGCGATAGAAAAAGGCACTATGCGAAAGGATATATATTATAGACTGAGTGCTATAAGTTTCAACATTCCTCCTTTGAGGGAGCGTAAGGACGACATACCCCTATTGACCAGCTATATTGTATCTAAGTACAATAAGATATTTAACAAGAATATAAAGTATGTTTCCAACAATCTTTATAAAAAGCTATATGAATATGATTGGCCGGGTAATGTCCGAGAATTGGAGAACGTGCTGATTTATGGTCTCAGTATGGTAAATAGCACAAGTGAAAGTTTGAAATTTTCTGATATTGAAAGTAAATTCAACTATATGCTGAACATAAACAATGAATCAAATATTAAATTAGAGCCTCTTGTAACAATGGTTGATAAGTATGAAAGTTCAATAATAGAAAAAGTATTAATAAATACAGGTTACAATATGACAAAAGCTGCTGATATATTGAAAATACCAAGACAAACATTACAGAGAAAATCTAAAAAATTTAATCTTATTTAATAAATTGCCCGCAAATGAGCAGACTGCCGCTCATTTGTGGGCAATACTAATGTTTTACAAATGCATTTTTATGCTAATTCTACTGTAGCTCATTGAATTTTCAACCTTCTTATAAATATTTTTCTTGGCATGAATAATGCATATGTTAAATTAAGACAAAATAATTAAGGAGGCAGTAATTTGAATTTTGGTGTATTGAAAGATATTAAGAATGGTGAGTTCAGGGTTATAGCTACACCATCTGAGGTTGCAAGCATATGCGGTGACGGTCATAAGGTATTAGTGCAGAAGAATGCCGGAGCTAAAGCCGGATTTTCAGATGAAGAATACGCGGGTGTTGGTGCTGAAATTGTTGAAACAATGGAAGAAATGTATGATAGGTGTGATTTTCTTGCTAAAGTAAAAGAAATAGAGCAATCTGAGTACAATTTACTTAGAGAAAACCAAATTATATTCACTTGCATCCATCCTGCAGCTCACAGTGAAGAAGTTCAGGCACTATTGGATAAAAAGGTAATTGCATTTACAGCTGAGGATTCACATCGATACGGTTCGCCTAACTGCGAAGCAGCAGGAAAACAAGGTGCCTTAATGGGTCTTGAATCTCTTTTATCCATAAATGGTGGAAACGGAAAGTTTGTAAGCGGTCTCGCAGGCGCTCCGAGCATAAAAGTTCTTATACTTGGAGGCGGAATAGTCGGCAGAAATGCTCTTCAGGTTCTTCAATCTCTGGGTGCCTGGGTTACTGTAATGGATATTAATATTGCAACTTTAAGAGATATAGGAAAAATGTATGATGAAAAGGTAAATACAGTCATATCAACAAAATACAATCTCAAGAAGCTTCTTCCTGAGATGGATTTAGTAATCAACTGTGTAAAATGGCCAAAAGGAAGCAAAGAGTTTTTGATTGACAGGGAAATGGTAAGGTCTATGCAAAGAGGTTCTGTAATTGTGGATATCAGCAACGATTACGGTGTAATAGAAACATTCCGTGAAACAACACACGAAAACCCAAGATATACAGAGGAAGGAGTAGTTCATTACTGTGTGGGAAATATTCCCGGAGCAATTGCAAATTCAACAACTGTAGCTTACGCAGCATCTGTCTTGCCTCACCTTAGAAATATTATGAATTTGGGAATCGAAGAAGCATGTATGAGAGATGGTTACTTAAGAAGGAGCTTGACTACATACAAGGGATATTTGACACACGAAGAAACAAGTGCTCTTCAGAATAGACCATGGATAAGACCGGAGGACATACTTAATATAGCAGATAAAGATTTGAATCCGGCACCGTCGGCGACCGTAACAAAATCTAACAATATAATTAAAATTTAGGAGGAAGAAATGGAAGAAGTAGTAAACATGGGATTTATATCAATTATACCGTCACTTTTGGCAATTGCGCTTGCTTTTACTACCAGAAATACTGTTGTATCACTTGCCTTTGCTTGTTTAGTAGGTACACTTATTGCAGGACAGGGCTTATTAGGATTCCCTACATTATTAAAAACAAGCTTGGGAACAACAAGTTTTTCATGGGTAATGCTTTTAAATACGTTTATTGCAATATTAGTTGCCTTTTTCCAAAAAACAGGGGCAATACAGGGCTTTTCTCAATATATCCAAAATAAAAATTTAAGCAGGAAAGCTGTACAGATTGTTGCTTGGTTATTAGGTGGGTTTGTATATTTTTCTGACTCCTTCAGCCCTTTATTTGTTGGAACAACCATGAGAAGCATATCTGACAAGGCAAAGATTTCAAGAGAAAAATTATCCTATATAGCGGATTCCGGTGCAGCACCCGTAAGCGTTATGGTTCCTATAACGGGGTGGGCAGCATATCTTAGCGGGCTTGCAATAGGTGTAGGTGCTATCGCAACTCAGGAAGATGCAATGAGATTATTTATCAAAGCAATACCGTTTAACTTCTACGCACTGATTACAGTTGCTTTTGTAGGCTTGATAGCTGCAGGTATAATAAAGGACTTCGGACCTATGAAAAGGGCTGAAGAAAGAGCTGTCAACGAAGGAAAGGTATTACGGGATGGAGCCGAACCATTGATTGGTAAAGAATTAACTGAAATGGAAGCTTATCCGGGTATACAACAAAGAGTATTTTTAAACTTCGTTCTTCCGGTTATAATGATTATGTCCATAGCAATTGGAACGTATATTCATTTAAATTCTGCAAAAACAATGGAAGCATTTTTGTTTGTAGTAATATTTATGAGCGTGAGCATGTTCATTCAGGGTATACCATTTAAGGAAATTATGCATACCATAACAGAGGGAGTTAAGGGCGCAGTTCCTGCTATAATGATATTAGCTCTTGCCTATTCAATCAATTCATTAAGTAAGACTATGGGAACTGCAAATTACATTATTTCTGTTACTGAAGGGTTTTTAAGCCCTCAGCTGTTACCTGCAATAATATTCTTAATTGCAGCAGTAACGGCATTCGCTACCGGAACATCATGGGGTACTTTTGCAATATGTATGCCTATAGCACTTCCGTTGGCATTTAGTTTCTCAGGAGGGGAAGTTACATCATTGGTAGTTGCTTGTTTTGCTGCAGTAGCAGGTGGAGGGGTTTTCGGAGACCATTGCTCACCTCTGTCAGATACAACTATACTTGCATCAACAGGTGCTGCTGCTGACCATATAGACCATGTTAAGACACAATTACCTTACGCGTTGATCTGTGGATCATTATCCATAGCAGCATATCTCACAATAGGTTTTTTGAGTGTTTAGTTTTATCACCATTTTGGAATATACTCAATAAAGCATAAAAATTTGTAATCTTTAAATCCCACAGCAAAATAAGCTGTGGGATTCCATTAAAAACTTACATTTTTATTTACATATCTTATCATTCCGCCTGATACAAGTATTTCTCTTTCCCTGTCAGCAGCATTACAAAGAAGGTTAAATTCGAAATTCTTAGTTTTATTTATCGCTTTTATTTCCTTATTTGACATCAAACTTTCTTTCACATCCACTAAAATTATATCATCTAAAAAATCAATACGATTATAATCATTTGGATTACTGAACTCAAGAGGTAGAATTCCTGTGTTAATCAAATTCGATTTATGAATCCTGGCAAAGCTTTTAGCAATTACTGCTCTAATCCCAAGATAAACAGGGACTAAAGCTGCATGCTCCCTGGATGACCCTTGTCCATAGTTTTCACCACCAATTATAAATCCTCCGCCATACTTCTTAGCATTAGCGGGGAAGTGTTTCTCACATCTTACAAGACAGTAATCTGATAAAAATGGAATGTTGGATCTGTTAGACAATGCCTTTGCCCCGCCAGGCACAATATGATCTGTAGTTATATTATCTTCCACCTTTATTAATGACTTACCTTCAATCGAATCTTTAAGTTCGTCAAAAATAGCAAAAGGTTTAATATTTTTACCCTTTATGAGTTCTTGCTCTTTATTTCCATTATCTTTAGGTTTCAATATCAAATTATCATTTATAATAAATTTTTCAGGCAATGTTGATTTATAACCCGAAACATCCATATCCAGTGCTGTTATATACCCGGTCAGCGCTGATGCTACAGCGGTTTCCGGACTGACAAGATAGACTTTAGCATCATCCGTTCCACTTCGTTTTTCAAAATTCCTGTTAAAAGTCCTTAAGGATACTCCTCCGCTTTTTGGTGCTTGACCCATTCCAATACAAGGTCCACACGCAGATTCTAAAATCCTTGCTCCGGAAGATATAATACTTGAAAGAGCTCCGTTCATTGCAAGCATATTTAAAACTTGCTTGGAACCTGGAGATATTACCAAAGAAACATCTTTATGAATTGTTTTGCCTTCCAACGCCTTTGCTACTATCATCAGGTCACCATAGGAGGAATTAGTACACGAGCCGATACATACTTGATCCACCTTAACTTTACCCGACTCAGATACCTTTTTAACATTATCAGGACTATGAGGCAATGCTATAAGGGGTTCTAACTCATCTAAATTTATTGCAATTTTGTCAGCATATATTGCATCCGCATCTGCCTTTAGCTCTTTAAAGCATTCACCTCTGCCCTGAGCTTCCAAAAATAGCTTTGTCTGATAATCTGAAGGGAAAATCGATGAAGTAGCTCCTAATTCCGCGCCCATATTAGTTATAGTTGCACGGTCATATACAGTTAGTCCTGATATTCCTTCTCCTGTATATTCAATTATTTTTCCTACTCCGCCTTTTACACTTAAGATACTTAACAGCTTAAGTATTATATCTTTAGCTGCACATCCATTTGACAGCTTCCCCTTCAACTCAACTTCTATCACATCCGGAACCTTTAAATTATAGACTCCTGTTGCCATAGCTACAGAAACATCAAGTCCTCCTGCTCCCATTGACAACATGCCCAGTCCTCCACAAGTAGGAGTATGCGAATCAGAGCCAATAAGAGTTCCGCCGGGATAACCAAACCTCTCAAGATGCACCTGATGACATATTCCATTGCCGGGTTTTGAATAGTAAAGCCCATATTTTTCTGCAAACGACTGTAAGTATACATGATCATCAGCATTTTCATAACCTGTTTGCAGTGTATTATGATCTACATATATTATTGATAAATCCGTATTTATTTTATCAAGCTCCATTGCTTCAAACTGCAAACAAGCCATAGTACCTAATGCATCCTGTAACAATGTCTGATTTATTTTTATTTCTATAACATTCCCTTTTTTGATTTCTCCAGATATCAAATGTTCTGTTAATATTTTTTCTGCTAAATTTAATCCCAAATTATATCACCGTCCAAAATTGTTAATATTATAGAAACTCACAACCTTTCTTAATAAGTGTTTCATCAACCCAACTCTTATTGAGAGTTCCTTCTTCAATTTTTTTAAGCTTATCTATTTCCATAGAATTATGAGCTGATGCCTTTTCGTATAGCTCCTGTGCATCTGAAGGTCTTATTACTACAACACCATCTTTATCTCCTACCAATATATCACCCGGTAAAACAACCTGTCCACCTATGGCAACAGGAACATTAATTTCGCCGGGACCATTTTTATATGGGCCCTTTGGCTGAACTCCTTTTGCGTAAACACTGAATTCTAAATCATTTAGAGCTTCAACGTCACGAATACAACCATTTATCAAAAATCCGGCTATACCTTTTTTCTTAGCTGTTCTATACATTATTTCACCACACAGCGAATGGTCCATACAGCCTTCTCCATCAACTGCGATTATATCTCCGGGTCTTGCCATCTCTATTGCTTTATGAAACATAAGATTGTCTCCAAGAGGTGCCTTTACTGTCAATGCTACTCCTAATAATTTGACATCATTAAAGGGTTTTATTGTATAATCCATACAATATATACGTCCCATGTTGTCACATATATTAGCAACAGGAATATCTCTAAATTTTTCTACAAGTCCTTTAGATGGTCTTTCAATATTTGTAAAAATTCTAAAACCTATATTATGCATATTATTATCACCTTTATTAACCTTTCTAAAATATTGCCCCGTCTTAAGCGGACAGGGCAGTATTAATTTCATATACTATTCTACTAATCCAATTTCCTTAAGCAATTCTTCAATCATATCACATTGTTCTCTATACATCTTGTCAAATTCTTGAGAATTTGCATATACAGGTGGTTCGCCTAAATCAGTTCCTCTTTTTAAATAATCTTCACTTTTTATGATTTTTTCAAATGATTCATCAAGTATTTTTATTACTTCTTCTGGTGTACCGCTAGGTGCAAATACTCCTCTTGTTGAAGTAAGTGTAGCTTCATAACCTTGTTCTAAAAACGTTGGTGCATCCGGCAAGTCAGATATTCTCTCAGGACTGGATACACCTATAATTTTCATTTCACCGGCTTTAACTTGTTCAAGGAATGATGCCGGGAACCCTACAACACTACTTACATGACCTCCTAATACTGCACTTAATCCTTCGTTTGTACCTGCAAATGGTACTTCTTTTATTTCATTAATAACACCCATTCTATACATCATATTTGCACCAAGAACATGAAGTGTTGAACCTACTCCAGGATGTGACCAAGAAAACTCACCAGGATTTTTTTCAATCCACTCAATTAATTCCGCCGCATTGTTATATGGAGCGTCAGCTCTTACAGCCAATACAGGGGCAACATCACTTGCCAATGCTATTCCTACAAAGTCATCTTTGCTAAAGTCTACAGTATCCATGTACAATGAAATCGGAAGTGACATTGTAGCATATAGTAAAGTATAACCATCAGCTTTTGATGAAGCCACAGAAGTTGCACCTATAGCACCACCGGCACCAGGTTTACAAGTAATTTGCATCGGTTGTCCTAAAAATTTTGATGCTTCCGGTGTAAGTAATTCTGCTGCTAAGTGAGTTCCTCCACCGGCAGAAAACCCTACAACCATCTCAACCGGTTTATTAGGGAAATCTACTTCCTTAGGTTTTGATTCATCGGTTGCAGGAGAACTTGGTGAACAACCTGTGATAAATAACAGTATTACTAAAATAAGTGATAACATTTTCTTTAATTTCATAATAACCTCCATAATTATGTAATGATTTTTTTATTTTTCAGACAGCTCTGCTTTTGCTTGAAACTTTTTATTTCTAATAAACATAAACACTGCAGAAATAATCGCAATAACAATCAAAACTGCCGAAATTGGCCTTGTAAAAAATATCTCAAAGCTTCCATCAGATAAAACTAAACTTTGTCTTAAGCTTGATTCAAGCTGCCCTCCAATAACAAATGCTATTACAAGAGGTGGAATTGGAAATTTGTTAATTTTCATTATATATCCTAAAGCTCCAAACACAATCATTATAGTTGGGTCAAATAAATTTGTTCTGGTTGAATAAGTACCAACTATACAGATAATTAATATCATCGGCAATAATGTGGCCTTTCTTATATTAACTATCTTCGAGAATAACGGAACTCCAAGCTTGCCTACTATCAATAACCCTATTACAGATAATAGCAAAGCTATATAGATTGTATAAACGCTTTCAATATTTTCAACAAACAATAAGGGTCCCGGCTTAATTCCATGAGCTATTAATGCTCCCACTAATATTGCTGTTACAACATCACCCGGTATCCCAAGTGTCAGCATCGGAACAAGCGCCCCGCCTGAAACTGCATTATTTGCCGCTTCAGGAGCAGCAATGCCTTCAAGTATACCGGTTCCAAACTTTTCAGGATGCTTTGATACTCTCTGAGCTTCAGCGTAAGAAATAAAGCATGCTGTACTTCCACCGATACCCGGCAAAACACCAATCAAAGCTCCCATAATACCAGACTTAACCATAGTTACAAAATTGCTAAGATACTCTTTTAATGAAATATTGTTATCTTTAAGGGTCAATGTCTCCGCTTTTTCATAAAGCTCGTTTCTACCCTTCGAAAGCTGCATTAAAAGCTCTGTTAAAGCAAATACTCCTATAAAAACTGATAATGTCTGAACTCCATCTCCTAAATTTATATTGCCAAATGTAAATCTCTTAGTTCCATATATAGGGTCCATACCAATAGTTGCAATCAATAGTCCAAATCCCGCCGATATAAGTCCTCTTATTAATGACTTCCCTGAAATACCTGCAATTAATGACAGTGAAAGCACCATCAAGCCAAAATACTCAGGAGGTCCAAACTTTAATGTTACAGCAGACAACGGTTTCGCCATGGCAAGTAGAATCAAAACTCCAACCAATCCGCCTGTACATGATGCAAATAGTGCCATATGCAACGCCTTGCCGGATTGACCGTTAGCAGCCATCTGATATCCATCAAGGGTAGTCGCAGCGGCACTGGCAGTACCGGGAGTATTTATTAATATAGCTGAAATTGACCCTCCGAACATGGCCCCTTGATATGAACCTATCATAAGAGCTATTGCTACTGTCGTTGGAAGATAAAGACTAACCGGAAGCAGCAAGGCAATTGTCATACTGGGACTTATGCCCGGCATGCCTCCTCCGACTATTCCCACTGCTACGCCTATAAGTAAAGCTACTATTACTTTTACTGATATAAAATCAATTGCCACATCTAAAATTAAATCCATTTACTCACCCCATCCTTAAAATCCAAATGGTCCTACAGGAAACCTTATCCTGAATACATTGGAAAATAATAAATAAATTGCCACTACAAATATTACAGATACTACTGAACACCAAGCAATTTTTGAATGCCCGAAAAATAGTAAGAGAAATATAAGAAACGGAATGCTTGCAATAACAAATCCTAAATATTGCATAACAATAAGATAAATTACTGTTGACAGCAGAAATATAACATGAGGCAAATATTTCTTTAATTGTGTCACATTACTAATACCTAATATACTTGATAGACTTAGTTCACCTTTTTTATGCAAATATATTAAACCCTCAATTATAAGTACAGCTCCACATATTCCAATAATTGTTACAAGAAGCTCAGGGAAATAGTCAGCACCGATAGTTACGCCCTTCCTTACAGATATTTGATTTGGTATCAACCAAAAATAAGAAAATAACGAAAACAAAACTATAACAATCCCAGACCTCAAGTCTCTAATTTTATCATCCATTCTATCACCTCGTTTCTATCAATTTATACTAAATACTTTCCGGAATATATGCTATTCCGTCCATTAGAACTCTTGCAGTTCTGTCAACACATACCTTAGTTATTTTATCTTCATTAAGGTCTACATCAACTTTCATTGAGCCATATGGATGACCAATTCTAAGGGTTTTTCCTTTTCTTGCTTCTTCTTTTAAAGCATCCCATATAATAGTTCCCGGAATCCTTGATGCTGCACCTGTACTTACAGCTCCGCCAATCATATATGCTCTATGCATTTTTTGCATCGAACCAAGCCTTGCAACTATATCAACATCATTTTCATCTATATATATACCTTCAGGATTTACATAACCTTTTGCTCTTGTAACAAACCCAACCTTTGGAAATGCAGGACTTTTCTCTGTTGCAACATCTCTGTTGTCAACTAAACCAATCATTTCAGCCGCAATACATCTTATTTCTTCCATCATACTAAGTATGTCAGTTCTCTTCTCTATCTCGATTGGTAATTCTGTCCCATTAAGACCTAATTCTTCGGCCTTTATGTATACTACAGGTGTTACTGCATCAACAACAGATATATTAAATTTCCTTCCATCTTTTGTTTCTACTATGTCTGCAGAATTTCCGGTTGGAAGAACTTTACCTGTAACACCGCCTTCCGGGTCTAAGAATTCCATTATTATTTTTGCACCTGTTCCGGGAACTCCGGGTATCCTATGTTCACCTTCAGATATGGCATATCCATTAGACACAGGAACTATGACATTAATAATTTTGGATGTATTTGTATTATAAACTCTAACAGTAGTAGTTGGTTCACTTGCCTTTACATAGTTATTATTTATAGCAAACAACCCGACAGCCGAAGATAGATTGCCGCAATTACCCTGCCAATCGATTATTGGTTTGTCTACAGATACCTGTCCGAATGTATAGTCTACATCTGCATCTTCCCTCTCTGAAGGACCAATAATGCAAATTTTGCTTGTAAGAGAATTTGCGCCGCCAAGACCATCAATCTGCCTCAAATCCGGACTTCCAAGAAGTCTTAAAATTATTTTATCTCTTTCATCTCCAACCGGTGGCAATTCATTTTCACTAAGAAAGAGACCCTTGCTTGTACCACCTCTAATAATTGAGCATTTAAAAGCTTTACATCTATTATCCATACTCACACTTCCTTTCTATTCTGCAGGATAGGAGCAATCCTTATGATTTATATAGTCCCTTTTATTAAGCCCCTTATTTTCATGAACTCTCATAATATTTTCTGTAACCTTTTCAGCCATTGGTTTAATTAAATCATCTACTGTGCCGCCTATATGAGGTGTCATTATAATATTATCAATACCATTAAATCTGCCATCCCTTGGATATGGCTCTTTTTCAAAGCTATCAAGCCCTGCTCCTAAAATATTTCCTGTTGCTAAAATATCTGCAAGATCATTTTCTTTAATTATTCCACCTCTTGAAGTATTAACTATAACAGCATTTTTTTTCATCATATCTAATTCATGCCTTGTAATTAAATCAACCGTGTCAGAAGTAAGCGGCAGGTGAATGCTTACAATATCACTGCTTCTAAGCAGTTCATCCAATTTCAAAAACTTGACATTCAGACTTTCCTCTTGCTCCTTATCCAATCTGTATAAATCATAGTACACAACCTCTGCACCAAGAGCCATAGTTTTTAATGCGACCATTTTACCAATTGCACCTAATCCTATCAGTCCTACTCTTTTGCCGTTGATAGTATAGGAATTTGAAGCATAGGTAGTTCTGTCCCATACTCCTTCTTTTACTTTATTGTTCAGCTGCACTAAATGTCTATACAATGCCAATATCAAAAGAATTGTATGTTCTGCCACAGCACAGCTGTTTATACCATTAGCTACCGTAACAGGAATATTTCTTCTATTAGCTTCCTGTATATCTACAGTATCATAACCGGCACCCCACCTTTGAATTAATTTAAGATTTTTATTATTCCTGATTATATTTTCATCTATCTTCAAGGTTCTCAAAATAACATATTCCAAATCTGAGATCTTGTTCAAATCATCTTGTTCTGTTATAAAATCTAATTCGAATTTATCAGACAAACCTTTAGTTATTAATTCGTATGCCTCATCAGGATATTTGCCCACAATTGTTACCTTACTCATTTTCGACTCCTTCCATTTTAATATCCGTACACTAAATAGCAATTACTGTGCCAATTTATCCTCTGTGACATGAAATTTGATTATACCTATTTTTAAGGGATTTGTTATTTAACAAAAATTAAAATAGGACATGTCTTTTTGACACACCCTATCATTTTGACGTGTCATTATGACACTGTTTCTTCCATATCTCCAACTTTTCTCCACATAGTAGATAAACTTATACCTAATTTGCGTGCTGCTGCTGTTTTGTTGCCACCGCATTCCCTCAACGCTCTCTTAATCATCATTCGCTCCATTTCTGCTATAGTAATAGATTCAGTTGCTTCAAACAATTCTGTAGCATTTTTGCTTTCATTAACTGCTCCTACTGCTTCAAGTATGCACTTTTCATCAATTCTTTCAAAATTTGATATAACAAAAGCTCTCTCTAAAATGTTTGACAGCTGTCTGACATTACCTTCATATTTTATTTCCGTTAATATCTTAATAGCTTCATCAGTTATATATACTTTGCCTATGCTCATCTTTTTACATATATCATCTATAAGATGCTCGGCTAATTTGGGAATATCACTCTTTCTCTTTTCCAAGGAAGGCAGCTGCAGCTCTAATACGCTTAATCTATAATACAAATCTTCTCTGAAGCTCTTATCAAAAACTTCCTTTATCAAGTCCTTATTTGTTGCAGACAAAATTCTTACATCCACAGGAATAACCTTATCATCACCAATTCTAATTATTTCCTTTTCCTGAATTACTCTCAATAACCTTGCCTGTACATCTAATGATGCCTCGCTAATCTCATCCAAAAAAATTGTCCCTGTGTGTGCAAGTTCAAATATTCCTGCCTTGCCTTCATAATTCGCGCCGCTGAATGCACCCTTTACATATCCAAACAACTCACTTTCCAAGAGATTTGGCGGAAGAGCTGCACAGTTTATAGCAACAAACGGTTTAGATACTCTCTTACTGGCATTGTGAATACTTTGAGCAAATATTTCTTTGCCTGTTCCTGTATCTCCTCTGATTAATACAGTACTATCAACCTGTGAATATCTGAAAGCCTTGCTCTTACAAGACTTCATAACTTCACTTATACCTATAATATCATCAAAGGTCTTTCTTGCAACATGACCTTTGTGCATTTGTTTTTTTCTAATTTTTGTATCCAACTCCTTGATACTGCTAATCTCCTGAATCGTTACAACAGCCCCTCTTATTTCTCCTTCAACAATAATCGGAGAAGAACTTATAACTAAATCATTGTCGTTTATTGTAATCAAATCACCATTGATTAGTTCTCCATTTTCTATTGTTCTCATTATTTTAGAACTTGATATAATATTATCTAAGGCGTAACTTGATTTATTTATACTGTTAATCCCAATATACTTCAGAGCAATTGGGTTTGCAGTTATTAAATCTCCATTTTTATTAATTGCAAATATACCATTTGTTATGTTTGAAATTATTGATTTTATTAGTTCATATTTTTCTTCCCGCTCTATATGTATCCTAAGCTCATAAAGGGCATTGGTAATCGCTTCATCTATAACTCTTTCATCAGCTTCAATTAAAACATGATTAAGACCCAACCTGCGAGCTGTTGACACAACTAAATTTCCTCCCACAAAGGTATTTATCCCCATTTCGTGCAAGCTGTTAATATTAGCCTCGATTTGAGAACCGTCCGGGAGAATTACTATATGAATTTTCTGTCCTTCTTTCTCTATGTACTCTACTGCTCTCTTTGCCAATCTAAATGCATCAATGAAACCGATAAGAGCAACCTCATTATTAATCTCCAATGCATTTTTAAGAGCATTAGCAAAATGAAAAAAGTCATATTTAATATCAATTACCGGAATATCTAAATTATTTTTTAAGTAATTAGCTGTCATTCCTCTGCTTAAAATAACTTTTGCACCTTCATTAACTTTTTCTCTGGCAAGCTTAACAGCATCCTCTGTTTGCATATGATAAACCGGAAAATTAATCCCACGTTTTTTTTGCACACTAATGACTTTTTCAACTAAGCTTTTATTTGGTAAAATCCCAATTATACGATTCTCCATTAAAGTACCTCTTTTAAAATGCCAAAATCAAATTATCTTACAATTCATATAAAACGTTATCTTTTAATTTTAACACTGTTATCTACAAAACTCAATGTTTAAATTTAATATAATAGGTATCAAAAAATAACTCCCACCACAATGTGATGGGGTTATTACATTAACTAAGTTCATTTAACTCTTTTGCTATTTCATAAGAGATAATGTGATATTGTTCTGAATCCTTATAAGCTTTTTCTTTGTGCATGTAATCGACAATTTCCCTTGAGCTATAATTCTTAAATTTACTTGATAATTATACAAATCGTGATTTTAATTACTGTGTGTTCTAATTTTCAGTTAACAAATACAGATATTACCCAAATTACACTCCTTGAAGATTTTAAATATAAATTCAGGATATTCATATGTTTTTTTAACAACAAGAACCGATAGCATTGTGCGCTATTTTTGCATAACATAAAAGTCCTTAGCCATTTATAGAACATCTAATAGTATATCTATGTAATTATACCGTGCTTAGGTAATAATTCATTTTTTACATAAAACTTATGTAATGTTAATGCATCGTGAAAATACTTCCAATCAGATACTTGAAAGTTTTCTTTTCTATCATAAATTTTTAAATCCTTATCTATAACCTCCACTACTTCATAAAACCACGTTCAACAGTATCTCTTATAGAAAGAATTTCAATAAATTTATCTTTTATTTCATCCCATTTAGCTGGCTTGGATTCATATAAATCTATATGGCTTCTAACTTGATTATTTAAAAAAAAAAATATGAAAAAGCGCATCCATAAACCTGTTTAAATTATTTATTTCAAGACAACTCTCTTCACTATAGTACTTATTATATTTCCCGAACTTTTGTTTTGTTACCCCTAATAGACACACAAAAACCAGCCATATAATCAAATATGGCCGGCTTAATCGTTCAATAATAAGAAAAGATTTAATTTTCAATATAGAAAATTCTTGTTTCCCGAGTAACTTTGCCACTATTATTTTCACCTTCAAAAGTTACAACATGGAATTTTTCTATTAAAGGTTCATCAATTTGTAAACTTAATTCGCCTGTTTCTTCATCATATTCGGGTGAATACACTATACCGTCTACTATTACTCTAAATTTAGACTCATCTATATGACTGCCTTTATCCTTTAAAACCTCGGCTTTTAAAAGTGGTGTATAGCTGCTAACACCTTCACCCATTTGAATATCAGGAACAATAGTTATACCTTGTCCTGCATTTTCAGGATCTTTTTCAGCTGAATTTTGAACTTCTTTCATTACCCTAAGTGTATTTTTACCTAAAATCTTTTCTATTTCAGATTTTTTATATCCACGTTCAACCAGTTCTTCTGTTATCCTATAATAGAATGATGCATTTGGTAAATCTACCGGCATTCCTCCACCGTCAAAATCAGAACCCAAACCAACATAATCAATACCAACTAAATCAATCACATACTCAATATGATCCACCAATTTTTTTAGATCACGATCACCTACGGGTCCTAAATAGCCTGCATAAAAGTTTTGCTGTACTATACCATTAGTGTTAGCTATAGCAATTATCTGTTCATCTGTAAGATTTCTCGCATGTTCAAACAAACCCATAACATTTGAATGAGAAGCCATAATTGGAGCTTCTGCTACTTCTATAACATCCCAAAATGTTTCTTCATTCATATGAGATACATCAACAATCATACCTAATCTATTCATTTCCTTAACTACTTCAACACCAAGATTAGTTAAACCGCCTTCAGAAGGAGTTCCATCTACATACTTCTCATTGACGCCTTCACCTAATGAATTGGAATTACTCCAACATAAACCTACTACTCTAATTCCAAGATCATAATATTGATTAAGTAATTCAATAGCATTATATTCTTCAAGCGAATATGCTCCTTCAATTGTTGGTACGCCCACTGATTTTCCTTCACGCGCTAATTCTTCTATTTCATTTACCGAAAAAGCAAGTCCAAATTTTTCTGAATTCATTCTCTCTGTCCAGTGCAATGCATTAATTAGCGATAGCAATCTACTGCCTGCTCGTCCAATTTGTGTATAACCGGATGTATATGAACCAAAGAATGCTACATCCAATCCCCCTGCTTCCATTTTAGGAATATCCAATTGTGCATTAGATAATAAATTCCCGATATTATTGACAGGCAACCAAGTATTACTATCAATAACTCTCAACATTGTATCATTGTGTGTATCAATGGTAATCGCATCATCATGAATTTTTAAAGCATTTTCCGATATAGCAGGAACTGCTACGGCAATTGTTGAACTTCCAATAACAAATAATAAAACTAATAAAAAAACTAAAATTTTTTCCATACCTCTTTTCATAAATCACCCTCCATTTTTTATTTTTAGAATTTTAAAATTCTAAATTTTTCTGAATTAGATGAAGCAATCTGTCTCCATTAACAATTTATATAAAACGTTAATAGTAAAGGATAAATTAATGAGAAAAACATAGCTTGTCTTATTATTATATTATTTTATTTTAAAAAATATGTAATATTTTGCTATCTATAAAAATTTTATAAATTATCTGCCTGAAAAATCTATCTTCAAAGGGTACTGCTGCAACAAGAATAATACTAATAGAGCCTGTATGTCAATGATAAAGAACTTGATCTGATATTGATTTTTCGCAGGCTACCTCAAAACAAAGCGGTAAATCAAAAATACAACTATTACTACCACTTTTTATGCAAAGTAGAGATATTGCTGATTTAGCTATAGTAGTTGATAAAGGCGAATATGATTATGTAGGAAAAACTATATTAACACTTGAATGGGCATACGTTAATTCAAGGAGAATTGTGAAACCTGATGTTGATTGGTTGAAAATTTAAAATAGGTATTGACAAACGTTAAAATATTGTATATATTGATATTACATACTATAACACATAATATATATTAGACTTAAAAAGTATTTGATTAAAGACAATAGATATAAAAAGTGATATTTAGAGTTATTAGAAACAAAGGGCTACGTAAATTGTAGCCCTTTTTAAATTTAAAAATGATGTTTCCTTAATCGCTATAAATCAGCATCACAAGCCTTTAGGGCTGGCACTGAAAAACCAGTTTCGACGCCCGACATTAAAGCGACGTATTCTGTTTACAGCATAATCGAAACAGCTAAAGCGAATGGACTAAATACAATGGTGACCTAATTTTCGATGAACCAGCTGCCCTATTTTTAGATTAGCATAAACAAAAGTAACATAGTCATTATGAAACCATTAATTTAGCCTTTATGACATAGCGAACAGCAAGTTTTACATCCGTCTGCATCACTATATGTTTCTTTAGCTTTATCAACAGCATCAAAGCAATTACTGTAGAATCCCAAATATTTTTTGCTTAATATATTTAATTCATTTGCATGTTCTTCTGTATGAACCTCATGATGATAACCGGGATTTAATGTTGGGTTATTATTTACATAATAATACGGCATATTTTATATCTCCTTCTTATTTTATAATTTTGTAGAAATATCAATTATGCAAAACTAACCGTCATATATATCATCACCTCGATAAAAATATTATGGTAATTCAGTTTTCGAACTCCAGTTTTATTTAATATTATATTATCATAAATTACATATTTTTACAATACATTTTCGAACTTTTGTTTGATTTGATTGTAGAAATTATTTATTAAACAAAAAAATCCCCAAATATAAGTTATTGGAAATTTTTTATAAGGAGCTGCTATATATACCATTACATTATTGGACGCATTAAGCTTTTTTGCTTTCTATCTTTTAAATTGATATCGTTATATGAATTGCACAAGTTTATAATTTGTATTGACTGCCTTTCTGCATATTCCACAGTGTATCTCGTTCCACCACTGCTTCCGTCATAATAACAAATTAATCTGCTGCTGTTATCAACCATATATCTGTTTCTTTCATGGTAACTTTCACTCTGATAATGTTTATTTAAAGTTATTACATCATCACATTTGGGCAAAGCATTAAAATATTTTTCCCTATCCTTTTCCTTCCATTTAGCCGCTTGTTCTTCAAAGGGTACTACTGCAACAAGATTAATACTAATAGGATCTGTAAGTCTAACTATTTGTTTTCGTATTAAAACCTGTTCTGCGCAAATTAACTCAAATCCATAACATGCACCAAACATAAATGTATCATAACCTTCTGATATCGCTTTATTGATTTCATAAATCAAGCTTTGTATCATTAAATTAAATTCATTTTTACTTTTAGGTAATTTTTCAGTTCTATGTCCGATAAAACAAAGGGTTTTATTTCTATCTATCATAATATCCGTTCTCCCACATAAATTACGGAAATATACATAAAATAACTATTAACGTCACATCGTTAACCATTATAATATCAGCCGTCAATTTTGTCAACGATGTATCGGTAATTATTTTATTAACATTCTGCTATACTTTTAATAAAAATTAAGGGGTGTGGAACTATGACTATTAAAAAAGCGATTTCTCAAAGAATATTACAACTATGTCAAGAGAACAACATAACCATAAATAAGCTTTCAACAATATCCGGCATCACGCAATCAACCTTAAATGATATTGTATATGGTAAGAGCAAAAACCCGACAATTAAAACTATATACTTTATTTGCTTTGGCTTAAAAATAGATTTGAAAGACTTTTTTAATTCTGAATTATTTCAGGATATTACTGATAATGATTAATATAATACATACAAAAAACAGCTACAAAAAATGCAGCTGTGTAATCTTCGTATACTCAACTTAATTATATCACAATTCCTTTATCACAAGCTTATATTATTCCCCCTCAGCCATTGAACAGTAATAATACTTCCCCACATTAGTGTAGATTTATCATCTAATGAAGGATATCCCCCTTATACGGATAGATATTTATATTCAAGCAGCAGGAATTTTCAATCTGATATAAACAGCTTTTCATGCCTATAGATTAATTCATAATACAGCCCCTCAATATTGGGGGCTGTATTGGTTAGTCTTCATTTTTTTATCTGCGTCTTGCTACAATCAAGCCGCATTCTATTTGAATCCTCACAAGATCCCGTATTGGTACAACCTTATAATTTAATTTGTTTTCAAGATATTCACATTCATCCTTCAGGTTATTTGACAGCACTTCGTATACTTCCTCCAGCCGGCTAAATGCTTCATTGTCTTCACATCTCTCCTTTTTCAGCCTGTCCAGCTCATACTGACAAGCTCTTGCGGCAAGACTTGTTGAAAGGCTGTTATAAAATTTACTTACCAGCTCATTATCAAATACTTCCGATACTTTCGCAAGTCTTTCAAATTCGGGATTATCCGACCACTTCATTTGGGCATCAGCAAAAGAATCCAAGCCTTCAATAATCTGCTCCACAAGCAAAATGAAGGGATTATCCGCAACAATATACTTTCTGATTTTGTTCAATTCTCTATCCAAACATCTATAATGCTCAACTGTATTTTTTATTTTATCTCTTATAGACTGCTTTCTTGTTATATCGGCAGGTGAAGCGTCCGATATTCTGTCATCTGCAAAATACGGCAGTTCAGTCATCAGTGTCACACAATCATTGTATCTTGATGCATAATCAGAACTGCTGGTACCTCCCTGACATATTTTTTCTGGAGGGATGTCCGAATATCTTTCCAAATAGTTATATTCTTCAGATATACCGGACATTTTGTAAATTGCATCTGATAATTTTATGCATGCAGGACTTTCCGCCTCTCCCAATTGGAGAGCAACCCCGTTTTTCAGTGCGGTTTTTCTTAACTCATCATATATGTCGTCATATTCATGAGTGATGTACCAATAGGCTCCGCAAAGACCTGCATTATGCAAAGTATACATAAATTCCGGTCTTGTTTTTTCTATAATATTCATTATTGCCTTCGTTTCGGGCAATGCATCATTGAAACGGAGCTTCTTATAATCTATGGGAAACGTCCATTCCACCTGTTTATTACTTGCAGGTCTAAAATAATTCTTCATATAATTATAGATATTGAACGGTCCTTTAAACCAGTTTTCATTTAGTTTTGTTCCGTCAGGATCAACACATTTGATTATATACCATGTATATTCTGTTGATTCCCTGAATTCATCGTCCTCAGCCAGTGCCCTTGACAGATATTCCAGTGTCATTGCCCCTATGGGTTCATTTGGATGAGGGCAGGCAAAGCAAAGAGCGTTCTTTTTTCCTTTGCCGATTTTTAAACATAATATACGATGATTTTCTCTTGACCTGCCTGCTTCGAAAACTTCCACAACCTCTGGATAATCTCTTCGAAGCTGAAGTGTACTTTCATCCATCTCGTCAACAGTTAAAAATACCTTGTAATCCGGAACATTTTCTACTATTTTGTTTATATTCACGCTATGCCTCCGATGTTTTTCATTACCTTAAATTGCCCGCAAACATAAAGTATGTACGTACAATTATTTTATTTATTTGTTCAGCCAAACATAAGTGTATTCATGGAATCCCGTTTTATCTATGGCCTCTTCTGATGTCGGATGTCCCATAATATATGACTGATACGGTATGACAGATATATATTCTGATATTGGAACTACCGGAACATCATTAACAATGTATTTCTGAGCTTCTTTATAGTACGGTGCTCTTTCATCCTGTACTACATACGCTGCACCCTTGGTTAAAGCTTCATCAACCTTCGGGTTTGAATAACCCATTAAATTAATGACTTCATCCGTTGCGAATCTTGGTTTAAGTGCTCCCGGATCAGGTCCTTGATATCCGGCAAGCAGTGAAAATTCATAATTCCTTCCGTACCATACCTTTTCATCCCAGGCAGCACCTTCCATTACATTGATTTTAACATCAATACCGACTTCTTTTAAGTTATCCTTCAGTATGGCAGCTATATCAGGAAACGGTTCAATATTGAAAACATCAAAGGATGCGCTGAAATATATACCGTTTGAATCCGCCTTATAACCGGCATCTTCTATCAGCTGTCTTGCTTTTTCAACATCTCTTTCCGGGAATAGATCTGTGGTGTTCAATGCCCAATCGTATACAGGAGTCATAGCCGTATTGGATCTTTCGCCTACACCCTTTAACGCCTTTTTGATTACATCATCCTTATCAATACCCAACGAAACAGCCTGTCTTAATTTTTCATTTGCAAAAATGCTTTCTTTTACATTAAAAAACACATAATACCTGGATGGCCAATACTGCTTACCGATTTTAAGATTCGGATCAGATTGAAATTTTTGTATTTCTGACAGAGGCGGTTCTATACCCAAAACATCCAGCTCATTGTTATATAAAGCTTGTACAGCCGTGTTTGCATCCGGTATTATAGAAAAAATTACTTTATCCAGATACGCAACGTCTCCCCAATAACCATCATATCTTTCGAGAGTGACACTTACACCCTTTTCATGTTTGACAAATTTAAAAGGTCCTGTTCCTATTGGATTTTGATTTGCAGGGTTAGTGCCCCAGTCAGTTCCTTCATAAATATGCTTAGGTATAATGTAGCATGCATCCCACGCCAGATATCCAAGCAGTGCAGAATCATTGTTTTTCAGCTTAAATACAACAGTATTGTCATCCGGCGCGGTTATTTCCTCCACTGATGTAAGTGAACCTGCCAGCTGTCCGTTTTGGCTGATAATAGTATCAAATGTAAATTTTACATCTGCTGATGAAAATGCTTCTCCATCATGCCATTTTACATTTTCATTTAAATAAAATATTATTTCTTTTCCATCCTCTGATACCTCATAGCTTTTAGCTAAATCCGGTACTATTTTTTGCTCGTTAGTTATTTTTACCAATCTGTTAAAGATATTTTCCGCAATGGGCTGCAAATATCCGTCAGCTTGAAAATCCGGATTGTAGGTTGCAGGGTCACCGGTCATTCCTACTATCAATGTTCCGCCCTTTTTAGGTGTAATATCACCCGATTTGTTATCCGCCGGTGTTTGTTGATTACTTGGCGGAGTCTCTTTTCCCGCATCAGCACTGCCGCATCCCGAAAATATTCCCATGATTAGACAGACTGTCAATAATAATGCTATTTTTTTCATTTTATCCTCCTAATTTAATATTTGAAAACTTAAAAGTTCTCTGTTCGGTATTAATAAATCAAAATCAATTATTATTAATAAAATGACATGAAGCAAAATGATTATCTTCTATGGTTGTTAGCTTGGGATATTTTTTAAAGCATATGTCTTTTTTCATATAGCATCTTGGTGCAAAATAACAGCCCGGTCCGTTATCAATGGGAGTAGGTGGCTCTCCTGTTATTTTTATCATATCCATCTTTTCATCCAGGTTAATAGATGCACAATTTGATATCAGTGTCTTTGTATAGGGATGAACAGGATTGTGCAATACATAATCAGTTGTTCCTGATTCAACTATTCTTCCGAGATACATTACGGCTATTTTGTCTGATATATATCTTGTGGTATTTATATCGTGGCTGATAAATATCAACGCTGCATTACAATCATGAACCAAATCCTGAAGCATCCTGATTATATCTGCTCTTACAGAAACATCTAACATTGAAACAGGCTCATCTGCTATGAGAAATTTTGGTTTCAGAAGCATTGCTCTCATTATCGAAATACGCTGAAGCTGCCCTCCTGACAGTTCGTGGGGAAACCTGTGCAAATAATCTTGTGCAGGAGTTAACCCTACTTCCTCCATTGTCCTGATAGCTGTTGTTATTCTTTCATCATATGTTTTGCCTATACCGTGCAGCTTTAATGTATCAACAATTACTTTCTCTATGGTGTTCCTTGGATCAAATGTATCAAAGGGATTTTGAAAAACCATCTGGATCATTCTCTTGTACGTAAGCCTGTCTCTTTTTATAATTTCATCAGAGGATTCTCCATTAATTAAAATTTTACCTTGAGTAGGCTGTTCAAGCTTTGTCAGCAGCTTAGCCAATGTAGACTTTCCGCATCCGGATTCCCCGATAATACCCATTACCTCTCCGGCCTCCAATTTGAAGCTTATGTTATCAACTGCTTTGACGGTTTTCTTAACAGCGCTTAATTTCTTTTTTTCGTTTACTCTCTGTGTATAATATTTAAAGACGTCATGGACTTCTAAAGTGTAATCATTTCCCATATTAATTATCTCCTCCCGCAGAATGACACATTACCATGCGGCCGTTTTCCAAAATGACTGTACCGGGCTTTTCTTTTAAACATCTCTCTCCTTTTGCCGCACATCTGCTTTCAAATATACATCCGTCGTGCTGAACGCTCAAATCCGGCAATGAGCCTGATATGCCTCTCAGAACCCCTCTTTCGCCTTTCAATGTGGGAAATGATTTTAAAAGACCTTGAGTATACGGATGCTTCGGATTTGAAATTATATCTTTTACAAATCCAAACTCAACAAGATTCCCTGCATACATTACCGCAATTTTTTTGCACGTGTTTGCCACTACAGACATATCATGAGTTATCATTATACGGGTTACGTTAAGTCTTTTTTCAAGCTCTGTTATTTCACTTAGTATCTGTCCCTGTGTTATAACATCCAAGGCTGTTGTTGCTTCGTCCATAATAATGAGCTTCGGATTATGCATCAGGCTCAGTGCAATGGATACCCTCTGCATCATACCGCCTGACAGTTCATGCTGATACATCGTATATACTCTTTGGGGCAGATTTACTAATTCTAAAAGCTCCGTCATCTTGTTCTTTACTTCTGCCTTGGATGCCGTCTTATTATGCAGCATGTATATATCTGACATTTGACTGCCGATTTTATGAATAGGGCTTAATGAATTCATTGATTTCTGGAATACAACGGAAATTTCTTTCCATCTTATATTTTCAAGCTCACTTTCACTTAGATCAAGCAAATTGATACCTTCAAAAATTATTTCACCGCTCACTTCAGTTGTTTTTTTAGGCAGCAATCTCAGTATGGATAAAGCAAGAGTTGATTTTCCCGAGCCCGATTCTCCTACTATACCTAAGGAATCCTGCTGTTCTATATCAAATGATACATTATTGACAGCATGAATACTTTTATTTTTAACCTTATAAATCACATTTTCATTTTTTATTGATAATAATGTCATAAAAGCCTCCTATTTATTACCGTTCAGCCTTGGACTCAGTATGTTGTTCATTCCGTCACCGATCAAATAAAATGTCAAAACCGTAAGTACAATAGCTGCGCCTGAAAATGTTGATATCCACCATCCGTTTGTAAGGTATGCTTTTCCGTTATACACCATTTGTCCCCAGCTGATAATATTAGGGTCTCCCAGACCAAGGAAGCTTAACGCCGATTCCGTCAGTATTGCACCCGATATATTCATAGTAGTATTGGCAATGATGGGGAATATTCCGTTGGGAATAATATGTCTGACCAGAATTCGAAATCTGCTCTCACCGATAGTTTCCAAAGCCTTTACAAAGGTCCTCTGCTTAAGCGACAATGCCTGGGCTCTCATGAGCCGCGAATTTCCGGTCCATGTTGTCAGTCCTATTACTATCATTACGTTCAGCATGCTTGACCCGAATAATGCCACTATAATAAGTATAAGAAAAAAGGTTGGCATCATCAGAAATATGTTTATTATCTCAGATAAAACCGCGTCGATTTTACCCCCGTAAAATCCCGAAATACCTCCAATAAGAGTCCCTATAATTCCTGATATGGAAGCAGCAACAATACCTATAACTATGGATGTTCGTGCTCCGTACAATATTCCGCTGTATATATCTCTTCCTAAACCATCTGTACCAAGTATGTAAGCACTTCCGGGAGGCTCTACCATATCATCATTGAGTTCAAAGGGATCATGAGTGACGAGTAATGGTGCGAATACAGCGAAAAAAATGATTATTGCAAGCAGTATTATCCCTGCTTTAAGCTGTTTAACACTGTTTATGGAGGATAATGCCCTTTTAAATTTTGCTTCTAAGCTGTTTGACCTGTTCATTTTTAATACCTCCTCGGATTTCAATCATATCTTATTCGCGGGTCTATAACGGCATAAATCACATCCACAACAATCATACAGACAGCTATGGAAACCGACAGAACAAGATAAATTCCCATAAGCAGCGGGTAATCCCTTTTTGATATTGCTGTCATCATCAGCCTTCCCATCCCGGGCCACGCAAATACAATTTCAATAATTGCAACTCCTGATATTACATATGCCAAATTTATACCGAATACCGTTATGGTGGGAAGCATGGAGTTCTTAAATATATACCTTTTAAATATTTTACTTTCCTTCATTCCCGCAGCTCTGAATGTAGTTATGTAATCCTCAGACATGGTTTGAATTACAGATGCCCTTGCTATACGGAAAAAATACGGTATCTGAATTAACGTAACTGTTGTCAGCGGCAGCACCAAATGCTTAAGGATATCAAGCGCCTTTGCAAATCCTTCATTTTGTGCCCTTAAATCCACCATCCCGGCAGTTGGAAGGATTTTCAGTGTTGATGCGAATATAAGAATCAGCATGAGCCCCAACCAAAAGCCCGGTGTAGAATCAAATAAATATGATACTCCACACATTACAGAATCAAACAATGATCCCCTTTTCCTTGCAGCATATATACCTGCCGATGTTCCTATTATCAAAGCCAATATTATGCCTGTCAGGGATAAAAGCAATGTAGGTCCGACTTTTTCGATAATTAATTTACTTACAGGTTCACTGCTCATTATGGAATATCCAAGATCACCCTTCAACAGTGTCTTTAAATAGCTGATAAACTGAATATGTATCGGATCATTAAACCCATATTTTTCAGTTAATGCATCGATCATTTCCTGAGAGGGGTTATCTTTACCCGCCAAAAGACTGATAGGATTTCCCGGAGCCATGTGTATTAATAAAAAGTTTATGACTAATGAAACCAAAATTACAAGAATTCCGGTTAATATTCTTTTTCTAAGATATCTTGCCATTATTCTGCTCCTTATAAGTATTTCAGACGGTTAATTTATGTATCAGCCTCTTCTCGCTTTTCCTGTTATATGTTCTATTGTTATTTTTATCACACACGTTTTGTCAAAATCTTCCTCAATATGCTCCAGACCTTGTTTTTTAAACTTCGGTGAATATTTGTCCACCATTAAGACAAGTGCATGTCTCTTTTCTTCGTCGTCTGCTATTTCCGCTTTTCCAAAAACCATTACACTTTCATAGTTTGTTACGAATTCATCTTCAAGTACGGTTGTTTTTCCAACATAGGTAAATGCCACTTTATTGTTGGATGTAATACTTTCATGTATATTCCCGCCGCGTATAAAAAAGTGAACATAAATGTTATCTCCGTCCAGCACATAATTCAGCGGAGTTGAACACGGATATCCGTTTGTCCCGATTGTTCCTATCACTCCATATTCACCGTTTCTTAAAATTTCGCGGCTTTCATCCTCTGAAATCTGTCTGTCTTTTCTTCTCATAGCTTTAAACATACTTGACCTCCACTTAAATGTTATTTATTTTTAAATATATAATTTATTATTTCTTCAATCAATTCCGGTACAACAACAGTCAGGCTTTCTTTGTTCACTCTTTCTGTTGCCTGATGATAATCCTTGCCCCATGGTCCGAATATAATTGAAGGTATGTTCAGCTTTTCTATATCTTCAAAATCTATAGAATATAATTTGCCCCACATAGGAGTATTGAGAGAAAAGCTGTTGTAATCGAACACCTTGTCAGCCGCACAGTAGCTGCAATCCGAAAGTCCTACGGTATAATTTTCATAGGTTAAATCATAATTAAAATTATCATGCGAATAATCCCTTACCAAATTATAGCACTCATCGATTATATGTCCCTTGCCGCTGATTTTTCTGCTGTTTAGAGCCGGATAATAGGGAGGGGCAAATCCCAGCACTGTAACCGGATAGCTTATACCTGTGAAATTCAGTACCGCATCCATAATCTGAATAGTTGCCTGCGGATAATTTATTTCGTTTTTAACTATTTTTTCTGAAATTTCATCATAAAGCTTTTTATAAAAGCTGCTGAATCCTTCCTTATCCTTTTCAGAAGCAATATTCATAAGTTCTTCAAACGAGAGCACCGAGGGTTTAAAATCGATTTCCCGTTCCGAAGAATACATATTCTTGCACTTATATTCTCCGTATATCTTTTTCATCTTGTCTACATATGCTTCAAAAGAATCAGCCGAAATCTTTCTCAGCTTTTCCAGGATTTCATCAGGCGATGTGTAAAAGCTTATTACGCTGAAATATCCGCAGGCTCTGATAGGTATTGACACATCATACTCCACCTTCATATCTTTAAAATAATTCCATGTGGGTGGAACCGTAACTTCTCCGTCAAGCTCGTCACTAAATTCCAAAGACAGTTCAGTCCTTGAAAAAATTTCTCCTAAAACACCAATGGGATTCAGACCGTCAAAGCATCTGCATATATGTGATTTCTGCCCCTGGACTAAAATTACCGGCATACATTTTCCAGCTGTTCCTAAAGAAACAACATGTTTACCGTTAATTTTAAAATTAGGTTCGCAGTCAATTAAAAAAGAATACTCAAGATTAAATTCCTTTTTCAGCTCGCTTAGCAGTTTAACAGCGCCCCTCATTCCGGCAGAATAGGATTCCTCGTCCGGAACTGAAAGAAAAAGAATATTGCCTTCCTTTTCTTTCATCTCCGAGTACTTTTCAAGATATGCAAGCTGAATTGCCAGTCCACCCTTCATATCTGCCGCACCTCTACCGAAAATCCACTCCCCGGAATTCAAATCCTCCAAGGCTTCTGAATTAATACCGATTTCTTTAATTTTCTCGGGAAGCTTTTCAATATCAAATGCATAGTCCCTTATGCTGCCGTAATCGTCTGTCCCCACAACATCATAATGATTCATGAGTACAACCGTCTTGTTAGATTTACCTCTTACCAGACCATATGCAACCTTTCTGTCCAGGTAATCATTTTCAATTTTGAAATTACCGAACAGATTTGGATTTTTTGCAAAATACTTTATATTTTTCATATACTCATATAAATACTCTGGTACTTTATTTTCGTTTTCTGTTGCGGAAAAGCTGCCGATAGAAACGGTTTCCTTTAAAATACTTAAAATTTTCTCCTTAATCTCCTTCACTCCTTTCTTGTCAATCTATATATTCTTCATAACGTATTTTATTTTTTTTAAATTCATCAATTTCGCCTTTATAATTCTCATATAGATAGTTCATCATAAAAAAGATAAAGCTTATGACCGGCGAAGTATCTATTACACCCAACTGTTCATTTCTCCTTAAATTAAATATCAGAGAGTGATCCGATAAATCCTTAAAAGGATTAATAAAGCTGTCGGTTATGGTAATAATGGTGCTTTTGTTTCTTTTGACTATTTCAGCCTGCTCTTTTGTATACTTATAATGCGGTGTAAACGATACTACAATAGTCGCGGAATCTTCGTCTATATCCTCAAAAGTATAAGCATTTTCATACATAAGCTTTGAAAAATACACCCTGCTTCGTATACCATCCAAAAGATGCAGTAATTCGGACGCCGTGCCAAAGGAATCCATAAAGCCTATTATAAGTATTCTTTTCTTGCTCATTAAAACTTCACAAATCTTTTTAAACTCTTCATAATCAATATTCTGATATGATTTACCAAGCTGCAATGTTTGTTTGCGTATGTGTTCATCCATTTCCATATCAGATAACCCGTTCATAAATAGGCCCTTACCGATACTCACATCTAAACTCTCAGCATTATCGACCACACTTTTTTCCATTGCCTTTCGCATGTGTGAAAAGCTTTCGAACCCTAACGCATATGCAAACCTTATTACTGTTACCTCGCTGACCGAAACCTTTTTGCTAAGTTCAGAAGCCGTATCAAATATAACCTGTTCAAAATTATCTATTATATATTTTGCTATCTTCTTATGTGATTTTGATAATGATTCAAATTTATCTTTTACCAAATTAATAAAATCCATCAAACACCTCTTTTTCATGAATGAATTAAATAATTCATTTTTTATTTATTTGTATTAAATATTTCATGTTAATGATAATCATTTTTTATAACTTTGTCAACATTTTATTTTCTCATAAACAAAATATTTACATCAAATTCATATAATATCTGTAATATCAGAGCTTGAATATATTGCAAATTTTCCAATAAATTGAATGCTCGTTATCAAACTTTATTTATAAATATTTTTAGTAAAAAAATAAACACCATAGGATTTAAACAAATCCGGTGATGTTTAGAATAATTCTTTTATTATGTTTGCAATATGTCATACTTACTTTGGGGCTGTCATAACAGAAGTCTTTGTTTCTCGTCCTAATTATTTTAGGTATATATGGCTTTTAGATTTTAAGTTGGATCCAATTCCCTGTTTTAACATTTTAACCGTTTGGTCAACCAATTTATAATAATCATTTTCTTCCAATTGATTTAAATCAACATACTTTTTTCTGCAGTAATCACCAAGGGATATCGATACAGACGTCAGCATATAGGTAATAAAGTCAAGATCAATCTCTGGGTCAATTTCCCCATCTTGAATTTTTTTCAGAAGCAAATCCTTTAAAAATTCATCACTTTTCTCAATACCTGCACCCAAGATCTCCTTTCTAAACTTATTATCAGCAATCTTAATAAAACTGTCGTTAATTGAAGCTAATTTAGGGTTATCCCTTAAAAATTGTAAAGCTCCCCTGTACAGCTCGCAAAGTAATTCAAAGAAATCAAGGTCAACTGCTTTAGCCTGGATATCTCCTAAGTACTTAACTTTATTAACGTTAACAATTTCAATAATATACTTAAATAAATCCTTCTTATCCTCATAATATTGATAAAAGCTTCCCTTTGCAATCCCTGCTTTATCAACTATCCTGCTTATACTGGCATTTTCAAATCCATATTCGTTAAATTCATCAATACTAACCTCTAAAATTAAATTTCGTTTATCGTCAGGTAAATTGAAATAAGTACTTTTAGGCATATAGTCCTCCTTTAAATTCAAAACTATTTACAATATCAACTTAATAAATAAATAATGCTATTAATATCAGTATTAGGCCAAATAACCCTGCTCCAATGTCAATTAGTACTATTTCTCTACCTTTATCCTTCTTGAGCATCTTAGCAACCCAGAACTGAAACTTTTCATAATCAAATATAAAAACGATTGCTTTAATAGCTGTTATTGAGAACAAAAGTGTCAATATAATCGAATAAGGAACATCACTATTTAGATGTTTATACCAGGTGAAACCTACTAAAAATAAACCTACTACTGCCACAGGTACTATCCATTTAGGGCGTTTTTCTGTATAAGTTCTTTCTATAAAACTGTTTTCATCCCACGGAAGCAGATGCATATAAAAAGGCTTTAAGAAGGCTACTATCCCAAAAATTAACCCAAGAATTTTAAAATAATTCATTTTATCATCTCCAAAGATAATTTATTCAAAAAAATTTTCAAACTAATATACAAAGACTCCCAATAAAATCAACCCGATACCTAAAGTTATGGTAGCAATATTAATTTTCACAATAATACTTCTATCCTCTACCAAGGCTTTTTTAGCAAACCTTCTGAAATTCTCATAGTTAAACAAAACTTGAGATACTTTTATCAGAGTTGAAGTAATTATTATAGTAAAAATAATAGAAAACCTCACATCAGTAATCAGCTCCATGTACCATGTAACCCCTACAACTACAAGCCCTATTAATGCTGCTATCCATACCCAGGCTGGCCGTTTCTGTGTATATGCATGTTCGAGCTCAAATTTATTCCATTTCTCAGGTATCAATTGTATTAACAATCTAACTATAACCATTAAAATCCCAAATACAATACTAAAAATTTTAAAATAGTTCATACTATTCATCCTCCTTTAATTGCTTACAGAGATAAATATATAATACCATGTGACTAAGTAGTCATATGACTACTTAGTCACATGGTATTATATATTACTCTAATTGTCAATACTTAATTTAGTAAATTATATAAATATGTTTGTGTAAATCTATATTTGAAACACTTTATTTAGAATGAGTTTTAATAGAAACTTTACATAAATTAATAATTTGTAGTGATTGTTTCGTAAGCGTCAAATACACCCAACCCAAATAACACTTCACCGGATATATAATCAAA
>NZ_DAMASY010000020.1:0-10701 GCF_032080165.1 Sedimentibacter sp.
ATTTGATTATATATCCGGTGAAGTGTTATTTGGGTTGGGTGTATTTGACGCTTACTCTCAAAGCACACCGCTATAGTAACAGAATACTTCCTGTAACACCCATTGGATTAATCCTCTATTTATATATTCAGAAGCTTATATAATTGGGTAAAGTGCTTCCACCCGCAGGCATTACTATTATATTTTCTACTTGATTTAGTTCTTTCAGAGCGTTGTCAACTGCATCTTGTAAAGAATCAAAATAATTAAATCCGATGTGTTCAATAATATCTTTGTTGTAATCTGTTACAATATAAATTTTTGATTTCATTAAAGTCAAGGCGATAGCCGCTGCCTTATGACCGCCAAGTTTAAAGTTTTCTTTTATTTCTTTAATCATCTGCTCTTTTGTTTTATTCATCATCCAGTCTTCGAATATGGCATTTTCAAAACCCTCTTTACATGATGCACAAAGAATTATAATTCCTCCATCCTTAACAGCATGTCTGGCATTATCTAATGACTTTTGAGCTTGATAAATATTGATGTCCTTTGGATATCCCCCTGAAGATACAATAACTATATCTGCTTTTTCCTTTATATTAATTTTATACATTTTATCTAATGCATTACAGGCCGCTCTATGAGCATCTATATAATGACCGGCATATGCTCCGATAATTGTTTTATCTAATGCTTGAAGTACATTTAATATAAAATCTATTTTAATATATTTTCCTACTTCATCAATATCTTGTCTGACTGGATTTGTGTCTAAGTTACCTGCGCAGGCACCTTCTTTAACCATATTAGAATGATTAGCTTGTATAGCTGCATAGCTTGATACTCCAGGCATAATTGCCTTTGCTCCACCTGAATATCCTGCAAAGTAATGATACTCAACATTTCCTATACATATGATCCTATCAGCATTAGCCACAGGGGTAAATATATCTACGGGAGTCCCATTTTTACAAACACCAAGGTTTATACAATCATTCATATCACTATCTATGATATTTACTTTTTGGTAGACTTCTTCTCCAACTAAATACTTTTTTTCAGCCTCTGTATGTTTTCTATGACTACCCAGAGCTAATACAATAGTTATGTTTTCTAATTTTACATTGCAAGCTGCTAATTCATTAATTATATGTGGTAATATTACATAACTTTTCACAGGCCTTGTTACATCACTTGTAATAATAACTACCTTGTCATCTGGCTCAATTATCTTATTAAGTGGTTCCGAATTAATTGGATATTTTAATGCTTTCTGTATTAATTCATCTTCTGCAGGTACTGTATCAACTTCATTGGAAGTTAAAATATTAATATTATACTTATCGTCTATACAGGCATGTACATATTCTTTATCTTTCTTTAATTTTATCTCCAATATAACCTCCTGATATTTATATACCTAATTTATGTAATGTTTCTTTTAATGGCTGCCCATTTGAATCCCAACCCATAATTTTATAATATTCTTTTTTCATATTATTAAATTTTTCTTTATCAATGCTTGTACCTTCCAATTTGCCTTTTGTAAGAGGTTCATATAATCTTTTAGGTAACTCTTCATTTAATTCGTTAACTCCAAGTCTATAATTTATATGTCTTGCTAAGTTTATTCCTCTTTCCCCAGCTTCTACTGCTTCTTCTACTGATACGTCCCAACCAGTTGCTGAGTTTAACAACTCCAGCAGTTTTTCAACTGATAATGAGCCTCTTGGAACCGGTACAAAGTCGCACACACCTGCCATATTCAAAAAACTCCACCATTTTTCCAGTATAGAGTACATTTCAGCTTTACTTTTACCATACTCAATAGGACTGAGCGGTTGACTTATGCCTAATATGTTTACATTACTAATATTTTCTCCGGTATTTGTAAGTAATGTATCATGACCTGCCTGCATATGGTCAGCTCCAGTAGGTGATACTGAATATCCTAATGCAACGCCAACCTTTCCTCTCGGATCGTGCATTGCCAGTTCCTGACCTTTTACATGCATTGCAAAAGCTTCTGATCCATTACCAAAAACTTCAGCAGCAAATTTAACTCCTTTTGCCAATATACGCCCAATACCATCTTTATACACTATCTTATTTATCATTGATAGCAATGAATCTTCATTTCCAAAGTTTAGCTCTATTCCATCTGTATGAGATATATTAATAATACCTTTTTCATAGCATTCCATAGCAAATGATATTGAAACACCTGTTGAAATTGTATCTATTCCCATATCATTACAGATTTCATGTGTTTTTGCTATGATTTCTAAATTATCTATTCCACACATTGAGCCCATAGAACCAATCGTTTCATATTCGGGCCCGCCAAACTTAGGATCTACTGTTAATTTCTCATTGTTTACTTCTACCACCCTTTTACATCTTATTGGGCAAGAATAACATCCTTCTCTTTTCTTAAGTATAGTTTCAGCCATTGTTTCGCCTGAAATTTTTTCTGCGCCTTCAAACGTTCCTTCACTGAAGTTTCTTGTTGGCAGCATTCCTGCTTTATGATTTGACATAACTGATGCTGCAGTTCCATACAAATATAAGCCATATGTTAAAGGCTTTTCCTTATAATAAGATGAATACCATTTACTAATTCCTCTTAAATTATCTAAATTATAAAAATCAATACCTCTTGTGCCCTTGACTGCTATAGCTTTAACCTTTTTTGAGCCCATAACAGCTCCCATACCATTTCTGCCACATGCATGCTTTAAATCATTTATTATAGAAGCATATTGAACTTCATTTTCACCTGCTGGTCCAATTTGAGACATTCTAACAGTTTTATCTTTGATTTCATCCTTAATTAATTGATTTGATTCACCGATTCCTTTACCCCAGATATGGGAAGCATCCTTTATCTCAACATTGTCATCTTTTATGTAAATATAAACAGGGTCCTTTGATTGTCCTTCAAGAATAATACCATCCCATCCTGCTTTTTTTAATTCTGCAGAAAAAAAGCCTCCCGATTCCGACATGCCAAAGCCGCCTGTGATTGGAGAAATAGCTCCAACCATCAGTCTTGATGTTCCTGCGTGGGGTATTCCGGACATAACTCCTGTCATTATATATAAATTATTAACAAGTTTCATGTTATAGGTGTCCTTTTCCATTTCATTCATCATGAAATATCCAATCAGACCCTTGCCACCCATATACTTTCTCATTACTTTATTTTCTGTTTCAATTACACTGATACTCTTATCATTCAAATTTATTTTAAGTATTTTGCCTGTAAATCCAAAATTCAAAATTATCACTCCTATTATTTATTGTTTAGCCACCGTCAAAAATTGGTAAAATTAATAATGTATCATCATTGCAAACTAAGTCATCTTTTCTTGCTAATTTGTCATTAATAAAAAACATAGCATAATCGGTATTGTTAATAGATAAATGATTTATTATATCATTAATTGTCTTATTCCCTGTAATTTCAAGCTCAATCTCATTTTTCAAATTACTGTTATACAAAAATATCTTGTTTATTTTTATTATCATAATTTTATCTTTCTAAAAATTAATTTATAGAGAAAGCGCCAATATTAAAAATATGCTTAATGATCAACGCTTTCCATCCATTTAGTTAATCCTTGATACTCCTGATTCTACTGCAGCATTAAATACTGCTTTTGATACAACTTCTCCAACCCTGCTATCAAAAGGAGGAACAATGATATATTCTTCATTTAGTTCCTGTTCATTTACCAAACTAGCAATAGCATTTGCAGCTGCTATTTTCATTTCCTCATTAATATCATATGCCCTTGCATCTAGTGCTCCTCTAAATATGCCTGGGAAAGCTAGAACATTGTTAATTTGATTTGGGAAATCAGATCTACCTGTTCCTACAATTCTAGCTCCGGCACTTAATGCAAGTTCTGGCATAATTTCAGGTTCTGGATTAGCCATAGCTAATACTATAGGATTCTCCGCCATTGATTTAACCATTTCTTCAGAAACAATTCCTTTAGCTGAAACGCCTATAAAAACATCTGCGCCTTTCATAGCATCAGCAATATCGCCTTTTCTATTTTCTTTATTTGTTTTATATGCAATTTCTTGATGTACCCAATTACTATTTTCTTCTTCAGAATTGATTATTCCTTTACTATTGCATGCAATAATCTTTTCAACTCCAACTGATAACAGCATATTTATAATAGCCGATCCGGCCGCACCGGCACCACTAACTACTACATTAATGTCTTTCCATTCCTTATTAACTATTTTTAATGCATTGATAAGTGCTGCAATAACTACAACTGCCGTACCGTGTTGGTCGTCATGAAATACTGGAATGTTTAACTCTTGCTTTAATCTTCTTTCTATTTCACCACATCTGGGTGATGAAATATCTTCAAGATTTATTCCTCCAAATGAAGGCTCTATCATTTTAACAGCTTGAACTATATCTTCTACATTCTTTGAAGCAACACATAATGGAAAAGCGTCAACTCCGGCGAATTGTTTAAACAATACGGCTTTTCCTTCCATTACAGGAAGTCCTGCTTCCGGTCCTATATCTCCTAGTCCAAGTACAGCACTTCCATCAGTTACTATTGCTACCATATTTCCTTTAGAAGTGTACTTATATACATCATCCTTATTATCATGAATCTTTCTGCATGGTTCGGCAACTCCAGGTGTATATGCTACAGATAAGTCATAAGTACTACTAACAGGTACTTTACTGCTAACTTCGATTTTACCCTTCCATTGTTCATGAAGCTTTAAAGCTTCTTTTTTAATGTTCATTACATATAATTCCTTTCTTTGTTGTTTACAAATTATGAATTGCAAATCCCGTAACTGCCTCCGAAGCTTCCATCACAGCTTCTGCTAATGTTGGATGTGCATGTATTGTATCTGCTATTTCTTCAGCAGTACATTCCATCTTTATTGCGAGACAAGCCTCTGCAATCAGCTCTGTAGCATGAGCACCAACTATATGAACGCCTATTATTTCATTATACTTTTCGTCACATATTATTTTCACAAAACCATCTGTTGCACCAATGGTTTTAGCCTTTCCACTAGCAGCAAAGGGGAATAATCCTACTTTAATAGATTCATAATTAATTCTGGCCTCTTCCTCTGTTAAGCCTACTGATGCAAGTTCCGGATTTGTGTAAATACATGAAGGTATTACATTATAATTCATTTTAATTTCTTTACCTAATATATTTTTAACTGCTACTAATGCTTGGTGTGTTGCTACATGAGCCAGCATTACTTTTCCGGTAACATCACCTATAGCATAAATGTTAGATATGTTTGTTCTCATATATTCATCCACAACAATACCTTGTTTGTCAGTAACTATTGATAGTCCATTAATAACATCAATTTCTGATTTTCTTCCAGCTGAAATTAAAACATTTTCTACAATTATACTATCCTGTCCATTTTTTGTATCAAAATTGACCTTCAACATTTCACCGGCCTTTTCTATACCTGACAATTTTGTTTCTGTTAGTATTTTTATGCCGATTTTTTGTAGTGAATCTTTTACAACCTTTATAGCATCGACATCTTGTCTTGGCAATATTTCAGGCAACATCTCTATTATAGTTACATCTACTCCAAATGTTCTGAACACATAGCCTAGTTCAACTCCTATAACTCCACCGCCTATTATAGCCAGTGATTCTGGTAAATTCTCTAAATCCAGTGCTTCATCACTAGTAATAACACCGCCTAAATCTGATCCCTTTACAGGAATGGTTACTGGTTTTGAGCCTGTAGCAATTACTATATTGGCACCTGTAATTATTTCATTATTGTTTCCTTCTATTTTAACTGTGTTGTTATCAATAAGTGTGCCTTTACCTTTATAGATATCAATTCCGTTACTTTTCAATAATGTTTGTACACCGTTTGTTAAGCCTCTGACAACCTTATTTTTATTCTTAAGAATTTCATCCCATTTAAAACTTACACCCTCTGCTGTAATGCCAAATTGTTGACTTGACTTTATATCATTGTATAAGCCGGCACTTTTAATAAATGTTTTTGTTGGGATACAGCCCTTGTTTAAACAAGTACCGCCTAATTCTTCTTTTTCAATTATTGCTACCTTTGCATTATTTTTAGCAGCATATATTGCTGCCGGATATCCGCCGGGACCTCCGCCTATAATAATAATGTCATATTTAAAATTTGTTGGCACTTTATCACCCTTCCTTTGTCTTTATTAATCTTTATAATAACAAATATGGACGCATGAGCAATTGTTTTATTCTTTGTAAGAATTGTGCAGCTAATGCACCATCAGTTATTCTATGATCATATGTTAAGCTTAAAGTCATAATAGGTTTAATTATAATCGTATCATTCTCAACAACAGGAATATTTTCCACCTTTCCTACTCCCAGAATTCCACTTTCCGGCGGATTAATAATTGCTGTGAATTCGTCAATATCATACATTCCAAGGTTTGATAAAGTAAATGTTCCTCCGGAATAATCCTCCTGTGATAAACTGCCATTTAAAGCTTTTTGAATCAATTCCTTTGACTCTATAGCAATTTCTTCTAAAGATTTCTTATGAGCATTTTTTACATTAGGTACAATTAAACCATTAGAAACAGAAACGGCTAATCCCATATTAACATAATCCTTTAAAAGTATACCCTCACCTGTCAGAGAAGAATTCATATATGGAAATTCAAGTAATGCTTTAGAAACTATTTTAATTAAAATATCATTGTATGAAATATTAATTTCTGATTCCTTAAGATTCTTTCTTAATTTAATAGCTTCAGTCATATCAACCTTCATTCTGTGATTTGCTTGAGCCATATTGTGAAGACTTTCCATCATCCTATCTGATATTACTTTTCTCATACCTTTAAATGGTACAATCTTTTCTTGTGTCTCTGTATTATTTAGGTTGCTTGGTTCATTTTTTATAATATTTAATACATCCTGCTTAATTACCCTGCCGCTAATGCCTGTTCCAACTACTTCGTTTGCATTAATGTTGTTTTCTTTTATCATTTTTTCAGCAACAGGTGTAACTTTATTTCTATTTTGTACTAATCCTTTTTCACAAGATAAAATATCTTTTTCTATAATAAGTCCATCCGGACCACTTCCAATAATATCATTGTAATTGATATTTTTATCAACTGCTCTCATTTTAGCTCTTGGAGTTATAAATACTCTATCTGTTTTTTCATTGCTCATATTATTAGATTCAACTACCGCACATTCAGCTTCAGCTTTGACCTCATCAATTTTTGTTTCTGCCGGACTGTCTCCTGTCAGTAAGTGAGAAAAATCTTCTCCTTCTTGTCCTATGACAGCAATTATTTCAGTAATAGGAACAGTTTCATCTTCTCCTCTTATTATTTTTAATAATGTGCCTGATACGGGAGATTCAATTGTTATTGATAATTTATCTGTTTCCATTTCGAATAACGGTTGATTCTCTTCTACTTTTTCGCCTTCAGAAATTAACCATTTAGTTATATATCCTTCAGTCATTAATAGACCTTGTTTTGGCATTATAACTTTTGTTGCCACTTTAAATCACCTACCCTATTTGTAAAGTACAGATTTAACTGCTTTTTCTATATCTTCATCTTGTGGAACCACCGCATTTTCCAGACCTAAATTAAATGGCAGCGGACAAGCTTTCGCACCTAATCTCAAAACAGGCGCATCTAAATATTTAAAGGCTTCTTCCATAATTAAAGATGCAATTTCTGCTCCGGGTCCTGCGTTTTTATGAGCCTCGTGAACTACAATTGCTCTTCCTGTCTTCTTAACAGAGTTTACCACAGTTTCTGTATCAAATGGTACCAAAGTTCTGGGATCAATAACTTCTGCACTTATACCTTCAGATTCAAGTTTATTTGCTACTGTTAAAGCTTTTCCAACATATTGAGAAGTTGCAATAATAGTTACATCATTACCTTCTTTCGCTATATTTGCTTTTCCAAATGGAATCATAAAATCAGGATCATCCGGAACTTCACCTTTAACACTATATAATAACTTATGTTCAAAAAACATAATTGGATTATTATCACGAAGAGCTGTTCTCAATAACCCTGCAGCATCAGCCGGAGTTGAAGGCATTACAACCTTAAGCCCGGGAATATGCATAAAAATTGCTTCTGTACTTTGTGAGTGAGTTGCAGCATTTCCCCTGCCGATTCCTTGTTGCCCTCTTATTACTAAAGGCAAAGTAGCTTTTCCGCCATACATATATCTAATCTTTGCTGCTTGATTTAAAATTTGATCGGCAGCTACCAAAGAAAAATCCATATACATTAACTCCACTACGGGTTTCATTCCTGCTAAGGAGGCCCCAACTCCTGCACCCATAAATCCTGCTTCAGATATAGGTGTATTTCTTACTCTTGATTCACCAAACTCTTCCAGTAGTCCTCTAGTACACCCAAAGATACCACCCTGTTCAGCTATATCTTCACCCATTATAAAAATTCTATCATCGCGTCTCATTTCCTCAGCTAAGACATCTTTAATAGCAATAGCATATGTTTTCCTACTCATATCAAATACTTCCTTTCAAAATTAATTCTCAAAATATACATATTCCAAGGCTTTAGAGGGATCTGGTTCAGGACTCTCTAATGCAAATTTCTCTGCTTCGTCCACTGCAACTAAAACATCCATTTCAATCTCCCTTAACTCTTCTTCAGTAGAAATTTTATTTTCTAATAAATAATTTTCTAATCTTTTTATAGGACATTTTTCTTTCCATGCCGCAACTTCTTCTTTAGTTCTATAAATTTGCGGATCACCTGTCCAATGACCCAGCCATCTGTACGTCTTGCATTCTATAAAAGTCGGACCTTGCCCATCCTTTGCTCTTTCAATAGCCTTGCTAATAACTTCATCTATAGCAAATATATCATTTCCGTCAACTGTATAGCCTGGCATATCATACGCAATACTTCGTACACTTATATCCTTAACCGACGTACTTTGCTTAACCGGTGTTGAAATTCCAAATTCGTTATTTTCACATATAAATATAACGGGAAGTTTCCATACTGATGCTAAATTCATAGCTTCGTGTACTACACCTTCATTAGATGCTCCGTCGCCGAAAAATGTAACCGATACCTGATCAGATCCCCTTAATTTTGCAGCTAATGCACCACCTGTAGCTATTGGGACACCTGCTCCGACTATAGCATTTGCTCCAAGATTTCCTTTCGTTACATCTGCTATATGCATAGAACCACCTCTTCCTTGACAATAACCGGTAGATTTGCCCATGAGTTCCGCTAAAGCAGGAGCAAGTTCCGCACCTTTCGCTATACAATGCCCGTGACCTCTATGAGTACTTGTTATATAATCAGAGTCCCTCAGAAGTGAACATACCGTTGCTGCAATTGCTTCCTCGCCTATGTACAAATGAACTGAACCTCTTAATTGATCCTTTTCAAATAACTGCAACGCTCTTTCTTCAAATTTTCTTATTTCGTGCATCTTTCTATAAATCCATATTAACCTTTCTTTTTCCAATTTCTACACTCCTTATGTTAAATTATGGTTTAGTATACTACAATACTAATTTAAATATTATATAAAATTTTAAGGCAAAAGTACAGCTTTAATAACATTACCTTTTGAAATTTCTTCAAAAATATATTCATATCTTTCTAAAGGCTCTTTGTGACTTATAATGCTGTCTAAATTTAATGCTTTCCTGTCAAGCATTGATATGACCCAATTCCAACTAAGAGGTGAAGAGCTGAATGTACATACTATATTCAGAGCCTTTATCACAGCCTTCTTCCATTCAATATGTATTTTTTCAGGACCGGGTATTCCAATTACACACATTCTTCCTTGCTTTCTAAGCATATTAATTCCTGAATTAATACCTGGCATAGAACCTGAGCACTCTACAACAACATCTGCGCCGAGTCCTTCAGTCAGCTCATAAATTATATCAACAGGATTTTCCACAGAGGCATTGATTATATAATCGCATCCTAAACCCTCGGCTATCTTTAATCGTGAATTTTTATCTGTATCTGTTCCAACTATTGCAACTTTTCTTGCACCTTGGATCTTTGCCATTTGTATAGCTAATAATCCTATAGGCCCCGGACCGATAACTACTACAAAATCTTCAGGCTCTATTTTAGTTCTTTGTAATAAACTATGGGCAACTATAGCTGCCGGTTCAATTACAGCAGCTTCTTCAAAAGATATGTTATCAGATATTTTATGAACAAGTGCGGCAGGCATATTGATATATTCGGTATAAACACCATTAATATGTGTCCCCGGTGCTTTTTTATCTAAGCAAATCTGCGGATTTCCTGTTTTGCAATACCTGCAAACACCGCAACTTTGAACGCTTAATTCACTTATTACCCGCTCTCCAACATTAAAACCCTTGACATTTTTACCTACTTCGGCAATTACTCCACTAAATTCATGACCAATGATTAGAGGAGGTACAGTATCATACTCATCGGTATAAATGTGATAATCCGTACCACATACACCTATAGCTTTAATATTAATTAACACCTCATTATCCTGGCATAGAGGTTTTTCTACTTCATAAATTTCTATATTGTTTTTTCCGCGTTTAACCTTTACAACAGCTTTCATTTAAGCACTCCTTAAACTTGTTTTAAAAACTAATCTATTTTCCGTACAACCTTGGTAAAGTCAGAGAAATTTCAGGGAA
>NZ_DAMASY010000021.1:0-9295 GCF_032080165.1 Sedimentibacter sp.
CCATGCCCTTATAGGGCAAGAGCAAACCACCGGCTCAGCCGGTGGTCATGATTATCTGCTTAGAAATATTTCCTTCTGTTAAATCTGTCATTATTATTCTTTGATTACCACCTGATTTGTTCCGTCTGTTTCTTCAAGCTGGACGCTTATTCTTTCAGTCCTTGAAGTAGGCACGTTCTTGCCTATGAAATCGGCACGAATCGGAAGCTCCCTGTGTCCTCTGTCAATCAATACTGCCAACTCAACATTCTTAGGTCTTCCCTGATCAACAACAGCATCTAAAGCAGCTCTGACTGTCCTGCCTGTATATAGAACATCGTCCACCAATACAACTGTTTTGTCTTTAATATCATAATCAAAATTTTGAACATAAAGAGGCGCTCTGTCATCTTTTTCGTAGTCATCCCTGTAATATGTTATATCCAAAGGAAAAACAGGAACCTTTGAACCCTCTATTTCTTCTATTTTATTTGATAGTCTGAGAGATAAGGGCCATCCTCTTGTTTTAATGCCTATAAGCACAACATTTTCAACGCCCTTGTTTTTTTCTATAATTTCGTGAGAAATTCTGAACAATGCCCTTTCAATTGCTTTTTCATCCATTATTACAGCTTTTATTTTCATTGGAACCTCCTTTAATTTAGTTATAACCTATGAGATTCATCGCTGACTCTCAGAATGACAAATCTTTTAACACCTTTGTAAAATATTCAGGTAATTCACTGTCAAATTCCATGTATTCTTCTGTAGCCGGATGTATAAATCCAACTGACTTTGAATGCAAAAGCTGTCCGTTTAATTCGAATTTATTTGTTTTACTGCCATAAACGTCGTCCCCCACAACAGGATGACCGATATATTTCATATGAACCCTTATTTGATGAGTTCTGCCTGTCTGCAGCTTTAATTTCAGAAGGGTATATTTACCGTATCTTTCAACAACCCAAAAATTTGTTATTGCATTTTTACTGTTTTTAGTTGTTACCGTTCGTTTTTTTCTGTCCTTTTCACTTCTGCCTAACGGCGCATCAACAACTCCGTTATCATCCTTTATATTACCCTCAACCAATGCGTAGTAAATTCTGTTTATTGAATGATCTTTTAGACATTTTGCCAAAAAATTATGTGATTTATCATTTTTAGCAATCAGCATCATACCTGAGGTATTCTTGTCGAGACGGTGTACTATTCCGGGACGCATAACTCCGTTTATAGATGATAAGTTTTTCAAATGATACATTAAACCGTTTACTAATGTTCCTGTATAATGTCCAGGTGCAGGATGAACGACCATGCCCTGAGGTTTATTTATTACAGCCAAATCGTCGTCCTCATAAACAATGTCAACCGGTATATTTTCAGCTATAATATCCAATGGTTCCGGTTCGGGAATCGTTATATTGATTTCATCATTTTTTTTAAGCTTATAATTCGCTTTTATACTCTTACTGTTTACGGTAATCATTCCGTCCGCTATAAGCTTCTGGACGGAGCTTCTTGACATTTCAGTAAATTTTCCTGCGATGTATACGTCTATTCTTTCATTTTCCACATCCGAAACAATGCTTATTTCATCTTCGTCATAGTTACCATCATCTATATCAATTTCATTATATTCTTTGGTTTTTAAATCATCCATCGATTTCACTCTTTTCAAATTTATTAAAAAGAATCAAAAATACCATAAGTATTGTTCCGCATACAACAAAGCTGTCGGCAATATTGAATATTGGAAAATTATAAAAGCTGCCGAATCTGACGTCTATAAAGTCTATAACGTAGCCAAGCATTAACCTGTCTATAAAGTTACCTATGGCTCCTCCCGCAATCATTGCTATTGACAACCTTGAAAGCTTATTAATGTTTTTGGTTCTAAAGAATATATACGCTAAAACAATCAGCATAACAACTGTTGCAATAATAAAAAACCATCTTTGATTTTGTAGTATACTAAATGCCGCTCCCCTGTTTTCCGCATAAGTAAAGCGCAAAAAATTTCCGATTATTTTTATTGAACTGCCATCTTTAAGTGTATTGACAGCCCATGCTTTTGTAACCTGATCTGCTAAGATTGAGGATACAAAGATTAAGCCAAATAAAAAATTCATAAATTCTCCTTGTTAAACATAGTGTTTGATTTCAATTTTGTTTTTTCCGCTTTTTGTTAAACCATTATTCCTGTAAATTTTAAACCGTCCGTATCTGCTGATTGAAATCATATCATTTTCAAGTAATTCTCTTGCTATTCTCTCTTCAACTTGCCAATTAACCTTTACATTTCCTGACTTCACCATGTTTGAAGCTGTCTCCCTTGATGTATTGGTAATATGCTTAACAATATTGTCAAGTCTCATTGATGAGCTTGTTATATTTAATATTATATGTTCCTGTTCTTTAAAATTAACGTCATCTGTCTTTATTTTTTCTACTTCTATTTTATTATGTCCTATTTTATCCAAATTGTACATAACATAATCAGATATATCATCGTGTAATATTATATCGGCATAATCATCATACACGTATATATCTCCTGTTTTGCTTCTGTCTATGCCCAAAGACATTAAAGAACCCAGATAATCCTTATGATTTAATTTCTTGAATTTGGATTTATTATATATTCTTAATGCAGTTATAAATTCATCCTTATCTATGTCTTCAAGGAATTCAGGGTATAAAATGAAAACTTTCCTCTCACCGTGTATAAATGAGGGGAAAGGTTCATATTTTATATTATAATTTTTTATTATGGGCACACATAAATCTGCAACATATGGATTCATGAATTCAGTCACTGCAGCAATATAATTTTTACTGACGGATACTGCTTTATCCGCAATCCTTCTGACCGAATTCTTTGTTTTTTCATCTTTTATAAAATCATAATACTTATCAAAATTTTTCATAATTACCTTACATTCATATTATTATATTTCGAATTAAATTCAATAATAAAAATGCTAATATTGGTGAGAAATCAAACATTCCCATGCCTAAACCTAATTTATCTAAAATTGCTCTGCAAGGAGCCAAAATCGGCTCTGTCATTTGATAGATAAAGTAGGATATTTTTGATGATTGTAGGGTTGGGAAAAATGATAGCACTACTCTTATTAGTATTAATGAATCCATGATCCTTAATAGTAAGCTAAGAGCGACTTTAATTGTATAATACATATATGCTCCTTATTTAAAATAAAAATTCCTTTCATATCTGTCGCTCAATCTTCCGTCAATTTGTACATTGCAAGGAGCTAAAACAAATATTCCATTTGATATTTTTTGAATGCTTGCTTCAAGTGCATATACAGCACCCTTGATAAATTCAAAAACTTGTTTTTGGTCTTCTAATTCCATACCCTCAATATTTAGAACTACAACTTTTCTGTTTTTGATTTCATCAACTGCCTTTGTGCAATCCTCATACTTATTGGGCTCACAAATAAAGACTTTCATATCGGTATTAGAATGAACCTTAATTACATTGTTTTTTCTACTGAAGGTTTCCATTCTTCCTATGTTGCTGCCGTTATCCTCAACAACATCCTCCTCTTCATAATCTTCATCTAAATCCGTGATGCCGATAAAATCCTTTACCTTTTCCATTACTCCCATTTACTCTTCCTCCTTATATGTTCTTTCGCCGAATACTGCAGTTCCTATTCTGATAATATTGGCGCCTTCTTCAATAGCAATTTCAAAGTCATTTGTCATTCCCATGGATAAAAACTTCATGTTGGAATTTTTTATATTCATACTTGATAATTTATCAAATATTACTTTCATCTTTTTGAAGACCCATCTGATTTCTTCAGGGTCTTCAGCGAAAGGTGCAACGGTCATAATCCCCAAAACATTAATGTTCTCAAACTGCTCCAACGATTTAACAAAATCATAAACATTTTCTTCACTTATGCCGAATTTGCTTTCCTCTTCACCTATATTCAATTCTACTAAAACATTTGCTTTCAGATTGTTCTTTGCTGCTCTTTTATCTATTTCATTGGCTAATTCCACGCTTTCTACAGAGTGAATCAGCTCTGCTTTATCAATTATGTACTTTACCTTGTTTTTTTGTAAATGACCAATCATATGCCATTTGACCGTTATATCTGAAAGCTTTTCATATTTATCTACTAATTCTTGTACTCTGTTCTCTCCAAGATTCAGGATACCGCCTTCAACTGCTTCTCTTGCTCTATCAGCATTTACAGTTTTAGAAACAGCTATCAGAGTAATATCATCAGGATTTCTTCCTGAACGCTCACAAGCCGCAGCAATTCTTTCTAAGATTCCATCAATATTTTCCTTAATACTCACAATAATCTCCTAATCTGCTATTTGTCCTTCGTATACCATTTCCGGATCTGATATGACCTTGTCAAATATTTTAACCGTAAAATATCTTTTGCCGTCTACGTTAATTAATCTTCTTTCATCTTTTTCAACATATTCTCCTAATGCAACTATGGTGAAATTTTCATCCATTCCTATAATTTCAATAGGGAAAAACTTTATTATGTTGCTTGCGTCCTGAACATAGACACCTGTCATTCCGTCTTTTTCAGTCAATGATTCAGTATTTATTTTTATTCCTTCATATATATCGGTTATTAATTCCAAATCTACATAGCGTTCATCATAAATTTTGTAAAAATAATCATCAAAATATAATATTAGTACCGATTGTTCACTGCCATAATTTATTTTTTTGATGAAACCCCACACCTCATACTGCTGTCCATCTGAATGAATTCTCGTTTTTATATATTTATTTTCAGAAAACAATTTAGCTTTTTCATTATCAACTGTGGCAGCAATATAATAATCAAAATTTCTGATGATTTTTAAAATACCTTCATTTGCAGAAACTGTTTCCTTATTAAATTTATCGGATACAGTATATTCTTTCTTCAGCGTACTGCTTGCAGTTAAATTATATACATCCTCAATATTATATACTTCCTCTAAGCCGTCTATTTTATATGTTATAATTCCTGCTTTAGCAGAATAGTATGGAACCTTATGTGTTGAAATGCTTTTTTCAAGGTCTTTTTTCATATTTTCAAGCTGATTGATATCATATGAATCATACGTTCCTTGATTAACAAATACAGCACCATTATTATCAACTTGCCCGACAATATTGTACATATTGTCAAATTCATTTTTTAAAATACTGTCCTGTATGTCGTCTTCATATAAGGTTAATGCTTCTTTTGTTGCAACTGCTGCAACTTCCGGATTTTTCTTCTTTGAATTTATTGCGGCTTCAATTTCGGCTATTTGTTTATTTATCTGTACCGAATTAGAATCAGTATTTAAATTTGCAATCAGCTGCCCTTGCTTTACTTTTGAACCTTCTTCGTAATAATATGTAACACTTCCGTCAAGAGTTGCATTATAAATTCTTTCATCCTTGACAATTATTCCTTCAGCTTTAATTATATTCTCCAAATCTCCCTTTACAGCAACAACTGTTTCAACAGAACCGTGTAAACTTTGAAATATATAAATAACTATACATACAGCTATTAAAGAAAAGAAAAAATTTTTAATACCGAAGTTTTTTCTTTTTGCCATTTAAACACTACCTTTTATTTATATACAAACCTAAAATTAGTTAGAAGATAATGTATTATACCACAATTTTCTTTTAATTTGCAAGCTTTATATGCTGAAGTTCTGAATTTATTACTACTTTATATGAAAATTTTTTTATAATTATGACAATAATATATGTTTTGTTACAAATATATACTATATTTGGGTTAGTCTAAGTGGTATCGCAGGCTTCATCACAAATTTGCTCGCTCCCTTTGGTCGCACAAATTTGGATTACGCTGCATTAGGTCTACCATCCATTTTTTTATCGCTAACGCTCTAAAAAATGGTGATAGCACCATAAAAAAATGAGATTCTTCAAAATTAGGTTTTGAAATGACATAATCATCCAACCTAAGAAGAATCTCTATATTATATACTTATAATTATTAAATAATTAAGAATATAATGCTTCCCGAACCGTCATTAACAATCTTTTCAATTGTCTTTTTAAGTTTCTTTCTTGCATTTTCAGGCATTGCGGTAAGTTTGGATTCCAATTGCTCATCAACTAAGCTGTACATAGTCTTTCCGAATATTTCAGCATCCCAAATGAACTGAGGATTATCCTTCATCTGCTCTGATAAATGATTTATTAAATCTTCACTTTGAGCTTTGGTTCCTATTATCGGAGCTACCTCTGTATTAATACCCGCATTGAAAATATGAAGCGATGGTGCCTGAGCTTTAATTTTAATGCCGTACCTGCTGCCTTCTTTGAATACCTCAGGTTTGTCAATAACCATATCTGATATGCCAGGTGATACATAGCCGTAGCCCTTTGTTTTTGCATCATTGATCGCTGCTTCAACACGCTTATAGCTATCCTTAGCTTTTGATAAATCTCCGATTAGCTTGAGAATTTGATGCTCACCGGAAATTTCTTCTCCTGATAATTCACTGATAACCTTGTAATAATATGAATTATCCAAATCGATTCTCATATTTATGCAGCCCGAGCCAAGCTCAATATCTTTTACATAAAAATCTTCGATGAAGTCATTTTCTGAAGAGAATATATTGTCAGCATTAAAGTCGCTTAATTTATAATAATCTTCAAAATCGTTCCTTAATGTATCTATTAAATCTTTTTTCAGCGAATAGTCATATGTAAGTCCGTCAAACCATTTAGGCAATTCAACATTAATTTCCTTAATCGGAAATTCATATAACACATCCTCTAAAACTTTGTCTATATCTTCTGTTTTTAAGTTCATTAAATCTAATACCTGGACAGGTGCATCATATTTTTCCTTCAACTGTACCGATAATGCTTGAGTGTTTTCATTCTGTGGATGAGTAGTATTTAATATAATTACGAATGGCTTGTTAATTTCCTTCAATTCTTTTACTACTCTTTCTTCTGCCATAATATAATTATCTCTGTTAATATCTGTTATGCTTCCGTCAGTCGTAATTAAAATTCCTATTGTTGAATGATCTTTAATTACCTTTCTTGTTCCTATTTCAGCTGCTTCAGCAAAAGGAATAGGATCCTCATTCCACGGTGTGCTTACCAATCTTGGTATTTCGCCTTCCATGTTGCCGATTGCGCCGGGAATCATATAACCTACGCAGTCAATTAACCTTAATTTTGCATTTATGTTTTCCTTGAACGTTACTTTTACTGCATTGCCGGGTACAAATTTAGGTTCTGTTGTTGTAACAGTCTTGCCTGTACCGCTTTGCGGCATTTCATCCTTAGCTCTTTCCCTTATGTAGTCATCTTCTATATTCGGCAGCATTACATTTTCAGAAAATTTTCTGATAAAGGTCGATTTTCCTGTTCTGACAGGCCCTACTACGCCTAAATATATTTCGCCCTTCGTTCTTCTTGCTATATCCTCATATATATCTAAATTAGTAATAATAATCCCTCCTCCTGCGAAATATGCAATATCGTATACAATTAATTTATATGCCTTGTTCACTTTCTTTATTCCATAATATTCAAAAATATATTTTAATATGAACACAAATTATTCAAACATACGTGAGGATTGACCGGCTGAACAACTACGAAGCATAGGGGCTTTTTCAGCAACCTGCACTAATGATATGAATGTTATTTTAAAAACAGCACATAATATTTTATATACTTGAAAAAGGAGAATACTATGAGCAAGCATAATCCAGAAGACAAAAGAGATACAATCAATAAAATGAAAAATGATATTAAAAATACAGAGAAAAATTACAGAGAAACAGAAAAGTTAATGGACCAAATCTATGATGATGTTATAAAAACAGACCTTCAAATTAAAAACATGAGAAGAGAACAATCAGTAAGAAGCATGAAAAAAGACATCACCAATGAGTACGATAAGGAAAATAACTTTAAAGATAAGCAGACGACCCAAATCTTTTGATTTGGTGTCGGTCGCTTATACTATAAGTGCAATATGAAATAGACCAGATAAACCTGAACTATTTGCTGTTATGGGAACAATTTTTGAATTTAATCGTCTAATTTAATAAAAGGAGAAGATGATTATGAAAAAATGTTTAATATTATTAAGCTTTATTATGATTTTTACTATGGCAGGCTGTACCTCTGCTTCAAACAAACTGCCAGACAGAGATCCCGACGCTATTGGCTTAATTTACGAGATAGATGCCGAAAGTCAAAGAATTTTGGTAGTTTCCGATATAGAAAATGTAGATATTACATATGACGAATGGTTTGAAGCCGGAAAATATGCTGTTTTTTTCAAAGTTACAGAAGATACAATAATTAATGATAACGGCACCGTATCGGATTTCTCTTCATTAAAAGAAGGGCAGAAGGTTGAGATTTGGCATACAGGAGTATTAGCTGAATCCTACCCAATGCAGGGAGAAGCTGTTTATGTTAATATAGTTAATTAAGGTCAGCGTACGCTGACCTTAATTTAGGCTTAGTATTTCTTAATTTGATTACGTTTGTTTCTAAAATTAGATATTACACTAAATAGTATAGATATAAAAAAACAGAATATATATAAATATATAACTCTCTGCCTCACAGAAAAATATATAAAAGCTAAGACACTAACTAATACAACACTAAAAGAGGCACCTACCTTTGTTTTTAAAGATATGTTGTTATCTTTAAAACATACTGGAAGCACAAGTAAAGTCGCACTGTATATAAAGAATAGAATAGAAAATTCAACTCCAAATCCAATAACAATAAATATTATAGTAATTACTAAAAGTATAGTTAAAAGCTTAAGCTCTTTCTGAAATTTGTAGTACATACATAAACCTCTTTTCTTAATATTTTTATCCTATTATACCATAAAAAACTATAGAAGGAAATATATACTACGCAAAAATGTAAAAATTCAGGGAAAATTTAACAAATAAGGTAAAATGGTTGACTTGTGGTAAAAAATGTATTATAATAGTGATATGTAGCTACATATGCATAGGATAATAATATTATCCTAAATATAAAAAAGGGGATTGTATTATGAAAAAAACAAAGAGAAAACTATTTACGTATTTGTTGGTTGTAAGCTTAGTATTGAGTTGTATTCCATTTAATGCATTTGCTAGTGAAAAACTAACTTCAGAAACGTAAGCGTCAAATGGGCCTAACCAAAATAACACTTCACCGGATATAATCAAATATCCAGTGAATATAATTCTTTAAGTGCTTCTTTCATGACCTTTCTTAGTTTTTCTTCAGAAGCATTCTTATGAATAT
>NZ_DAMASY010000022.1:0-7848 GCF_032080165.1 Sedimentibacter sp.
TCTCTATCATCAAATTTCATAATCAATTGTCTCCAACCCTTGGCATTTACGCTTTTATTATAAATTTAGCAAGCATAAATGCCAATTTTCTTATATCGTATTAGCATGGCTCTACTTTCCAAAGAATCTATTCATCCTGTTTCTCATCGGTTATATCTTTGAAACCACCACCGAAAAACCAGCCGTGCGATTATATAAAATTAATGAACATATCGCAAAACTGGTCGCTCGATATGACGGGATGAATCTCGGCAACTCCGTTAATCTCCACCAAACGACAGTCAGGAATTGCCTCAACATAAGGTAAAGCATCTGAAATTCGGTCAGCGGCCAGTTTATATTTTTGAATCCGCACTGCATCTTCTTGACTTGGATTTTGTATACGAGTCAAATCCATATTATCAATTAAATCCGCAAGTTTTACATAACAAGCAGTCTTGTTTGGTAAAATACGGCTGATAAAATTATCATAGGATTCCCCTTCTCGCTTTGTCAAACAGTCAAGAACGGTGATAATCTCATCACTGAACCCCTGCCTTTTTAAATCCTCAAAGGTAATATTTGTATCCTCTATCACATCATGAAGAATGGCACAAATTTTCTCAGTTTCACTCTCACAATTCATCATCACGCGAAGCGGATGCAAGATATACGGATTTCCACCTTTGTCAACTTGTTCGTCATGTGCTTTTGCTGCTAGTGTAATCGCTTTGTTCAGCATAAAACTCCCTCCTATCGCTCGTATTCTTAAATTTAAGCCTCAATTTCGGTATATTTCTATTACTTATTTCTCTAATAAATTATTTGTTTTCTTCTGCAGCAGAACCACACATTCTGTATGCCTTGTTGCTGCAATTCTGATGACCATAGAGCCTGCCACCCCCTTGGCGTCAGGGTATATTTTCAACAATTCTGACGCTCAACCCTTATTTTCAATAAATTCTCTGTGCTGATTATAACATGAAAAATCTACTTATAAATACTTAGCCACACCTTACAATTTTTTATAATATCTTTTTACTTCATCAATTCTAAACTAATAATCTCCTGTTCCATTTTTACATTGTGCTGAAGCATATACTGGATTATATCCGTATACACCCTCATTTCTTTCAATTCCTGTAACCTCACAGTATCATTGTCTGTTAATCGATGAAGACATTTTTCATATTGTTTCTGAGAAAGTTCATCCTTCGACATACAATATGTCTTAAAATTAACACCTGTTATCTCACACAGATTATGATGAATCCAAAATCCTCCAGCATCAATATCTCCAAAATGCAAGAATTCTATATTAGGGTTATCATCGTATACTTTTTTTATAAAATCACGTTGAAAACGGTTTGCATATCCCCCCAGATAAAACGTGACTGTATCAGGAGCAGAATATCTCAGATAAGAAGTTCTATTTTCAATCGTCATAAATTTCTGAGTTCTTATCTTAATGCAATCAATTTTCTTAAGGGAATTCGTATCCAACCCTATACCATCTGGAAGTACGCTAAAATCTAGTTCCTTTCCACCAATAGACAATATAAAATTACCTTTAATACTAAATTTTTGAGGTTCCTTTTTTATCATATAGTCTGATAAAATTTCATCCATAAGCTCATCTGTGTTACAAGGTTTATTTTTATATTTGCGAAGCATCTGACAAACCGGTACCAATGTATTCTCTTCAAAATATTTTGAATCTCCATAAATTTTCATAGAAGCTTCTCTTACAAACAATTCTGTTTGATTATTCTCTATAAAAGCAACCGCATCTAATATTTTAGGAAATGTTTCATAATCATTTGGAATTTTATTTCTATCAAGTTCTTTTTGCAGACGATCGCATTCCATGCCACAGATTTCCGATAAATTATAATATCTGGCAATGATATTCTGCACATCATATTTTTTCATTTCTTTCGGAATAAAACCATACTTTTTATGTAGATAATCCTCAACCTGTTCAATCTGTCCGTCTACAAGATAAATACATTGAAGTAACGTACCGAATTTTTCTTGATCACAGGTTAGAAAACCTATTCTGCAAAGTTCTGACACAGTATGATTTATTACATCGATTACATCGAAGTCACCATCATTTGCTTTATATTTCTTATAAAGTTTTTCTGGTTTTACCTGGGTTCTGCGATTGGTTTTATTATCCCCGGTATCTTTCTTACTTCCCCGATACTTATCTACCAAATACACAAGTATCTTTTCTTCCCAATTCATAAACTACACTCCTCATGCATTTCAACAATTCCTATTTCCATTAAATCTGCTCTTGTTCTAAGCACCGGAAGAATGACATTACTTTCATTACCAATTAACTCCGTCTTATCTGGTGAGCAGAAAATCATCTGTAGTTTCTGATTCTTCATGAAATCAAGCATGATTTTTACATTAATAGGATCCATCTTGGCAAATGGTTCATCTATAAACACAAGTCTTGTAGAATTTAATTTGTCATTATATATCATCAATAGCGCAGATAATAAAATCAACATATAGGGAATCTGAACTTCAGCACCCGAATTAAAACCAGATTGTTTGGAAAGTTTAGCCTTATTTAGTACATCATTTGTAAGTAAAATCTCATATACCATATAGTTTCTATAATCAGCATATTTCTCAATCTGCTCCTTATCATTACTATCAATAATACGATTAATAATTTTACGTATTTCCTTTTCTAATACTATCCCTTTATCATCAGTAAATGTTATAAGTGACTGCAATATCATCTGGTCAGGGTTTCTTCCTAAGTCTTCACGTTCCTTTAAATATTTTGCATATTCCAAAATCTTATCATAATCAGAGCCGTCTTTTGCATACTCAACGTCAAACTCATATTTTGACTTGAATTTTAATCTGGAAAGCTCTGCATTAATTAACTTTAAGTCATTTTTTGCACTTTCACAGGATTTTAGTACTGTCAGTACAAATTCATTCTTGAATATTTCCTCATATCTCCTGGTCTGCTCTCTAAGTTTTTCCTTGATTTCTTGAAGATCATCCATCCAAATTTGAGTTTTTCTTATCTCATATGCAAAACGTTGGTTATCACCAGTTGGTAGCCAACTTTCTGCATTTCTGCGCGCATTATAAGCAGACTGTGCACCGATCAAATCATTCCCAGCTTCTCTAAGATTACGTTCGGCACGTTCACGATCTTTTAAGGTACCACCGGCACCAACTTTGCCATTGGCTATATACTTATCGTAACTTTCAATGGCTCTTTTGCATACGTCATAATTCTGTATCTGGTGTTCATTCATAATGACATTATTTTTTTCCAGCTCTTTTGTCTTCACTTCTTTCTTTTCTTGATTTACTTCTATCTGTGTCTTCATCTTTATCTGAGATTCTCGAACTTTCCCACGCTCTTTGTCATTCGCGTCAAGCTCTCCTTTATATTTTGTATAAAGCTGATTCATTTCCAGGTATTCCATATTATTTTGCTGCGACTGTTTCAAATCTTCAAGCTCTTTGGAAGCTGTCTCACATTGACGCAAAATATCCTCATACATCTGGCATGCATCATAATTATAGTTACCAAAGTATTTTTGTGCTGTTTCTAAATAATTTTTTTTCTGAATCTGCTCATGTACCCGCTCTCGTAGCATTTTCCCTTCATTAACCAGAGACCGTAATTTTTTTTCTGCGCGAATTCGATTAAGCTCTATTGTTTCCTGTCCCAGGCAATAAAAACGTATTTTATCAAATTGGAGGAAGTAACTATCCATTGCAACAGATACTCTTCCTTCTTTAGAAATAGCATTCTCGAAATTGCGCACTTGTTCCTTTGTTACTGCATGCATACGCCCTAATTGGTATTCAAAATACTGTTTTGCCACAGAATTTTTCACTTCAATATAACGCACAACAGAATCTTCCTCGGGAGATAGTTTCTTTTTCATCAATAATTTTGTATTAAATAAATGTGCATATCTGTGTGAAGATGCATTTAACACATCGTCTGCAATATCGTAATATTCTGGATCCACAAGAATTGTGTAGCTTCTCTTACCAAGAAACGATTCGATCGCATCTCTCCAGACTTCATCCTTAAGTGCAATGACATATTCGCAGGCAAATTTTGCCTCTGAACAGATATGTCTCTTAGTAAACTCCTTATTTATTTCTTCCTTTAATGCGACATAATCTGGTATTTCTGAAAAAGTAGTTTTTTTGTCATTGCACTCATCAATTAATCTCTGCTGCTGTAGTTGCATAGCTTGGTGCTTATCTATCTCATCCTTAAGCCTTGTGATTGCTGCCAATAAATCATCTCTTACATTTTGAATTTGAACTAAAAATCCGTCAATACCACTTGATTTTTGAACTGCTGTGTATTCATTTACCGTAAGTGATGATAAAATTGACTGGTTATTAACAGGCATATCTTCTTCATAAAACCAATTAATCAATTCACTTATTTTATATTGAAATACCTCTAAGTTTTTTCTCTCTGTATTTAACGTCTCTTTCCGTGAAGTAAGTTGCTCTACTTGCTCTTCAGCAACACGAATTGCCCTTGTACAATCCATAGCATCTAAGCTGTCTTCTACTTTTTTAAGCCTGCCACGAATATCCTTTTCTTGCTTCTCAATCACCTTTAGCTTTTTATCATCCTCATCCAACTGCCTCTTTGCCTGATCAATAAAATTTATTGCTTCATCAATGTCCTGCCTGATTCCAAGTAACTTTTTATATACAATTTTTACATCATCTGCAATAATAACATTGATAGCGTTCTGTAACCTATCAAATAAAGCGAGTATTCCATCAAGTTCTTTGATCTCTGCATCTATTTTCTCAAATGTGGTGTTCAATGTTTCAATATTATTCTTAGCTTCTACTAGTTTTGAAAAGTCTACCTTCTTCTCTTCAAGGACACTTTCTCGAATAAACTGATCTATCTTCGCATCTGGATCATAAGACATAATACTGCGTAGCTTCCTGCGAAATGGTACTATCTGTTGGGCGTTTAATCTCAACCCCGTCCTTTGCATAAACTTTGCAATACCATCCATTGCATCAAGCATTTTAATACTGTATTTTTTCTGTAATCCAATACCATCATATGGAATGGTCAAACCGTTTTCTCCATACACATGCTCTACATCAGATATCTTTGCATTTTCAATAATATAGCGATTTGTATTAAGACCATTTGCAGAATTTGTCTCTATTACAGTACCAAGCACAAAACTCCGTCTCATTTCTTCCTCAAACATTTCTAATACGATGTGAGTATATACATTGGGAAACTGATCTGCAGGTCTCATATATGTTCCCGCTGTTGCATCCAATAATCCTCTGGTGTAAGAAGACAAGGTCCTACTTCCCTTGTTTTCTGTAGATTTATTAAATACTGTATCTCCATACAGCGCATACTTAATAGCATCTAGCAGAACAGATTTACCATTACCATTCTTTCCGGCAATTAAAGAAAAGTATCCAATTGGAACTGTTATATAATTAAAGCCATACCAGTTCACTATACGAACGGATTTTAATAATATCATTCCTCATCCTCCTCTTCTTCTTCAGATTCCTCCTGCTCCTCTTGTAACCCTCCATTCTTCATATATTCAGCTGATACGGTCTGAAACTGTGCCATGTCCCAACCAAATTGTAATGAAGGATATAAGGTAACGATTGCATCTTCTGTCTTATCCTTTGCATCAAAATCAATTAAATTATATCGTTTAAATAAATCCATTGCTGCAGACAATTTCCTACTGTCTATATCAACCTCATAAGCTTTAATTTTATCAATTAGATCACCACGCATAACTAGATTCTCTTCGTTATATCCAAGGTTCTCCAGATAAACCTCCCAAAGGACCAAAAGCAAATGATATTGCTCTGTTGTAAAGGTTAAAATATTAGCTTTCTTAAGGCCTACAACGTCTTCATCTACTTCATGTGTCTTTAGCATAGCAATCTTCACATTAGTATCCACGAGTACATCAAAACCAATCATTCGCAGATAGTCCGAAATATCTTGTCTATTAGATTCTCTTGAGATAAATGCATATAGTTTTTCATCTTTATCTCCCACAATAAATGTAGAATCTAAAAGTTTACGTATACATCGCTTAAACAATATATTATTTTCTTCTTTAATTGATATATTTAGTTTAATGTCGCTCATTTATCTCGCCCTTCTTATTCTAATATTACTGATGTTGGCAACCTCTGTTTCGACCATTCCACCAAGAAATTCTACTACATAGGGAAACTCATCTGAACCAGAATATATAATGCTTGCTACTATCATCATAGCTTCATCTCTATTTTTTATATTTTGACCACTAGTTTCAACCGATACTTTATCACTTAATAATGTGTGGAAATACCTTGCAACCTGATCCACACTATATCTATCACGATACTCATGTAAAAGTTCCCGAGTCAATTTTGCTTTCTCATCATCCGATAAAGAACTCGTAACAATTGCACCACTCTTTATATTTGGACGCCGTTTCTTCCTTCGTTCAATGGATTTTCTTCCAATATACTTATAAGATGTTAGCTGATAACTTTTTGAAATTTCTGCAAATACTACTTCCCGTTCTTCCGCATCCATTTCTTTCAGTATCATCAACAGGTCATTCAGATAAGTTTGCATATTTGTATTATTACTGAGTACCATCAACATTCTGGTAGAATATAAATTATAATAATTGTTAATCTTTTTATCTATGTAATCCATTTCCTTTACATAGTCATAATTGATAAATCCTTGGATTTCCGTAAATTGTCCATCAATAATTTCTCTAGCCTTATACTCACCCATCTGCTTTAATATTTCATATTCATGGACCATATTATCATATACATCAGTATTAATAATCTGTCTAAGCATCTTTTCAATTTCAGCTATATAACCAGGAATAAGCCCATCTTTCTTTATGAAAAAATAATCATTAAAGAATAAATTCATCATCTCATCTTTAATCAAAAACTGACCGAAAGTATTTACTTCCGTCATCTTAATAACTATACGCATTATTGTGCGAATACTATCTTTCAAAATCTGGAGCTCATTTTTTAAATCCGAAACATTATCCGTAAGAGGAATCAGAATATTTGAATAAGGTCTTATTGTCCGTCCATGCTCTGTATCCAATGCAGATTTTAACGTATCATAAATCGCGAATATATGATTTGTCAGTGCACCGCTGGTATCACGATCAAAGATACGTTGAATCGAATCAATCATCTTCCTGCAAAATGGCATTACCGAAGCAATATTGTCTCCACTTCGACCAATTTCCCGCTCAGAAATCCAGCCACAAGAACGAAAGTACCTTAATATAGCACCGGAATTCTCCGTGTCAGACTTTTTACTACTAATATTCTCATCACCATTATCACTCTCATCCTCTACTGCGTACGTGCAATTGCGCAAATAGAGGACGATGCAATCCTTTGCGTCTGTTTCATAAAGCAGCGGAATAGTCTTCGACTTTTCAATCAGTTGCAAGATGCACTCATAATATATTCTTCTGTTTTTACAACACAGCGGATTAAAAAAACGATCATATTCATCATTATCAAATAAAATCATATAAGATACCTCTTTTATCTAACAATTACTCCTATTTGTACCTCATCATTAACTTTACAAAAATAGCTCCAACAGACCATTAACAGCCTGAGTAACGTCATTATACCCAATGTAATATTACCTTAATTCTACATCATTTTCCAGCATTTCTCAACTAAAAATTCTATCATTCGGCAAATATACTGGTTGTTTTGATTATTTATTGATTATAAAATCGTAAGCGTCAAACCTGCCGGTACATTTACAGCAAAATAATAAGATGAGATAAT
>NZ_DAMASY010000023.1:0-6466 GCF_032080165.1 Sedimentibacter sp.
CAAAGTACAGTAAGTTGATTTAGGTTGTTGCCGATTTTATTCAGCTCATAACTACATCTATCCAGTCCCTTGACGGTGCGGACTTCCTTTCCTAGCACTGCATAACGGCAGAAATCTGACATTCGGATACCTGACTTTTTGACCTTGGACTGAACGAGCTTATGTTCATAGTCTGATACCCGAAATGAAATTTTGTGGGTTCTGTTCATGGAAGCACTCCTTTCTGAATGGAGTTCCAAGGGTACAAAAGCATTTGCGTTTTTTACCTCTGCGGAGCAGGAAAACTATCTGCGCACCGCAAGGGGCGAGGACGAATGTCCGACAGATAGGACGCTTGCCACGCCCTTCGGGTGTGAATCCGTCCCCATTGTCTGACGCTCTTCGCAAAAAGAAAAGAGAGTAAAAGTGCAAAATTACCTATATAGGCAGTTTTGCACTCTTACTCTCAAATGGACGTAAAAATAGCTCTGTGCGAAAAATCACACAGAGCTATTCGGTCACAATTCTATTCTACAAATGAACATAACATCCCCTTGGAACCGGCTGTTTCTTTTTAAAAATCAGACATTCATAAAATAATAAAAGTGTAATAAAAAGGTTTTCCAGTCCACAATGCCGATTTGCCGGTTACGCAAATCCCATAACAGCCGCCCCCGATTCTTTCGCAAATCGGGGTGATGCATGTTGCCGTCTTTCAGACCTGCCGCCACGGCAGAAGTATCATGATTACGCACTGAGGTCGTTGCAATTCTGCTGTACCGCACAGCAGTAACAGTCGCAAGGTATATCGCCGGATATTAAAATCCGTCAGCGCCCTTCGGCTCGTCGCTTACCCAATGCTCACGTTGCATTGCGGGATACGATGTTCATTTGTCAAAGTTCAAGGTTATATGCTCATCTTACTGCAAAATTTGCAGTTTGTAAATGATATTTAGTTAAAAGGGGAAACCATCTCTGCAATGAAGCAATAGCATATAAAAATCGGTTCGGGTTTTTAGCTAAATTTTTCATTAAACACTATTCAAGTAACGAAATCATTTCACTATTTCAATTGTCTTATTATTATATAATTTTATTAGCCCTTCTTTTTCCATCCTGGAAAATTCTCTTGACACCGATGTACGTTGCACACCAAACCTATTAGCAAGTTCTGTTTTTGATATGGGCAAAGTAATGATGGTTGAATTCTGAAATAAGCTTTGCGCATTTAGGAATTCCATAATATGATCTCTGAGTGACTTTCGCTTTGCAAGCTTTATTTTGCCACCAAGACTTACTGCACGGTCAGAAATAAGTATTAAAAACTGTTTGAGTACATCAGGCTTTTTTATAAAAAGTTCAAATAAATATGATCTGTGAATTTGCAGTAACTCTCCCTTTGTTTCAGCTACAAAAAATAAAGGGTATTTGGGTGAAGTGCCAAATAAAATGTTGCCAGCAATTATCTCGTTGCCTTGAAATATTTTTATAATATGTTCATTGTCGCAATCATCTACCTGTAAACTGACAATATTACCAGTTAGTAAAATTTCTAAATTAAGACATTCTTCCCCCTCCAAATGTAATAACTGCCCCTTAGCAAAGCGTTTAATGCTTAAATTACAATTATTTAGTGCAGTTTTTATCTCTTCATTTGTCAGATGGCAGCCAATAAAGGTTTGCTTTACTAATTTTATATATTTTATGTAGATCACCTCCAAATTCGTAGCATATGTAACGTTTTTTGATTTGAATATATGGTAAAATTAAGTGGATAAAAGTCGAATTAATAAGTATTATGCAGAAATAAATATTATTAAGTAACATAATCACAGATGCCTTGCTCTATATCTTGTATAATAAGTCAAATAGTAAAGCGAAGCAAGGCTTGCACTGGATTACGTCATTTTATTAACCCCTTTATGATTTCATAAATACTTAGAATTTGATTTTCATTTAGTTTACTTAAGTCTTCCGTTACTACTTGCATCAAGGTAGGATTTGCCACTGAAGTATCAAAAAATTCCTTTGGTGAAATTTTAAAGTACTCGCAAATATATAAAAATTCAGTCATGGATGGCAATGCTTTTCCTGAAACAATACTATGAATATAACTTGGACTATGTCCTAAGTCAATACTCATGCTCCTTTCGGAAATATTTTTTTGAATACGCAACTCGCTGATTCTATTACGAATATATCTATCGTCCATATTAACACCTCTATCTAATTGTAATAGACAGTGTCATACACACTGTACGATTATTATAGTTGTTTTTGTTGAAATATATGATTAAATCGTCTATACTGTAATATAGAATTAAAAAATAGCCAACAGAGGTGAATTAGATATGAGTATGAGAAATATCTACCGTAGGATTGCCAAGGAGCAGGGTGTAACAGTTGCAGATGTTAAAAAAGATATGCAGCAGGCAATCGACTGCGCCTACAAAAAGCAAAACAAAACTATTGATGAGATAATTAATCAGGCAAGTGTCCCTTGTAAAAGCGAAATTCCTACAACTGAAGAATTTATACAATATGTAACTCGGAGATTAAAAAAATAGCCTGATTATTTTCGATGCTTTAATTTATACAATGATAATTAAATAATTTTTAGTTTCAATTTATTCCAAATACATAATAAGGTGCATTCTAAGGAGGACAACGTAATGAAAAGTTTAAAAGGAAAGCTTATAATAATCATACTTGCTCTAGTTACAATCTCATCACTGTCTATGGTGACTATAGGTCTGTTTCAGAGTTTTAATGTTACTAATGAAATTATTAAAACTCTGGTTGAGGATAGATTGACCAGTTCCAATAATATGCTAAAATCTTATCTTGATGAGCAATTTGGTTCACTTAGTTTAAATAGTAGCGGTGAATTAGTTGATAAAAACAATCAGACGATTAACGGCAATTTTCAATACATTGATCAATTATCCCAAGATATGGATGTGGTCGCAACTGTTTTTGTCAAAAACGATGATAAATATATTAGAGTATTGACTACCATCAAAGATGATAAAGGGGAAAGAGAAGTCGGATCTGAGTTAGATGCAAACGGACAAGCCTACAAGGAAATATCAAGTGGTAATGTTTACTTTGGTGAAGCCGATATTCTTGGTTCTGAATATGAGACCGTATATGCTCCTATTTATGACAGTAACAAACAAATAGTAGGTATTTATTTTGTTGGTATACCCATTGAATCTGTTAATAATATTTTAGATGACGGAATTGTATCGACTGTAAGAACTGTAGCGTTATTAACCGTAATCATATTGCTTCTTACTGCTATCATTACCATTTTCGTTAGTACTGGCATTGCAAAACCTATTAAGAAGGTTACGGCTGCGGCACAACAGATTGCAGATGGTAATTTCGATATCGAACTTTCTATAAATTCTAATGATGAAGTAGGTCAACTTGCAAAGGCATTTAATCTTACCGTTGAAAGATTAGTAAATTATCAAGGCTACATAGATGAAGTATCCGATGCCTTGTTTAGTGTAGCCCATGGGGATTTAACAGTTGAAGCGAAAAGAGAGTATGTTGGACAGTTTAAAAAGCTCAAAGATAATATGCAGGCATTGCTTGTTAATTTAAATTCTACATTACTGCAAATAAATCAATCTGCATCTCAAGTTGATAGCGGTGCGGAACAAGTTGCAAACGGTGCACAGGCACTTTCTCAGGGCGCTACTGAACAAGCAAGCGCCCTAGAAGAGTTATCCGCATCAATCACCGAGGTTGCAGAGCAAATAAGAAAAAATGCGGAAAATGCAAAATCTGCGCATGACAAAGCGGAATTTGCAGAACAGGAACTGCATAGCAGTAATGGGCAAATGAAAGATATGATTATTGCTATGAATAAGATTACGTTAAAATCATCTGAAATTTCTAAAATTATTAAAATTATTGATGATATTGCATTCCAGACCAATATTCTCGCATTAAATGCAGCCGTGGAAGCAGCACGTGCTGGTGCAGCGGGTAAAGGGTTTTCAGTTGTTGCAGATGAGGTCAGAAACCTTGCAGGAAAATCGGCTGAAGCAGCAAAAAATACAACCGTTCTGATTGAAGAAACAATTGAAGCTGTTGAAAACGGGTCTCAAATTGCCAACCATACGGCAGATACTTTAGATAGAAGTGCTGAAATAACAAAGGAGGCTGTTTCTTTAATTGATGAAATCGCAAAGTTATCCCAAGAGCAAGCAATGGCAATTATTCAGATAAACCAAGGAATAGACCAAATTTCGTCAGTTGTTCAAACAAATGCCGCCACAGCTGAGGAAAGCGCCGCCGCAAGTGAGGAGTTATCCGGCCAATCCAATATGTTGAAAGACCTTATTTCCGAATTCAAACTTAGAGAATCTGAATCTGACAATGTGCTATACTCAAAACAATATACTATAGGTTCCCATTATTCCTCTGCTTCGGATAAGAATTATAATAATTTTTCGGTAGATATAAACAACAGCAAATATTAAAACCTCAGCCGTAGATGCCGATATGGTATTTGCGGCTGTAACTTTAAAAGTTGATTTATTTGTATTTATGGAATCGAATTACGAAATTTATAAGTTTAGGGAGGATAAGCCTATGATAAAAAAATTGAAGCAAAACTTGCTGTTAGATCTACTTTTGGGTACATTTTTTTTATACTTTTTAAGCATAATTCTAAGTAATAACCTATGGGGCAATATACTATCTCCGTTAGTGGCTTTTTTATCTTCGTTATTAATTTTTATTTCTGCAAAGCAATTTAAAAAATACAAGTTATATGCCATTTTAACATTTTTCAGTACTTTGTTTTGGGGAATAGCAGATTTTCTATGGCTTATTTATGATAATGTTCTTTTTATAAGCCCTGAAAATATCCCTTTTATCAATGCCTTATATGTTTTGCCAAATATATGCTTTGCCATACTGCTAACACATTATATTTTTAAGAGCTTCAGAAAATGGAGCTTATATCAAATCATCATTGATATATTTACGATTGCAGTAACAGGTATGCTTTTGCTTTGGACCTTAATATTATCAAGAACAACACTTCCATTTCGTCTTGATTTTGATTATATCCTTATTTTGATATATATCTTTTTAGATTTTTGTATTTTAACTGAAATTGGTTTAGTTTATCTTTCGAAAGGTTTCAAAAACATACCTAAAAGTATGTTTCTTGCACTTTTGGGAATTGTAATATATGCTTGGGCGGATTATTACTATGCTTATCTTAGCTTATTAACAGCTTATGAACCAAATACTATCATTGACGTTGTTTACATGTTGTGTAATGTACTTTTTGCCATAAGCGCCATATACGAAACAGCGCACCCATCTAGGATTGAACCCGTGGTTCAAAATAAATTATCAGAAAATCTGAGAAAACCAAAAAAGACAGTGTTTTTGCTTGTACTAATTTTTCATTTTCTATATGTGATTGATATCTTTAGTTTACACGCACTTGTGATTTTTACAGCTGTCTGTGTATTATATTGGATTTCAACAACCTCTTTACGATCAAACATGCTTGATAAACTTCTATTGCAAACAGAAAAGGAAATGAACCAAACCCTTGAAATGCTTGTTGATGAAAGAACCAAAGAGCTGAATTATGCAAATCAACATCTAGAGGAACTTTCAAATAGAGATACTTTAACCGGATTATACAATCGAAGATGTCTAATGAAAAAACTCGATTCCCTACTTACCTCTAATTCGAATAAACCTTTTGCTTTGCTTTACATAGACGCAAATCGGTTTAAATTTATAAATGATTCCTACGGTCATGAAACTGGTGATAAAGTGCTGATTGCTTTGGGGGCACGAGTTTTAAAGAATTGCACACCTAGTTGTACAGCTTTCCGCGTAGCTGGGGATGAATTTGCTGTAATAATAGAAAATAATATTGATAAATCATACATAGGTTCTGTTACAGAAAAAATATTAGAGATTATACGAACTCCTATTTCTGTACCCCCGTATATTTTTACCCTCTCTGCAAGTATTGGTATTTCACTATATCCTGCTGATGCAAAAGATAGAGATACACTTATGAGATATGCAGATATTTCCATGTATGAAATTAAAGCCAGCAACCATAAAAATGGATATTTGTTTTTTGATAAAATGCTTACTGAGAAAATTAACAAAAAACAGGAAATTGAGTTTCTCTTGCAGAATGCAGATTATGATAAAGAATTTATTCTTTACTTCCAGCCACAATATAGCACAAAAACCAAATCACTAATTGGAATGGAGGCTTTAATAAGATGGATACAGCCACAAAAAGGACTTATTCCCCCGTCTGAATTTATTCCAATAGCAGAAGAAACCGGAATGATTCTTAATATAGGAGAGTGGGTTGTTGATAGGGCCTTTTTGCAGATAAAAAAATGGAATCAGGAGAATAACCTTAATTTAAAAATGAGTATTAATATTTCTCCAATGCAAATCGAAAATGCTGGATTTGTGG
>NZ_DAMASY010000024.1:0-5815 GCF_032080165.1 Sedimentibacter sp.
TTGACCTAGTTTTCGATGAGCCAGCTGACCTATTTTTAGATTAGCATAAACAATAATCTTGAATAACGTATTTTATAAAAATTGGGCACTATTGATTAATCAATAAGCACCAATTTTTTTATAATGGTAAAATTTCAATAAACATGGACAACGTTTTTAAATTGGCATAATTTATGCATATTATACCAATGTAAATATTTAATAAGGTCCTTTTGAACTATCAAGTTAATAAGTCATAATATTAAGGAGGAAATAATGATTGTTCAACAATTGATTAATGGTTTGACTATTGGTTCTATTTATGCAATGGTTGCTTTAGGATATACACTTGCATACGGAATTTTAGGACTTATAAACTTCGCTCATGGAGATGTTTATATGGTAGGAGCTTTTATTGCTTACTTTTGCGTTTCGGTTTTAAAATTAAATATAATAATTTCATTTTTTATATCTTTAATCTTTTCCGGAATTTTAGGAGCATTAATTGAATTCACTGCTTTTAGATCAATTAGAAATGGTTCAAGGAGTTCGCAGTTAATTAGTGCTATAGGTGTTTCTATAATATTGCAAAATACGATAATGCTGACAATGGGGTCTGATACGAAGCCTTTCCCCAAGGTAATGGATACTACAGCTTATGAATTTTCAAATATAACGATATCTTCCACACAAATATTAATTATGATAGTTGCTCTAATTTTTATGATAATGTTATACTTTCTGATTTATAAAACAAGAATTGGGATAGCAATGAGATCAACTGCACAGGATTCAGCGATGACCAGCCTAATGGGTATAAATGTAAATAAAGTTATTTCAATAACATTTTCAATTGGTGCCGTATTAGGTGCCGCCGCAGGTATACTTGTAGGCATATATTATAATTCGGTGGTATTTAATATGGGTTCCTCTATGGGTCTTAAAGCTTTTGTTGCAGCTGTCTTAGGTGGTATTGGTAATATACCCGGAACTATGTTAGGCGGAATTGTTTTAGGTTTAGCAGAAAGTTTAGGTGCTACTTTAATATCGGCTAAATACAAAGACGCTTTTTCCTTCATTATATTAATATTAGTTCTGCTTTTTAAACCTACAGGTTTATTCGGCAAGAAAGAAATCGAGAAAGTGTAGGTAATATTATGGATAATATTATAAAAGAAAAGTTAAGGCTTAATAAAATATTCGGTCGTATAAATAATAAATTAATTTTACCTGTATCTTTATTAATAATTTTTATATTTCCAATACTATTTGATAATAGCTATATACTTCATATTTTGATACTTCTTGGCGTTTATGTAGTATTAGGTATCAGTTTAAATGTTGTAGCGGGAGTTACAGGTGAATTAGACTTAGGACATGCTGCCTTTTTTGGAATAGGTTCTTATGTATCAAGTCTTTTTGTAATAAATATATTTGATAGTTTTTGGATTGGTTTGATATTAGCAGGATTCATATCGCTTTTATTTGGATTGCTCTTAGGTATACCTTCCTTGAGAATTCGTGGAGATTATTTAGCTATAGTCACTTTGGGATTCAATGAGATTATACGTTATGTACTTCTAAATATGCAAAGTATAACGAATGGTCCTATGGGGATAAAAGGAATTCCTTCTCCTTCAATATTTGGTTATACAATAAATACAAAACAACATATGTTTTATCTTATATGGATTTTGGTCATTATTACATGTGTTGTGATGAACAGAATGTCAAATTCAAGATTTGGGCGGACTTTAGTTGCAATAAGAGAGGATGAAATAGCAGCTACATCTCTTGGTATTAATACAGGTAAGTATAAAATTTGGTCATTTGCTATAACAGCTGCTTTTGCAGGAATTGGGGGAAGCTTTTTCGCGCATTATATGAATTTTATAAATCCCAATAATTTTACTTCTAATGAATCCATACTTATATTATGTATGATTACAGTTGGAGGAAGGGGAAGCCTTGTAGGATCAATTATAGGTGTTGTCATATTGTTTTTGTTGCCGGAATTACTAAGACCAATTGCAAGTTACAGAATGCTTATATATGGTATATTATTAGTTCTTATGATGGTATTTAAACCAAAAGGTTTTTGGCCGGAAAAAAGGGTTCCATCAAGGATAACAAAAATAGCTAAAAAGTAGGGAGGCAAATATGGATATATTAAAACTTGATGGAATCAGTAAATATTTTAGTGGACTAAAGGCTGTTGACGATGTCTCCATTTCTATAAAACAAGGAGAGGTATTCAGTATAATAGGTCCAAACGGTGCAGGTAAAACTACTTTGTTCAATATGATATCTGGTCATTACTCACCTACAAAGGGAAAAAAGTATTTTGAAGGAAAAGATATAACAGATCTTAGAGATTTTGAAGTAGCTGAAAAGGGAATAACGAGGACATTTCAAAATATAAGGTTGTTTTCTAATTTAACAGTTATAGAGAATGTTTTAATTGGTCTTCATATTAAGCTTAAATCAAGCATGTTAGACTGTATTTTAAGAAATAATAAAAATATTAAGGAAGAAAATGATTGTTATGATGAGGCAATGAATTTATTGGAGACTATTGGTTTAAAACAAAAGGCATTTGACCTTGCAAGGAACTTATCATATGGCGAACAAAGGAAATTAGAAATAATCAGGGCGTTAGCGTCTAAACCAAGACTTCTATTATTAGATGAGCCAACAGCAGGAATGAATAATTCAGAAGCAAAAGAAGTTGTGGAGTTTATTAGAGAGTTGAATAGTACCGGTCTTACTATTTTACTAATAGAACATAACATGAGAGTTGTTATGGGTGTATCCAATAGCATTGCCGTTTTAGACCATGGTATCAAAATTGCTCATGGTTCAGCTTCTGAAATACAAAATAATGAATTAGTTATAGAAGCTTATTTAGGAAGGGGCAAGAAAAAATGATTAAAGTAGAAAACTTAACTGTTAAATATGGCGGAATTGCTGCTGTAAGAAATATTTCATTTGAAGTTGAACAGGGAAAAATAGTAGCTTTAATAGGAAATAACGGTGCCGGGAAAACAAGTACGCTAAAGACTATATCCGGTCTAATTTCACCCAGTGAAGGTCATATTTTCTTTGAAGGTAATGAAATAACAGGTATGAAACCACATGAAATTGCCAAGAAAGGTTTAATACATATTCCTGAAGGAAGACATATTTTTCCCAACTTAACAGTTAAGGAAAATCTCATTATGAGTTCTTCTTCAAGAGATATAACTAAGGCCAAATTTTATGAGGAAATGAACAATATAATGCAAAATTTCAAAGTATTAAAAGAGAGAGAAAACCAACTTGCCGGAACATTAAGTGGTGGAGAACAACAAATGTTAGCAATTGTTAGAGGAATGTTACAAGCTCCAAGACTGTTAATGCTTGATGAACCATCTATGGGATTAGCTCCACTCGTTGTAGAAGATGTATTTAAAATTATAAAAAGTATAAATAATAATGGGACAACAGTTTTAATAGTTGAACAAAATGCCCAAGTCGCTCTATCAGCAGCAGATTATGGTTATGTAATGGAAGTAGGGGAAATTATTTTACAAGATAATGCAGATGTTTTATTAAGTGATCCACAAGTTAAGAAAATTTATTTAGGTGAAAATGATTAAATATCATTTTTATATAAAATTTATCAGGAGGATTAAAATGAAAAAAGTATTAATTTTTATTATGATTATGGCTGTATTATTAGCAACGGTATTTACAGGATGTAGTTCATCGGGAAAAGGCAGCAAAGATGCAGACACTATAAAAATAGGGGTTGCTTCTCCGTATACAGGTGATTATGCACAATTTGGAGATTATACAAAAGATGGTGTAGAATTAGCGGTAGAAGAAATAAATAATGCAGGCGGCGTATTAGGTAAACCAATTGAAATAGTTTATGGAGACGATAAGGGTGATTCAAAAGAAGCTGTTAGCGTTGCACAAAAATTTGCCAGTGATAAAAATATTGTGGGGATAATCGGGCACTTCTTCAGTGGTGCATCCTTGGCCGCAGGTCCAATATACCAACAAAATGAAATTCCGGCGATTGCAGTTGCCTCTACTAATCCTAATGTAGCAAATATTGGAAATTATGTATATAGGATAAATGTTGGTGACAATTATCAGGGATCACAGTTAGCGGAATTATTGAAAGCAGAAGGATACAATAAGGTTTCTGTAATTTACGATAACAGTGATTATGGAAAAGGAGTATCTGATGTATTTTCAAATATCTTTAAAGCAGTTGGCGGAGAAGTATTATTTAACGAGACATATCTTGGTGGACAAGATAAGGACTTTTCACTTATATTAACTAAAATAAAGAATAGTGATACAGAAGTTATAGTTTTAGTTAGTTATTATACTGAGGCTTCATTAATTATTCAGCAAGCAAGGAATTTAGGAATTGATGTTCCTTTCTATGCTAGTGACAGTTTGTACACAGATGATTTCTTAAAGCTTGCAGGTGATGATGCAAACGGAACTCATGTTGTTTGTTATTTCCATGAATCTGACCCTAGTGAAGCAGCACAAGAATTTGTAAAGAAATTTGAAAATAAATATAACAAGAAAGTTGATTCATGGTCACCATATGCATATGATGCAATGCATGTTATGGCAGACGCAATAAATAGAGCAGGCACAACAGACGGTCCGGCAATAAGAGATGCAATTGCTGCTACAGCTGATTTCCAAGGTGCAACCGGTGTTACAAACTTCCAAGGTGCCAGAGAACCTGTAGGAAAAGACCTTGTTATTTTAGTAGTTGAAGATGGACAATATGTAGTTGAAAAATAGATTTGATTAATGACAATATGGAAGAAGGTATATGAGTGAAAATTAAACGCAAAAACAAGTTCGGAATAATGGGAATGACTTATGATACTTCAGCATCCAAAGGATATCCGGGAGCAAGATATGCTCCCGAGCAAATCAGGAAATCTTTGCAATGGATTAAGAACAGAGTTGAAGATGATATGTTATTTGATGTTGAAGCTGATCGTCTGATTGATATATCTAAATTTGAAATAAAAGACTTCGGAGATACTAATCAAATTAGCAGGTATGATAATAAACAATCTTTAGAAGAAATAAAAAATAATATAGATAAAATATACCAAGAAGGATATTCACCAATACTTTTAGGGGGAGATCATTCTACAGGTTGGCCGGGTATAAAAGCACTTCATGATAACACTAAAGGAAACATTGGTATTATACATGTAGATGCACATTTAGATCTTGTTAAAGATTCATCTGTTCAGGGTTTATATTCAGGCAGCAGTCAAATGAGAAGAGCTTCGGAGCTTGATAGAATAAATGCTAAAAATTTTGTTCAAATAGGTATGAGAAGCTATAATTCACCCGAACATTATCATTTTATAAAGAATAGTAATATTACCTTAATTCCGGCAAATCAAGTTTTTGAGACAAGCATTGAAGAAGCAGCAAAAAAGGCAATTGAGGTAGCTTCAAATGGAACAGAACACATTTATATGTCAATTGACATAGATGTGTTGGACAGCGCATTTGCGCCTGGCTCCGGTGCAAATGAGCCGGGTGGATTTACAAGCTATCAGTTGTTTAAATTCGTAAAGCTTGTTGCACCTTATATTGATGCAATTGATATAGTTGAGGTAAACCCAATGACGGATTTTAATAATATGACAAGTATAGTAGCTTCAAAATTATTATTTGATTATATTATTTCAAATTACTATGCTATGGAAGACAATAAATTCTAAAATAATTCGGAGGCCAACGATGGCAGTAAATTTAAAAGGAAGAAGTTTTTTAACATTAATGGAATTTACGACAG
>NZ_DAMASY010000025.1:0-2942 GCF_032080165.1 Sedimentibacter sp.
GGTGTACCGGTTTCGACGGGGATATGGAGGCGGGACCAGCGGGCGGATGCGCCTGTCATCCGAAAAACGGGCAAATTATAAATTAAACAACAATAATACTGTTGCTTACGCTGCCTAATTAGGCAGCCGTCCGACCCGGAAGGACCGCGAGCCGGGAAGGGCGTCGTTTAGCGGTAAATGTGCGTACGCAAAGCTTTGCGCGTGCCATAAATTATGAAGCTCACCTGACCCGCCGGCGTGACGGCTTGCCGGCGGAGAGGGGAACAGGGAGAGAAAGACTCCCAAAATAACCGTCTGCGCCCGGAGAACGTCTCGTTAAAGTGTTTTCGGACGGGGGTTCAACTCCCCCCACCTCCACCACAGCATTTAACATACGAACCCTTGGATTATAAGAGTTCGTATGTTAAATGCAATGCTCCACCATATTTAAGTCATGTATGAGGATTTGACCCCATACATGACTTTTTGTTTTATTTATGCTAAAATTAAAACACATATTATTTATTGCACATTAAGGAGTGAATAAGCGCAGCATGAATATAAAATGCATTGTAGATTTGGTTGCCATGGTTGCAATATATGTAGTTTTTCTTTATAAGAAATGGAAGATAAATGGTAGAGATATTCTTCTTGTAAATACACTTATGTACGTATATATCGGATTAGTTCTTTATGTTACGCTAATGCCAATTATTGCATCCATTCCATTTATTTTTGATCATCCCTACGTCCCTATAAATCTGTTGCCGTTTGATGACTATTTAAATGGAAGAGGCGATACGGTTAGACAAATCGTGTTGAATGTATTCATGATGATACCGTTTGGATTTCTGTTACCCATGATAAAAAAGCAAAATGCACTCTCCTGCATCGCACGAACATTCATTTTTAGCTTAAGTATTGAATTGTTACAGCCACTTATCAATGGTTTCCGGGCAGCGGATATAACCGACATAATCACCAATTCTGTTGGCGGGACTATAGGTTACCTCTTATATTTGCTTTTCAAACCAATAGTAAACATTGTTTTGCAACGAGTAAAATCGGGTTCTGCAAAGACATAGAAGGTAGCTCAATTTAATTGGAATGTTTCCCGGTATGAGCATAACCGAAAAAACCATAATTATTTTGAATTTGTGATGATAGTATTTGATAAAGTGATAGTTTAAATTCTCATACTATAAATAACATGATATCCAGATTTGATGTAGCTCTCATGGGTAAGTCCTTATGGGACTTACCCATTTTTTATGTAATATGCTGATATTTTAGAGATTCATCTTCTTGTTGCACGGAAACGTGCAATTTACCCCGCTGTACCCCCTATTCATAGTGAGTATTTTCTCATAGGGGGAAAGTAGTGTGTACAAAGTAAAAAAGATAGGATATATTATAAAGGAAACCTCTTTCGATCCACTCATTCAAAAAGGATTTCAAATTTCCTACGAAAGTAGCCGTTGGAAAATTTGGAGAACTGTAATTACACCGGGGACCTGCTTTTACTGCTTCTCAATGAATGGTCGAATTCTTTCTGTTGACGATCCTCGAATACTGGAAATCCCTGTTCATCCGAACTGCAAGTGTTATATTGAAAAAGTGACCACTATTGCGGTCGGCACTGCAACCAGCGCAGGCCCAGATGGCGTTGATCAGTATGTCGCACTGTATGGCGAATTCCCGCCTTGCTATCTGACATAAGCTGAGGCAAAGAATCTGGGATGGAAAAAGTGGCTTGGGAATTTAGAGGAAGTTTTGCCGGGAAGAATGATCGGCGGTGACGTCTATAAGAATCGTGACAAACGACTTCCGGTTGCCGAGGGACGTGTTTGGTATGAAGCGGATTTTGACTATGTAACTGGCTTTCGAAATGGATGTCGGTTACTGTACTCTAATGACGGCCTGCTTTTTGTTACATATGATCATTATTTAACCTTTGCTGAAATTGGATTGGAGAACTAATATGAAGTATATTACACTTGATTTCAGTGGCATAAAGACCATGTACGATCTGCATACCTATCTAAAAAAAGCCTTTCATTTGCCTGACTACTATGGCTACAACCTGGATGCGCTTTGGGACTGTCTGCACTGTTCTTTCGCTGAGCCTACGATAATCGTATTAAGGCATATGTCTGTTTTGCCCGAAGAAATAAATGAGGCTGTCGAAGTCATGAATGAACTTTTTAATGATCTTGAAAAGCAGGATGACGAAGTGACGATTCATTTTGAAGATGGAGATAAAAAATCTAATAATGAGGAATTTATGATTTAGCGTTGTTTTGTCACAGGTGGCACTTAGTTTGTTTTGTGTAGATATAGCCTAAAAATGGAGTATTTTCAATACTTTTCTCTGTTCCCATAATTCCATTCCGACCAAGATAAGTTGACAAGTTTTTGAGAAGAAAGCTTGTCAACTTTCCTTTATTTGTGCGGTTTTACAGCGTTTTGAAAGGTTGGCGGCTTTCCTGAACATATAGATTTGAACCCACTATATCCCACAACTACAAATCTACTAAATATAATGATTGATTCCCCTCCTACCGGACAAGTCACACAAGAAATGATCGATTTAGTAAACCTGTATTTTTATCGAAACAAAGGCAAAAACAATTGCTTATCTGTGACTATTCCTAAATTAGAAAAATCAAGATATTTAAAATATTGCAAAAAACTTAGTTATAAAAATATAGCAAATTTTACACGAAAGGCTTTAAAATTGCAATTCGCAGTGGCTCTTTCAAATATACAAAGCGATGAAGATTTCGAAGAAGTATTAGAAGAGTTTTAGAGTGCGTTCAATTGACTATCCTTTCAGATAAGCTGTCATAACCATTTCTCAGAATAGAGCTTCCCATTATGAGTAGAGAATTATCCGAGCATGGGCGCAAAAAAGAACGACACAGCAGGAACTGCGTCGCCCATGTTTGGATAATTCCATAGCA
>NZ_DAMASY010000026.1:0-2874 GCF_032080165.1 Sedimentibacter sp.
AAAAACTAATCTATTTTCCGTACAACCTTGGTAAAGTCAGAGAAATTTCAGGGAAAACCGTTATTAATGTTAATGCCACAAGCATACAAACAAAAAATGGTATTACACCTTTTACTACATCCTCTAAGGGTGACTTCGCAACTCCGCAAGCAACAAATAAGTTAACTCCCAGCGGAGGGGTGATAAATCCAATAGCAAGGTTTGCAACCATAATTATACCAAAATGTATAGGATCCACTCCAATAGCTAATGCTACAGGAAGTAATATCGGTGAAAGTATAATAATTGCAGCAGTCGTATCCATAAAACATCCCACAAATAAAAGTAATATGTTAATCAGAAACAGTACTACATATTGATTACTTGAGAACGAAGATATAGCATTTGCTATCATAATAGGAATTTGCTCAAGTGTTAATATTCTTCCAAAGGTTGTTGCGGTTCCCACAATTATCATAACAGTTGCAGTCGTTAAAGCTGAACTGGCTATAACTTCAGGTAATTCGGATAGTTTAAGATCTTTATGTACAAATACTCCTACAACAAAACCATATATTACCGCTACAGCTGCTGCTTCCGTTGGAGTAAATATCCCACCGTATATTCCTCCTAATATTATGACAGGAACTAACAACGACCACTTTGCTTCGTAAACTGCATTCCATTTTTCTCTTGCACTGTATACAACTTGATCACCTTTATAACCCATCTTTTTTGATGTAAAATAACTGTAGGCAATAAGAATTATACCTATTAAAGCTCCCGGAACAAAACCGGCAAGAAACATTGTGCTTATTGACACGCTTGTAGATACTCCATACATTACCATCGGTATACTCGGAGGTATAATAACTCCTATACTTCCTGCCGTAGCATTCAATCCACTTGAAAAGTTTTTATCATATCCCTTATTAATCATAGCAGGTATCATTATACCGCCTATTGCCGCCACAGTTGCTGGACCTGAACCTGAAATAGCGGCGAAGAACATACATACGATTATAGTAACTATTGCTAATCCGCCTGTATACCTTCCGACGAAAACACTGGCAACATCAATTAATCGTTTTGAAATTCCACCCTTACCCATTAAATCTCCTGCTAAGACAAAAAAAGGTATCGCCATTAACGGAAAGGAATCTGTTGCTGTAACTAAACTTTGGGAAAGATAAGAAATTAACAAATCTCCGCTATAAATTATCGTACATATTGAAGCAATCCCTAAAGCTATTCCTACCGGTGTATTTAAAATAAGGAATATAACGAACGAACCAAAAAGAATTAATGATGACATTGAATATCTTCTCCTTTCAATAAAGTGATATGTTTGATGATATTCTGTACCAATCTTAGACTAACCATTGCAAATCCTACAAATGGCGCTAAATATACAAAACCCATAGGTAAACCTACAGCCGGAGAAGTTTGACCGCTCATAATAATCTTACTGCTTACTCCATATGATGTTACCACAATTATTATTGCGAAAGCTAAAAATAGAATATCACCAATTAAAGCTACGTATTTTCTTATATTTTTAGGAAACATATACATTGCTGCGTCCACTTTTATATGCCTGTCGGCTTTTACTCCATAACTAATACCTATATATGTTAACCATACAAACATATATCTTGCAATTTCCTCTGACCACGATAATGATGATTGCAATACGTATCTCATAAATACTTGTAAACCAATAACGACACTTGATGCACCCAGCAAAATAACTAAAATGATTTTTTCTAAATTATCATCTATAAATTTTAGTATTTTCATATAGCGTAACTCCTTCTCTATGTTTTAAGTGGGGGTTTTACCCCACTTAATAACCTGTAGCTTCGATGAAAGCACTAACCATATCTTCTCCTGCTTTTGTTTTAACCAAATCAAGAACAGGTGCCATCTTATCTCTAAAGGCTTGTTTCTCATCACTGGATAAATCAATAACTTCATTAGTGCTTCTCATTTTTTCTTCAAATTCTTTATCATTTTTACCTGCTATTTGTCTTTGTTCTGCTGTTGCTTCTTTAATTGATTCTGTTATGATTTCTTGATATTCGCTGGATAAATTGTTGAAAAATTCATTATTCATAAGGGGAATATACGCTGAATATATGTGTTGAGTTTTAGTAATATATTTTTGTACTTCCTGGAATTTTGTTGCATAAATTAATTCAAGAGGATTTTCCTGTGCATCAACTGTTTTTTGTTGAAGCGCTGTATAAAGTTCTCCAAAAGCCATAGGAGTAGGGTTAGCACCCAATAACGACCATGCTTTCATATGTATTTCATTTTCCATTGTTCTAATTTTTATACCTGATAATTCTTGTGGTGCTCTTACAGGAAGCTTACTGTTTGTAAAGTTTCTGAATCCATTTTCCCAATAGCCGAGACCTTTTATATTGTATTCTTTTAAAGTATCTAATAAGCTTTGTCCAACTTGACCATCAAGCACCTCATAAACCATATCTCTGTCTGAAAACAAGAAAGGAATGTCTAATACAAAAAATGCAGGGTCAAAAGCTGCCAAAGGAGCTGTAGAAGGACTGGTCATAGTAACATTACCTAATTGAACGGCTTCAATAAGTTCTCTGTCTCCGCCTAATTGCTGATTAGGGAATATTTTTACTGTTATCTTTCCGTCAGATTTTTGTTCAACAAGTTCTTTAAATTTTAACCAACCTTGATGCATTGCTGTAGTTTCAGCAACACCATGACCTACCTTAATTTCTAAAACTTCTTCTTTAGGAGCATTCGCACCTTTACTTGAACAACCAACAAATAAACTTAAGCATAAAGCAACAGCTAAAATTAATGCTATTTTCTTTTTCATTTTAATCTCCTTTTTTATCCTCTTTTTATTTTTTTATA
>NZ_DAMASY010000027.1:0-1954 GCF_032080165.1 Sedimentibacter sp.
CTGATGATACTTGGTGGGTAACTGCCTGGGAAAGTAGGACGTCGCCATGTTGAAAAACAGCTGATATAAATATCAGCTGTTTTTTTAATAAAATCATATTGACAATTACTGTAACCGGACAGTTCCCCCACATTTATCGGCGGAGGGGACTAAACATCAAATGCATAAATATCATAAATGTATATATTTGTAGAAAAAGCCCTTGACAAAATTACCAATACCAAATAATATGTTTGTTGCATTCCTCTGCGATGCCCTAACTCTATATATATCAATTTGTATATTTATTTACCAATTTTATATTTATTTAAGATTATTCTTGACAATAAAAAAAAACTTTAATAAAATATAATTAAATAAAATTGACAGTTTATATAAACTTACTTACAATTAATATTTTACTTTTTATTTAGGCGTACTTACATCAGGGTAATCGACTTACTTACCTAATATTACTTCTTAGCAAATGCATAAATTAAAGGTCGAGCATGTCGTCAGCATAAAAAATCGTTATCAAATAATATAATGGTGGTGATGTTTTTGAGCAGTTCATCTATTAATGTTTATTCAGAAATAGGAAGATTAAAGAAGGTTTTGCTGCATAGACCAGGCAGAGAGTTAGAGAATTTAATGCCCGAATATCTTGAAAGGTTACTTTTTGATGATATTCCTTACTTGAAAATAGCGCAGGAGGAGCATGACTTTTTTGCTGATATTTTCAGGGCAATGAATATAGAAACTGTATATTTGGAAGATTTAGTTGCAGATTCATTGATAAACGAAGATATTAAGAATCAATTTATCGACGAATATATAGAAGAATCAGATATTAAAGAACGCAGAAAGTCGAGAATGTTAAAGGAATTTTTTTTATCATTTAAAAGCAACAAGGAAATGGTCGTTAAAATGATGGAAGGTATACGAAAATCAGAAATTAACGATTACAGAGGACCAAGATTAGTTGACTATTTAAGTAACCAATATCCTTTCATAATTGATCCTATGCCTAATTTATATTTTACCAGAGATCCTTTTGCAGCAGTGGGTGAAGGTGTTACTATTCATAAAATGTTTACAGTAACAAGAAACAGAGAAACTCTGTTTGCAAAATACATTTTTAATTGTAATCCAACATATAAAGAAACCAAATTGTTTTATGACAGATGTGAAAAATATTCCCTTGAAGGGGGAGATATTTTAGTATTAAGCAGTGAAGTTATTGCAGTCGGCATATCCCAAAGAACTAATCCTAACGCTATAGAAAAATTTGCAAACTTGCTGCTTACAGAAGATGTTACCTTTAAGAAAGTATTGGCTATTGACATACCTAAGACGAGAGCATTTATGCACTTAGATACCGTATTTACTATGGTTGACTATGACAAATTCACAATTCATCCAAACATAAAATCAGATATAAACGTATATGTTCTTCAAAGAGACAGTGAAGGAAAAATTAATATAACAGAAGAAAAAGGCACCTTAGAAGATATTTTGAAAAAGGAGCTTCATTTAGATAACGTAAAATTAATTAAATGCGGAGGCAACAGTATTATAGATGCTGCAAGAGAACAATGGAATGATGGTTCAAATACATTGTGTATTGCTCCCGGAGAAGTCATTGTATATTCAAGAAACTATGTAACAAATGAAATTTTACAACAAGAAGGCATTAAGGTTCACACTATGCCAAGCTCTGAGTTATCAAGGGGCAGAGGTGGACCAAGGTGTATGAGCATGCCTTTAATAAGAGAAAATTTATAACATTATTTTAATATTTATAAATTTTTTATTGCATGTGCGCTAATTGTATGTTAACATAACTAATTATACAATAAAGCTAATATTTAAACATATTGCAATTATTTTATGTAATTTATATTTGATTTGGAGGTAATTATGGCAGTAAATTTAAAAGGAAGAAGTTTTTTAACATTAATGGAATTTACGACAG
>NZ_DAMASY010000028.1:0-1948 GCF_032080165.1 Sedimentibacter sp.
ATGGCAGTAAATTTAAAAGGAAGAAGTTTTTTAACATTAATGGAATTTACGACAGAAGAAATACGATACTTATTAGACTTGGCACATGATTTAAAAGCAAAGAAACGCTCAGGAGATTCCAATTACTTACTAAAGGGAAAAAATATTGTTCTGTTATTTGAAAAAACATCAACAAGAACAAGATGCGCATTTGAAGTGGCTGCGTTGGACGAAGGAGCTCACGTAACATTCCTGGATTCCTCAAGCTCACAAATGGGTAAAAAAGAATCATTAGAAGACACCGCAAAGGTATTAGGAAGATTCTATGACGGTATCGAATACAGAGGATACAAACAAGAAGCAGTAGAACAGTTAGCTAAATATTCAGGAGTTCCCGTTTGGAACGGACTAACAGATGTAGACCATCCTACTCAAATATTGGCGGACCTGTTGACAATAGAAGAACATATCGCCAAACCGTTAAACAAGGTTAAAGTAGTATTTGCCGGAGACATCAGAAATAATATGTCATATGCGTGGATGTACGGATGCGCTAAAATGGGAATGCATTACGTAGCTTATGGTCCTAAAGAGCTTAGCGACCAATTGGATAAAGAAGTACTTAACAGAGTATATGAGGTGGCAGCTTTTACAGGAGGTCATATAGAAATATCAGACAATCCAGAATGCTTAAAAGGTGCAGATGTAATTTATACAGATATATGGGCATCCATGGGAGAAGAAGCACAGATACCCGAAAGAGTAAAAATGCTTACCCCATTCAAAGTTACCATGGATTTATTAAAAGCAACAGGAAACGATGATGTAATATTTATGCACTGTCTGCCTTCATTCCATGATTTTGAAACAAAATTGGCTAAAGAACAAAAAGAACTTGGATATGATATAAGAGAAGTAACCGACGATGTATTCAGAAGCAGACATTCAGTAGTTTTTGATGAAGCAGAAAACCGCCTTCATACAATTAAAGCAGTAATAGTAGCTACAATAGCATAAAAACAGGGCAGAAAAAATAAGAGAGGATATATATGGACAAGATAATCAAAGTGGTTATTGCATTAGGCGGAAATGCTTTAGAAGATAAAGGTCGTCCGTCAACAGCAGAGGCACAATTAGAAGTCGTAAAAAAAACATGTGAGTATCTTGCACAAATAAGCTGCGCAGGATATGAAATAGCAATAGTGCATGGAAACGGACCACAGGTGGGAAGACTCTTGCTTGCATCCGAAACAGCAAAAGATGTTACACCTGCAATGCCATTTGACGTATGCGGAGCAATGACACAAGGATATATAGGTTACCATATTCAACAAGGCCTAAAATATGCTTTAGCAAAAAGAAACAGAGTACTACCAGTAGTTACCATAGTGACACAGGTGATTGTCAATAAAAACGATCCGGCTTTCAACAATCCGACAAAGCCGATAGGATTATTCTATACAGAACAAGAAGCAAAACAAATTTCTGAAGAAAAAGGCTACGTTATGAAGGAGGATGCAGGCAGAGGATGGAGAAGAGTTGTACCATCACCTATACCTGAAAAGATAATAGAAGTTGATACAATTAAAAAATTATGGGATTCAACCATAGCAGTTGCCTGCGGAGGCGGAGGAGTACCTGTAATAGAAAATGAAGATGGCTCAGTTGAAGGAATTGCGGCAGTAATTGACAAGGACTTAGCGGCAGAAAAGCTGGCAGAGGATATAAATGCTGACATTCTTATGATTCTTACAGAGGTTGAAAAAGTATCCATCAACTTTAAAAAGCCAAATCAACAGGATTTATCTGTCATGACTGTAAAAGAAGCGGAAAAATACATGGAAGAAGGACATTTTGCACCGGGCAGCATGCTTCCGAAGGTTATGGCGGCAGTGAAATTTGTAAAGTCACATCCTGAAAGAAAAGCTGTAATAACTTCATTGTATAAATCAATGGATGCTTTAAACGG